>JBAQLH010000013.1:0-10594 GCA_049301715.1 Anaerolineaceae bacterium
AGACTCTATCACAAAGCCAGATTCTTTTCGTTTGAGGATTTCAAACGACAACTAAGAAGACATAATCAGCGTACTAACCATATCCCGATGAGACCTTTGAACTTCCTGTCTCCTATTCAATTCCTTAATCAGACTGTCCAATATGTTTGACAAAGCTACAAGTTCCCGACAAACTTTGGATTCGTCCGGTTGACTTTTTTGGATATGGTATTATAGGTGGGAAATTTTAAAGACAAGTAAATCTCGGAAAGAGATGGGAGATTTTTATTGGAAGCTTATTGTTTGAAGTGTAAACAAAAACGTGAGATGGTCAATCCGGTTGCCAGTTTTACTGTTCGCGGCGGCGCGATTACCAAGGGTGAATGTGCTGTATGTGGAACGAAACTTTCTAGGATGGGTTTGACGGATGCCCATGCCGGGTTGGAAAAACCGGTCACTCAACCGAAAAGGGTACAATCCAGCCCCACCAGGAAGGTGAAAACCGGCAGTTCAAAGGCCGCTAAAACCGGGAAATTACGGGTCAAGAAATCTGCCCTCTCCAGAAGCTCAGCCAAAAACTTGAGCGGGTCAGGTAAAGAGTTGGTGATTGTGGAATCCCCGGCCAAAGCCCGCACGATTGGCAAATTTTTAGGAGACGATTATAAAGTCCTGGCATCTGTCGGGCATGTCCGGGATTTACTCAAGACCCAACTCAGTGTGGATGTCGAACATGATTTTGCACCTAAATACCGCGTTCCGAATGAAAAGATAGAAATTGTCAATCAAATAAAAAAACTGGCTGCGCATAGTAAAAAAGTATATCTGGCAACAGACCCTGATCGTGAAGGCGAATCAATTGCCTGGCATTTACTGGATACTGCTCAAATTCCCCCTGAAAAGACTGAAAGGGTGGTTTTCCACGAAATTACCAAGGATGCCATCGCTGATGCCTTTGCGCATCCCAGGCAAGTGGATATGGATTTAGTGGATGCCCAGCAGGCAAGGCGAATCCTTGACAGGTTGGTGGGATATGGGGTCAGCCCAATCCTATGGGCAAAAGTGCGCGGTCGGTTATCGGCTGGACGTGTGCAGTCGGTGGCATTGCGCTTGGTGGTGGAGCGCGAGCGGGAAATCCAGGAATTTGTGCCGGTGGAATACTGGACCGTTTCGGCTGAGTTCACTCCTGAAGGCAGCCAACACTCTTACAAAGCTAAACTAGTCAAGATCAATAACCAGGAACCGGTTTTGCCTGATCAAGATAGCACTCTTTCAATTGTTACTGATATGCGTCAGGCTAAGTATCTCTTGGACAGTATTAAGCAATCTCAACGTAAGGTGAAACCATCTGCGCCATTCATTACCAGCACCCTCCAGCAGGAAGCTTCTCGAAAATTGGGATTTCAGACCCGAAAAACCATGGCAGTAGCGCAGCAGCTTTATGAAGGTATTGATATTGGTAATGGAGGGGAGACAGGTCTGATCACGTACATGCGCACTGACTCGGTCCATGTCTCAACCCAGGCTATAAAAGAAACCAGACAATTTATCCAGACAAAGTACGGCCAGGCATTTTTACCAGAGCAAGCTCCTCATTACCAAACCAGGGCAGCCTCAGCACAAGAAGCTCACGAAGCAGTCCGACCCACTTTAGTCACACACGAACCGGATGCATTGAAGAAGTATTTAACCAAGGATCAGTTCAAGCTCTATAAACTAATTTGGCAAAGGTTTGTGGCTTCCCAAATGAACCCTACTCTCATTGAAGTAACCTCCATTGAGATCGTGGGGAAATCGAAGGCACAGCATTACCTTCTGAAGGCTACCAGCAACAAAACGGTTTTCATGGGATTCCGGGCTGTCTATGAAGAATCCGTCAACGAAGACCAGACTGAAAAGGAAGAACTGGTTGACATCCCGCTGGAAGACATGCAGGAAGATCAAGTTCAACAGCTCAAGGATATTGAGTACGTCCAGCACTTTACCCAGGCTCCCCCCAGATACAGCGAGGCTTCTCTGATCCAGGTGCTTGAGGAAAACAAAATTGGCAGACCTTCCACTTATTCTCCGATTATTTCCACCATTCAGACGAGGGGATATGTTACCCTGGAAGATAAGCGCCTGCTGCCAACCGAGACTGGATTCGTTGTAAATGATCTGGTTGTAGAATATTTCCCATCTATTGTAGATATTGGATTCACCTCTGGCATGGAAGAAAAACTGGATCAAATTGCCCAAGGCAAATTGAATTGGGTGGATGTGATGCGCCAATTTTATGAACCCTTTGAAGAGAGTCTGGAAAATGCCAAGGAGCATATGCCGGTAACTAAAATTGAGCCGGAAAAGATTGGCCGCGCTTGTCCAAATTGCGGAAGTGACCTGGTTTTGCGGAATGGCAAGTATGGGAAATTCATTAGCTGCAGCACCTTTCCGAAATGCAGATACACCGAACCTTGGCTTGAAAAAATTGGGATAACCTGCCCGACTTGCAAGACAGGGGATGTCATTCGCAAGCGGACTAGAAAAGGACGGGTCTTCTATGGCTGTTCACGCTATCCTGATTGTGATTTCACTTCCTGGAATCCACCAATTCCACAACCCTGCCCAAATTGTGGCGGAACAATGGTGGCTCTGAACAAACACCAGGCACGCTGCCTGAACTGTTCTGAAGTGGTTTCTTTGGAGGAAACAGAAAACCGGGAAGCCTGATTTGGTACGAATCCTGCAACTTCGTCTGAGGATAACAATTTAAGTTGAAAGGTGCAGGAACATGGATAATCTTGTTGACACCATTAAAGAAAAATTAAAGGAACCAAAAGCTCTGGCCATTACAGCGGGGGTAGTTGGTTTATTGGTCGGTTTGTTGATTGCCTGGGTCCTCTTTCCGGTTAAATGGACGGATACCAATGCTGAAACCATGCGACCTGATCTCCAGCAGGATTACCTGCGCATGGTGATCACGAATTACAACTTGACCTATGATCAGACCAAGGCAAAACAGCTTTATGCGGAGTTGGGCGAAAACGCTGATACAACCCTTCAAGCGGTTGTGGCAGCCCCAGGGTATTTAAGCCAGGATCAAATCGGTTTGTTCACACAGGCAGTCTCTGCTGAGTTGCCCACCCAGGTGGCAACAGGCGAGACCGGGGTACAAATAGCAGAAACAGAAGAAGCAGAGGGATCTAATAAATTGCTTTCACTGGGGTTAACCTTGCTTGGCATTTTAATTGTGGGAGCAGTGCTGGTGTATCTGTTCTTCTTTAAGAACAAGGTAAAAATGGGCGCGACACCCCTAGAGGACGTTCCAGCTGTGAGATCTTTCGCAGCCCGACCGGCTGCTGTGCCTCAAGCTGTTCCAGCAGCAGTACCTGCAGCAGTGCCGGCGCCCCATGTGGCAGGTCCATCGCAAGTACCCCCGGGTGCTGTCAAGTTGAATGGCAAATCCACCATCAATTACGATAAACCTGTGGCTCAATTCATGACTACTTATATGTTTGGTGATGACCTCTATGATGAATCTTTCACTTTTGATGCACCTAATGGAGAATTCCTGGGTGAATGCGGCGTAAGCATTTCCGATATCATTGGAGTGGGTGAGCCCAAGAAGATATCTGCTTTTGAAGTCTGGCTGTTTGACAAGAATGATGTTCAAACGGTGACAAAAGTGGTCATGAGCGCCCACATCTACAATGATCCCAGTTTGCGGCAGCGGCTGGAGATCAAAGGCGAACCAGTACTGTCAGAAACTGGCAGACAATTCTTCCTAGAGACTGCTACACTAAAGATGGAAGCCCGGATCGTCGATATGAACTACGGAGAAATACCTTTGCCAGAGCAAAGTTACTTCCAACGCTCAACTATCGAACTGGCGGTTTATCGTAAGTAAGGTTTAGCAAACAAATCAAAAAGAAACGACTGCTATAGGGGCGGCTCATGAGTCGCCCTTTTTTATTATTCGATCTTGATGATTTTTACTTTTAGTTCTCCCCCAGGCGTTTGGACTGTAACCAGGTCGCCTTTCTTCTTTCCGATTAAAGCTGCTCCAAGTGGTGATTCATAAGAGATCTTCCCAATTCGGGCGTTGGATTCACGCGCGCCTACCAGTTTAAAAACCTCTTCTGGTTCATTGTCCTCTTTTATTGTTACCTTATTGCCAATCTGAACCTCATTAGTGGTAGTTTCAGATTCATCAATGACTTTGGCATTTGAAAGAACTGCTTCGATTTCTAGGATGCGGCCTTCCAAAAAGCCTTGGTCTTCTTTGGCGGCTTTATAGTCCGCATTTTCCGATAGGTCTCCCATCTCTATGGCACTTTTTAACCTTCGAGCTAATTCCAACCGTTGAGGGCCTTTAAGTTCAGCCAATTCTTCTTCAAGTTTGTTTTTTCCGGTAATTGTTATATATGTTTGGTTAATCATTATTTACATTCTTTTCTTAAGGTAATACGTCTGCGTCAAACAGCCGTTTGTATTCTTCTATTGCAAAGCGATCAGTCATTCCAGCCAGGTAATCGCAAATGGTTCGTTCCAGACCTCGCTCACCGATCGTCTCTTGCACATTGGCGGGCAATGTTGCCGGAGTGCTCTGGTAAATGTTAAATAACTCAGTCACGATTCTCTCAGCTTTGGCTGCCATGCGAACCACCCGGTAATGGCGGTAAAGGTTGGCAAAGAGGAAATCTTTAAGTTCCCGATTTCGCCGGTACATATCTTCGCTAAAACCGACCACATTATAAGGCAGTTTTTGCAGCTCGAGTGCGGATTTAACGCCACTCCTACGCAAATAGCGGTCAACGGACTGGATCAGATCGGTTACTTCAAAGCCGATTAACCGGCGGATAATTTGGTGACGCGTCAATTCATCCAGGGTTTCTGTTTTTCGCCGCCCAATGCTCTCATTAACAATTTCCCAAATGGCGATCCCGTCAAGCTGACTTGGGGTAATCATACCAGAACGCAAACCATCGTCCAGATCATGAGAGGTATAAGCCAATTCATCAGCCACGTTGGCAATCTGTGCCTCCAGGTGCCCCCTGAGCTCAGGATCGTATTCCTTGGCTGATGAGATGTCATAATCTGTTTCATGTTTGACCATGCCTTCCAGAACCTCCCAGCTCAGATTCAGACCCGGGAAATCTGGATAACGGTTTTCCAGCGTTGTAACAATCCGGACGGACTGATTGTTATGATTGAATCCACCATAATCCTTCATTAACTTGGCAAGTGCAGCTTCTCCTGAATGGCCGAAGGGTGGATGACCCAGATCATGTGCCAGGCAAATGGTCTCGATAAGGTCTTCATTGGCACCCAGGGAACGAGCGACTGACCGCCCCAGTTGTGCCACCTCCAGAGAGTGGGTTAAACGGGTGCGGTAGTAATCACCTTCATGGTTGATAAACACTTGGGTTTTATATTCAAGCCGGCGAAAGGCAGTGGTGTGCAGGATGCGTTCGCGATCACGTTGAAAACGGGTGCGAAAATCAGCTTCTTCCTCCGGATATTTACGCCCTTTTGAGTCCTTGCTGTGTACTGCATAGGGCGCCAGGGTTTCATTTTCATACTCTTCAAGTTGTTGTCTGGTGTATATCATGGCATGTTATCCTTAATCAAGGAATTATATAGTTTTACTCCTGGTTGTCGACTGCTGACCGATACATGTATTATTTTGCCGCTGAAAGCTCACCGAATAAGAGTCCCCACCGGCAAACCCTGGATGGCTTTGCCCAGATTATCGGGATCAGTACCCGAAAAAATGCGAATTTGGATGCCAGGGACTGCGCGGCAAATGGACTGCATCAGACTGACTTTACTGTTCATTCCACCGGTAACATCCACGCTAGCGGAACCTTCCAGTCGGGTTTTTAGAATAGTGTCTGCAGGAATGTGGTTTATAACGCTTACATTATGGGGGTAATCTGCAAAAACGCCTGCTTCCACACCTGCCAAAAGAATCCTTGAGGGATGCAGTTGCAAAGCAAGGTAATAAAAAAGGTCTTCCGTGGAGAGAATTGTCCCGCCAATTTCATCATCGTTAACAACATCCCCATAAACCAATGGGATCAGACCATGATCCAAAGCTGACCGGATGGGAGTGATATTCCATTGCGTAATCGCATGATTGCTGGTCACAACAATAGCGGACGGAGGAAAACCAAGCACCGGTAAGCCAATAATTTCAGATTGACCTATCACAATTTGGTTGAGTTTGCGGGCGCTCTGCCAGACAGCCTGGTAACCCAACCAATCCTCTTTGTTGAAGACCCCGCTGCGGGTATTGTGCTTTTTTGCAGCATGATGCCCAAACGAACCGGAACCGTGCCCAAGCACGAGCTTAAGCTCAGGTTGTTGAATTAACTGCTGTTGGATGGTTGACAGGAGTTCCAGAATTAGGTCCGGTTTGGCTGTTTCGGTTTGGTCTTTATCCGTGATCAGGGAACCTCCCAGTTTGACAAAGATCAAATTTGGATCAAGATCCTGCTCAGGCATGTTTATCACTTGCAGAAAGTTTGGTTTGATACACCTGGGTAGCCCCCGCTTCCCAAAGGGCAGATCGAATGCTTTCAATATCGGACTCTTCTACGAGGGTCAGCATATGGCCGCCTTTCCCTCCCCCAGTGAGTTTAGCGCCCAAAGCGCCAGCCTGCTTGGCATGGTTTATAAGGTTGTCCAATTCCGGGCAGGATAAGTTCATCTGTTCCAGCAGAGACTGGTTTTCGTTCAAGACCTCACCCAGAGAAACAGCGTTACCTACTTCGAGCGCGGATTTACCTCTGCGGGAACAATCCCCTATTTGTCGGATCAGGGTGTTGTAATGATCCGAATCAGCCTGACGTTCATTAGCCACTTGCTGGACTGTTGATGCAGTGGATTTTTTTACCCCGCTGTCTGCCACTAAGAAAGTAAACTGCCCGCCAGGGGTAATAAATTCAACCTCTTGCCCTTTTACAAAGTAAATTGGTTTTTCATAAACGATGACAGTGTTATCTATACCGGAGGGGGTTCCATGCATTAACGTTTCAGTTTGAAAAGCCAGATGATTGAGCTTATCCTGCTTTAGAGGATGGCCAAGGAAGGCAGATAGTGCCCGCATGATTGCAACAGCAATGGCAGCACTTCCACCCAAACCAGAAGAAAGGGGAACATCAGAGAAAATGGAAATCTTGCAAGTCGGATTTTGCATGATTCCCAAGGACGCCAGCGTCAGGGTGATACTCTTGGCTACCAGGTTATCTTCCGGCAGGTTCTGCAAGTCATGGTTCAAACCGAGTGAGGGTGCAAAGATATGAATCGTGCCAGAAAAAGATCCTATCAGGGGTTCGACCATTGCGCGCACCCTCAAGCCAGAAAACGGTATGGCAATGGCTGGTTCACCATACACCACAGCGTGTTCGCCCAATAGGATCAATTTAGAGGATGCGTAAGCAGAGATTGCCGGCATGATGACACTTCAAGGTAACAGGTACAGAATAATTATTGCTGAAAGTGCCCAAAGAATAACAGTAATTTTCAGGGGCAAATCTTTCAATGCGACTTCTTCGGGAGCAGCCGCTAAGTTGCCGTTCTGAATAATATACATATAGCGAAAAGTTCCGTAAAAGACAAACGGGATTGTCAGCATCATGGTATAGTTGCTGCCGCTAGGGTGGGCAGAGAAAGTATACAGGCAGTAGGTTATCAGGATCGCTGAGAGCATGACAACCAAGTACTGGTTCAAAAGAGGAATTGAATAGCCCTGGAGAACCTTCCGGTATTCACCAGCCTGGTCTTCCAGCAGCTTTATTTCAGAAAGACGCTTTCCGAAGCCAAGATATAGCGCCAGCAAGGTTGTTAAAACGAAAAGCCAGGGAGAAAAGTAATTGACCTTGATCACTACAACTCCGGCAGCTACTCTCAGAACGAAACCCAGGGCAATCACCAGCACATCAATCAGCATGATCCGCTTCAGCCACTTGGAATATGCCAGCATGAGCAAGGTATAGACCACGCATACCCAGCCGAAATTGGTTGAAAGCAAAAACGCAGCCGGAAGAGCAATCAGCGCCAGAACAATAGCGAGGATAGATGCCTGGCGAATGCTCAGGCGCCCTGAAGCAATTGGGCGCATCTTTTTCTGAGGATGGAGCCGATCTGCTTCCACATCTAAAATGTCGTTAATCGTATAGGTCAGACCGGAAACCAGGCAAAAAATAAGCATTGCTGCTCCAACGCGTAAGGTTGGTTGGAGCAGCCCCAATTGGCGGTCAAATACCAGCCCTGGGAGGATAAACAGGTTCTTTATCCACTGTTTTGGTCGTAAGGTTTCAATTACAGCTTTAAACATTGAATTATCTTATCATATTACCCACGCGCTTAGAAGTCTGAAAGTACTGAATTTCCCACACACTCTCTTATTTGAAAGCTTGAATAAAGTGTGCTAATATTGTTATTAGATGAAAAGGAGTTAATATGAAACGTAAAAATTTCTTTTTAATTTGTCTTTCTGTCTGTCTGTTGATTTTTGTAACCACTACCCCAGCCTTGTCCTACGCGGTTCCGCAGGAACAAACTGTAAAAGAATTCCTATATAACTATTTTAACAACAGATACTTATTGATGACCCAGAATCCAAAAGCTGTGGGTATTGATGTTTTCGCATCTCCTAATGCCAACTCTGAGTGGCGCGAATTAGAGCATTTGCGCCAGGTGGCATTTGACAGAATCGCTGAAAACCTCGGCATTGAGTATGATGGGTTCTCATTTGAGCTTGACATACGAGAAATGGAAACTCATGAAGGCACTATCGACATCACTTTGATCGAACATGGTGAATTGAGAAGAGTTGATGGAGAGATACCAATTTTCAAACAAGCTAATGTTGAACACCTGATAACTTTAGAGCCAGGATCAACAAAGCTTGGTATATTAAATGACCAATATGAGGATGTGATGACCTTTCAGATCAGAGGAAGATCGGAAGTTTCAATTCTTGAAAGTATTGATGAAAAGTTAGTTTCCCAAGCAAAAACCGAGCCCACCTTTATTACGAGCTTACCACCATCAGATGCATATATTACTGCAACCTACAACAGGACAGCAGCAGTAAATTATGCAAACAATTGGGTTAATGGCAGAAATACGAGTGAGTTTTTAATATTTCCGGAGCTGATTGTACAAACTTTGCATCACAAGCAGTATACAAAGGTACCAACCAGACCATGTCCACTCCGGACGACTACTACAACAAGTGGTATTATGACCCGTACACACGTACAGGTTCATATCCATGGATAAATGTAGGAGGCATTTACAATTTCATTACCAATAATACTGGCAGAGGCCCTTACGGGTATTCTTCAGGAGATTATATGTGTTACCTTCAGTCGGGGGATTTGGTCGTCATGAAAGAGAGTGCATCTCCAAATAACTGGAGACATACCGTAATTGTCACTGCCATAACAGGAAGCTGCCACGACTATACAAAAATACAGGTGGCAAGTCATGACCCGGATAGTACCTATGCATTGTCCTACTTTTCACCATCATTATTCTATGCGCTAAACATCTCTGGGTATAGGTACTGATGGATTTGCGTTGAGGTTAAGCCTAACCATCCTGAAAGAAGGAGATTCTTGTGTTTAGAACCGAACATTCAACGAAAAAAGCGTGCAGACTGAACTTACTACTGATTGGTGTTTGTATAACTATCATGTCAGCCTGTACAACTTCAAAACCCACACCTGTGGACGACCCAAAGGCAACTGCCCTGGCTGAAACGGTCAAGTGGGTAGAAATTCCTGAGGAATTTACGAACTTGGATGTGGATCACCTTTCTGATGTAAAGAACTGGCGGGAAACGGAAGCGTTAATTGGCGGTATTGAAATCTACCAGAATCATACAGAGGGAAAAGTCCTGTGCGAGTGGAAGCCTGCCTATTCCACGAAAGAAATCCTGTGGATTCTCACCCGGTGCAGACCTGATCCGAATGACGTAAACTATAACGGTACACCTGACGGTCAAGGATTCATGATGCTCCATGTGAACGCTGATAACCAAATTGACGGATACTATCTCCCATTTGGCACAGATTATGAGTCAATGATCAATGATATTCTCGGCGAAGACAATTTAAGCAGTGACTGGGACTTGCTCGAACAACTCACTGAGAATGTCAACAAACGCCTTGAAGGAACTGAAACTGAACCCTTGATCGTGAAGGCAAAGGAAAACCTGCTGGTAAAATGATTGTTTTCCAGTAACTCGACGAGTTTTTCCTTTGCATGGATTAAAAGAAGAAACTGCAGACCTCACAACAGTACCCACACAATGTAGCTTTGTCTAACATATTGCACAGTCTGTTAAAGAATTGAACAGGAGACAGGAAGTTCAAAAGCTTCATCGGGACATAGTTAGTACGCTAATTGTGTCTTCTTAGTTGTAGCTTAAAATCCTCAAACGAAAAGAAACAGGCTTTGTCATTGAACCACAGTTCCAATAACCCGATCTCTGCATTAGCTCTCCTGAAAGCCCGGATCAGTTTCAGCTCTGCCGGATTGTGCTCATTCGGGTGGTGATGCGGTCTCCTCGAACGACAGGCCAGCGAGTCGATCCTGCCGTCGTATCTATTCATCCAAAAATAGA
>JBAQLH010000014.1:0-15737 GCA_049301715.1 Anaerolineaceae bacterium
GTCCAGGGGCGAGTAGCGGGCGCTCACGCTTTGGGCATCGGCGTCGTGAACAAAGGAGAAGATCAAATTATGGTCTTTAAAAGCCGTCCAGTCCGCCCTGGCGACCGTGCAGCCCCAAACCTTCCCCTGGCATTGAGCCAGCAGCTCAGCAATGCTGCCCGAGAAAACCAGCCTGCCCTTGTGAAGGATAGACAACCGGTTGGTGGTAGCAGTGATGTCCTCAGTGATGTGGGTAGAAAGCAGCACTGTGCGCGTGAGACCCAGGTCTGAAAAGATGTTTCTGAAGCGCACCCGTTCTTCCGGGTCCAGCCCGGTAGTGGGCTCATCGGCAAACAGCACCGGCGGGTCATGCACTAAGGCCTGCGCCACCACGAGACGCTGTTTCATCCCGCCGGAAAAAGACTTGATCTTCTTTTTCGCCACGGCGGCCAGGTTGACCTCCTCTAACAAGCTCATGATCTCCCTGCGCGAAAGATCTATTCCGGAAAGCAGCGCCATATAATCCAGGAATTCGTAAGCGGAGAAGTCCGGGTAGAGCAGATATTCCTGCGGTATGATCCCGATGTTCTTTCTTACTTCGCGGACCTGGCGCTGGGTGTCGTAACCGCAGACGATTGCCCGGCCGGCAGTCGGCTGAATGAGACCGGCCAGGATGCCGATCAGCGTGGTCTTACCAGCCCCGTTCGGCCCGAGTAAGCCATAAACGCCTTCGTCCATTGCAAAGTTGACGTCGCGCAGGGCAAAAACACCTGCTTTATACTGTTTGGTCAGGGATTGCGTTTGTATGATCATAGTCTCCTGCTCAAAGCAAATCGTGGAACTCGTCTCTCTTTAGTTATGGAACAGATTCTTTATCAGCTATCCCCCATTATGGGCATTGGGTCAGATCTTTACAGCGGTATTCAGTCCACGCCCGGCAACCGCTGCTATCACAAAACGAACAATAACGGGATTGGGTGTCTTGCTTACCTGGCCACCAAGTCTCGCAACATGTACCCGTATTCACCCATGCTGTGCAGGATGCACCTGCGGCAGATACTGGTTGGCTGATGAACGCAGCAAACGCCATGGCAATTACAGAGACGATCAGCAAACTAAGAAAAACTCTTTGCTTTGTAACAGAAATGTTACTGTACATTTTTCCCTCCCAGATTAACGATTGACGAGTTCCACGATTTGCTCTTTTGTTATTGCATGATTTGCATTAGCTATCTTCCCGTTAGCATCAATGTAAAGTAAGGTTGGCGTACTCGAGATTTGGTATTGCTCAAAAACCGATTTAGTTCCCTGCAGGACAACCCAAGGAAGCTCACGGTCTTTATCATATTCTTGTATAAATGCTTGATTCTCTTCAAGCGAATTGGACGTTACAACAACTATTTTGAATTGCGAGTAAGATTTGGAAAAATTGACCAGGTTTGGATATAGGCTCTTACAAGCACTACAATCATGTGAGCTAAACACTAATACAATTGGAGAGCCAGTGAGGCTAGAAAATTGATAAAGTTGGTCGTTTGTATCTTTTAGTTCAAAATCAGAATAGGCTTCGCCAACAATAGTGAATTCTTCTTCTGTGCTATTGTTCGAGAGAAGTGCTTGATTTAGAGCAACAAGATTGCGGATTGAAATTAAATTTATTATCGAGATAATACTTTGCAAGATGAGTAACCCAATGGTCACAGCAGAAAGGATATTGCTTAGTTTTTCTTGTCCAGTTTTCACGTTCCCTCCCTAGTCAACACTATAAAGTGTAGAAGTGTATACTCGACAATTGGATTATAGGACTTTGTATTGCTAATGTCAACAAATTGTTTGGGTTCAAGACATATGAGACAGAGGAGGGGTCAGGTCAGAATGGTGGAGTTTAATATACTGTGAAGGCGAATAATTGTCCAATGCACGGTGAGGGCGGATGTGATTGTAGATCCACTCCCATTTTCTGAGCTCTATGTTTATACTGTTCAGATCAAAATCGAGGTCATACACAGCATAAAACTCGTCCAGATGGGTTCTGTGAGCCCTCTCGACCCTGCCATTCAGTTTAGGGGATCTGGGTGGCAGAACAAACAGTTTCAGATTCAGATCCCGACAGGCTTCTTCGAAACATGACATGAACTCACTTCCACCATCCACCTGGACAGCCTTGACCTGGTAAGGGGACCTGTTTATTAGTGACTGAAGAAAAGCCTTGGCGTGGATGGAACTGGCTTTGGGAAAGAGTTCGACCACATCCCATCTGGAGATGACATCTCTGGCAGTGAAATGCTTGAAATGTACCCCTGGGAAAGGATGGATATCCAGGGTGTCGACCTGAACCAGGTCACCCGGCTTCTCCACCCGATATTCCTTTGGTTTGCGGATGGCATAAGGCCTTTTGGCTGTTCGTTTGCCCCTCCAGCGTTTCTTGTACTTCACTTCCGGGATTTCCTGTCTGGCTTTCAGGTAACTGATGATCCGTCCCACCGTTGAGACAGACAGCTGGATGCCATCTTCCGCCAACAGAACCTTAATCTTTTCCTTGCCCCAACATGGGTAAAGCCTCCTGAGCGATCGTACCCCTTCAACAGCTTCCTCCTGCCACTTTACCTTGCGCACATGCCCGGGCCACCGGCTCTTCTGCTCCAACCCTTTCCAACCCTGCTCCTTCAGCCTCCTGCGCCAGCGATACACCGTGGCTCGTGATACTTCCACCACTTCACAGGCCTGATTCCCGTTCATTCCCTGCTTGCGCAGGGCTTCCCAGGCTTTCAACAAGCGCATGCGCTGCCTGGCTGTCTCTCCCGGTTTGATGACCGGTTCCTTCGCTAACTGATAAAATTCTTTCCGCAGATAGATCTGCCGCATCGGGGTTCCTCCTTCCAGGTTTTCCACCCTTTAGGATGACCCCGATTGTCGTTTTTGTCTATCCCTCTTGTCTCACATGTGTTTGAACCTGCTCACTCGGTCAGGTGAAATTCCGGATATAAAGAAGCCCGCAGTTCCACATGCCCGAGGCAGGCAGGGGGTTTTCATACGGGAGAACCATCCGGTTTTTTTGAAGGGCATAGCCCAGCAGACCGGGAAGCGGGTGAGCATAAGAATTTTTGTCCGTTGGTTCCAAAGAGGAAACACTGGCTGGGTGCAGGATCTGGGAGCTAATACGTGCTACAATTCCTCGGCAGAACTCATTCACGCGGAAGAACCCATGCAGCCTGAACTTAATTTTCTCATTGATATTGCCAAACAAGCCGGAACCATGCTGCGTCAGATGCAGCACCAGGACCTGGATATTCAGTATAAAGGGCGCGCCGACTTGGTAACCCGCGCTGATAAAACCGTGGAAGCCTTTTTACTCGGGCAGATTCTGGGCAGATACTCCGACCATAGTATTGTGGCGGAAGAAAGCGGCAGCCACCCGGGCAACCCAACCCATCAGTGGTTCATCGACCCCTTGGACGGAACGCTCAACTATGCTCACGGACTGCCATTTTACGCTGTCTCGATTGGTTATGTCCGCAATGGCAAACCGGAGCTGGGCGTAATCTATGACCCCAACCTGGACGAGTGCTTTTCCGCCCAACGCGGGCAGGGTGCCTATCTGAATGAGCAGGCAGTTCACGTTTCTAAAACCGAGATATTGCTCGATTCCCTGCTGGTATCCGGCTTCCGCGCCTCCCTGATTGACACCCCCCGCTCCAATTTCAGCAACTTTGTGCAGTTCTCACGGGTATCCCAGGGTGTGCGGCGCCTGGGTTCGGCTGCTCTGGACCTGGCTTATGTCGCCTGCGGCAGGCTGGAAGGCTTTTGGGAGGTTTCATTAAGCCCCTGGGATCTGGCAGCCGGGGTGCTACTGGTGATGGAAGCCGGCGGGCTCACCACCCGGATGTACGGCGAACCGCTTCAGATGTGCGCCACTTCCAGCATCCTGGCGGCTAACCCGCTCTTGCACGGGCAAATGCTGGAAATCCTGTTGGAGGAACGAGGCAAAATTTCCCTGGAAAGGGAATGATTCCCTCCGATCAACCCGGATACCTGCCGGGAAGACTTATGCAGTGATGGTCAGAGACGCTCCCTACCGATGCCGTCAGCTTTCATAATAACGAGGTTGGGGCTGTTTTCCCGCTGTAGCAATCTAAAACCTAAGTTTTAATCCACGCTCTTGCGCGGGGAACGACGTGAGGCTATTTGCCTGGTAACAAGACTATAAGAATAATCAGGAATCTATTTCGCCGTCAGTTCTGCAATCAGCAGCTCAAAAGCCACGTCCCCGGGCATACCACCGGTTTTCATATCCTCATCGATTTTCAGCAGGTGCCTGAAAATATCCAGCAATTGGCCCATGCTGAAACGACGTGCCTGGGCGATCAATTTCTCTGATACAAACGGCAAGATCCGCAGTTCCTGCTCCACCTGTCGGCTTCCGCCGCCCTCATCCAACATTTCCCGTGCCTGGATGAGCAGCCTGAACTGTCGATGGATCATTCCTGAAAGTTCGACCATTTCATTGGTTTCAGACAATAGCCTGAACTGCTCCATGGCTTTGCTGGCATTGCGCTCGCCCAGCGCGTCCGTGAGGGTAAATATATTGCCTTCCTGGTCTTGTTCGGTCAACAGGCTTACATCTTCAGTTGTGACCGCCCTCTGGTTGTTCACATAGGTCAAAAGTTTGGTGACCTCCTGCCTGGCGCGCAGGGTATTATTTCCAACGTATGCGGTTAACAGGCGGGCTGCATCCGGGTGGAACTCTCCCCCGTCTTCCCGGGCTTTCTTCATCACCCAGGCTGGCATATCATCCTCGAGTGGCAGAGCACACTCAGCGATATACGCTCTGCTGGGATGGCTGGCAACCCAGTTCAACAGCCAGGCATAACTTTTGGCATTCTCCCAACTAGTTTCTCCCCGCCTTCTTATTTGTTGATCCTCCACCAGTAAAACCAGCGCCGTGGACTCCGGCAGTTCCTCCAACAATTCCTGGAATCTAACCTGCTCCTCTTTCCCCAGCTTACTGAGCATGGGCTTGGCTTTCTCAATGATTACCAGTCGGCGTGCTGTCAAAAAGGGTATGGTCAGACAATCCGCCCGTAATGCTTCCAGATTGAGAGTATCGCCATCCAACAGGGTAGTATTCAGGTCCGCCATATCCGGCGTACCCAATTCTGCTTTAAATCCTTTCAGCAGTTCCTGGGAGCGGTTGCTGTCGTTGCCCCTCAATACATACAGACTGGGCTTTTCCATCGCTTTACTTGGTATCCCTAATTTCCAGTATCGATCTTATGCAAAAAGTTTTCTCGGATTTTTTGGCTGGTCACCTGCCTGACCTGCATCTCACCCAGCTCAGCACTGGTAGTTACCTTTTTTTGAGCCAATGGACCCAACGGTTTGGAAAAGATGAAGGTTGGGAATGCTGCCATAACTGCCAGGGCAATCTGGGGAAAACGCGGCTTTTTGCCGCCGCTGGTCGCCCACACGGTCAGCCAGGATGCCATTCCGGCCGCCAGCAAGGAAACCACCAGGTTTGTTCCGCAGTGGGGATGGACTGCCAGGTTGCTTTCGCCGGCTTTCAAGCGCTGCTCGGCTTCCAGGGCGGCATCGGTCACAATCTCGGTGGGCAGATCAGCCACCAGGGTGAACCCGCTTGGGCCGGAAATGCCTGCCATGGGCAAGTCATGGTACTTCTTGCTCAATACCTGCATGGTGGCATGCTCCAAGCCGTGATTGCGCCGGACGGAACTGATTAACGGCAACCTATCTAATAAGGATGGGGACATAAGAGAGTTCCTTTCATTCCGCTTCTTTTTGGTCAAGCAGAGCCGCTTTGAGCGCCTCGCGCAGAGAGCGGGCTTCAATCACTTCAATCCCGGTCGGCCAGGGTTCCGTTGAGCGCAGGCGTCTTGGGATTACCGCGCGCTTGAAACCAAGCTTGGCGGCTTCTTTCAGGCGGGTCTGCATCTGGTTAACCATCCGCAGCTCACCAGAGAGCCCCACCTCGCCGATCAGAACGGTATCGGCTCGCACTGGCTGATCCTTCAACGAAGATGTGAGAGCTGTAGCCACTGCCAGATCAGCCGCTGGTTCAGAAATACGCAATCCGCTTACCACATTGGTAAAGACGTCCTGCTCTGCCAAGCGCAAGCCAAGGCGTCTCGTCAACACAGCCGTAATCAGAAGAAGCCGGTTGAAATCAATCCCATTGGCATTTCGGCGCGGGTTGCCTAGGTTGCTCTGGGTGGTCAGCCCTTGGATTTCTACTAACAGAGGGCGTGTACCCTCCATAGTAACAGCAATAGCAGAACCGGGCGCATTAATCATGCGTTCCGCCAAGAACACCTCAGAGGGGTTGCTGACCTCTACCATGCCTTTTTCCTGCATCTCGAAAACGCCCACTTCAGAGGTGGCTCCAAACCGATTCTTAACTGAGCGCAGCAGCCGGTAGGATTGGAACTGTTCCCCTTCTAGGTAAAGCACCGTGTCTACAATGTGCTCCAGCACGCGGGGACCGGCAATCGTGCCATCCTTGGTAACGTGCCCGATCAGAAATACTGCCGTACCACTGGTTTTTGCCAGTTCCCTCAGACGGGCAGCGCACTCCCGCACCTGAGAGATTGACCCGGCGGTTGATTCCATCTCGGGCAGGGTCATGGTTTGGATCGAATCAATGATCAGCAAGGAAGGTTTGACTGTCTTAACATGCTCAAAGACCACCGACAGGTTGGTCTCGGTCACCAAAAACAGGTTGAGTGGCAAAACGGCTTCATCCTGCTTGTTTTTGGATGCCAGCCGGGTGGCGCGCATCTTGATTTGCCGCTCCGATTCCTCTCCAGAGACGTACAGGACCACATTGCAGTCCGCCAATTGCATCGCCATCTGCAGAGTCAGAGTGGATTTGCCGATGCCCGGATCGCCCCCGATCAGGACGATCGAGCCAGGCACAATCCCACCGCCTAAAACGCGGGAGAGTTCCTCCATTGCTACGGGAACACGTTCTTCTTTTTCGCCTTTAATTTCAGCCAGACGGCGGGGCTGGGAAAAACCGCTCAGCCCGCGCACCTGGCGGGCTGAGTGAGTTGGTTCCGGCTCTACAATTTCTTCGACCATGCTATCCCAGGCGCCGCAAGCCGGGCAGCGGCCGAAAGCTTGGGAAGATACCTTCCCGCAGGTCTGACAGACATAACGGCTGTATGCTTTTGCCATATCGGCTTAAGCCCCCATCAGGATCGGTTCTTCCGGTTCAGCTTCAGCAATTTGCAGGTTGAGCACCAGTTTTTTCATCTTATCGCCGTCTGCATCAAGACTTTCTTCCACATCGATCAGGATATGGTCACCTGCAGTGAACTTATTGGCAAGCAGGGCATCCGATAGCGGCTCTTCCACCTGCTGTTCAATCACCCGGCGCACAGGTCTGGCACCCATTTCGGGGTCGTAACCCTGTTCTGCCAGGTAATCCAGGGCAGCTTCACTGCTGGTCAATTGCAATTTGTATTCCTCCAGCCGTTCCGAAACCTTTTGGACTTCCAGACCGACAATCTTACGAATATCTTCGTGGTTGAGCGCTCTGAAGACCACAACCGAGTCTAACCGGTTGATGAATTCTGGCCGGAAGGTGCGCTTGAGGGCTTCCATCAACTTCTTTCTCATTTCATCATAAGTTGACTGCTCCTCAAGAGCCTGGTCCACATCCAATGAGAAGCCCAGCGAGGACTGCCGCTTGATCAGATCTGCCCCAATGTTGGAGGTCATGATGATAATGGCATTACAGAAGTCCACTTTATGCCCCTTGGCATCCGAGAGGTGCCCCTCTTCCATGATCTGCAGTAAGAGTTGGAGTGCCTCGGGGTGGGCTTTTTCAACCTCATCAAACACCACGATCGAGTAGGGTTTGCGGCGGATGGCTTCAGTGAGTTGGCCGGCTTCTTCATACCCGACATATCCGGGCGGGGCACCCACCAGCCGGCTGACAGTGTGCCTTTCCATGAATTCAGACATGTCAATTTGAATCAGGGCATCTTCACTGCCAAACATCAATTCGGCCAGTGCCTTGGTGAGCTCGGTTTTGCCTACCCCGGTGGGGCCAAGGAACATGAATGAGCCGACCGGGCGGCGCGGGTTCTTTAACCCAGCTCTGGCGCGGCGGACTGCCTTGGCAACGGCTTGGATGGCTTCTTCCTGGCCTATAATGCGGTGGGAGAGTTCCCCTTCCATGTTGAGTAAGCGGGCAGACTCCTCACTGGCAATTTGAGTCAACGGAATACCGCTCCACATCGAAATGACTTCAGCCACATCCTCTTCAGTAACTGTCGGTGCTGCTGTGCGATCCCAGCCATTTTGCATTTCATGGAGTTCGTCTTCCAGAGCGGCCTGACGATCCATCAAAGTCTGGATAAGGTCATTATCCTCGGAAGCGCGGGCATCCTTGAGCTCTTTGCGCAATTCCCGCAGTTCTGTCATCAAATCCTTGCTGTTCACAGCCGAAGCGCTCTTGTACATGCGTACGCGCGATGAGGCTTCATCCACCAAGTCAATGGCTTTATCAGGGAGAAAACGGTCAGTCACATAGCGAGCGGAGAGCTTGGCAGCCGCTTCAAGTGCTTTGTCGGAAATATGCAGTCGGTGGTGCTCTTCGTAATTTGGCCGCAGCCCATTCAGAATTTCAATAGTCTCATCCACAGAGGGCTGTTCCACCACAATGGGTTGGAAGCGCCGTTCCAGGGCGGCATCACTTTCAATGTTTTTGCGGTATTCATTCAGCGTGGTGGCGCCGATTACCTGCAATTCACCCCGCGAGAGAGCGGGTTTGAGAATGTTGGCGGCATCAACCGACGAGCCGGCAGAGCCAGCCCCTACCAGCATGTGCAGTTCATCAATAAAGACTATCGAGCCCGAGCTTTTAAGCTCATCAATGACGCGCTTGAGGCGCTCCTCAAACTGCCCCCGATACATAGTGCCTGCTACCAAAGAGCCGACATCCAACTGCAAAACGCGCTTATCTAAAAGCAGCGCGGGGACATCTCCTTCAACGATGCGCTGAGCCAGCCCTTCCACAATGGCGGTCTTGCCTACACCAGGTTCACCAATCAGGGCGGGGTTGTTCTTGGTGCGCCGTGCCAAAATCTGGATGACCCGTTCGATTTCTTTCTTCCGCCCGATCACCGGGTCCAGTTTGCCTTCCTCTGCCAGGGTGGTCAGATCAGTCGCCAGTTGGTCCACCAGCGGGGTCTTGCTGCTATCCTTTTCCTTGCGACGGGCTGCCGCCCTCCCCGGGGTTACCTGATTTTTTTCGAGATGCGGGGATGGCGCTTGTTTGAGGTCATCTTCGCGGTCCCGGCGGGATTCCATAATTACCCGACGGGTCTGCCGCCGGATTTGCTCTGGCGTCACGCCGAACTTCGCCAGGATTTTCATTCCCTGGCAGTTTTCGTCCCGGACGAGCGCCAGTAATAAGTGTTCTGTACCAACGCTGGGCTGTTCGCTGCGCTTGGCTTCTTCCAGAGCATACTCAAGCGCACGCTGGGTATCTGGTCCCAGCGTAATACTGCCGGTCGCTTCCCCCATACCGGTCTCAGATTCGACCAGGTTGCGAACGCTATCCAGTTCCAAACCAAGATCTGCTAAAACCCGATTGGCGATCGTACCTTCTTCGAGCATCAATCCAAGCAAAAGATGCTCGGTGCCAATAACTTGCTTGCGCATTCTTTCAGCTTCAAACTGCGCCAGGCTGAGTACCCTTTTGGCTTTTTGGGTAAATTGTTTCATACCAGCCACGGCAACCTCCTATAGTAGTTTTGATTCCATTGAGAAACCATCCTGCCGTCTCTCCCCGTAAGATTGGATTTCGACAGGTGGAAATCAGCGGGTAAGACCAGCGCACTGAGCGTGGTCACTCATAGTTCAATGACAACTTTGATAGCCTGATTGTACCAAATTATCCCAATGCTTATCAGTCTGTCAACAGATTATGACGAAACGTTAATGGAGTCGGGCAAGACCTGGTAATTAGGCGTCGGTCTTTGGCTGCCTGGTGGCGAGGGTTTGGACCAGGCAGTCAAACCTGTAATCAGCCGGCTGCTTTTCATCCCCACCATCTTATATCGTTTAATCTAGCCAAGCCCGTTGGTAAGCCCCTAAAATCCTGTCACAGACGGCGTTAAACTCCGCATTCACAAGCTGCCTGGCTGGGTCCGCCATGTGCCAGGCAATAATCTCTTCTGCCCCGCGTGAAAAAGGCGTGGTGCAGCTAAAATCCGGCACAGCCCGTTTGATCTTGCTGTTATCCAGAATGAAACTGTGGGCTTTATCCCCGAGTAAACTTTCCCCCCACACTGGGTCATAAGCATTGATCAGGTCGGAAGGCACATGCACGATTTTCGCCTTCACCCCGGCAGCCGCCGCCACGATCTGATGGATCTGGTTCCAGGTTAGCCACTCATCCGAGGTGATGTGAAAAATTTCTCCAATCGCATGGGCATTCCCGAGCAGTCCGACAAACCCTTTGGCAAAGTCCGAATTATGCGTGAGCGTCCAAAGCGAGGTACCGTCACCGTGCACAATGATAGGTTCCTCCCGCAGCATCCTGTCCACGACGGTCCACTCGCCCTGAATGGGCACGTAGGTCTGGTCGTAGGTGTGAGAGGGGCGTACGATTGTTATGGGGAATTTTTCCTCCCGGTAAGCCCGCAACAAGCGCTCTTCGCAGGCAGCTTTGTCGCGCGAATACTGCCAGACTGGATTATCCAGGATGGTCGCTTCAGTCACGGGCAAAAGCGCCGGGGGCGTCTGATAAGCCGAAGCGGAACTGATGAAAAGATATTGGGCAGCGCGTCTGCGAAAGAGCCCCAGATCGGTTTCGATATGTTCAGGCGTGAAAGCCACAAAATCTGCCACCGCATCAAACTCCAGTTTACCCAGGGCTTCCCGGGCAGATTGCGGGTCACGAATGTCTGCGGTCAGCACCTTTGCGCCCTCGGGAATGGGTCGGATGGACTGTCCGCGGTTGAGCAGGTACAGGTCGATTCCTCTCTCCAATGCCAATTTTGAACAGCCCGAACTGATCGTGCCGGTGCCCCCGATGAACAGTGCTTTCATGTCAACCTCCTTTTATGAAACCGCCAATGCCCTGTTGTGAATTGTACTTTACGGGCAAAGGATTTAATGGATACGCACAGGGCTGCTTAACTTAAGATCGATGTAGATCAACTCTTTTCCGTGTTTTCCTGTTTTATATTCTGATCCTGTTTCTGCATTTGCGCAGCAAATATCAGCACTACTCCCAGCAGCACAAATAATCCCAAAACAATCAAAAACGCCTGCTTAATCCCCGTCTGATCTGCCAGGCTGCCCAAGATCATCGGCAGAGAAAATATAGCTGTCCCCGAAGCCAGAGTGGCACGCGCTCCCGCCAACCCTTTGAGTTCCCCGGCTGAGTGCATCATCAAAGCCAGAATGGTGGGGTACAAATTAGCCACTCCCAGCCCCATCAAGGTTAACCCAATCAAACCCAGCTCGGGGGTCAAGCCGGTCCAGAACAACCCAAATCCGGCTAACCCTACTAAGATTGCTCCCACCAGGATGTTCCGGGCAGAGGTTCTTTGCAGCAGTTTTCCGCCAAAGAAACGCCCGACAATCATGCCGATTAGAAACAAGCTGATTGCCTGGGTGGCGCTATCCTTCGAAAGACCCAAACTTTTTTCAATGAAATCCGCACCCCAGTAGATGGTGCAAAACTCGATCGAGATACCTAAAACCAATGCCAGCCAGTACACCCAATACTGTTTCGGCAGTCTGCCTTTCGCAGATGCCACTTCTGGCTGCTCAATTCGTACTTCTTCATGCCTGGCGGCTGAAAGAGTCAACCATATTCCCAGTGCCAGGGAAATCACTGCCACTGCAATTACCGCCATGCGCCAGCCTGCCATCTGGCCAGCCAGGTAGCCTACCAGGAGCGGCGCCAGTGAGGCAAAAATTGAAGAGATCATGTTGGCTTCCGATATTCCTACCGGACTGCCAGCTTCCATCTCTTCTTCCAAGACAACCGGATAAATTGCCAGGATCAGGGTCCCGATCAGACCCATCAAGAAGATGCCGGCAATGGTCAGTGCTGGCACTCCCCCAAACGAAAGCACCAATCCGCCGATGCCCAAGCCGATTGCTCCGATCCCCATCCCTTTCCAATGTCCCATCCGTTGGATGAATGGCCCGCTCACCAATCCCGCCATCAGGATTCCCAGCGCGAACGCAGAAAAATGCAAGCTGCTGGAGGTATAGTTCATTTGGAACTCATCACGCAGGTAACCGGTGATCGGGCCTGGAATGTTCAGGCAGTAAGCATATAGCGAGAGCAGCAGGTAGACCATCCAAGTCTTGGGTGTCCGAATGATTTTATCGTTAGTCTTTTCCATGGAGTGCCTGATTTTCGATGGTGCGCCCTACCATTTATCCTTTTGTTTGGATCGGTCGTTGGGATCGCCCTCGAGTTCTTTTTTATAGTTATATTCTCCCCATCTACCGGCGTAACCGCTCCAAAATTTTGTCGCGATGAAGATTCCCATGAAGGGTAACGCCATCACGCTTATCAACAAACCCATCTGAGCGGCATTGACCGCCCCTTCCTTACCTTGAGCAGAATACCCAACTACGACAAATGCCAGTACCACCACCAAGGTAAAAATAACAAAAAAAAGCAAAAGCTTGAGAAGGTATTTTTTCATACCGGTTTACGTAGGGGAATCCATACAACTATTATAAAGGTAATTGCCTGACGGTAGGGATCGCAAACATCGTTCTTTGCAAAGAGCAGGTTGTGGAGAATTTTCGATCATATTATTGGTTGAATGAGGAACAAACGCAAACGGCAATAGCTTATACCCTTACCCGAAACCCACCAATATTTCAATAACACACGTGTGTTGGGTTTCGCTGGTGATAATATGCTCAAAGAGAACGCTATTCCCGCTCAACCCAACCTTGTAGTCTGCAACAACCTAAACAAGCCGGAATAGTTTCTGCCAAATCCCTGGATCATCATTCCTTCACACCCCTGGTTGATCACCCTTGGAGAACCTATGCGAAGAAACTGGATAAGAAACCCGCTGTCATTGCTGACTAGTAAGATTTTTCTATTTAGCCTTGACAATTTCTCTGCAAATTTTGGGGTTTCTTAACATTATGTAAATTTTTCGCTGGGTCGTGAAAATAAAGTAAAATTGTTCATTATTGCACTAAGCTGACCCGGCACGGGTTGTTTTTATTTTTTTATTCATTTTTTCCTTGGTCATTTTTTGACAAATCCGTTAGTTGATTGGTGAATTGGAGGGTATTGGTATGAAGACTGTTGTAGCCGGGGCATTGGGGGAATGTGTTCACGTGGCGGGTGTGATGAACTTCTTGCACCTGGCCGAGCTGGCTGGCTGGCGTACAGTCTTCCTCGGTCCGGCTGTACCAATTGAGGAATTTTTGCAGGCTGTACGGGATGAGAAGGCTGACCTGGTGGGGGTATCCTACCGCCTGACGCCTGAAACCGGCGAGCGGCTCTTGGGGAACTTTGCCGAAGCAGCAGACGAGTTGCACCGGCAGGGTGTCCGCTTTGTCTTTGGCGGTACACCGCCTGTATCGCGGGGCGCTGCCAAACTACCTGGTTTCTTCGAGCGCATCTTTGATGGCAGTCAGCCTCCTGAAGAGGTATTGGCTTACCTGAAAGGTGAGGCGGCTGATGTGCAAGACCCGGCGAATTACCCCCAGACTGCTATCGCCCGCATTCAGCAAAAAGCGCCCTATCCGATCCTGCGCCATCATTTCGGTTTGCCAACCATGGATGCCTCATTGTCCGGCATCCAGCAGATCGCGGAAGCCCGCGCTCTGGATGTGATCTCCCTCGGCATTGACCAGGACGCACAGGAGAATTTTTACCACCCCGAACGTCAGGATCCGCGCGCCAAAGGTGCCGGTGGCGTGCCGGTGCGTTCGGCAGAGGATTACCATGCCTTGTACGAAGCCTCCCGCTGCGGCAATTATCCGCTCATGCGCACTTATTCCGGCACGGATGACTTTTTACGACTGGCAGAGATGTACCTGGAAACGATCCATAATGCCTGGTGCGCCATCCCACTCTTTTGGTTCAACCAGTTGGACGGGCGCGGTCCGATTGGGCTGGAAGAATCCATCCAGGCGCACCAGCAAGTCATGGCCTGGTACGGAATCCGCGGGGTACCGGTGGAATTGAACGAGCCGCACCATTGGGGCATGCGGGAAGCCCCTGATGTCATCTTTGTCACCTCAGCTTACCTCTCGGCATACAATGCCAAGGCTTTTGGAGTAAAAGATTACATTGCCCAGATGATGTTCAACAGTCCCCCCGGTCACTCAGATGCAATGGACCTGGGTAAAATGCTCGCTATCCTGGAACTGATCGAGCCTCTCCAGGACGAAGATTTCCATATTTGGCGCCAGACCCGCACTGGGCTGCTCAGTTATCCGCTGGAGCCAAACGCTGCCCGGGCGCATCTGTCTGCCAGCATCTATTTGCAGATGGCGCTCAAACCGCATATCGTTCACATTGTCGGGCACACCGAAGCAGATCATGCCGCCACAGCGCAGGATGTTATCGACGCTTCTCTGATGGCGCGCCAGGCGATCAATAATGCCATCAAGGGGCAGCCGGACATGCTCAAGGATCCTGCGGTTCAAAGCCGTAAAAATCATCTTATCGCCGAGGTGCAAATCACCCTGGAGGCTATTCGCAATCTTGCCGAAAGCGCAGACGACGCCGCACAGTCAGGCTCTTCCGATCCTCTGACTAACCCGGCTTGCTTGGGTCAGGCATTACGGCAGGGGATTTTGGATGCGCCGCATCTTAAGAACAGCAAAATAGCCAGGGGCACCATCCGCACCCATATCTTCAACGGGGCTTGTGAAGCCCTGGATCAAAATAATCAACCCATCCGCGAGGCTCAGCGCCTGGCAGAATTTTTGTAAACAGGAGTAATACCATGAAAGACAAACTGAAATATACAGTCATTGGGGCTGGCAACGGCGGGAAAGCCATGGCAGCCCACCTGGCTTTGATCGGAGAGGAAGTAACGCTCTATAACCGTACCTTTAGCCACATTGAGGTTATCGCGAAACGCGGCGGCATCAACCTGGACGATCCGGAGGGACCCAGCGGCTTTGGCAGATTGGCAAAGGTCACAGACAAGATGGATGAAGCCATTAATGGCGCTGATATGATCATGGTGGTGATCCCCTCTTCCGGACATCGGGACGTGGCAATTGCTGCCGCACCTTATCTGCAGGATGGTCAGATTGTGCTGCTGCACCCCGGGCGGACCTGCGGTGCCATTGAGTTTGTTGAAACCCTGCGACAGGCTGGCTGTACCGGAAAACCGATTGTAGCTGAAGCTGAAACCTTTATTTACGCCAGTCGCTCCGAAGGCCCCAGTGAAGCCCGTATTTTCCGTACCAAGGAGTCGGTGCCCCTGGCAGCTTTGCCCGCCAGTGAAAATGAAATTGTTCTGGAAGCAATTCACAAGGTTTACCCGCAGTACATCGATGGCGGCAATGTGCTGATGACCGGTCTGAACAACATGGGCGCGGTTTTTCATCCCGCCCTGGCAATCTTAAATTCAGGCTGGATTGAGTCGACCCATGGTGATTTTGAATTTTACATTGACGGCGTCACGCCCTCGGTGGCGCATGTTTTGGAAGCAATTGACCGGGAGCGCGTCACCGTGGCATCCTCACTGGGGCTGCGCGCGCGCACCGGGCTGGAG
>JBAQLH010000015.1:0-72679 GCA_049301715.1 Anaerolineaceae bacterium
AAGCCGTATTTTGTCGAAGGTGGGCATCTATCTGGGCGCTCTGTCACCAGGGCGCTCTTGCGGTTTACCCGGAAATCAACAGAGCCGAGCAGACTCTGGCACTCCGAGGAATGCTTTTCCCTGTTTACCTTGCACCGGAAGGGGGTTACCTGGCCATGAATATTGCTACCCATGCCGGTGGTCTCTTACACCACCTTTTCACCCTGACGCCCGCGAAAGGACGCGGTATGTTTCTGTGGCCCGATCCAGAAGTTTGCACCTCTCCAGGTGTTACCTGGCTTCCTGCTCTATGGTGTACGGACTTTCCTCACTGCCCGCGAGGGGCAGCGCGCACACCTGGCTGGCCTGAGTAGGTAAATCATACTGGAGTGGGGCGGGGAAGCTCAACGCGTCTATCGACCGAATAATAATGCTATTAATGAATTATGATAGAATATTTTTGTTGATCTTACGGGAGCTTAGGGTTGTATCTGCGGAGGGTTAATGTCGGAACAAAAGAGTAAACAGCAGGGTTTTTCTCTTGAAGTTTACCTGTTAATTCTATTGATTATCCAGGTTCTCTTATTAGGTTTGGTACTTTTCAAATTAACTCAGCTGGAAACCCACCTATTAAAGAATGATGCCGCCACAAATCCAACAAATAACATAATTATTGACGATGTTAGTTTCGGTTTTTTACCTCCAATCGGTATGCCCAATGCAAAAGTGCAAATCGTTGCCTTCATAGATTATCAGTGCCCATATTGTGCTCAAACAACTGAAATTTTCAATAATCTTTTGAACAAGTATCCAAATCAGATTCAAATTCATATCAGGAACTTCCCTCTCGATGGCCATCCTTTAGCCAAAAAAGCAGCTACCGCCGCCTATTGCGCCAATGGACAGGGAAAGTTTTGGGAGTATCACGACTTGTTGTTTTCGAATCAAAAGACGTTAACTGATGATAGTTTTCTTCGTTTGGCAGAAGAGATAAATTTGAACTCCGAACTGTTTCTCAAGTGTCAGAACTCAGAAGATTCACTTCAGACGATTAATCAGGATATGAAAGATGCCAATACTTATGGTATTTCCGGAACACCGGCAACAATTATCAATGGTGAAATGATATTTGGTGCGGATGCAGAAAAGATCAATTTGCTTGTAGACCGTAAGCTCAAGGAAATGCCCTGATAAAGTAAAACTGATCCCAAGAATGAAAATAATACGAATGGAGGCGAAATGTCAAAGTCAATAAAGTTTCAAAAAGGCTTATTGATAAGCCTGATTGTCATTTGTTCCGTGTTTCTGGTTCTTTCTATGACCACATCTGTCCAAGCTGCTCAAAAGTATGCCTCAATCGAATCTCAGCTTCGTTTGCCGTGTATATTCGATCAATGCGTTTACACATTTGACTGTGATGAGACAAATTATTTTGCTATATGTCCTGCTTATTGCGAACGGCCTGACGGCACATGGTTTTGCAATGGAGGATATTACTGCAGTGACTGTAATTGAGCAGTGGGTTGTTAATTGATGACTAAAACTAAATTCATTCACCTGGGATTAGTTCGAAATGTACAAGCAGCAGCTTTAGCTGCTGCTTGTATCACTCTGCTCATGGTGATTGCCATCCTCCAACAAATAAACTCAGCAAGCGTCGAGCTAAACAAAAGCCTTATCGGCCTTCCCCGTCAAACCTATGATATCCTCGTGCGCAGTCCCCAGGCGATTGATCCGATCGAGGTTAAGTATGATCTTATCGAACCCAACCACCTGAACGGAATAAACGGAGGGATCAGCTTTGCCCAATTCGAACAAATCAAGGCGATTGCGGATGTCGAAGTTGCGGCTCCCGTGGCTATGCTCGGCTATTATCCCCAAAATAGAAATATGATCAAGCTGCTCGATCGCCTTCCTTGGGGTCTATATAAGACCGAGTTAAGCAACCGGGTGAGCGATGGCATCAATATTTATGAGGTTAAATACAAAAACCCAGTCTATGAATTCTACACTCATGCCCCCTACTCTTTGGGTGTGGACTTTGAGAGGGAAATATCAATAATGAAGGAGAAGGGATATATTAGAGTTTCTAATCTCGATGATACAAATCAATTTGGTTTCTGGGTGAGCAATGGCATAAAAGATATCCTGGTTGCCGCAATAGATCCGGAAGAGGAAGCCAAATTGTTGGGCCTCGATAAATTAATCATTAAAGGGTCATACCTCTCGTCTGATAATCCATCATTACCATGCGATTACGGGCTTAAATGCATCCAGGTACCCGTTCTCTTAAACAATAAAAATTATTTGGATCAGACTTATTTAGTGAAATTGACACGGCTTGAGGTTCCATATGCTAATAAAGGTGACGCACTTGACCAAATGGAATCTTTACCGGCTATTACGGCGCTTAATAATTACCCTGAATCGAATATCTACCAGTTTGAAATTCCTATGTCAGGTTTCAACACCTCGATAGACAGTTTATTAACCGTCAAGGACAATCAAGTACTAAGCCAAAGGAATACCGTTCTTGCAATCGATGGAAAACAAATGAGCCCGAGCAAGGTAAGTTATGAAGTCTATCATGGCAAAATAGAAGGATGGCAGGGCTTCGAACCGATCTTTGAAGCCGTTCCCCAAGCACTCATCGGCGGTGAAGAGGATGACATGGAAACTTTTATTTGTGATTCAAGCACACAGACTTGCTTAAATAACCGCATATGGGAAATTCCTGCTGAAATCAGCTATCGTCCGCGCTCCCTTTCGCCAAATCAAATGTCTATTCATTTCTATGCAGTTGGGCAGTATGACGTTGAACAAATTATCAAAGCCCATGCCAACGAGCTAAACGAAGTGCCCCTGGAAACCTATAACCCCCCAGAAGCCACGCTTAAATATTCCGACGATGGTGAGGAACTTCCACAACCAATACCGATTCACCCAACCTTGAATTCTTATGGCTACCTGACCACCCCGCCGGATGCATTAATCTCATTAGCCTCTTTGCAGGAATTAATACTGAACAGTTGCACTGTCTACCCAGAGAATTCCTCCAATGGCTTGGAGCAAATCGAATGTCCACAAAAGGACAACTTTATTTCCGCCATCCGCGTTCGGGTAGGTGGCATCACCACCATGGATGAAAGCGCCGAAGAAAAAGTGATCGCAGTTGCGAAAGAGATTACTGAACTCACCGGGTTGAAAACCGATGTGATGGTTGGGGCAAGCTTACAGCCAGTGCTTGTGCACATCCCCGGTATGGAAAATATTCCAGGCATGGGATTTGTAGAAGAAAATTGGATCAAGAAAGGTGTCACCACCAGCTACAGCAAAGGGTTTACTTTCATCACCGCACTGGCAGCTTTAGCCATGGTATCTGCAGGATCTCTGCTGATTCTCTTAATGAACTACCAGGCTCTCCTCAGCTATCAAGATGAATTCCTGTTGCTACATACATTGGGGTGGAAGAAGAGCACGATTTTCAGCCAGCGGCTGCTACCCACAATGCTGATGCAATTGGTAGTTTTCATAGCCTTGCTGGCAATTGTTTTTACCGTTCCAGGTGTCAAGGAATTGGTGCCATCAATGCAATCTGCGATCATCTTGTTGTTCGTTGTGGTTGTATATTCCTTCATAATCTTCTACGTACCTTATCGTCTGATTTTTTATAAAAAGAAAGATTTGGTAGACCCTGGCGAGACAAACGATTCAAGTGAGTAAGGAAGGCTGATGAAAACAAATTCTCTGCTGGACCGCATGATTAGCAAGCCTTATTCATCCTTTGTGGTCAGTATTTTGGGTTTTGTAAGTAGCCTTTTGCTTTCCTTCTTTGTATACTTACAGCTTAAGTCTGTGGAAGCCCTTAAAATCACTCAACTTGGCAAAGTGCTTCTTTCTTCGTTGTCCCCCAGGATGAACTTATTTGGCTTCAGCACCATGCTCTTTTTCGCTATTATGGGGGCCTTCATGTTTGCCATAACCTTTAGTAAAAACATGCCTTATTTCAAACTCCTCAATCTCTTGGGTTGGAAGTGGCAGCGCATCAACGTCGAAATTCTCGCCAATTTCATGAGGTCTTATGCGCTTGGCTATGGCTTCTCCCTCGTTTTGTTGCTAATTTTCAGCATTATTAATCATCCGCCTGGAACGACCTTTTTTGCCTATTTTCGACCTTTTCTATCCGCTGCTGGGTTGGCTTTGCTCATCATGATTGTGATAGTTGTCGCCACTATGTTTGCTGTGCTTATCAATGCGAAGGTACTGGCACCAAAAACCATCTCAGTGGGCGCGAGGAAGGCATTGCTTGTAGTGCTCGCCTTCATTCTGGTCGCAGCGGGTGGATGGCAGCTCAGAGGTTACCTTCTTAGCCGGCAATCAGTGGAGGAAGTGCCCGAACCTATGGTGGTCACGTCCACTCCCAGCATAACAGCAGTAAATGAATACCTTCCATCTCAGGCTACTTACAATTTGGATTTGCGTTTTGATCCGAGCCAAGGACTTTTGGCGGGCAAAGCCCGTATCATTTTCACCAACACGTATCAAGAATCATTGGACAAAATTGTATTGAGGCTATTCCCCAATGCGCCTTGGATTCTGACGCAAGAAGGCGACAAACCGGTCATGAGCGTGAAGAGGGTCCTTCTGGATGGGAATGAGGTTGAAGCTGAGTTGAGCGAATTCGATTCTGTGCTCACGTTAACCCCACCTCAGATTCTGCAAGCAGATCAAAAATCGATTATTGAAATTGAATATGAACTTAAAATAGAAATGAATGAGCGAAAAGATCTCTCCTGGTGGAGTACAAAAGCTTTTTACCCGATTTTAGCAGTTTATGACAGCCAGGGCTGGCGCACCGATGTCTGTCGTTATTGTGAGGAATACATTTTTAGCGATGCTGGAACCTATCACGTGACTGTCACCTACCCTGAAGGTTGGCAAATGATTGCCAATGGCACTAAAGTTAGAAGCATTACTGAAAAGGATGGTTACCTCTCTGATGAATATGAAGGCGTCTTATTAAGGGATTTCTTTATTGGCTTTAGCAAAGTGTTTACCATTGCCGAATCAAAAAACAAGCAGCGCCTATATTCAAATTGCAACGTTAAACGATCAGGCTGCCGCGGATCGTCTTCTTAATGATGTTGCCAAAATTCTTTCGTATTATTCCGATACTTTCGGACGATATGCTTTCGATGTTTTTACTGTGCTTGCGGTTCCAGCAACAGACACTGGAGGAATACCTTTTTCTGCCGGAACTTACCTTTACTACAATTTTGATGATCCGAAACACGAGTTCAACCTCGCGAGTGCTGTTGCCATGCAGTGGTGGACAGAAGCGGTTGGAGTGGATTTTTATGCTGCCCCCTGGCAGGATAAATCACTCTCAAGTTATACGGCACTACTCTATCTTCAGTCCCATTCGATGTTGAACCAGTCTGATGATGTAATGAACAGTCTTCAAGAAGAACAGTCCGTTTATCCTGTGGATACTCCAATGAGCGCCTTTGAGAGCGATTTGAATGGGTATTTTGATACGGTTTATAGCAAAGGGCCTCTGGCATTTATTCAATTGGAAGAAGAAATTGGCAAAGATATGCTTGCTGAAGTATTAGCAAAATATTATGAAACGTATCAGAACAAGATCATTTCGCCTGAAGGATTAATAGAAATTATCAAGAAAGAGGCCGGTTATGACTTTAGAACCCTCATCGATTAATCAAGCAAGCTTTGCCACCGAAGAGCCAGCCCTGATCAAGTTGGATGCTGTCTCAAAAAAGTTCGTGATGAAGGGTTATACGGTCAATGCTTTGAGCAATGTAAGTTTGGAAATATGGCCAGAAGGCATTATTACTATTTCCGGACCGAGTGGGAGCGGGAAATCAACCTTGCTTAATCTCTTGGGTATGCTGATGGATCCGAGTTCCGGTAAGGTCGAGTTCCTTGGACATGATACATCTACACTGCCCGATGATCAAAGAACTGACCTTCGTAGAAACAATATTGGGTTTGTTTTTCAGATGCACCGCCTCTTTCCAAACTTAACAGCGACCGAAAACGTGGCTATTCCCTTGCTACCCTACATGAAAAGTCTAAATTTTGATCTGATTGAAAAAGCTAAAGATTTGCTTAGCAAAGTTGGATTGGATCCAAACAAGGATAGGCGTACTGTTGAAATGTCAGGTGGAGAGCAGCAACGTGTTGCCATAGCGCGAGCGTTGATTAATGACCCCAAAGTTATCCTGGCAGATGAGCCGACAGGAAATCTTGACGAGGTAACCAGTGATGGAATTATCGACCTGTTCCTGTACATTCATGAGACTATGAACACGGGAATTGTCCTTGTTACGCATAACCTGAAATATTTGTCAGTAGGAAATAAGGCCTGTTTTCTGAGGGATGGAAAACTTACAAGCAAACCGTAGTTTCAAGAATATTTAACATATTTAGGAACCACGTGGTAGTAGTTAAAATATGGGAATTTGAAACAGTAACGCTACAATGTAGCGAATGGTTTACCTGCTACCACAGGGTTGATCAGGCTACCTATGCCATTAATATGGATAGAGACTGTATCACCAGCGACCAAACTGCCAACCCCGGCTGGGGTGCCGGTCAGCAGGACATCTCCGGGGTAGAGAGTCATGACCGAGGAGGCGTACAGAACGAGCTGTTCGATATCAAAAATCATATCCCGGGTGGAGGCCATCTGACGGAGGGAATCATTGACATGACAGGTAATCAAGGCGTCTGAGGGATCCAATTCTGTTTCTATCCAGGGACCCAGCGGGCAGAATGTATCAAAACCTTTCGCCCGGGTCCACTGCCCATCATGCTGCTGTAAATCTCGGGCAGTTACATCATTACCGATGGTGTAGCCAAAAATCGCCTTCCGGACATTTTCCTGATTCAACCAGCGGGATTTCTTTTTGATCACCACAGCCAACTCAGCTTCATGTTCTACCTGGTGGGATTGGGGAGGGATGATAATGTTAGCTCCGCTGGTGATCAGGGCGGAAGGTGGTTTTAGAAACAGCAGCGGGATTTCAGGCAGCGGCATATCCATCTCACGAGCATGTTCGGCGTAATTTCTTCCGACTGCCAAAATTTTGGTCGGTTCACAAGGCACCAATAACTCCACTTGGGAAAGTGAAAACTCCGGGTCAAAGCGGCGGAATTCATCAAAAGGGTCGCCCTGGATGAACCCAACCATATCCTGGTAAATCCAGCCGTATCTGGGGGGAGTCAGTTTGGTTTGAAAGCGAACTGTTTTCATTTTTTATCGTATAATAAGTGCCTGCGGGCGGATAGCTCAGTTGGTTAGAGCGCATCTTTTACACAGATGAGGTCGCAGGTTCGAGCCCTGTTCTGCCCATTTTTCATTTATGTCAGTATTATACCAATTCACTCGAAGGGACGGGGCTAAATTCCCCATTCTCAATGAGGGATGAAGTTTAAAAAGAAATCCCGACCAGGTTTGTTGAAAAGCGAAAATCAAAGCCTGACTTTCAAATCTCTTGATAGCCCTAAAAAACATGCTCAAAGCAGTTCGGCAGGGTCAATTTCTTGATCTTGATCTGTCAGTGGATCAATCAGCAGGTATTCCTCTGACAATTGAAAATCGCCGGCTTCAATTCCCCTGTCACAATGTGACCTGAACTGGCAATAGCGGCAACGCTTGATATCGGAAGTCTTTTGAAAATCTGCCACCTCGGAACTGGCGATCTTTTGCATCAGGCTTTTGACCATCTGCTGATCTGTAGCTGCTTGCTTAGCTGAATATTGGATTACAAATGTCTTTTCAGGTGCAGTTACTTCCCAATATATCATCTCGATGGATGCCTCAGACAGGCTGAGATTTTCTGTAGCATAAATTGATAGAACCAAAGGAAAGACATGGCTCTGAAGCTGACTTTTCAACCAGGTATCCGCTGGCCGTTTTCGGGATGTTTTCCAATCATAGATGGTCAAACGGTTTTCCTCGTGCTGCAGCAGATCGTACTTTGCCATAAGTGGATACTGCCCAACTTTGACCTGAAGAGTGTATTCCGGATAGAGGCTTTCTGATAAAGACTGTCCAAACTTCTCAATAAATGTATCAAACCAACCAAAAAGACGAGAATCCGGGTCGTTTTTTGCCATCTGGCGCAACATGGCAGGCATTATTCCCAAGAAATATTGGTGTGCCAACTGATGGAAGCGTGTGCCAGCCCGGCGGTCTTTTTCAAATTCAAGCTGATCATCGGTCTGGGGAGCTGGCCACCTGAGATTGGCTATATAACGCAGATAGAACTGATACGGGCAGTTCAGGTAGGTCTGCAGGCTGCTCTGGCTGAAAACAAAACTATCAGGTAATATGCCGGTCATAATTCCCCCTGATCCATTTTCTCACGCAGGCGTTCAATCGCCAATGCTTCAGTTGACCTGTTCAATTTCCCCGCGTTCCACGTAACGGTTAAGGAACGCCTGGCGCGGGTTATGCCCACATACAACAGGCGCAGACGTTCCCGGATGAAATCATTGCGTGCGTCCAGAGTTTCCCCTCCGAGCATACCCGCCGTCTGTGGTCTGTCTTTGACCAGGGCTTGCAGTTGAGCCAAGGTTTCAGCCTGAAGGTTCAGCCGATCTTTTAAGTAATACTTTTCGGAATAATAATCTTCATTGCCTATCCCGGAAGGATAATCATAGTTGTTGGCTGAGGTAATGAACACTTTGTCCCATTCCAAACCTTTGGATTTGTGCGTGGTTGCCACCACGACTTGCCCTTTATGCTGTTCGGGGTCAAAACCCTCTTCACTTTCGCTGAAATTGAAAAATCTTCGTGCATTTTTGGCGATGCTGGATAATTCATTAATCAGTTCTGCCAGAGACCAATCCGGGTGATCTTCCTGCAGTTCCTTAACCATCAAGGCTAATTTGTGAACAGTCGCCAGTTCGAAGGGGTCCAATACCAGGTCTTGAGCGATGGTCAGGATTAATTGGTCAGCCGGTAAAACAGCTGCCAACTGCCATTTCCTGACAATTTGTCTGTATTTGAATAAATCTTCCAGTTCCTTCTGGGGAATACCTTCTCTTTCAAGCGCAACCAGCCAATCGTTTGCGCCCAAGGGATAAAGGAAATCTTCAGGTTTCTGGCAGTTTACAATCAGGTTGGCGTTCTCGAGGACTTGTTTCCAGCGCTGGTCGTCTTCTCGTTCCTTGCGTTTCCAGACTCTATAGGCAGTGGCAAGTTGATGGGTGTTGAGCGGCTGGGAGATGCAGGTGAGGATATTGGCGATGGTGCCTGCAGAAAGCCTGGTTGTTTCTGGCAGATTCATTAATGCTTCCACGACAGGGAGCTTCTTTTTCTTTAGGGCATCAGCGATCTCTATTACCCGAGCATTGTAATTTGCCAGGACCACCACAGTGGTATCCGGCTCTGCCTGGAGCCATTTTTCTATTTCCGTCACAAGAAAACGCAGCTCTTGATCCTTACTCATGCGGTAATTGAGTAGTTGGACTGAGTCCAATCTATCTGGAGGATTAGGTTGCGGATCACCCGGAGAGGTTGCTTGGATGAATGGCAGCGAGAGAGCGTCTCGCACTGCCGGGTTGGGATGTTCATGCTGCACATAGGCATTCAAACTATTCGCTAAGTTGATAATTTTCTGCGAGGAGCGACCGGATTCAGGCAGGTTTTCTGCACGCACCTGGGGCTGCATCATGTAGCGTTTCAGCAAATTTGGGTCGGCGGTGGTGAAGCTTTCATAAATCGCCTGATTGGGATCCCCCACCCGCACCCAATTGCCGTTTGGTCCTACCAGTAATCGCAGAATCTTTTCCTGCAGTTTACTCGAATCCTGGGCTTCATCCTCCAGGATGTAGGGCCAGCGGTAATGCAACTGAGTCACCAAGTTTGGATCACCGATAAGGCACTGGTAAGCCAGCCGGATAAGATCGTCAAAGTCTATCGCCCCGCGATAATTCAAGGCAGATTGATAGCCGGAATAGATAGAATGCCCAAACCGCAGCAAGGGGGAATTGCCATTATTTTGATCAATTAATACATTTAATGCCTCGTTGGTGAGGCGTAAATCTTTGGCTGTTCCAATGAATGCTCTGGCAATTTCGTTGATCAATCGAAGTAATTCTTTGGTCTTTATTGCTTCGAGCTTCTTTGATGAAAGGGAATCATCCAGAAAATCGTCAAAAAAGGAAGGATTAAGGCGAAACCAGGTGTCTACTTGATTGGAAAGGATATCGTTGGATTCACTTTCATCAATAATGCTGAATTCATTTCCAAGCCCAGCCAACTCCGGCCGTTCGTGAATGATGTCGTTTGCCAAGCCGTGCAAGGTTCGCACTCGGTAGCCCATCCCGGCCAGTAAACCGGATTGACGTAGCAGCCCTCCAATTCGGGCTGAAAAATTATTTGCTGCCGAATTAGAGAAGGTAACCACTAGAATCTCCTGGTCAGGTGCCAATTCTGCTGTCAGGATAAGTTTGGTGGCAAGTTGGGATAAGGTCCAGGTCTTTCCGCTGCCAGGTACCGCGGATATTCCCATCAAGCCTCCGGTATAATCCAGAATTTTTGCCTGGGACTTCCGCAATTTAATCTCAGGCATGGCTTTCGTCCCTCAGGGTCTGGCGGTACAGGTTCTGAATTCTGGTTAGCAGCAAGCCGCGTTCTTCCATTCCGGCTTCGTTGTATTCGCTGATCCCCAGTATGACCTGCTTTCGGCAACGGTTTAGCAAACCGATTATCATTTTGTTCAAAGTGGTAGTACTTAATTGCGCTTCTTCCTCTGCTGTCCACTTATCGCCGGATTGCCAGACGCGGCTCAGAACATAAGGATGAGTGAGAGGCTGCTCAAGCCTTTCATACCAGCCAGGGCTGCCCACATTCAACCAAATCTGGTAATCCACAGATTCGTTTTGGATCAGAAATGTCAGAGCAGGAGCGATCAGGACTGAATCTTCATTTTTCTTCTGCCAGGTGGAAAGATATTGGGCAGAAATGATCCCTTCTTGAATGGTGCGAACGTATTCCTGGGAGAGCATGGAAAAATCTTTGACATCCTGGGAATTAATCGACCAGCGGAATTTGCGAAAAGATTCAATCAAATTGGCTGTGGATTGGCCTGCGGTTAAGTTCTGATGAAATCCAAAACCAGGCTGGCTCAATACCTCTCCAAACAGCCTGCTGAGGAAGACATCCAATGGTTCAAAAGGATCACAGGCTTGCAGCCAAGTTTGAAGCAGATCATAACGGAGACCCAAGTCAGGAGTCACCCGCGCCTGGTCTTCTTGAGGCAGAGACGAAAAGGACAGCAATTGAAAGCTCGAGCCCTCCATAAGCACGGCTTTTTCCGCCAATATCGTGGCACGCAGAGGATCCAAACCCTCAATGGCAGTTACCAGGCTATTTACCAGCTTATTTTTGTCATATAGCAAATCCCAGGTGGAGTGGGCGGCTTGGCTTAAGGTCAGCAGGCATTGGATGACCGGGTCATCTTTCAGGGGAACCGAAGGCCGCAGGGCCCGGGATGGAATGCCCAGTTCTGCCAGTCTGGTCCTCAAAGAAAATTGCAGCGAGTCCGAGACGTACGGAGATAAAATAGCTATCTGGTGATATGGAACGCCATCCTGCCCGAGACGATGGACTGTTTGTGCTACGCAATCCAAAACCTGAGGGAAAAAGCGCAGGGGTTCAGCGGGTGTGGTTAATCTGCTGGATAGAGTCTCAAAGTCAATTTTATCGGGAGAATTCGGATTGATTTTCTTACCCAGAAGAGCGGACTTGAGCTGTTGAATTTCCGGTCCAGAAGTGAAGGTTTGATCAAAACGGCAAATCCTGCTTGCCCGATCCTGAAGCTGAAAGGCTGAGTCTGGATCAGCTCCAAGGAAGCGTCTGAAACCGCTGTGTTCATCAAAAATGATCATGGAACTGTGAAAAGAGGGCAGCCACTCTGAGATGACATCGTGGACATAAGGCGGATCCTCTTCACAATTATCGTAGATCAGGTGTTGAAACATCCCTGCCATGTAACGACGGCAGATTGGTTCATTCCAGATTTTGTCTTTGAATAACTCCACTTGCAGAGAGAAATCCAAAAGATTATTTTGAAGACAAAAGCCCCTGAACAAATTAATCGCTGTCTGAACATCTTGGTAGACATTGAGCTGGGCTGAATCCCCAACCCAGGCAGAACTCAGGCGTTCACCAATCTGCTGGTAGGGGAATCCGACTACCGCGGATTTGTTCAGATTATCAATTAATTGGCTGTAAAGCCGGTGCCTTTTTATCGAAATGGTACTGAAATAGCCTTGATCCAACAAAGGAGAGACCAGGTGACCCATATAGTATTGGGCTGTTTCCAGCGTCAGGAATTGGGGGGGACGATATGGCCAATGAAAACCGGAATTTTCACTAAAAAGAGGCCAAAATAAGGAAACCATGCGCCGGACAAGACTGCCCATAGTCAGAAGACTGACGTGAGAGGGATTGACCTGCTTGTTTTCCGTGATACTCTGCTGATAAAGCGAAGCCATGGAACGTTGAGGTGTTAAGACCAAAATCTGGTCATTTGAAGACTCTTCTAGCAGTCTGACCAGGCGATTCGCAGCGACCGTGGTTTTACCTGTTCCAGCTTCACCATGGAGGAAGATACTCTCTTCCAGCGGCAGGTTCAACAAGTCATTTTGAATATCGGTCAGCATAATCGGGAGGAGTACATTTGCAGAACGATTGGATACCTGGTCGAAAAGGCTGTCATGCTCATAATTTTCCACTCCATTATTATAAAGCCTGTAATCTGAAGGTTTTGAATTCTCATGGCAAACAAGTGATGAGAGAAAATTGCAGGGTTGGTATAATCGTGAAATGAACATAAACCTACTAGACGGAGCAAAACCACCATGTCTTCCTCGCTGAATCCATTTTTTAAAGCCAAGGGCGTTGCCATTCTCGGAGCTTCCACCAAACCAAACAAGTTGAGTTATGGCATTCTGGAAAACTTGTTGAAATATCATTACGAAGGCGGTATTTATCCGGTAAATCCAAAAGCGGATGAAATATTGGGTGTGAGGGTCTATCCATCCGTAAAACTTGTACCGGATCCGGTTGACCTGGCTGTGATTGTTTTGCCTGCCGGAATGATCATGCAAAGTTTGCAGGAGTGCGCCGGGCGGGGGATAAAAGCGGTTGTGATCATAACGGGCGGTTTTCGTGAAATTGGCGCGGAAGGGCTGGCGCTGGAAAATGAGGCACTCGAATTTGCCAGAGCTCATAACATGCGCGTTGTCGGTCCCAACTGCGTTGGCACTATGGATATGTCCAGCGGATTGAATACCACCTTTATCAAAGGCATGCCGGATCGAGGACCAATTGCCTTCATTTCCCAGTCTGGGGCGGTATGCGGTGGTGTGGTAGACCTGATCATCGAATCTCATGTGGGTTTTTCCCATTTTGCCAGTCTTGGAAATGAAATGGACGTTACCGAAACCGATATGATGGAATATTTTGCTGAGGATCAAGATGTAGGGGTGATCGCAATTTATGTCGAGGGGATTCAGGACGGCCCAAGGTTTGTGGAAGTAGCCCGTCGGGTGTCCAGAATCAAACCAATTGTTCTCCTCAAGGCTGGAAAGAGCAATGCAGGCGCTAGAGCGGTCAGTTCTCACACCGGCTCGCTGGCCGGTTCTTATACCGCATACCAGGCAGCCTTCGAACAGAGCGGGGTGATAGAAGTTCAGACACTCAGCGAACTCTTTAATGTTGCTTGGGCATTGGGCACGCAGCCTCTGCCAAAGGGTAATCAGGTCGCGCTGACTACCAATGCCGGCGGTGCTGCAGCACTATTGGCAGATAACCTGGCATTTAATGGATTCGAACTGGCAACGATCAGTCCGCAAATCCAGGAGACACTGCGCAGCAAACTGAATCCCAGCGCCCAGGTGGCAAATCCGGTCGATATGTTGGGTCAGGCGGAACCAGCAGATTACTTATGGAGCCTGAGCAATATGGACCAGGATACCGTCATTGATGTTTTGGTGCCGATCCTGGTGCCTCAAGCCCTGGTTGACCCGTATGGTGTTGCACAAGCCTGGGTGGATGTGGCAAAGAAAACCAACAAAACTTTTCTAACCTGTTTGATGGGAGAACGCAGTGTCAGGGACGCCAGAGCTTTACTTAACCGGTCCAAAGTTCCCGTTTATCAATATCCTGACCAGATTGGGCCGGTCTTGAAAGCCATGCGGACCTATGGGCAAATCAAGGCGGGAAAGGAATTCATCCCCGTCCAGGTGATTGAAGTGGATAAAAGCAGTGCGTCCAGGGTTCTGAACTACAGAGCTGCAGGTTTGACCTTGGGAGAGTATGAGTCCAGGCAGTTATTGCGGGCTTACGGGATTCCGAACGTACCGGGGGATTTGGCGGTCAGTGAAGATGAAGCAGTTGAAATTGCTGAACAAGTTGGATATCCGGTGGTATTGAAGATTGCTGCGGAAAGTGTCTTGCACAAATCCGATGCCGGCGGCATCAAGCTAAACCTTCGAAATGAACACGTATTGCGCGTAGCATTCAAGGATTTAATTGACCGCATGACCAAATCCCAGCCAGGAATAAAGATTTATGGCGCTATGGTCGAAAAGATGGCTGGTAAAGGTCAGGAAGTCATCATTGGCATGCGGAGGGATGCTACCTTTGGTCCGATGATGATGTTTGGAATGGGCGGTGTTTTAGTGGAGCAGTTGAAGGACATCAGTTTCAAGGTTGCCCCCTTATCCGAGCAGGATATCTTTTTCATGATTGACGCCACAATTGCTGGCAAGCTGCTGCATGGTTATCGGGGTTCTGACAAGGGTGATATTGCCGCTGTAGTGGAGGCGATTGGGAGACTGAGCCAGTTGGCACTGGACTTCCCGGCGATTGAAGAGATTGAGGTCAATCCGCTGGTAGTTTACCCGGAAGGGCAAGGGGTGCTTTCGCTGGATAGCCGGGCGATTTTAGCCGGATAAGGCAAAAAGAACCTTGAAAGGATTCACAAACAATGAGCCAACGGAGGGAATCGAACCCACGACCGGGCGCTTACGAAGCGTCTGCTCTACCGGCTGAGCTACGTTGGCGTGCGTGAAATTATACCAGAGCTTATTCCAGAATATCAGGCTTTTTTTGATTTTAGGGTTTCTTATTTCTTGAATCAGGGTCTGGTTTGATCATGCTGGCACGCCTGACGATATCCTTGCCGTATTTTTCTTTGAGCTGGTCCAAAGCAGCCGAAAGGTTCTCTTTCTTCGGAGCGGTTTCATCCCAAAGCGCTAACTGCCGGTGAGGTTCACTCAGGTTGCCCACACCCACTCCAATCAGGCGAACTTCCCGACCTGGGATCAGGTTGTCAAGCAGGAGCTGTTCAGCAGTGTGGAAGATTTCATCGTCAAGGTTGGTGAGGTTGCCAATAGCTTTTTGGCGCGTCAGGGTAGTAAAGTCGGAATAACGCAGTTTAATCTGGATCACGCTGCCCGCTAATTTGGCTCGCCTGAGCCGAAAACCGACTTTGTCTGAAAGCGATCGCAAAGTGGCTTTTAATTTCTCCATGTCAGCCGTATCAGCGGAGAAGGTTACCTCGTTGCTGACTGATTTCAGATCATGCTCCGTATGGACGGGGGAATTATCAATGCCTATTGCGCTGTTATGAATATCCTGGGCATTTCTGCCAAACAGAGCTTCCATTTCCGCCAGAGATAATTCTGCCAATTGACCGATAGTATGAATTCCCCGCGAACGCAGTTTCTGGCTGGTTTTCGGTCCTATTCCCCATAAGGCTTGAATGTCAAGCGGGCTTAAAAATTCTGCCTCAGTTCCTGGCGGAACGACTGTGATCTGTCTTGGCGCCTGCCCTGTTCGGACTCTGCCTTTACCATAGTCATTGGCGACCTTGGCGACCAGTTTATTGGTGGCTGCCCCGATGGAACACGGCAGCTGCAATTCACGGTCAACCCTGTTCTGCAGTTCTTTGGAAATGCCCAAAACAGGCTGAGGCAGGTCGCTCACATCCAAAAAAGCTTCATCAACGGATACCTGTTCAAAAAGCGGTGTGTACTGCCGTAAAATATCCATAACCTTGTCAGAATATTCACCATACAATCCGTGCCTATGGTGAATAAGAATTAACTGCGGGCAGAGGGAAAGTGCGCGTGCCATCGGCATGGCAGAATGGACCCCAAATTTACGGGCTGTATAAGAGCAGGATGAAACCACACCACGATCCTGCGGATTGCCCCCGACTGCAAACGGCTTGCCTTTCAGACTGGGATCCAGAATTTCTTCGACTGAACAGAAAAAAGCGTCCAGATCCAGGTGAAGAATCTTACGTTTCATCTTTCAGGTCTACCATATCCGTCTGCAGCAGTTTGAGAACTGCGGCTTCAATAAAAATTAGATGTCCAGGTTGCGGACTTCCTTAGCGTGTGTTTGGATGAAGCGCCTTCTGGGGGGCACCAGAGAACCCATCAGCATGTCAAAGGTACGATCTGCCTCAGCAGCATCTTCCACTGTCACCAGAAGCAAAGTCCGGTTTTGAGGATTCATGGTTGTTTCCCAAAGCTGTTCGGGGTTCATTTCACCCAAACCTTTGTAGCGCGAAATCCCCACTTTATTGGAACCGCCATGTTTGGAGACAATTTCATCCTTTTCAATGTCGCTGTAAGCATAGGTAACCTGGTTTTTATTGCTGATCCGATAAAGAGGTGGTTGGGCAATATATAAATGACCTTCATCAATCAAAGGCTGCATATACCTGAAGAAAAAGGTCAGAAGCAAGGTGCGGATATGAGCTCCATCCACATCCGCATCGGTCATGATGATGATGCGGCTGTAGCGCAGCCCGGAAATGTCAAAGGATTCACCAACGCTGGTGCCCAAAGCTGAAATCAGGGATTTCACCTCACGATTTCCGAGAATCTTATCCAGCCGGGCACGTTCGGTATTTAATATCTTGCCTCTCAGAGGTAGAATCGCCTGAAAGTGTCTATCGCGACCCTGTTTGGCAGAACCGCCAGCCGAATCACCCTCAACGATATAAAGTTCAGTTTTGGAAGGATCTCGTTCGGAGCAGTCAGCCAATTTGCCCGGAAGGGTCATGGACTCAAGCGCTGACTTGCGGATGACCAGGTCGCGGGCTTTTTTGGCTGCATCCCGGGCGCGGGCAGAGGTAAGGCATTTTTGAACAATTGCCCTTCCTGCAGAAGGGTTTTCCTCGAGAAAAGTAGCGAAAGTGTCCCCAACGACCTGTTGAACATAGGTCTGAACTTCGGGATTCATCAATTTGACCTTGGTCTGACTTTCAAATTGCGGATCGGGATGCTTGATGCTCACGATGGCGGTCATACCTTCGCGGGTATCGTCACCGCTGAAGTTTCCTTCGGCATCCTTGAGTAAACCGCTTTTTCTGGCATAGTCGTTGATACTGCGGGTAACAGCAGTGCGAAGACCGGTCAGATGAGTGCCACCGTCGATGGTATTGATGGTATTGGCAAAGGTATAAACCGATTCTGCGTAGGCGTCAGTATACTGCACCACAAATTCAACCCCAATGCCTTCGATTTCTTTTTCACCATAGATCAAAGGATGCAGAACTTCCTTATTTTTGTTCAGGTAGCGGGTGAAGGAGGCGATTCCGCCTTCGAAATGAAAGGTCATTTCCCTATTGTCGCGTTCATCCACCAGGCTGATGGTAACACCGCGGGTGACAAAAGCCATTTCCCGAAAGCGAGCAACCAACGTCTCAAAGCGGTAGGAAATATCCCCTTTGAATATTTCCCGATCGAACTTAAAAGTTGTACTTGTTCCGGTTTGATCTCCGCTATAGGTGCTAATTTGCTTGACATCTGCCTGGGGAATTCCGCGTTCGTAGCGCTGGAAATAGGTTTTTCCTTCACGATTAATGGTTACTTCGCACCACTCCGAAAGTGCATTAACGGCTGAGACGCCAACCCCATGCAAACCACCAGAAACTTTGTAACTGCCGCCTCCAAATTTGCCACCGGCATGCAGAACGGTCATTACGACCTGCAGGGCTGAAATGCCTTTTTCTGGGTGAATATCTACAGGGATACCACGCCCATTATCTTTGACTGTGACACTCTCATCTTCGTGGATCGTGATGGAGATATGGTCGCATACACCTGCCAGAGCTTCATCAATGGAGTTATCCACAACCTCATAAATCAGATGATGAAGCGCCTTAATGTCTGTACCACCCACGTACATACCGGGACGGCGCCTGACAGCTTCAAGACCTTCAAGGATTTGAATATCACCTGCATTGTAATGTGATTTTTCGTTCACGTAGTTTCTCCGATAAAAGAATAATGCTTAGATGTTTAAGCTTGGATGACAGGCGCCTGGTCGGCCTGAGTTAACTGGATCGATTCATGGAAATAATGGAAGCTGGCTGAAATCAGAGCCGTGGAAACGAGGGCATGTCCAAAAATGCCAACCAACATCATCCAGGAATCATCCGGTGGGGACTGCCATAATAAGTTACTGACGTAGGATGTAAAGATTAACAAAACTATGAAAAATGAGGTCTGCGAATAAGTAGACTGAACGATTTTTATACTGGTCCTTAGTGATGTGATGACGTTTTGTTTAAGCATAATGACAGCGTGCGGAGTAAAAAATAAGGGAAGAAATACTGAAATTAAGAACGTCCCCAGAATGATATAACCAAACATACCCAAAGCAGAGGAAATTGTGTTTAAAATAATGATTAAGGCGACGACCGGGATGCCAATGATTATCAACAGCACTATTGCAAGGGCTGGCAGGGCGATAATGTTTAAGAGCAACTTACCGAATTCCTTCAAGCTTGTTTTTTCCAAAGGCTTGACTATCGAAGAAGAACTCATTTGGAAATACACGGTACCCAGAAGAATCCCCACTAAGCTAAATACCAGAATTGCCAGCAGAAAGTTCCCCCAAGATGTGATCTCGTTGAAGGAATAGCTGCCAAAAGGAGTCTCTGTCAGAACCCGACCTGAGAGCAAACTGGGAACACCGACAGGTAAAGTTCGCAGGGCTGATGAGACGCTAAAGTAGCGAAAAAACTCTTCTGCCAGCGTCAAAAATTCTGCCCAAGCTGCGCTCAAATCTGCTGAGGCTTCAGCGGGCAGGGAATACTGTTCGAGGAGCTTCTGAACCAGCCCATAAATGGTGTAGCGTGGGCTAAATAGGAGATACAGATCAAGAATAATTGGGAAAAAAATCAGGTAGACATGGCTGGCTGTTGATTTAAAACCAGCAGCGATTGCATCTTTTATATTTGGTTGATTCTTGACCGCGATATTACCATTCATAACCTTATAATTTTACCACTTATCGATCCAACCCGGTTCCTACGTGAATTGAATTGACTCAGCCTTATTCTCGCTATTCCCCTCATGATAGAATAAAAATATGACTGAAAACAAAACCTTGCCTTCATTAAACCGGCTCAGCATCATGATGGCTATGGTTACATTGGCACTTGGTTTTACTTATATTCTTCCAACTGCCACTGAACCAACCTTGACCAACTTTTTAGGTTTTGTGATCAATGTCAAGTTTGATGCGTACTCACTGGTTCCTGTTTTCATTGCACTGCTGACTTTTTTTGGCACCCTTTGGGTCTACATCGATCATCCTAATGTGAGGAATTCAAAATTAAAGATTTGGAAGTTAACCTCAGGCGTCATTCTCCCCGTATTTACCATGCTGGTACTATCCATCACTCTGAGAGAGATGTCAAGAGGTAGCAACTGGTGGGTGGTTTATACCCTGGGTACTTTCCTGTTTGGTTTGGTAGTTGTCGCGGAATACAACGAATTGAATGTCAGCCAGCAGCATCCATTCGCAACCATTGGTTTGATCGGACTTTCGCATGGATTGTTCTTAATTCTGACAATTGTGTTACGAACTTCTGACTTGCGGCTCTACTTACTCTTGCCAATTATGGTAATTGCCAGTGCATTTGTCAGTGTTCGGACGATTTTTTTACGGTTAAATGGGATTGAGAAAAACGAATATGCGATCGTGATCTGTCTGATAATGGTGCTGCTTACCAGTGCCTTATACTACCTGTTTATCACACCGATTCAATATGGTCTCCTTTTGACAGGAGCACTTTACGCAACCATTAGTTTTGCCTGTGGTTTGATTAATGGAGCTCATAAAAGAGATTTGCTAATTGAGCCTTTAGCTATGCTGGCAGTCACTTTAGTAATGGCTTTGATAGTAGGCTGAGGAAAATCACTTATCGCTTTCCAATAATGTTTGTTGGTGGAGCAACCAGCGTAGATTTTTTTGGTGCAGGTCCTGTGCAGTACCCCCTAGGCTAACTCGGTTTTTCCCACTGAATTCAATATCCTGTTCACGGAGGTAGCCAACAGGATCTTTTCTGCGTGTTGCCGTTCTGGCGATCTTTTGAATTGACTTGAGGTAAGCGATATTCGACTTGACTGAATCCTCAATTTCTCCACGCAGGATAATATCTCCATGCCCTTGAACAATATTTTCAAGACTCAACTCCCCTATAGCCTTGTTAGTCTTGATGAGTGTTTCCAAATCTCCGCCAACCACAAAAGGGACCGGCATGAAGGCGTCCCCGGCGAAAAGAATGCGGTCCTCTTCCAAAAGGACTGAAATACCGTCTATGGAATGCCCAGGAGTTGCAAAGATATGCAATTGCTTTTTACCTACCCGAAGTGAGATGGAACCTTCTGAGAAGGTAATCTGTGGTGGGACAATGCAGACATCTTTAAATAATGGATTGTCATGACCAGCTTCTGTCAAGGCAGTGCTACTCTTGCTGAGCATCAGGTCACGGCAAAGTGAATGGGCGATGATAGTTGCCCTGGGGAAAAAGCAATTTCCCCAGCAATGATCGGCATGGTGGTGAGTGTTAATAATGTATCGGACTGGTACCATCAGGTCATTTTCAAGATAATTGCGGATTAAAAGTGTTTCTTGGGGCATCAATGTGTCAATCAAGACAGCCCATTGCGGTCCGACAATTGCACCAGCAGTAACCTGGGCATAAATCTCACTTTGAAACCAATAGACATTTTCAGATACTCGTTCGCGCTGCATATTTCTTCCTAGTTGTGCTTGATGAGGAAAAGAATAGCATAGATAAAATTAAATGTCAAAATTTGCGCATCAGCGCTTCTTGCTGACAAACCAACCAGTGACCAACAGACAAAGCCCTGTCGCGGCTATTCCCAAGGGGATTCCCCATAGACTGCCTTCTTCATAGCGGTCAGACTTATCCAACCAGGATTCTGTGACTGCTTCTGTAGTGGAAAGGGTGGGAGTCTGGGTAACATCGCCAGTTGTGCCGGTCATGGTCGGGGAAACAATGCCTGGCAGAGGGCTCGTTGTGATAGACGGAGTTCCGCTTGGAAAAGGATAAACTCCTATTCCTGGTGTGCCAGTGCGGGTAATGGTCGGTGTACCGCTGATCCGCGGGGTCGGTGAGCGATAACTTGAAGTAGCTGTCCGGTAAAGTACAGGAGTGGCAGTTCGATTAATAGCTGTGGGAGAACGGTAATAGTATTGTGTTCTTGTAGGTGTGGAGGTCCGGGTAGATGTTTTTGTGGGTGTCAGAGTAATTGTAAAAGTGTTGGAAGGGGTTGGGGTTAATGTAATGGTAGGTGTAAATGTGTTAGTAGGGGTCTGGGTGGCACTGCTGATTGAAACCGGGCCAAACAATTGAACAGTCAGTCCAGAAGAATTGACCACTTCCAATTGATAATAATAGGTTTTGCCAAGCTCGACATTATTATCCAGATAGTTATACAACCCGCCTGTGAAAGGGTTGCCTATCGAGTCGATCAATGGGGAAATTCTATAGAAAGGTCCTTGCAGGTTCAGGCTCCTTTGAATATGAAAACCTCCAATATTATTTTCGCTGACGCTGGTCCAGGTGAGTTTGACCTGGTTTACCTGGTAACTGGCAGATAGACCACTTTCAGTAAGTTGGGTACCCTCAGATAATGGCAGACCGACCACAAAGGGTGTGTAATTTAGATCTGCTACCAGGTTGGGGTGAGGGCCCGTACTTTGGAGGGTCATTGTGATCACTTTTTCGGAAGTATTGCAGCTCACCTTATTAATCGTCTCGCCAACCCGATCCCACTTGGAAGTAAGGCCAGTTTTAGGATCAAACCACCATAGCGGATACAAAGCCGGATCATTTTGGCCGCAATAGGTTGAGGATTCAATCGCATTCTGGCAGGATGTATTCAGGTTGTATTTGAACGATGCGACAAGGTCAGTGGCTGCTGCAGAAGAGTCCAAGAAAATATCATAATGGTTGCTGCAGGGAGTGATCAGTTCTGAACCGTGATTCAAAAAGGGGACGTTATCTTCACTACCCTGTCCATGGTTTACTACATAAAGCAGGTAATCCGAGTCAGACAAGTGTTTTACAGTGACTGCGGAATTGAAAAAGTTTGTCCCTGTGCTGGTAACCTGCTTTACTTCCCCTGCCACACCGGCGTTTTTGGTTAGGATGGCAGCGCCTAAATGGGCACCGGATGTATAGCTGCATTTGGAGCTCGCGTCAGGGAATATTCCGTCCCCCCAATAATTATGGTCAATGGTCCCTTTGGCTGCGTCCTGGCAGTAAACCTGAAAAGTGCTCAACTGGCTGTTGTTCAGGAGTGTCCAGCCGTTATTGACGATATTATTTGCCACTGCAGTTAATTTTCCTGCGCCTGAGGCGCCGGATCTGCGGATGGCATATCCGCTGTTCATTTCAATCTGGTTGAACCGTACCAGCAGGTCCCCGGAATTATCTTCATACAGAATAGCATTGGCGCCATTCTTAAGAGTACTGTTTTGAACGGTGACTGGTTTAGGGCTGTTAACCCTGATTAAATTGCGGGAAACGCTGGTGCAATTTCCGTCATTAATGGTCAAATTATCAATGGTACTTTGATTGGTTAGGGCAATCATTCCAGAGGAACAAGTTGTGCTTTCTGTGGTAATTTGACTTTGGGTCAGTCCATTCAGTACCACAAAAGCCTTATCCACGAGCACCTCTTGTGATTTGATCGGATAACTACCCAAGATTGTGATTTCAGATGCCTGAGCGGCGGTCCCATCAGGAAGGGCATCAACAGCATCCTTCAAACCGGTCCCGACGCCTCCAGCCAGATCATCAGCGCTGTTTACATAACAGGGTGAATAAATCCCGCAGGTATTACTATCTTTGGCAACGTAGGCTTCTTGTGCCGGCAGAGGGTCTGTAGAAATTTCCAATTCAGCATTTCCAGTTTCTTTCCAGAGCCCCCCCGCATCCTTTTCAAAAACATGAACGATCAGGGAACCGGTTAGATTCGCGTCCGGAGAAACCCTAAGTGCCAGATTAAGCTGGTCGGCACTCGCAATTTGATGTTGGCTGCTCACACTTACAATTTCAACTTCATCAACAGGGAGATCAATACCGCAGGATTCTTGTGAATAAGACACGTTGCTGATCAGCCCTTTGGGAGATATGGATGTTCCGTCAAATTCAAAAAGAGGTTCAAGATCCGTGGAGGAATTCCCGTCTGTGGAGGTCAGACAGACTTTTGTATTCGTCTCTATCAGGAATAATGGATTTACTTGAAAAGAAAGCTGAAAATTAAGCCGCTGACCCGCAGCACAGCCGCTGATCGGGCAGCCGATTGGACTGACCAAGTCGATTTTTGTTGGTGGGTCAGTTTGTGAGAGGGCGGATCGCGCCCCTGCAAACAGGATTATGAAAACCAACAAGATTAATAAAAATGGTTGGCGTTTCAATTGACCAGCTTTCTCTTATTAATAATGTTGAATTATATCATCAGCGTTGGAAGCTGTTGAAAAACGTCAGTGCGGGTGTCATTGCGAGGCTTCGGCGAAGCAATCTCGGGTATAGTGAAATAAGATCGCTATCTTTTGTATTCGATGGGCACCGGGCATCTGCGTGCTGCGCCTCTCGTCCGCTCGGGGTAACCTATCAGTGGAGTAATTTCGTCTTTGAGCGCAACCTGCGCCTCTCGTCCGCTCGGGGTAACCGCTCCGTTCTGCGCGTCTACGATGGTGCGTTCCCTGAAAGGTAAATGACACGAAACGCTTTTTCATCATTGTCAGAATTATTTTCAACCTGCGAGTATGCTAAAATACCGGCATGAAGCATATCAAGTTAATCCTAAAAGATTTTGACTGGTTTTTTCTCGTTTCTGGAATTATGTCCAGTGTGTTGGGCTCGGTCATGGCTTCCGAATCTGGCCAAACCTGGAAACTTGGGACATTCCTTTTGGGTTTGCTTTTTTTTGTGGGATTTTACTCTCTGGAAAGAGTTTATTACTACCTTTCAATTTCGAGAATTAATCTTTTCTCAACCGTCAATCGCGCTGACAAGCTAAAGTCGCCCGAGATCATTAGCATATTGTTCTTGCTATTTGCCGGATTACTCTATATCTTGTTTACCCTGAATATATCCGGAGCTCTGACACAAACAGGATGGCTGTGGCTGATTATACTGGTCTTATTAATAATGGTGAACACTTCCAGGAGCATGCGGGTCTGGAACTTGCCCTATCGGTGGTTCCTGGATGCGTTAATCGTATCGCCGGTATTGGTCTTCTTTTCCAGCTCCCTTCAAGGATTAGAGCCGGGAAGAATCTTGCTGTTCTTATGCCTGCCGCTGCTGTTTCTATACCTGGCTTCCACTCTTTGCTTGCAGTTTGAAAGTTACGCCAGCAACATGAGTAAAGGCACCAAGTCATTCCTGGTTGTAATTGGATGGGAGAAGGGAATTGTTCTGCACAATGTCATCCTACTAATAGCTTATCTGTTCTTAGGAGTTTATTTTTATTTAAGCGGCGTTTGGTCGATCGCTTGGCCGGCATTCTTTATGTTGATCATCAGCTTGGGAGAAGTGTATCTGCTCCAAAGGGTGTCTGAAGGGATGAAGCCGAATTGGGGATTGATTCGGGCAGTTGCAGTGGTTCAATACCTGGGGATAGTGTACATACTTTTGTTTGCGTTTCTCACGCATTAGCAATAAATTTAGTTAAACAAACCTATTGCAAAGGAGATTATATGGAAATTAAAGTTGGCGACATTGCTCCTGATTTTGAACTGACAGATCAGTTTAATGATACACACAAATTAAGCGACTACCGCGGTAAAAAGGTAATTTTGTATTTCTATCCCAAGGATAACACTCCCGGGTGCACTGCTGAAGCTTGTGGTTTTCGCGATAACTATTCCACATTTCGGCAGAATGGGATCGTCATACTTGGAGTAAGTGCGGACAGCACTGAGTCGCATGCGAAATTCCAGGAAAAGTATTCACTGCCTTTTACTCTGCTGGCAGATACAGACCATAAGGTTAGTGAAATCTATGGGGTTTGGCAGTTAAAGAAATCGATGGGAAAGGAATATTTTGGGATTGTCAGAACTACCTTCGTGATTGATGAGAAAGGCAAGATCGTAAAAATCTATGAAAAGGTCAAACCAGAAACCCACGCCCAAGAGATAATTGAGCTCTTCGATAAGGCTTAAGACCGAAATTAAGTTAGTCAGGATAAATAATGGCTCCGCAAGGAGCCATTATGATCTATTGTAGATGTAAGATTATTTTACCTTTATTCCAAAGCTCTTCCAATTGGTAATATTCCCGTTTTTCAGGGGAAAGCAGATGGACTACCACTGAACCATAATCGAGCACCATCCAACCGGATGATGGCGGACCCTCGCTAATGGCATTACCTAACCCATCAGCCTTGATCTTTTCTTCTACAGCATCAGACAAACTGGAGAGCATTCTGTCACTCGTACCGGAGGCTAAGACAAAATAATCGGTAAAATCTGAGATGCCTTTTAAATCCAACAGGAGAATGTTTTCAGCTATTTTGTCTTCCAGGATATCGACAATTTTTCGTGCTAATACAATTGGTTCCAGACTTCACCTCACCAGTAGTGTAACATAGATTTTAAAGCTTAGAGCAATGTAAAGGAGTATATATCGGACCTCGGGGGGTCAGTGTACTTTTATATAGGATAACCTGCTCGACTTCATCCTGGCCTATCTCGACGTCTTGATGAGCTTTCAATACCTCGCTAATCAATTTCTGTTCACTTTCGCCTGCATTTCTATTCACCCGACCTAAAGTGAGATGAGGCAGAAATTTTCCGTTAATTGAAAATCCCAAAGGCTTTAAGTGTACAGAAAGGGTTTCGGCAAGGTTAAATAGTGTTTTCTCATGGTTTAGCCCCAGCCAGATAATCTCAGGTTTTTTCAGGGAAGGGAAACTGCCCAGACCAAAAAGCTGCGCTTCAAATGGATCAAATTCAGCAACAGTTGAGTCAAGAGCTTGGATGATTGCAGGAATTTTGCCTTGATTCGTGTCTCCAAGAAACTGCAGGGTAAGATGCAGATTTACAGGAGAAACCCAACGGATGGGGCAGGCAGAAAGTCGCTCTTGCAGTTCCAATTCCAGCGTGGAAATCTTTCGTATTGTGCCTGATGAAAAATCAATGGCAATGAAAAGCCTAAGAGAAGTCATGGCATAGTTATACACCATGAAAGTAGACTTAGTCGCGTTATTGAGAATAAAACATAGCTATGGTAATGCATTAAAGAAATGGAATTAAACACTTGATACAGCCTGTTCAGGACTTCACAATTTAAACATCTTATGGTATAAGAAAAGTGCCCTGCTATGTTTGTGATGCGGCATTAAGTTTTGTACCAACACTTACAAAATTGGTTCGATCTCACACCAGGTGATGTGATAGACTTCGGTCAAGACTGATCCTGCAGGAAGAACCAGCCCTGCCTTTCGCAGGTTCAAAGCCATTCCGCACACGGCATGGTGGGGTGGTATTATCAGGTGGGGCTAATTACAATAGAATAAAAGGGATTTAGCGGCTGAGTCTCAGTTCTGAGATAACGAGGTGGAGGTTCCTCTTTGGGAAAAGAGCGTTAACCCGGATGCCCGGGGAAAATCGATCGATCAGCGGATGCCTTCGAAACCTTTCACAGGTTTCAATCTTCCTGTAAAAAAAGCAAACACAAAACCCGAAGGTGACTTCAGGCACAAAATGGCTTAGTGAACAGATTCTGCTTCAAGTCTGGGATATTGAAGCAATATCAGCTTAATGACATTGGAGATTGCGATGGATTCAAAAGACCTGCTTAAAAAAGTAAAAGAAGACAATATCAAGTTTGTTTCCTACCAGTTTACGGATATCAACGGAGTTGTGAAATCGGTTGATGGTCCGGTTAACCGATTGGAAGAGGTATTGAACGAGGGCGGCATATGGTTCGATGGCTCTTCAGTCGAAGGTTTCGCCAGAATCCAGGAAAGTGATATGCACTTGGTGGTGGACCCGGACACGTACGCCATTCTGCCTTGGTCCCCAGAAGAATACAAGCGCGCCAGGGTGTTGTGCGATATTTATAAACCCAATGGACAGCCCTTTGATGGAGATCCACGCGGTCGTTTAAAGGCCAATTTGAAAAAACTGAAGGATGAAAGAAATTGGACTTTAAACGTAGGACCGGAACCGGAATTTTTCTTATTCTTGAGGAATGGGCCCGAAAACATTCATCCCGTACCCTATGATGTGGGGGGGTACTTTGACTTCTCAGCCAATGACCAGGCTGTCAATGTCCGCACCGAATTGATGTCTGCCTTGCAAAGAATGGGTTTGGATGTGGAAGTCGGTCATCATGAGGTAGCGCTGGGGCAGCATGAGATTGATTTTAGATTTGATGATGCCCTAAAAACAGCTGATAATGTGCTGACTTTTAAATCAGCGGTCAAAGCAATCGCAGCGAAAAACGGATTGATCGCCTCCTTCATGCCAAAACCCGTTTTTGGGATTAATGGGTCTGGGATGCACTGCCACCAATCGATAAGTTCAAATGGCAAGAATCTATTTTTCGACGAGGACGATCCCAATCACCTTTCCGCGATTGCCCATGGGTACATCGCCGGTCAATTAAAACATGCCCGCGCTTTTTCTGCCGTTGTCGCACCCAGTGTAAATTCTTATAAACGACTGGTGCCAGGATATGAAGCCCCGGTTTATATTGGTTGGGCACAAGTCAACCGCTCGGCACTTATCAGAATTCCGATGACTTTTGCTGGAAACCAGAATGCAGTTCGCATAGAATTGCGCTGTCCGGATCCTTCCGCAAATCCATATCTTGCTTTTAATGTGATGCTTGCGGCTGGATTGAACGGTATTGATCTTGGGATTGCTTGCCCTGAACCACTCAATGAAATCAATGTCTATGAGCTCACTGAGGCAGAACGTACCGAAATGGGTATTGATATGCTGCCAGGCTCCCTGATGGAAGCCTTAGAAGAATTTAAGAAGGACAAGGTTTTATCGGCAGCATTGGGCGAGAATCTGTCAGAAAAATTTATTAACTCAAGACAGGTAGAGTGGGAAGACTACCGCATTCATGTTTCAGACTGGGAGGTTAAACGCTACCTGGAAACAATTTAGCCTGGCTTGATTTTCAGAGAAAAGAGTTTGTTCCTTAGCCGTTTCTTTGGTATCATGATGATATGGTGAAAAAGTCTCTTCTTCTGTTTGGGGCCATTCTTTTATTTACTGTCACCGGCTGCCAAGTTAACCTGGTCAGTGTGGATAAAATGCCTTGGCAGAAGGAAGGACAAGTACTATTCCAGGATGATTTTAAGGATGATTCGAGCGGGTGGGAAATAACAAGAAGCCCCTATGAACTTAAGGGCTATTCTGATAGTGGGTATCTTATATCGGTAAATACGGTTGATTCGCGCAGCTGGTCAAGGCTTAAATTGAAATTTACTGATGTACAGGTTGAAGTTGCCACTCAGAAAATTATAGGTCCTGATGATACTGACTTTGGTTTAATCTGTCGTTACCAGGATAAAGACAATTTTTATGCTTTCCTGATCAGCAGTGATGGCTATTACGCCATCATGATGGTTCAAGATGGAATAGAAACCTTGCTGGGTAGTGAAACTTTTGAATATTCAGAAGTGATTTATCAATCTGATGGCACCAATAAGGTTCAGGCTACCTGTTTGGATGACAAACTGACGCTCTCAGCAAATGGAAGCGAACTGCTTTCTGTAAAAGATCTCACTTTCCAAGCTGGAGATGTGGGGATAATTCTTGAAACCCGAACTGGCGGGGCTGCGACAGTAATATACAATGACTTTTTAGTCACAAAAAAATAGTATGAAGGTTTACTTGGACATGGTCGGCTGCCGCCTTAATCAGAGCGAGATTGAGAAAATGGCAGCCACACTTCAAGCTCAGGGCCATGAGATTGTTTCTGAGACAGGGATCGCTGATTATATAATTGTCAATACCTGTTGCGTAACTGCTAAAGCTTGTGCCGATTCCCGGAAGATGATCCGAAAGTACGGGCGTGAGACCAGCGCCAAGGTAGTGGCAACAGGCTGCTGGTCGACGATATTTAAACATGAAGCGCAAGAACTGACCAGTCCAGAACTAGTTTTTGACAATTTCAGTAAAGAAACTTTAGTTAATTATCTCGCTCAGACAGGTTTCTCAGCACCTGAGGATGGACACGCCAGGGCAAAACCATCCCTCGGGTCTCGGTCTCGCACTCGCAGTTTTATAAAAATTCAGGATGGCTGTGATAACTATTGCACTTACTGCCTGACACGGATTGCCCGTGGTCCTTCCAAAAGCATTCCCGCTGAACAGGTAATCCGGGATGTCCTCACGGCAGAAGAGCAGGGAGCAAAAGAAATCGTACTTACCGGGGTACAACTCGGTTCATGGGGAAAAGATTTATTTCCTGAAGTTAAAATCAGCGACCTTCTTATTGCAGTGCTTGAAAGTACCCAAATTCCCAGAGTTCGTATTTCGTCTATCGAACCTTGGAATGTGGATGATGCCTTACTGGATTGCTGGACGAATGAACGCTTATGCCCGCACCTTCATATACCACTTCAGAGCGGCAGCGATTTGATCCTCCGTCGCATGGGCAGACCTTTCACTTCCGACCAGTATCGGAAATTGATTGAAAGAATATCAGAAAAAGTGCCAGAAATGGCTATCACTACCGATATCATCGTCGGTTTTCCTGGTGAAACTGAAGAGGACTTCATCGAGTCTTTCAATATCATCCAAACATTGGGCTTTTCTGGAGGGCATGTGTTCAGATTTTCCCCCATGCCGCAAACCACTGCCAGTAGATTTGAAAACCAGATACCAGCTAAAATAAGCCAGGGACGCAGCCATCATCTGCTCGAATTGTTCCGAAATGCTTCAGTTGACAAAATGAAAAGCATGGTCGGAAGAGTGGAATCAGTCTTGTGGGAATGTTCTCCTTCCCAAAGAGATTGGGACCATTACAGCGGATTTACCAGGAATTATATGCGTGTGGATTGCAGTTCTACCATGAACATCAGCAATACCATACGGAATGTGCTGATTACAGGAATAGACCAGTATGGTAACCTAAAAGGTGGCTTAGTAGACACCTGAGCCGAAAACCTTTGGCTTGTTTCAAATGATTGCTGGATGGAAAATTCTATTGCAGATTCTATTTCAGTTAAAATCTATGGAATAGTGAATAAAGGGGGCTTTCTTTACAAGCGTACTGACTTTTTTCAATGAGCATTTGCTACGTTTTATAATCTGTGAGTTAGATCGGACTAACAATTGGGGGTGTTGAAAAAAAGTGACCAATTCCAGTTAAATACAACCACAGGCGTAGTCCATATCAGACTTGCGCCCGAGGTGTTTTTCCGCCTCGTTCAGTATATTTACAGGAAATATCACGAAACGAGGTTATATGGAGAACAAAACCATCCTGGAGGTACAAAAGGTCTCGCGGGATCTCTCGAATGGGGAAAAAGTATTTCCCATTCTGCATAATGTCAATTTTTCAGTAAATCAGGGGGAATGGGTCGCTCTGTTGGGACCTTCTGGCTCTGGCAAAACTACGCTGCTGGGCATCATGGCTGGGATTGACCGCCCTACCCGTGGAAAGGTCGTTTTAGATGGGCAGGAAATCAGCGCTCTTAAAGAGGGAAAACTTGCCCGCTTGCGAAATGAGAAAATCGGAATTGTCTTTCAATCGTTTTTTCTGATCAACAGCATGACCGCACTGGAAAATGTAGCTGTTCCATTATTTATCCGCTCAGACCGCAAGCAATGTCTTAAACAAGCCTCCGAAATGCTTTCAAGAGTTGGGTTGTCTCACCGGCTTGGGCACCTGCCGCACCAGCTTTCTGGCGGGGAACAGCAGCGAGTAGCCATTGCGCGTGCATTAGTCACCCAGCCAATGATTCTTTATGCAGATGAACCGACCGGCAACCTGGACAGTACTACCGGTCAGCAGGTACTGGACTTGATGAAAGAACTGCGCAGGACTATGCATTTGACTCTGCTGATGGTGACACATGACCAGCACATTGCCAATATGGCTGACCGCCAATTACATTTGTACGATGGCCGCCTGACGGAGAACAAGCCCACAACAAATCAGCCGGTCCCCTTGGCTGCCAGCCCGTTGGGGGTGTAACCATGGCAAACAGTCTGTCGTTCTTTTTCTACACAGCCAAGAATAACTTTAAACGAGGGGGGCAGCGCATATCTGTAGCAATCCTGTGCGTTGCCTTTGGAGTCATGTCCCTGGTCGCTATGACCACCATTTCGAGCTCTTTTGAAAAATCCTTCGTGGTGGATCCAACTCTTCTGATAGGTGCTGACATCAGTTCAGACCGGACTTATGAGCCTTATATTCTGCCTGAAGAGATTGGCAAAGTCGAGCAGCTTAAAACGGATCAGATACTTAAAGACTATACTCTGATCGCCTATTCTTCAACCGTAGCTTTCCAAACGGAAGGTTCTGATGAATGGAAATATCCCGGCGCCGGTTTGGGAGTAGACTTGCAGAAGTACCCACTGATCGGTTCATTGGAAATGGAAGGGGATAATATCAACGACCCAATTCAACGCCTGGGCAAACCCAACTCCGTCCTGCTGACCATTGATTTAGCCAAAAACAACGATCTAAAAGTTGGCGACACTATCACCCTTAGTGATCTGACCGTTGGTGTTCCGATAAAGCTGGAAATCGTTGGAATACTGCTGGACACGCCCAATCACCAGGGTGACAAACTTTACTATTCCTACGAGGTAGCTGAAAAACTGGCCAACGGCAGACCAAATTTCACCACATTGCTTTCTACTTCGGATGATCCTGAAGCTGCTGCAAAATCGCTTAAAAACCTAGGTTGGTCTGCCTATGAAGCGGAAGTATTGGCTGAGCAGGATAAAGATTCCCGACAATTGATCACCCTGTTATTGAACGGAGCGGGGGTGGTGGGGCTCTTGGTTGGTGGCATCGGAATTGCCAATACCATGCAAGTTTTGATCAGTCGCCGTCAAAATGAAATCGCCATCTGGAAGATGCTGGGGTATGAAAACCGGGAAGTCAGCACCCTGTTCGCTATTGAAGCCGGGTTGATCGGTCTGGCAGGCAGTATCCCCGGTGCTTTCCTGGGAACACTTTTATCTAAATCGCTAACAACAGTGTTTTCTAAAACTTCCACCGTGTTGGTGAGCTGGCATTTTAACCCGACCATCTCTGTCTCTGCTGTCGTGATCGGGGTCCTTACGACTATTATATTCGCCCTATGGAGTATTCTAAAAGCACAAGATGTCACCCCGATCACTTTGCTCAGAAGAGAGCCTAGCACAACATCAAAAGAGCAGGCTCTGAAAACAATTGGGCTGGTCATGCTCCTGGCAATTCCTTTCTTGTTTATCACTGCCTACATCATGGGCTCACTGTCGCAGGCGTTAATTGTGTTGGTTGTGGCAATACTCTGTATGCTGGTTCTTAGTTTTGTTCTGAGAGCAGCACTAAGGCTTGCCACAGCCATACTCCCATATAAGATTTTCCCAATCCTTAACATACCACGCAAGAACTTAAGGCGGAATGGGCTAACACCTATTTTTGCCGGGGTGGCGCTCTTTATCGGCGTGGTGACCATTTTGTTTGCTGCCATTACTACTCAAAGTGCTCAATCACTGATTCTGGAAGAAAGTGACACCTGGCAGGGCAGCAACGCTGTGATTCTTGCCCCTGCCACAGAAGAAGCCTCTATTATGGGCGCTGTGGCTAAGATTCCAACGGAAGAAGCATCTATTGGTTATCAGACCCTGGTCAAATCGATCCACCAGGTGGGCAATCAAGAGAACAAAGTCTACCCCTTGCTGATTGGTCGCGAACAGTTAGAGGAGTACCAGGTGAGTGGAACTGAGTTTGGCGTGGAAGATGGTGCCTATGTCTCCACCCATTATTCATCGCTCAATCAAGGGGATAGTGTCGAAATTACGTTCATGGACGGCTCCACCAAGACCGTGCCGATCGTTGGGGTTTACGAGGTAGATTCTGGCCGACTCTTCCAAGATAACTCTGGATTGTTGATGACCTCAGAACTCAGCAAGCAATTAACAACACCAGACCAGCTTCAATATTTCCTGAAGGTGAAACCCGAAACATTGGCAAATCTGCAGCAAGAATTGGGTGCAATTGGCTCCCAGGCGATGGTGCTAAACCTGGTTGCCAGAGCAGCCCGCTTTGCCCAGTCATATAAAAACCTATATGTCCTTGCTGTCAGCATGGCAACTCTGTCCTTTTTAGCGGGCTTACTGTTGATAGCCAATTCAGTCAGTTTATCAACACTAAATCGGCGTTACGAGATTGGTGTGCTCAAGTGTGTGGGGTATTCCAACAGAAACATACTTTCAAGCCTGATGGTAGAATATCTTTTGATTGCAGCTGTCGCTTTTCTCAGCGGCTTGATTGCTGTTGAAGGATTCGTTTTGATAGTTGGCGCACAATATCCCTTGGCGAAAGTAATGCTGGCTTTTTCCCCCAAGACAATTGGACTGGTGGGCTTAATCTTAATCACTCTTACTGTGCTCTCTGTCTTACTTGCGGCTTGGAAGCCCATCCAGGTCTCTCCCCTGGTTGTACTCTCGGATGGGGAGTAATAATTATGTTTCGGACTCCCAAAAATCTGCGGGGTAAGCTGACTCTTTCTTATACACTAGTTACTGTGTTAGGTTTCTTGTTAGTTGAAGTTCTCCTTTTGGTTGGCTACTTGCTATACTACAACTATGGACAGGTGAATCAAAAAGACTACTTGAGGGATATTATTTACACACTTGGCTTGCAGGCAACTGACTACTTTAATAATGGAAATGTTGATCAGCCAGGTTTACAAGCCTGGCTGAATGAGGTATCGGTTGATGGATATGCCAGCCTGCCTCCCAGTGATTCTTGGGACTCAGAGGCAGCCCGAATCGTGGAATCTAAAAATATGGTCATTCTTTCTCCAGATGGTCTGATCCTGGCGGTCGCCCAGGATCAGAGCGGCTTAAAAGTCGGGGAAGCTTACACCCCTCCTGTGGGCTCAAATGAGCAGAAGATCATTGAAAGGGCACACGATTCTCCAACGCCATCCCCGTTAACCTTGAGCCTGATTAATGACGAAAATCAAATTCGGCTGGCAATGCCAATTCCTCCTGTTGAAGAGGGTGAAAGCCTCAATGCAATTCTGATTCTGACTGTTGAATCCCCCAAGAATAAGACCTTGAGCGATTTGGCACCTCTCGCTTTATGGGTACCGTTTACAGCGATAGTTCTACTCTTTGCAGTGGCACCATTCGGTGCTTTATTCGGCAGTATCGCTGCCGGTGGCTTCACCAAAAGGTTGAAACGGCTTAGCCAATCCGCTGACTCTTGGGCGGAGGGTAATTTTGAAGTTCAGCCAGCAGATACTTCAGAGGATGAGATCGGGGCGCTCACGCGCAAGCTGCATAGTATGGCGGAACGCATCCAGATGCTTATGCAGGGTCAGCAGCAGCTTGCTGCATTAGAAGAGCGCAACCGCCTTGCGCGCGATCTGCACGACACCGTCAAGCAGCAGAACTTCGCCACGCTGATGCAAGTGCGTGCCGCGCAAAACCTGATGACAACAAATCAGCCTGCTGCTCAGGCTCATCTTGAGGAAGCTGAAAAGCTGATCAAAGCTTCCCAGGAGGAGTTAGGTGCGCTTATTAATCAACTCCGCCCCGCCGAGTTGGAAGGCATCGGGCTGGCTGATGCATTGCGGAAATTCTGCAGCGAATGGAGTGAACAAAATAGAATTCCGGTCCTGGTGAAGATCTCCAATGAGCAGAGCGTAGGACTAGATTACGAGCAAGCGCTTTTTCGTGTTGCCCAAGAAGCTTTTTCTAACATCTCCAGACATAGCCATGCCAGCCAGGTCCAATTGGTATTGGAATATGCACCTACCTTAGTTACCATGTGGATCAGTGATAATGGCATTGGCTTTGATTCTCAGAGCCAATCCCAAGTGGGTTATGGTCTAAGGAACATGCAGGAACGTATTGAACAGATTGCTGGCAGGTTCGAAGTATTAAGTAGACCTGATGGAGGAACAGAGATCAGAGTGAAAATCCCGATCGTACATACGGCGGAGGAATCGAGGCAACAATGACTGCAGAGCGAATTAGAGTGGTAGTGACAGACGACCATACCATGGTGCGGATGGGTTTAAAGGCTTACTTTGCGACCTTGCCAGATATCGAAGTGGTCGGTGAGGCTGCCAATGGGCTGGAAGCAGTGGAGCTGGTCAAAACACTCCTTCCGGATATTGTCTTGATGGACTTGTTGATGCCCGGTATAGACGGTGTCGAAGCCACCAGGCAGCTCAAGACCATCAGCCCAACCACTGAAGTGATCGTGCTCACTTCCTATCACAATGACGAAAACATCTTTCCTGCCATTCGGGCGGGTGCACTCTCATACTTGCTTAAGGATGTGGACCCAGATGAGCTTGCCATAGCCATACGAAGAGCGTATATGCACGAAGCAGTGCTTAACCCAAGAGTGGCTGCTCGGTTAGTGAAGGAATTGCATGACACTGACTCTGGACAAAGTCCCAACCCATTCCATGAACTAACGGATCGCGAGTTGGAGGTTTTAGCGCAGGTAGCAGCAGGTAAGTCTAATCAGGAAATTGCAGATGTCCTGTTCATCAGTGAGAAGACAGTCAAGACTCACATCACCAATATTCTGGGAAAGCTTCATCTGGCTGACCGCACACAAGCCGCGGTGCTGGCATGGCAATCTGGTGTGGTGAGGAGAAACCCGGAAAACACTGATTAGTTGCTTTATCAGCTTATATTTTTGTGCGGAACATGATCAAAATTGCTTTGGCTAAATCCTGCCAATATGTAGTCACATGGAGGGGTGTAGAATTTTATGACCTCAAATCTTATTGGGTTAGATTATTGGAGTAAATGCTCCCCCATGTTTGTCAAAATATCAAGGTTAAATAGAAATGTTCTATGGTTGGCTTGTGGTATATACTAAACTCAAACTAACAATTGCTTGACGCTATTGATAAATCGTGTAAAATCTAAAGGTTAATGTTTTAATTACACCTGATTATACATCTTTGCTGATGAGATAGGATGACTCTGGACGCAAAGGTTTCTGAAAGGAAAGAGCATGCCAAAAAGAACTTACCAACCCAAGATCAGAAGACGTGTGCGTGTGCACGGTTTCCGCGCCCGCATGTCTACCAGTGATGGCAGGGAAGTATTAAAGAGAAGAAGACTACGCGGACGGCACAAGTTGGCCCCTACTTCTAATAATCATGTCAAACGCGTTCGTTGGTAAACTTATTTGATCAGCTATCTCAAAAATCCCTGGCTTCGGTGAGGAAGACCCCTTATCGCCTCAAGAGTTCACAAGAAATTCAAGCCACCCGGCAAAAAGGTAGATCTTTTTCAGATCAATTTGTCGTACTGGTAGTTATGACGAATGATCTGGAAGTCACCAGGGTAGCTGTGATAGCAAGTAAATCCGTCGGTGGCGCAGTGCAACGTAATCGATGCAAGCGACTGCTTCGCTCCAGGGTCAACAACAATTGGGCTGAAATGAAGCATGGGCTTGATGTCCTCTTTATTGCCAGGAAGAAATTACTCGAAGCCTCGCCGGACGAGGTTGATGTTTCTGTAAGGCATTTAATGGGAATGGCTGGTTTGATCTAGAAATAAGTATCATGATATACGAGTCCACAGTGGAACACCAGGAAAACTGTACTGACCCTGAGCTTAAGGATCTTAAGGTAAATCTCAAGAATTTACCCCGCTTAGGGTTACTTCTTTTGATTAAAGGGTATCAAAAAGTAGTTTCACCAGCATTACCGCCCAATACTTGTCGGTTTTACCCAACCTGTTCGCATTATGGATATCAGGCTGTCTATAAATATGGATCCATTAAAGGAGGCTGGATGGCATTGAAACGAATTTGCCGATGCAATCCTTTCAATCCTGGTGGAATTGATCCTGTACCTTGAATTTGGAGATCTATGAAGAAAAATAAGTTAATTTCGATTTTGCTCTTTTCGCTTGTTGCTGCACTACTTTCTGGGTGTGCAATGGGGCCACGTGCTGAAAGTTCTCCGGGCCTTAGTGCGGATGCTACTTCTGCTTATGTGGCATTCCAGCAATTTGTTTACAAAGTTGATCTTGCCAACGGTGAAGAAATCTGGCGATATCCAGCCCAAAGCGATATTCAGGTGGTTTTGTATGCACCTCCTTTGGTGGATGAGGAGCACCTGTATATTGGCGACCTGGCTAACAAATTTCACCAGATAAATCTGGAGACCGGTTTGGAAGAATGGAACTTTGCCGAAGCGAAAGGCTGGTACCAGGCGAAAGCTTCCAGCGACGGTTCCCAAATTGTTGTGCCTAACAGTGATCGCAATGTCTATTCCCTTAACCTTGACGGCTCCCTAAAGTGGAAGTATTCAAGCGAGTATGGCTTCTTAGCTGAACCAATTATTGTCGGGGATACCGTTATCATCAGTTCAATGGATCACTTTATCGTTGCTTTGAATAAAAACACCGGCGAAGTTATCTGGAAAACCGAATTAGCCGGGTCTTTAGTTGCCGCACCATACTATGATGCTGAAAGCAACAGGTTATATGTTGGCAGTTTGGGTGATGAATTTGTGGCATTGGATTTTAAATCCGGTGAAGTGCAATGGACATTTAATGCAGATGAGAAACTCTCAAGCATTTGGTCCACACCCATTCTCATCGAGGACAACTTGATCCTTGCCGATGAAGCGGGAAAAATATTCTCGCTTGACCCGAATTCAGGAGAAGTGCTTTGGCGAATGGAAACCGGCAGCGATATGTTGGCTGGTCCGGTGGCAATAGATGGAGGATTTTTGATTGTTTCACAAGACGGGAACCTGCGGGCTTATGACCTGGAACAGAATCCTCTCTGGACACGTGCCATTGACGGCACTGTCTATACAACGCCGGTAATTTCAGGGGATACCATCGTTGTAGCAGTCACGAAAGGCGACATTCTGCTGCAGGGTTTTGATCAAAGAGGCAACCAGATCTGGTCCTTTACCCCGGAAAATTAAGAGGAGTACACTAGCATGTGGAACACAATTATCATTCAGCCATTCACTAATTTACTCCTTTCCATCTCGATGGTTTTCGACAATTTTGGCATCGCTATAATTCTATTCACCCTGATAATCAAACTGATCACTTACCCGCTGACAGCCAAGCAATTGAAGTCAACTGCAGCCATGCAGGATCTGCAGCAGGATCCGCGGTACAAAAAGATGCAGATCAAGTACAAGGATGACAAGGACAAACTTGCCCAGGAACAAATGAAACTGTATAAAGAACTGGGGATCAGTCCTTTTGGGTCATGTCTGCCAACGCTGATCCAATTCCCGATCATTATTGGTCTTTATCAGAGCATTATTAAAGCAATGGCAGCGACACCATTCGAGTTGGTCAATCTGGAAAGACTTATCTATCCCTTCTTAGATCCCACCAAGATTTTACCTATTCAAAACCGTTTTCTGTGGATGGATTTAGGTCAACCTGAGAGACTGAACGTCATGGGAGTTCAAATTCCTGTTCTGGCAATTATTGTGGTTTTGACAACATGGGTGCAGAGCAAGGTAATGGAAGCTCCTGCGAGTTCTGGTGATGACCAGACGGCTGCCATGACCAAGAGCATGAACATTTACATGCCCGTATTAATGGGTTGGATGGCATACTCATTGGCTTCCGGTCTGGCGTTGTACTTCCTGGTGAGCAATCTGGGGACCATTGTCCAATATTCATTGCAAGGCCGCTCGGATTGGTCGAAAGTTTTTCCATTCCTAAAACCAAAAAAACCGGCAGTAGCCAAGCAACCCGTCTCTGTCATCCCTGAAAATTGGGATGATGAGGATGAAGAGGAAGAAGAACAACAGAAACAAATCCCTGCAAAAGCAGCCAAACCTTCTGCGCGTTCTGCAGTCAAGCAGCAACGCCCCAAAATGAAGCATTAATTGCGTCCCAATTAGGTGGATGGAAAGACGAAATATGACGAACAATAAAACAACGTTAGAAGTTATTGCCCCGACGATAGAAGAGGCGATTGATAAAGGTTTGACGGAACTGGGTCTTTCACAGGATGATGTTTCTGTGGATGTGCTCGATGAAGGCAAACGAAATCTCTTCCGATTCGCTTCTCGGCAGGCAAGGGTCCGTCTAACAGTAAAAGCTCCTGAGACGGCTTTTACAGTAAGTAAATCTGCAGCGCCTCAATCAGAGCCTGTTGATACCCGCAGTTCGACATTAAATACTGAAGATAGTTCTAAGAACGAACCAGAAGAAGCCCTGGATGATGTTCAGGTCATTGTGAAAGAAACTTTGCAGGAAATTCTGGAAAAAATGGGGATTGGTGCCAATATAAGTATCGCTTTACTTGATACTATGCCAGACGAAAAATCGGTCATAAAGGCAAATATTGAAGGAGATGACCTTAGTTTCTTGATCGGCAGGAAGTCTGAAACACTTAACGCACTGCAGTACATTCTAAGTTTGATGGTCAGCCACAAATTAAATCATTGGGTGCCCATTCAGGTAGATGTACAGAATTATCGGGCCAGGCGGGAAAGTGAACTGCAGAAGTTGGCAAGGCGAATGGCTGACCAAGTGATTGCTACCGGCCGGAAACAATACCTCGAACCCATGCCAGCTAATGAGAGGCGTATCATCCATATGGAATTGCGTAATAATGACAAAGTTCAAACCGAATCAGTCGGCGAGGAACCAAACCGGAAGGTCTGCATCCACTTAACTCACTGAGTGTTAATCTTAATGTTAGGAATAGTGAAAAACCATGCGTGCAGTTGACGTAATTATCAAGAAGCGGGATAAACAAGTTTTGACCAAGGAAGAAATAAACTTCTTGATCTTCAACTACACTAATGGGTCCATTCCTGATTACCAGATGTCCGCCTGGGCAATGGCGGTCCTGCTTAATGGTATGAATAGCCGGGAGATCACGGATTTGACCATCGCCATGGCAAATTCCGGCGATATGCTTGATTTGAGCGAGGCAGTTCCGATTGCAGTCGATAAACATTCTACAGGTGGTGTAGGAGATAAAACTACATTAACTGTGGCTCCCATCGTAGCAGCATGTGGGCTGCCGGTGGGAAAAATGTCCGGTCGCGGTCTTGGATTCAGTGGAGGAACGATTGATAAGCTTGAAGCTATCCCAGGATTCCGATCCAATCTTTCGACGGATGAGTTTATTTCTCAACTCAGACAGGTCGGAATTGTTCTGACTGGCCAGAGCGCTGATCTGGCGCCTGCGGATGGGAAGCTTTATGCCTTGAGGGATGTAACCGGAACTGTGCAGTCTATTCCATTAATTGCCTCTTCTGTGATGAGCAAGAAGATCGCGGCTGGTGCACACGCGATTGTCTTGGATGTTAAAGTAGGACAGGGTGCCTTTATGCGTACTCTCAAAGATGCCAAGGAATTGGCAAAAGTGATGGTCTCCATCGGTGAACAGAGCGGACGCAGAGTAATTGCGGTGCTTTCCCCTATGGATCAACCCTTGGGAAGTGCAGTAGGAAATGCTCTGGAGCTTAAGGAAGCTGTTGAAATGCTGAAAGGTGTTGGTCCGGAAGATTACCGTTATCACTGCCTGCACCTGGCTGCTTATATGCTTATCCTGGGCAATAAAGCTGCTGACATTCCGTCTGGTGTGAAAATGGCAGAAAAAGCCATGCAGGACGGTTCGGGTTTTCAAAAATTCAGAGAGCTGGTTATGGCTCAGCATGGCGATATCAGTGTTATAGATGATCTTGAGAAACTGCCCAAAGCAAGCCTGGTTGAACCGATATTTGCCGATAAATCAGGTTGGATCAAAACCGTGGATGCCAAAGAAGTTGGCGAGTCCTCTGTTACCCTCGGAGCTGGACGGGCTCAAAAGGGCGATGCAATTGACCAGGCAGCCGGCATCATGGTCAAAGTGAAGATTGGGGATCCCGTGAAAGCCGGGCAGATGCTTTTTGAGGTGCATGCCAATGATCGTGTCAAACTCAACCTGGTCAAAGAGAGGTTGAAAAAAGCTGTTGAAATCGATGAACAACCGGTAGAACGACCACCGTATTTCTGGGGAGTGATGGGAATATAGCTGAGATGGATCAAAAACCCGGGTGACCGGGTTTTTTTATGAAAAGATGAGAGTGTAGGTTTTATATAATGTTGAAAACTAGAGATGATATTAGAAATGTAGCCATTATTGCGCACGTTGACCACGGTAAAACGACCTTAATTGATGGCATGCTTAAACAAGCCAAGATTTTCCGGTCTAACCAGAGAGTCCAGGAAAGGGTCATGGATTCCAACGATCTGGAACGGGAACGCGGTATCACGATCCTGTCAAAAAACACCGCCATCATGATACCCGACCCAAAAACTGGGCAATTGGTCAAGATCAATATTGTTGATACTCCCGGGCATGCAGATTTTGGCGGTGAGGTTGAACGCATCATGAATATGGTTGACGGAGTGCTCCTGCTGGTCGATGCTGTTGAAGGGCCAAAACCTCAAACCCGCTTCGTCTTGAAACAGGCAATTGCGAAAAATTTGAAGACGATTGTTGTAATTAACAAATTGGACCGCAAAGATGCCGATGTTGATCGGGCACTCAATTCTACTTTTGATCTTTTCGTGGAATTAGGAGCGAGCGAGGATCTGGTAGATTTTCCGATTATTTACGCCAACGGTTTGGAAGGAAAAGCTGGTCTGACCCCAGACCTGGACGATAATCTGCAGGTACTTTTTGAAAGTATCCTGACAAATATTCCCGGGCCGAAGATTGATCCTGACATTCCATTCCAGATGCTGGTTACCAATTTAGGATATGATGAATACAGCGGTGTAACTGCTTCTGGAAGAATCCATGCCGGAAAACTCACCACGGGGCAATATCTTGCCCGTATCAAGCATGATGGCAGCATTGAAAAAATCCAGGCACGTTATGTCTTTGCCTTTCAGGGATTGGATAAAGTAGCGGTGGATGAGGTTGAAGCCGGTGAAATTATTACCATCGGTGGTTTGAAGGATATCCAGATTGGTGAAACCCTGGCAGATCCGGAAAATCCGGTTGCATTACCTATCATCAAAGTTCAGCAACCTACTGTCCAGATGACATTTGGTGTCAACACTTCGCCATTTTCGGGACAGGAGGGCAAGTGGAGTACCTCCCGTAAATTATGGGAGCGGCTTACGCAGGAACTGCGCACCAATATTGCGCTTCGGGTTGAGCAAACGGAAAGCAAGGATGTCTTCCTGGTTTCTGGACGGGGTGAACTTCATTTAGGCATCCTGATTGAAACCATGCGAAGAGAAGGGTATGAATTCCAGGTATCCCGGCCTGAAGCGATTGTGATCACCGGAGAAGATGGCATTAAGGTTGAACCATTTGAAGAGGTTCATGTAGATGTAGACTCTGAATATGTTGGGGCAGTAGTTGAGATGTTAGGGGCCCGGCATGGAAAAATGACCAATATGACCAACAATCCTGATAACACGGTCCATCTGACTTATTCCATGCCTACCAGAGGGTTGCTTGGTTTCAGGTACAAATTTTTGACCATTACGCGGGGAAAGGGCGTCTTGAATAGTTTTTACTCTGGAGATGAACCTTTGGAGGGGACAATCGAGAGCCGGCAGTCGAGTTCCATCATAGCCAGGGAAGCTGGACTGTCTTCAACTTATGGCTTGAAAAATGCAGAAGAACGTGGGCAGCTTTTTATCGGACCCGGTGTGCCTGTTTATGAAGGCATGATCGTCGGGGAGACACCCAGACCTCAAGACCTGGCCATTAATGTTGCTAAAAAGAAGCACCTGACCAATATGCGCCAATCCATACGCGACCTGGATGAACGATTGAATCCACCTCGGCAATTGAGCTTGGATGAAATGATTGAGTTTATCGGACCAGACGAGTTGGTGGAGGTTACGCCAGTTAGTATGAGGATGCGGAAACGAATTTTGGAGACTCATTCCCGTTTGCGCTCAGAAAAAACTGAGGATGAAGAAGAATAAAAATGCCGCGGGTTTGAGCCTGAAAAGAGAAGCTCAGCCAGTGAAAAAGTTAGCGGGTCTTCCTGGTATTTTTGTTTGAAAGACAAACAAATCCCCGGCATAAGGCTGTTGGTTAAGCTGCTTTGCCGTGAGCCCGGTAGATGCTGAAGTGATATAAAGGTCTTTAAATTCCGAACCGCTAAATGCAATGGAAGTCGGTCTGCTGACTGGAAGACGAACTTCCTGCAGGATTTTACCTTCCGGTGAAAGCTGCAGCACCTTGCTGCCATCCCAGATGGCGGTCCAGATGTTTCCTGCTGAATCGAGACACAGTCCATCGGGTGTGGCAGAGTTGGGATCATCCTTAAGGGAGAAAAAAACCTTAGGTTCCATTAATGCCCCTTCCACCGGATCAAATTGATATTGGTAGATAGTCTGATTGCCCGAATCGGTGTAATAGCAAATAGTATTGTCCAAACTCCAATCAATGCCATTGGAAATGGTAATACCAGGCAAGACCTTTTGGCAGGTTTGATCTGGATTGAGTTTGAACAAGGCAGCAGTACCTGTTGGTCCTTTACTTCCAGCCCAAAACCTCCCAGCTTGGTCCACTCTGCCGTCGTTCATCATGATTCCTTGATCAACTTCGTATAGATTAGTTAGATTAAATATTGTTCGGTCTTGTCTGGACCAGAACCCGAAACCGGTCTCTGTGGCAAATATCAGACCGCCCTTTTTTCTGAAGCCAAAGCTGCTCGCGCAGATGCCAAGATCGAAATATTCCACGTTGAGATCAGTTGGGTTAAGGCGAAAGAGTCTGCCAGTTTCTATATCCAACCAGTACAAGCGCTGTTCGATTGGATGCCAATGGGGGGACTCTCCGAGGATGTTCTTGATGTGTAGGAGCGGTTCAGATAGATTGATTACCGGATGCATATCAGTGATTATATTACCAGCCAGGAAGATTAATTACATTTCTTCATCAGTGTAACCTTTTAGATGGAATTACCATTGCCAGAAGAACCAGAATGAACATGGCGGATAAAAAGTGAACCTATGTCTTGTGCTTTATAATAAAGTGATGGGATTTAGGCGTCATGGTTAACAAGATTAAAATCTTCTTTCGCTCCTTACCTGAGAAACCCTATCTCAACCTTGCCTTGTTCTTATTGCTCTCAGGTTTGGAAGGTTTAGTCATCTTCCTCAATGCGATCATTCGTGGAAATAATACAGAAATTCTACAGACAGGCTATGTAATTGCCTCTTACGTGTTTGTGGGGCTTTCTGCATTACTGATCGCTCTGGCAATTCGAATTTTTAACAACATAAATAAGCCAATCCATTTTTTGGAAAAAACACATCATTTTTTCTCTGCCAAACCATCCCGGATAAATTGGATTATTCCCTTAATCTGCCTTATTTTCCTGATAATTTCCAGTCTTTTCATTTTGGAATTCGGTTCAAATAATGAAGTGGTTAACGCATTAACCCAACCGGTCAGCACGTGGTTCTACCTGATGCTCCTGCAGATAGTGCTGATTTTTGTGCTCATCAAACAGATACCTTTGGGAAAGAAAAACAACAAGGTGTTTCTGCTCAGTATGGGCATCTTTACCTTGATTTCGGTCTTTGTTCTGGTGACCAGGGTTGGCATAACACCGGACGAGCGGTTTTGGAATGTCGCCGGAGTGCCGGTCTTGCTTAATCAGTTTGTTTTAGTAATTTTGCTTGCCTATCTGGTGGATTTCTTGTCTGATTTTATCAAGCAAAAAACTCAATCTACATCCCATTTGGTCCCCATCCTGATAGACGGGATCATTTGCATTGTAATCTGGGCTGGCGCAGCCTTTTTATGGACACAAGCCCCTTTTTCCAATAGTTTTTTTGCGGAAGGTCCGTTCCCCCCCAACGACGACTTCTATCCGTACAGTGATGCTGCTTTAACAGACCTTGGTGGTCAGTATATGCTAATCGGCGAAGGGCTTGAATATCCCTATTTTACTGAAAAACCGCTCTATTCCATGTTTTTGGGGCTCTTGCATTTATTTGCCGGGCAGAATTACCTGGACACGACTACCTGGCAGATTGCCATTTTCGCTTGCTTCCCTGTCCTCTTATATATCCTTGGAGTTAAATTTGGCAATCGATTTTTAGGGACAAGCCTGGCGCTGTTTGCCGCTGTAAAAGAATATAATGCCATTTTTTCAACATTTAAAATTTCAGTATCCAATTCAAGGCTCTATTTATCCGAATTTCCGATGGCAATCTGTATGGTCACCCTGGCAATTTCTCTCTTTTTTTGGTTTTCAAAATCCGGAAAAAATAAAGTGTGGATCATTATCTCGGGAGGGGTGCTGGGCATTTCAACTCTTATAAGAGCAAATCCCATCCTTCTTTTGCCCTGCATCATCGTATTTTCATTTTTTGCGTACAAATGGGATTGGAAAAAAATTAGTAGATCCTTGGTGCTATTTTTGGCAGGTCTCTTACTCGCGGTGGCTCCTTGGACGATTTATAACCAGGTTAATTACGGAACCAACCCTTATACCTATAAAATTAAGGCTGTCATCCAAACCCGTTTTCTTGATGAATCCCAGGACCCGGCTCCGACAGGCAATGGCGTCTCAGATGAGTTCCTGCTGGGCCAGAAAAATACCGAGGCACCGAAAGTGCTCCCCTATGCAATCGCTCAAACCAGCTCAGGACAAGGAGTAGACCAATCTGATTCTGAGACCAGCACATGGGAAACCGTTGCCGGGCATTTTTTGAACAATGAGATTAAAGCATTGTTTGTTCTGCCATTTCAACTGTATCCCTTGGAGCTGACCCCTGTTTTAGATTCTATCTATTGGGAGGAACCGATCATGTGGCAGGGAGAACTGCCCTTGGGCACACTCCTGGCACTGATCACTAACATTGCTGTAATTGCCATTGGGATCGCTTATGCCTGGAATAAGTTCCAATATACAGGTTTAATTCCCTTGGTTATCAACGTAGGCTATTATTTTTCCAATGCCCTGGGCAGAACCTCTGGAAGCCGGTATTTACTTGCAGTAGATTGGACCGTTTATCTCTATTTTTTCCTCGGAATCACAGCTTTCTATATCTGGATAAAAAACCATTGGCTAAGTAAAGGCAAAATCCCCAGCAGCAGCAAAATACAACCCGCCCTTCTTGATAAGAAAGAAAAGCGCAGCAGCTTGTGGGTGGCTGCAGGTTTAATCTTGTTGGCGGGCATTTCAATTCCATTGATTAATACTGCCTTTCCAAAGCTTTACAATAACCAGGTACCCGATGAGACCATGGAGCAAATAACCTCCAGTGTTTTCTTACAGCAAGCCAACGTAACTGAAGAGCAGATTTCTGAGACGATAGCCCAAAACAATGGGGAAATTATCTTTGGAAGGATGCTTTATCCACGCTACAAGACTTTTCGAGAAACGAAAGAATTTGGTTTATTTTTGACCTTATTAACTCCAGACTTGAAAGAGGTGTTTTTCCACTTTGATGAAGACGATCTATTGGAACTGCCTGCGGGTTCGGAGGTGATTATTGTGGGCTGCCAACGGGATGGCTATATTGAGGGCTTTGTTGGGTATATTCCGGATTCACAAATCATCCTGAAGTCGAATGTTCCCTATACACGTGATTTCTGCAATAGTAGATAGCAGGTTTGACCAGTTTTTGGAGTTTGGAGGAACCGGCGGTTCTCAGACCATTATCACTTGGATGGAGATGAAAAGTAAAGGACTCTTGATATCTCTAACCACCTAATCACTTGGGAAATTTAATGGATGAAGGACACATTTTTATCTGACTCTAAAGATTGTTGTAAATCGTTAAAAAAGCGATGCCTAATGTATCCCACTGGATATGTTAAAATGAGCGTTAGATCGCCAGATAACGTTGTTCAATTGTAGATGATTGGATATGCCACAAATGACACCCGAAATACCCGCCAAAAAAAATGCACCAATGGATTACAAACTCAAAATAATCACCAACCAAACTCGAGCTCCCTGGCTGGTGATAGTAATAAGTATGTTACTCGGTGCGCTTATTGGTTTTCTAATTAGCACTCTCCTGCCGCCCGTTTACGAAGCGCGCTCCCTGGTGACAACCAATATGGAGATTGTGGAAGATGCTAATATTAACGAAATCATGGTGGATGCTGAGTTATATCACATTGGGGAGTTAGCATATCACCCTGACGTAATCAACGAATTGATTGAAATTGAAGGCGCTCAGGGGAATGAATTGACTTTAGAGGATCTGAAACGGGATAGCAGTGTTGAAAGACAACTAATGAATACCATCCTCAAGGTTCAGAATCGAGACCCACAAATTGCTGCAAGAATTGCTTCAGAATGGAGTCAAATTCTCTATACTCGTTTAGCCGTGGCTTATCCACATGCCGTGATACTTTCTGCTGCCAAAGCGCAATTTGGAATGTTGGAAACCTGCCTGGAGGACCCGGTTAGTGCAAGGACGCTTTACTGCTGGTCCTTGACTTCAGATGAGATGGTCACTGAAATGAGACGTCTGGAAACAGTGATTGCGCAAGAGAGCCCATTGAGCCTTGGACTTACCAAAGACTTGAATATAAGCCAATACCAGGCAGCATCCATACCAGAAACCCCTCTAAATTTTCGAAGAGGTACGTTAATGCTATCCGGCACTCTGGTGGGATTCTTTGCCGCCATTATCTATCTTGAAATAAAGCCTGCCAAAGAAATCAACGATGAAATCTGATTTTTGGCAAGGTCTGAGCAAAGTCTCTTGGGCATTATTACTGGTAAGTTTGCCATTTACCAGTTTTCCCGCTCTTTCCAATTTGTTTGGCGGAACTTCTGTGGCTCCATTATCAGCTCTATTTTTGGTGATTCTGTTGGGAGTGTTTCTGCTGCCATATCTGGCAACCCAACGATCGATACCTCGGCAAAGTCTTCCTCTTCTTGGATTTGTCGTGGTGGCTTTGGTTGCTTCAGTTCTGGCTAATTTTCTTCCGATTCCCTCATTCAGAGATACTGCTTTATGGAAAAACGCTCTGGAAGGACTAATTACTCTCTTTACGGGAGTGGTATTCTACCTCGTTACGACGCTCATTATCCAAGATTCCAAACAGCTCAAGTCTGCTTTTGTCTGGATCAACCTGGGGGGAATAATCATTCTCATCGCCTGTCTGTTCCAGGCTGTAGCTTGGCAGATAAATCAGCAGTATCCCAAGGCTATGCTGGATATCCAATCCTTCCTGACATCCTCCGGACTTCTGTACAAAAATCGAGTAACCGGACTAGCCTTTGAACCTTCTTGGCTGGCACACCAGTTGAATACTTTATATATTCCCATCTGGCTAGGTTTTTCAATAAAGGGTTTTTCTGCTTATAAAAAGAAACTTTTTGGGAAAATCAGTATAGAAAACATTTTGTTGGTATTGGGAATAGTGACTTTATTCTTGAGTTATTCCAGAATTGGCTGGCTGACGACCATTTTTATGGCTGCTTATATCGTCTTCCGTTCTGCCAATACCCGCATGAATAGGTGGCTGGCTAAAAAATACCCTGCAACCAATGCCAGTACTTCAAAATCCAAAAATATCCGTTTCCTGGCAAAATTGGCAATGTGGTTGCTGCTATTCCTTTCCTTAGTTTTGTTGATCCTGCTGGTGGGCGTGATACTGGCCCGGATTGATCCTAGAATGGGGGATTTGTTTGACATCGAACGTTATCGGAATTATGGCTTTCTGGGGTGGGCAAGCCAGCTCAGCTTCGCGGAACGGGTCATTTATTGGATTTCCGGCTTCCAAGTTTTTCTTAAGTATCCCTGGTTTGGGGTTGGTTTGGGAGGCTCGGGATTTTTTTTCCCTGAGGTCGTCCCAGAATTCGGCTACAAACTTCCAGAGGTAATCAAGTACATCAATGTCCTCACAACCATTCCCAATGCCAAAAATTTGTGGGTGCGACTGCTTTCTGAGACGGGCATTGCCGGCTTTATTTTCTTTATTTCCTGGATATTTACGCAATGGAAAGACGCTTCCTTTTTGGATAAGCATGGTCAGACTTCCTTTGAAAAGACAATGGGATATGTCGGAAAGCTTTTCATCCTGGCGTTGGTCATAGAAGGCTTCAGCGTGGACAGCTTTGGCCTGCCATACTACTGGATTGCTATGGGATTGATTACAGCCACCCGCCGATAAGTCAGCCTGATCCCATCTCTATACAGGAGGATGACAAAATAACCCTTCCCCATTCCTCTGGAGCAGAGAATTCGAATAGTCAATCATGACGACTATGCCAATGGATAAGGGCAAGTAAAGCTCTTGCCAAGCTTTGCGAACCTGACCTGGTTCAAGTAGTTATTTTGGCGATTACGGATGAATCAAATTCAGCCAGGTTTTTCTTTCCGCAAGCAAACATGCAGATTGACAGCTCCTGCCTGATCAATTGGATCTTTTCGCTCAGGCTCTCATAGCCTTCTTCTGCTGACTTTAGCAGCGGTCCAGCCATACCCCCGATTTTCGCTCCTAATGCCAAACTCTTTGCCAGGTCAATCCCATCTTGAATGCCTCCAGAGGCAAAAATTGGTGTGTTTGGCAGTGCTTCTCTTACCTCTACAAGACATTGTGCTGTGGGCAAGCCCCAATTCCGGAATTTGGCTGCAAGGGATGCCCTGTCAGGATCAATCTGTCGGTACATTTCCACCTGAGACCAGGACGTACCCCCGGCACCCGCAACATCAATTGCTGCTACACCAACCTCGACTAGTCTTTTGGCAGTGGCTTGAGAGATTCCCCAACCCACTTCCTTGACGATTACTGGCACAGCAATTTGCCTGCAAATTAACCCGATCTTATGAAGTAGACCGGCAAATTGCGTATTTCCTTCAGGTTGAAGAGCCTCTTGAAGAGGGTTTAGGTGGAGAATCAAGGCATCCGCCCCAGCCATGTCAACAGAACGCTGACATTCCTTGATTCCATACCCAAGATTCAGCTGGACTGCGCCCAGATTTGCAAATATCAAGGCATCAGGAGCAAACTTGCGAACCTCAAAAGTATAGGCAAGGGCAGGGTTTTCTATGGCTGCGCGCTGTGAGCCCAATCCAATTGCCAGCCCATACTCCTGGGCGGCTGTGGCAAATAATCGGTTGAAATTTTCTGACCTATCAGTACCGCCAGTCATTGAGGATATCAGAAGAGGTAATTGCAAAGGCTTGCCGAATAAAAACAGGCTGAGATCGACCGCATTTAGATTAATTTCGGGTAATGCCTGGTGAATGAAACGATAGGATTCGAATCCATTCGAGACAGAGGATTTTACCTCTTGATGTAAATTGATCTCGAGATGATCTGATTTTCTGTTCGATGAACCTGTATCGTTATTCATGTAAAAGTGTTATATTATTGAAAGTATAATATGTCAAATAGAAGTCGGTGAAAACCGGCATCGCATATTATAATATTGCCAATGAGGTGAATATGGAAGATACATTTAATGCTGTAAAAGAAGTCATTGTTGAGGTTCTGAAAATAGATGGGGACAACATCACGATGGATACCCGTTTTATCGAGGATTTGAAGGCGGACTCGATGGATCAATTTTTCCTGATCGATGGTTTTTGTGAAAAATTCGACATCAACATTTCTGATGACACCGCCAAGAACATTCACACGGTTGCTGATGCTATTAATGCAATAGACAGCATGATAAATAAATAAGTGACCAAGTAAAAAAATGGAGGAGCCAAAACTCCTCTTTTTAATTTAATCCGAAAGGATTACTGCTGCAATCTCTTCAGGATACGAGACAAGATGAACGCCGGCTCGCATCAAGATTTCCATTTTAGATTTGGCTGAGCCGGTTTTGCCCTCAATAATTGCACCCGCGTGTCCCATTCGGCGGCCTTCCGGGGCAGATCTTCCGGCAATATATGCAAAGACTGGCTTGGTGACGTGGTTGGCAATAAACTCGGCTGCTCGTTCCTCGTCATTGCCGCCAATCTCGCCAATTAGCACAATCTGATCAGTATGGGGATCGGCTTCAAACATATCCAGGCAATCCACAAAACTGGTCCCAAGAATTGGGTCTCCGCCAATGCCAATACAGGTGCTCACACCAATGGAAGCTTTTTTGAGTGCCAATACGACTTCATAAGTGAGGGTTCCGGATCTTGAAACGACACCAACCCGCCCGGGGATGGCAATATTCCCCGGAATAATCCCTGCCTTAGCTTGACCAGGGGTCAGGACCCCTGGAGAATTGGGTCCAATCAGGCGGCTGTCCGAATTTTCCAATATAGAGCGTACAATCATCATATCTTTGATTGGAATGCCTTCAGAGATACAGATAATCCTGTGCAGGCCTGCTTCGATTGATTCTATGATAGCATCGGCCGCAAAATACGCTGGAACAAAGATAACGCTGGTATCAGCAGCGGTTGACGCGACAGCGTCTGCAACCATATCGAAGACAGGAATCTTGCCATCCAAGACCCAATCACCCCCGCGACCAGGTGACGTGCCTGCTACCACATTGTGACCGTACTCATACATACGTTCACAGTGGTAAAGACCTTCCCGTCCGGTAATTCCCTGTACGAGGATACGTGAATTATTGTCGACAAGGATGCTCATAAGGTTATGCTCTCTATAGCTTTTACCGATAGTGTGGCTGCTTCCATCAAAGTTTCTGCAACGATCAGATCGGGACTTGCCTGAAGAATGGCTCTGCCTTGTTCTGCGTTTGTACCCTCCAACCTCACCACAATAAGGAGATTATTTTTGTTGTAAGGTAAAGCAGAGATTATTCCGTTGGCAACTTCGTCACAACGGGTAATGCCTCCAAAAATATTGATCAGAAGAGCTTTTACCTTGGGGTCCGAAAGGATAATTTGAAGTGCTGAACTCACCTTTTCGGCTGTGGCGCCGCCACCAATATCGAGAAAATTTGCCGGTTCACTGCCAGCCTGTTGGACGCAATCCATGGTCGCCATTGCCAATCCAGCGCCGTTGACCATGCAACCAATGCTACCGTCAAGGTGAATGTAGTTTAATCCGAACTTCTTTGCTTCTAATTCTTCCGGAAATTCAACAGCTTGATCTGCCATCTCCATGAGTTCTCTCTGGCGGTACAAGGCATTGTCATCTATGGTAATTTTGGCATCCAGGGCAACCAGGTGCTGGTCGCTGGCTACAACCAGCGGATTAATTTCTACCAAAGTAGCATCCAATTTGTTGTAGAGACTCCACAAAGCTTGCGAAATCTGTTGCAAGGGTTTCCATAAGGAATAATTGAGGCCGAGGCTGGAAGCAAGGGAGCGAATGGCATAATTCTGCAGCCCTAACAGCGGGTTTATAGAAGTTTTGGCAATCAAATCTGGTGTATGTTGCGCCACCTCTTCAATGTCAATCCCACCGGCACCAGAAAGGATCAGAATTGGTTTGGCAATCACCCGATCGTAAGTGATACCCAAATAGAATTCCTGTTGAATAGACACTGCTTTCTCAACAAGAATTTTTTTAACGGAAATCCCTTTAATACGGCTGTTGAGAATTTGAGTGGAGATCAACTCAGCCTCTTCTTCGTTTTTTACCAGCCTGATACCGCCCGCTTTTCCACGTCCACCGACAAGGACTTGTGCTTTAAGAACAACCGGGTAGCCGATTTCGGAAGCAATTTGTTTGGCTTCACTGGGGGTGTTTGCCAATCCAGATTTTGGTATGGGGATTTCTTCACGACTGAAATATGACTTAGATTGATATTCGTGAAGTTTCATTAAACTCCATCAGGAAATTTTTCTTTATTGTATCAGATATGCTTTAAGAAAAGCGACCTGGTTTCCACCAGGTCGCTTTTCTTAGGAAATATTAACCATTAAGGTATTCTTGCAGGGCTTCCTTGCTGATCCGCAAGGCACTCCCGATTCTACGAGCTTTTAATTCGCCAGCGTTGATGGCAGCGACCACATCCTCTTCAGAGACCTTCAGGAATCCTGCGGCTTCGGTTGGAGTCATTACATCCGGCAGACCGGTTGAAGCAGATGCGGAACTGGTGGCCGGAGCTTGCCCCGGCTGGGTCATCCCAGCCAGGGAACCACCGAGAACATTACCAATCCCCATGCCGGCGCCAATGCCAGCCGTCAGGCCGGCACCTCCGGCCGGGTTTTGAGCGGCGTCGCGCATCGCGTCTGCCGCTTGAAGTTGGGTATAGGTCTGCATATCAAGCATTCCCATTGCACGCAGTTCCTCAGCGGATTTATCTGACGGTTTAAGGTTGCCAATATAAAACGACTTGAGCAAGAGACCAATAGCAGCGAAATCGTCCTGTCCTTTGGCACGCACAGCAGCACTCAATTCGTCCGTCAGACCAATCAGTTCCAGAACGTTGCTTTTGGATGTGGTCTCACCCAGAACGTCCTGAAGTTTGGACAGAAGCATTGTCCGGAGACGGTTTTCGATATCGGAAGTGTGGTAAGCGCCTTGGGCACCAACAATTTGAGTGACAAATTGCTGTGGATCTTTGATTTGGAAGCTGTAAGTTCCAAAACCCTGTAACAGAGCAAGACCAAGACCCACGCCAGTATTGCGGACAATAATAGGCTGGGGGGTTCCCCATTTACGATCGGCAAATTCCCGCATGGAGACATAATAAATCTCGGCTGTGAAGGGCGTCCGATCTCCAAAAGCCTTGCCAAGAAGAGCGGTCAGTACTGGGACGTTGGCAGTCGAAATTGTATGACGACCAGGACCTAAAACATCCAAGGCATGGCCATCGCGAAAGAACACAACGTTCTGAGACTCGCGAACGATTACCTGGGAGCCAAAGCGTAAATCTGCCACACCGGATTCTGGAAAGCGATGAACGATCTCATCAGCCATCTCGCTTGGATATTCAACAACATCAAAAATTCTAGCCATGTTTATTCCTCCAATGAATTTGGTAAGTCATAATATTAATTGGCAGCAACGCCTTTCATAACCTCGGACCGCTTATTGAACATATCCAGGCTGTTTTGGGCTGTTGTTGTGAGATTCTTAATGGCGGCGGGTAAACCATCGCTGCCGATGGAAACTTCAACATTATCCACGGCGCGTGAGACACCCTCGCTTAGCGCTAACAGTTCGGCATCATATTGGTAAACCTGGGCGAGGTCTTCCTCCTTGATTTTAATTGCATCAAAGAGCCCTGCATAACCATAAGAGGCCGTACGAACCCGGTCGATAAACTGGCGTAACTTGATTGCAGAGGCTTCCAGGTCATCAATATAAATTAGACCTCCTTGGGAGATCAAATCCCTTTGGATACTGGAAATTCGTTGATACTGAATTTCAAATTCGTCTGAAACTTTTTCTCGCAGGAGCTTATCAGACATCCTTCGTTCACCACGTTCAATGTAACCTTTGAAACCGGGTATTTTAGCAATGATCTTTGTGAACCAATCCTGTTCACCAACAACCTTTTCAAAAATATCGCTCATTTTTCTCCTTTATTTTTTTATGAAGAACATTCTTGCGTGATTATCATATCGGACAAAAAGACAAATGACAGCAGATAATCTATTGTTTCAATGCATTAGATGTTTTTTATTATAATTGAAAATATTCGGTAACGAAAAGTACGAGTGGAGAATTTACATGAGCTCTAAATTAAATAAGAGTTGGGGACCTTTAGAATACGTGCTCTTGATCATCGTGATCTTCTTGGTGATCTTTACACTATTTTCGCTTTTTTGGCCAGCTATTGAACTTTTTTACAACACCAATTTAAAATAACCCTCAGGAAGGGGAATTTTTGTGCCTGCAAAAATGCAGTACCAACGAAAACTTTATGAGACGTTTTGGAGGGGGGTAGATTGGATCTTTCCACCAGAATGCCTGGGTTGTGGGAAAGAGGGTAGCGTAATTTGTGAGGCATGCCTCCAGAAAATTCAATTCTTGGATAGAAATCGCTGTATCTTCTGCGGACGGACCATGACCAAGGAGGGTATCTGTCAGCGCTGTCGTCATGAAGATCATTTTTTTACTGAAATTCGCTGCCTTGCCAATTATGAAGGAATTACACAGGAAGCGGTTCGACGACTGAAATATGAAAATGATCTGGCGGTGGCATTTGTGCTGGCAGAATTGCTGACAAACCTGGTTCAAAGTGCAAACTGGATGATTGAATTGGTGATACCGGTGCCACTCAGCCAAAAAAGGCTGGATGAACGTGGATACAACCAGGCAGCTCTGCTTGCACGTCCTCTTTCCCTAAATTTAGGCAGACCCTTTACCCCCAAAGGGCTTGCCAGGATTAGGGAGACACGTTCACAAGTTAATCTTAATATCCGTCAGCGCAAAGAAAATGTCCAAAACGCATTTATAGCTGATCCATTGATCGTAAGGGACCGGTCGATCTTATTAGTAGATGACGTTTACACAACCGGCGCAACCATGAACGCTGCAGCTGAAGCTTTGAATCAAGCCGGATGTCTACGAGTCTTTGCACTTACAGTCGCAAAAGCAGTACAACGTAATAGCAACATTGATAATTTGTTGTTAGATAATGTATAATCTTAAAAAATACCCAGGAGGTGCGTATGACTCTCAAAATCGACGTTTTCACAAAAGACTTGGAGCTTACAGATCGTGTTCATGATTATGCTACCAAAAAGGTAGGCAAGCTGGAAAGGTTTTTGAACGAAATCGATGATTGTAGGGTTGATCTTGGCTATGCAAGAACCGCTAGGAATGCCGGCGACAGGTATATTGCCCAGGTTACCATACGAGGACGGGGTTTCATTTTAAGGGCTGAAGAACGCGCGGATAATATTTATGCCGCTATAGATGCAACAGTCGAAAAGATGTCTCGTCAAATTGAACGTTTCAAAGGAAAACATTGGCACCGTCGCGGCGAAGGAGCAGCAGCTCAGGAATTGGAAACTCCTCTTGAAGAGGAAGCTGAGGGCATAGCCGAGCCAGTTATCGTGCGGAGAAAAAGCTTTGCACTTACGCCAATGGATGAGCAGGAAGCGTTGGAACAGCTTCAGTTGCTGGGGCATGAGGATTTCTTTGTATTCTATAATTCGAAGACCAGCAAGATTAATGTACTTTATAGGCGCCGAGACGGGACTTATGGCCTGATTGATCCCATCGTGGGCTAAGGAATAGTGTTTGAATAAAGCAGTTCGGTGAGAGATCGCCGGCTGCTTTTCTATTGTAAACAGGACCGGGAGGAATCATGGATTGTGATGATGATCTAAGTAAAGCTGCAGATTTGTTCTGCGACACTGAAATGGATCTGGCTAAAATTGAGAAGGTAACGAAAAAACTTCTGGAAGCCATAGGTGAAGATCCAAGTCGAGAGGGTTTGCAAAATACCCCTTCGCGAGTTGCACGTGCCTATCAAGAAATTTTGGCTGGGTATCGCATCAATCCAAAGGAACTGATTAATGGTGCCTTATTTACAGTAGACTACGATGAGATGGTGATCGTAAAAAGAATTGAGTTTTACAGTCTATGTGAACATCATTTGCTACCATTTTTTGGTTATGTGCACGTGGCTTATATCCCGTCAGGGAAAGTGATCGGATTGTCAAAAATACCCCGAATTGTAGACATGTTTGCGCGTAGGTTACAAGTCCAAGAGCGTATGACCCAACAAATTGCGGACTTCATTCAGGAAAGCATCAACCCACAAGGGGTGGCAGTGGTGGTGGAGGGCAAACATTTGTGTATGATGATGAGAGGTATTAAGAAGCAGGATTCCAGCATGACCACATCTGCTATGCTGGGAGCATTTCGCACCCAACATTCCACACGTATGGAATTCTTGAATCGAATTTCAATAGATGAAAGAACTCAATAATCAGATTTACGGCGGAAAATCTCTATACCAACACGAGTTGTCTGAGCGACTTTTTTAGGCTTTTCAATTCGGATTCGCACAGATGTCGCAGGAAAGATATTAAGCAAAAGATGGGCAAGGTGGGCAGCCAAAGCTTCAACGGTATGAAACTGTGTTTGGGCGATTTCATTTATGATTACCTTTGATAAAGAGGAGTAGTTAATGGTATCCAGGATGCTATCACTTTCACCTGCCGCGTGAAGATCCAGATAGAGCGTCAGATTAATCAATAAATCCTGTGGTTGATCACGTTCAGGATGTTTTACTCCAATGATGCCGTAAGCCTGCAGGTCAGTAATAATAATCTTGTCCATGAATTACCTCTCGTGTCGATAATTTTACATCCTTAAGGAGTTCGCCGTTGAAAATCACTTGTTTCTCCATCAATCCTATTTTTGCTGACCATGTTACCGGTGGTGCTTCTAAGCATTTGCTGAATCTGTGCCTTTATCTTGCATCTCATGGCCATGATATTGTTATTTTAGCCACACAAGCAGCCTCCGGTCAGGAGCCTTTCCAAATCGGTGAGAATATTAAGGTAAAGCCTGTTCTGCCATTTCATCAGCCTTTTCCACAACCCTATCAGGTTTCGCCGGGAGACCTGGCAGTAATCTCTGAGGCTATTTCAGACGCCATAAGAGACTCCGATCGTTTTTATATTCATGATGGAGAACTGCTGCTGCCTTTTTTGTATTCAAGTATTCCAACGGCTATTTCCTACCGGGATAATTATTATCCCGAATCGATTTTGGGCTCATTTATTTCTCAGGCTGATGCGATTATAGCCGTCTCCGAGTTTTCTGCCAGTGTGCTCAAAGCCAGTGCGGGAAGAGCCTTTCCCGATCTGACAGAAAGGATCAACACAGTGGTAAACGGCATTGATACCAGCAAATTTCACGCGACGGACCCGTCTATAATCCTCGAAAAGTTTGGAATTGACCTTGCAAAAGACCAGGTCATTCTTCACCCTCATCGCCCGGAAGTGGGAAAAGGGCTGCTTGAAACTATTCAGGTGACCGATTTACTGATAAACCAATACGGCTTTGACCATGTAAAGGTGCTCGTACCGCAATGGCTAAGCGAAATGAATGGAGAAGTTGAGGACAATTTTCATCACCAAATCCAAAGGGAGCTGAAGGACCGAAATCTGGAAAATCATTTCATATTCCATCCATGGCTAAGCCAGGAACAGATGCCGGCTTATTATTCTGCCGGGAATCTGACCTTATGCCTAGGGAATTTGGTGGAAGCTTTTGGAAACGTTGCCTATGAATCCCTTGCTTGCGGTACACCCAGCCTGGTGGCTCGAGTAGGGGTTCACCGCTCGCAACTGCCAGATGACCTAATTGACAAAGTGGATTATGGGGATATTGAAAACGCTGCAGCAAAAGCAGCAAAAATATTGCGCAACCGTTCGAGAATTGAGGGAGAAAGATTAAAGCAGATAGTAGGTTATTTTTCTCTTGATAAGCAGTTGGAATCCTACGAAAGGATCATTGTTAATGCCAGCAAGCAACCCACCCTCAGATATAAACCCTCCAGCATATCCGAAAGTACCCGCTTTGACCTGGCTCCCTGGTGCTACCACTCAAAAGCGGGGGTCTATCATGATTACCGAGGTGAGTATTCTCAATCCGCGGAACTTATGAATATTCTGGAACATTCTCAGACCGGCATTGGTTTAGATCAGGTGATTGAGGCGGGCGCTGACTGGGACAAACTATTTGAATGGTATCGCCAAGGTTATCTGATTCCTGAGACACAAGTTCGTTAGATCGCTTCTCCGCCATCCACACGCAGGATTGTTCCGGTCATAAAGTCCTGGTGGAGAATGTGTAGGACATTCGCTGCAATTATTTCAGGGTTGCCAACTCTTTTCAGGGGAATGCGGTTTTCTGCCAGTGCTTGCATATCCACATGCTCATGTCCAGCCAACGGCAGCATGACGCCCGGGGCAATGGCATTGACCGTGATATCCGGGGCAAGTTCCAGTGCAAACATCATGGTCATTTCGTTGATAGCATTCTTGGTTAATCGGTAGACAAAATGATCCGTCTGATGCCTGAAGACCTTGGCGTCGGATATGTTGATAACTTTGCCCGGTAAATTTTGAGGCAGTTGTTCAGCAAAGTACCGGGTCAGCAGAATCGGGGCAAAAAGATTGAGTTTGAACTGCTTTTGAAGTATTTCTGCTGAGCTATCAAGACCTTTCCCGGGCAGGTATATTCCGGCATTATTGATCAAGATGTCATAATGACCAAAAGCTTCTACTACCTGGCTGGACAGGCGTAAAATCTGTTCTTCGTTGCTTAAATCTGCCTGGAAAGTGGTGGCAGCAACCCCCAGAGCAGCAGCTTCCTGCGCAACTTGTTCTGCTCCGTCAAAGGAGCGGTTGTAATGGAGAGCCAGGTTGCAGCCTTCTTGTGAAAGCGCCAAGGCGATGGCTTTACCTAAGCGAACACCACTACCAGTGATCAAGGCAGTTTTGTTTTTTAATTCCATAGATTCCTCCTCGGTAGTTCGGTTAGTAGAAATTTGTAATGCTTTTATGCTACGGGTAAACTGTGTACACGTTGTCCCTTTAGGATTATCAAATATAAAACAGGAGTAAATTTCCATTCCCTAACTGGGAAGCTGGTAGAAACAGTTCGAGCCACCTCCGCATGATCTTGGAAAAATTGGATAGAAAAAATATTTGAGTCCAAAAAAACATTTCTTCCTCCTTGTGCGAAATGCCCAATCAATGATTTATTGTATAATTTTCAGGTGGTATTTGCAAATCTGATGCACAGAGGTAAATTTGAAAACAATAGCTGTTGATCCGGGTGCAGTCCATATAGGTATCGCAATCAGTGATGAAAACGGTACGATTGCACGTCCATTGGCTATTGTGCAGCATGTTTCCCGGCAGGAGGATGCCAGGAAAATTATTACTCTGGCATTGGAAAATGGCTGTGAGATTATTGTAGTAGGCGTTCCATTGGATAGCCAGGGCAATATTGGGCCACGAGCCAGAACGTCCATAAGACTTATCCAAGCTATTAAAGAATTGACCGACCTGCCTGTGAAACCCTGGGATGAAAGCGGGTCTTCCAAGCAGGTGGAAAGCGCCCAGACTGCTATGAAATTATCAAAAAAACGCAGAGCACGACCCAAAGATGACCAAGCCGCCGCGGTTATTTTAGCTGATTATCTGGAGAGCATCATCAGTGAGAATGCAATAAATCATGAATAAAAAACACAGTAGTTCCCCGATTGGCGTCCTCGCGATAGTTATTGTTATGTTGTTGGCGATCGGGATCTTAGGAACCGTCTGGCTGCCTGCCCAAATTGAAGCGGATTTTGGAAAGGCAGATTCACGTTTGAATATTTTTCAACGTATCAATTACTCTCTGAATCTTTACCGCCAAGGGGTTTCACTTTTATCGGTTCCTTCCACCGCTGCAGGGGAACGGAAATTTACCATTGAAATGTCTGAATCAGTTAGCTCTATCTGCACGCGGTTAGAGAGTGAAGGCTTTGTTAAATCTGGCGGTCTGACCCGTACCTACCTGATTTACTCTGGGCTGGATAGACAAATTCAAGCAGGAACATTCACACTGCCAGCACACTTGAATGGCGTTGAAGTCGCCAATAGAATCAGCGATGCCAGCATGCGGGATATTGTTTTCACATTATTTTCGGGTTGGCGGATAGAGGAAATTGCCCAAAACATAGACACCCTCGGTTTTACTTTTGATGGAGCTGCTTTCAGAGCGTTCGCATATCAACCCCCCAGTCACATCCTGCAAGCGCTGAACTTACCAACAGGCACTTCCTTGGAAGGTTATTTATTTCCTGGAACATACAGCCTTAAACCTGATATCTCCTTGGAGGAGATGGCAGCAACACTACTGACAGAGTTTATGCTAGCCACTCAGGACCCCACAATACAAGCTGGGTTGGCGGAACAGAATCTCAGCCTGCACCAGGCGATAACACTTGCTTCCATCATTGAACGTGAAACTGCCTCTACTGAAGAAATGGCAACCATTGCTTCAGTATTTTATAACCGCCTGAATTCAGGCATGCGATTAGAGACTGACCCTACTGTCCAATACGCCATCGGCTACGATACTAATCTGGGCAGTTGGTGGAAATATCCGTTGACCTACGAGGATCTTCAGGTGAACTCGCCCTACAATACTTACTTGGTTGTCGGCTTACCCCCCGGTCCCATTTGCAATCCCAGTTTGGAAACCATCCTGGCGGTGGCATTTCCTACACAAACCCCTTATTATTTTTTCAGAGCAAAATGTGATGGCAGCCAAACACATAATTTTTCGATTACCTATGAAGAGCATTTGAATAATGCTTGTCCGTAATTCAAACTAATTAAGGAGAAAAATGATCTCATTAGGCATTGATATTGGGGGTTCAGCGACCAAAGGCGCTTTGGTAGATACCGAAAAAGGTATGCTGGTCTCTGATCGTGTCAGATTCGGAACCGAAGGTTTGGTAAAACCCAAGCAGGTTGGGCTTCTGGTAGAGAAAATCAGGAAGAAACTGAATTATCATGGTGTCATCGGTGTCGGATTTCCAGGAGTTGTTAAACAGGGTTTAGCGCATACTGCCGCCAATTTACACAAGAATTGGATTGGTACAGATGTGGCGCAATTGATTTACAATCAGACCGGCCAACCTGTGGTGGTTTTGAATGATGCCGACGCGGCTGGACTGGCAGAGATGCGTTTTGGCGTTGAAGAAGCCCGGCAGCATAAAATAGTATTGTTCCTAACTATCGGCACTGGCATTGGCTCCGCACTATTTGTGGATGGTCATTTGCTGCCTAATACTGAATTTGGACATCTACAAGTCCGGGGCAAGGACGCAGAACATTATGCTTCGGACGCTGCCCGTCAAAATGAAATGCTTTCCTGGAAGCAATGGGGCAAGCGCTTCACTGAAGTGCTGAAAACCTATGAGTTTTTGTTCAATCCCGACTTAATCATACTGGGGGGTGGTATGTGCGCCAAGTTTGAAAATTATGCTGAATACCTGAAGGTAGACACCAAGATTTTACCAGCCAAATTAGAAAACCTGGCCGGTATCGTTGGGGCTGCCATGGCTGCTCAGGAAGCCCAGAAGGAGCAGGGAACGCTATAACCTCACTGCGGTATACCCGGGACCTTTTGTAAAAAAGTCTCTATTAACTTGGATGCTGCTGGTAAGATCAACGCTTTCACCTTTCTCAAGAGCCCGGGTGGCAAGGATCTGCACGAGTTCTCCTTCATAAGTGAAGACATCCTGAGGTTTGTCAAAGCCCTGGGTTCCTACTGGAGCACTAAGAATCTCACCTCCAGCGGCAATATAGCTCTCGGGAATGTCATTAAGCGGAAAAATTGCTCCGTAAGGGCATTCAGGCAGACATGCGCCGCAATCTATACAGGTATTCGGATCGATGTAAAAAAGAGGCCATTCGGATTGCGGATATCCGGGAACGATACAAGCAACCGGGCAGACGACAACACACCCCGCATCTCTTAAGCATAAATCAGTAATTACATGTGCCATAGGTACTCCAAAGGTAAAATCAGTCGCAGTATGATATCACAAGTTAAGCAGGCACCTAATAGTGTATAAACCACAGAAATCATCCCACCTTTATGTATTGTTAGTGATTGGAATACTGGCAGTATCAACTGCTTCGATCCTAATCCGATTTGCCCTTGCAGAAGCCAATTCCCTGGTCATTGCCGCTTATCGTTTGACGATTTCAGCAATTCTCAGTGCAGTATTGCTTTTATTTCGCGAGAGGAAACAGCAAGCCAAACTTGAAAGGAAATCATGGTTTTTGCTTGGTTTATCTGGCACATTTTTGGCGCTCCATTTTGCAGCGTGGATTACTTCCTTGAATTACATCAGCGTTAGCAGCTCTGTAATCCTGGTTACAACCACGCCATTATGGGTGGCACTGCTTTCGCCTTTGGTGCTGAAAGAAAAAGTAAGTCTCAAATTCTATTATGGCATGATCATAGCGATTCTCGGGGGTGTCATCATTGCCCTGAGCGGGGTCTGTAACTTTTCTGAAGGTGTTCTGATATGTAAGAGCACCGAGTCCTTTTTTAGTTCAAAAAGTAGTCTGGGTTATCTGTTGGCGTTGGTTGGTGCTTTAATGGCTGCTGGTTATATGATGATCGGTCGAAAATTACGTGCAAAAATGGATAATACTCAATACACATCCATCGTTTATGGTATTGCAGCTGTATTACTCGATTTGGCGGTAATTTTTCGAGGAGAAAACCTATTTCAGTACTCCCCGAAGACATTCCTGATCTTCTTTGCCATGGCGCTCATACCACAAATGATTGGCCATTCGATACTGAATTACTCCCTTCAGGCTCTCCCAGCCACTGTAGTATCCATGGCTTTACTGGGTGAACCGATCGGATCGACTATTCTGGCGGTCATTTTCTTAAATGAAACACCGTCATTGCTTGAGATCATCGGCGGTCTCTGTGTATTTTCTGGAATTGTCGTTAGCGTACTGCCTGGAAAAAAGGCTAATGCGGTTTCACTGTCGCTCCAAGCTCCGCGTTGATTTTCTCAGTAAATTGGGATTTTACTTCAGTTGGAAGTCGGCTGTAAAGCAGGTTCATCTCCCACATCCTATACTTCAATTGATCCGTAAGCGCATTCGGTTTCATCCTCCAATACCAGTTGCCGCTTTGTGAACCGGGCAGGTTCATTCTGGCATCGGAATCCAGAGAAAGCAGATCCTGCATCGGTGCAACAGCATACCTGGCAACCGACTGCCAAACAGACCGGATCATTGACCAGGCAATGTCATCGCCAGATACATTGAGATAGCGGCGGCAGAAATCCCTCTCGCGAGGTGAGGCATGATTGTACCAACCTCGGGCGGTATCATTATCATGCGAACCAGTATAGGCATAGCAATTCACTGGGTAGTGATGAGGGAGGAAATCGTCTTCCGGATCACCAGTAAAGGCGAATTGCAGAATTTTCATCCCGGGCAAATTGAAACCATCTCTAATTTCCTTGACGTCGGGAGTGATGACCCCCAAGTCTTCAGCGATGATTGGCATGTGTGGGTATTTCTGCTTGAAGACATTAAATAGTTGTGCTCCAGGGCCTTTGATCCAGGCACCATTCACTGCGGTGGTGCTGCCAAATGGAACGTGCCAGGCAGCAACAAAACCACGGAAGTGATCCAAGCGAACAATGTCTACCAACTTTAGGACGGAATCAAGTCGTGTAAGCCACCAATTGAAATTACTGGCTTGGTGTATTTCCCATTTATATAGAGGGTTACCCCACAATTGCCCATCCCTTGAAAAATAATCCGGAGGTACGCCTGCTACCATCGTGGGATTTAAATTGTCATCCATTTGGAAAAGGTTTGAGTTAGCCCAGACGTCCGCACTATCAAAAGCAACGACGAAAGGGATATCCCCAATAATCTTAACACCTTGTTCGTTGGCGTATTGGTGCAGTCGGTTCCATTGACGTGAGAATAAGAACTGATTGAATTTATGCTTTTCAATCTTCGCTTGGTGTGCATCTGCAAAGGTTATTAACGCATCTGGCATCCGAAACTTGAGCTCGTACGGCCAGAGATTCCATGGATTTCCTGTCTGGGTTTCTTTAATTGCCATGAACAGGCTGAAATCATCCAGCCAATCCTGGTTGGCTATGCAAAACAGTTCGAACTCTGAAATTAGAGTGGGAGATTTACTTTTCTTATAATGCTCGTAAGACCGATTCAACAAGCTGTTTTTCCAGCTAATAACCGGACCGAAATCAACCTTTTCAACCGGAAAGACTGGGCGGTCAGCCAAATCCTGCAGCTCCAAGAGACGATCCTCAAGAAGCAAAAAAGGACTTACCAGCAAGGGATTCCCCGCAAATGCGGAAAAACACTGATAAGGGGAATCGCCATATCCCGTGGGACCAAGCGGTAAGACTTGCCACATTTGGCAGCCGCTGCCTTTTAGAAAATCTATCCAGCGATACGCTTCCGGACCAAGATCTCCGATACCCTCCGGACCAGGAAAACTGGTAGGGTGTAATAAGATTCCTGCTGTTCTATCGGTGCTCATAAATTAGTTCCTCTCACTGGTAATCACTGGTTTTCGACCAGCTGCTGGTAAACTCTCAAATACTTTTTGGCTGAATGTGACCATGAAAAATCTGTAGTCATGGCATTCTGCTGAATCTGGTTCCAGATCGATTTGTTGGCATATTGCTGGAAAGCTGAGTTGACGGCTCTGACAAAGCTCTCAGGGGTTTTATCAATGAAAAGGAAGCCGGTAGCATTTTCAGGATTGGAGCGGAAATCAATAATGCTATCCTTCAAACCCCCGGTGGCCCTTGCTACCGGGATGTTGCCATAACGCATTGCGATCATTTGCGAAAGTCCACAGGGCTCAAATAGAGAAGGCATCAGAAATATATCGCCACTTGCGTATAGTTTATGAGATATTGCGTTGTCATATTTCACAATGCTGACTATTTTCTTTGGGTATTGCTGAGCAAGATCCTTGGCACGATCTTCAAGGTCTGAAGCACCTGTACCAAGCAAAGCTAATTGCCATGATTTTTTTAAGATTTTTTCCAGACCGTCAAAAATAATTCCAATGCCTTTCTGATAATCCAGTCGACTTACTACGGTCAGCAAGGGGATATCGGGATTTATTTCCAAGCCGTACTCTTTTTGTAGTTCTAACTTATTCTGTAGTTTTTTCTCTGGTTTATTGATTGTGAAATTGTGATTGATAAATTGATCTGTAGCGGGATCCCAAACTTCTGTATCAATTCCATTCAGAATACCAGAGATTCGGTTTTTATGGAGATTCAAATAGTCCTCCAGTCCACATCCAAAATCCGGAGTGAGGATTTCTCGAGCATATTCGGGGGAAACTGCAATAATCTTATCTGCTGTTGCGATGCCCAATGGGAGCGGTGTAAGGCGTGCCCAATCTGGCAGATCAGGATCCATGCTAGGGATAAAACCTAAATCTGTCATAGCAAGCTGTGAACCGTAGCCGTTATACGGCAGGTTGTGGATAGAGAGTACGGTCTTCGTACCAGTGTAAAATGGATCATCTTTGTAGATCGTTTTTAGGGCATAAATCGAAAGAGCGGTATGCCAGTCATTTGCATGCAAAATATCCACACGCCAGCCGATATATTTCATGGCTTCAAGCAAAGCCAGCGAAAAAAAGGCATATTTTCGTCCGTTTAGATCGCTATCTTCATAGTATATCGGGGAATTATGGTTTATATTATCATTATCCAACAGGTAGAGCGTCAGGCTATTTAGCTTACTCACATAAAGATCGCAAGAGGAAATTCCGGCACTGGTTTGGATAGGAAAAGGACCAATCAAACCCATAGGCGGATTTTTTTGCTTAATTACGGCATGGAAAGGCAAGATCATGCGAATTTCAATTTGATCTGAAGCAGCATCAGTAATTGCCTTAGGCAAAGCCCCAGCCACATCACCTAATCCGCCAACTTTGACAAGTGGTTCCGCTTCAGCCCCGGCAAAGAGGACATGAATCTTGTTAATTTCAGGCATCAAAGTCACCTTATTATTCTTTCCCTACAAACTCCTCTACCAAATGGATGTAATCTTTGGTCACCAATGGCAGTGAAGCCAAACCTAAGTAATCCAGTAAACTGTGCATTAACTCAGTTTTATTTTCAGCGTCCTGTCTGCTCCATGTACGGCTCTTTATTTCCACAAAGACGCCTAAAGATGGTTTTAAGACTTCATCTAAATTGACAAAAAACTCTGTATCTTTGAATTTTATCAGGTAGCGCAGGCGATTCTTTTGGATTTCAGCGACCGATTGCGGCTTGAAATACTCATTATAAAAGCGCAAACTATGGTTTGCGGGAGCCAAATAACGGCTTCGTGAAAGCATGATATCTTCTCCATCAAAGCGGATGGTTTCATCGGTCTTGCCGATCAAGGTTAAGCGTGATCGGACATTGGTCACTTCGTCATTATTGCCGATAAACTCGTCTTCACGATAACGTAAACGACCCTGTTCGGGATCTGTATAAGTAAAATAGGTGTCGTACTCATGATAGTGACGGGTACGTACTACCGAAATCCCCGGTTTCTTTAGTGCTTCAATGATCGGATCCAGAGCTTCCACCTTTACTTTGGCTTGAACTTCAAAGCTTTCCTGTTCCATCGCTCCGCCGATTGCAATTAACTTGGAGAGCACTGATTCTTCACGGTCTTTGAGAAATTGATCAATCTTGGCGGCAAATTCTGCACTATGTTCAGCCAGCTCTGCTTCATCAATGGTGGTCAACTCCCATCCGCGCATTAACCACTGACCGTTGACCATTACATCTGAGATGTCTGTGGCTTTGCTGGCATAGACTACCTGGGCGTAAATATTTTCCGGTTCGCGGCGGAAACGCGGTAAATTGTGGAGCGGAGAGATATCCATGATAATCAGGTCAGCCTGTTTGCCAGGCTCCAGGCTGCCGGTAATATCTTCAATGTGCAGAGTTTTTGCCCCTATACAAGTTGCCATGGCAAGTGCCTGTCTGGCTGGCAAAGCAGTCGGATCTCCGGAGACTGCCTTGGCAATAAAGCTTGTCAGGCGAATTTCCTCAATCATATCCAGGTCATTATTGGAAGCCGGGCCATCCGTGCCGATGCCGACATTAATCTGCAGCTCCAGCATGCGTTGGATTGGAGCGAAACCGGATGCTAGTTTCAGGTTGGAGGATGGATTATGGGCGACTCCCACACCAGCATGCTGTATGGTGCGCATTTCTCCCTCATCGATATGGACACAATGAGCGGCTATCAGTTTGGTTTCTAACATGCCGAATTTTCGTATATACGGAATCACGGGCATTCCCTGTTCTTCTCGTAGGGTTTCCACCTCGCTATCAGTTTCAGCCACATGAAGTTGAACTTGCACATCATATTTCTTTGCCATCTCGGCGACAGCAGTCAAGATTTCAGGGGTGGTGGTATAGACTGCATGAGGGGCTATTGTGGGTTGGATTAATGGATGTCCTTTCCATTTCTTGATCAGTGCCTCTGCCAACGCTAACGATTCTTCATATGAGGATGCATCCGGAGTAGGGGATTTCATTATGGATTGACCTACTAGAGCTCTCATGCCAATTTCAGCGGTTGCCTCGGCAATGTCATCCTCAAAATAATACATGTCTGCAAAACAAGTGACACCAGATCGGATCATCTCTGCGCAACCAATTTTTGTACCGAGGCGGACGAAATCCGGTGTCACGAACTCACGTTCTACAGGCATCATGTATCCCATTAACCACACATCCAAGCGAAGATCGTCTGCCAGACCGCGTAAGAGGGTCATGGGAACATGGGTATGGGTATTGATCAAGCCCGGAAGGACAATCTTCCCTTGGCAGTTTATGATGTTTTCACTGGAATAACTGGAAAGGATGTCTTTTTCTAAACCAACCGCAGCAATTTTATCTCCATTAACTGCTACAGCACCTGGTTCATAAATATTATATGATCCATCCATGGTGAGAAGGATGGCGTTTCGTAGTATTTGAGTTGCCTGTTCCACTTTTCTCCTTTCGATTTCTTGAATTAGTTATTAATTAACTGACGGCGAATGAAATCCAAAGCTGAATTCATTGCCCAGATTTGCGCATCTCCGATCGGCCCGCCATAAGACCGTTCACCTTCCTTGATTATTTCATTATCCATCAAAACCAGAAACAAATCCTGTTTTTCGCCATTAGAGTTCAGGCGCACACCCAGCACTAGATTGGATTTCAGTTGGGACTGATATTCATGCATCAGCGTTTTGAGCGTTTCATTGGACATGCTTACGTCCATGGATTGACCGCTAACCCGATCCGGAATGTGATTCTGCAAGCTTTCCAGAATTTCGCCATTGGTACCACTTTCAATGATGGAAACATGGAGGTTGTGAGTTAGAATCAGATTTGCGACAGCCTCTGCAATAGTTGTGCCATTTTCACCGTAAATGTATTTGCCAAGGCGTTCCCGGATGGTCTGCAGTACTGGTTGCATCATAAGCTCGGCCTCAGTGCTGGAGGATGCCTTGGCGGTAACCCGAATGTCGGTCTGTCCTGGGTGGGCAAGCAATCCCACCGTGGGGTTTTTAAGTGTTTCAAATTCCCCGATAATTTCGTCGATACTTGATTCTCCCTTGGAAATGGTATGAATTACCCACGCTTTAATTATGGTATCTTCCAATCCGTAACGATCTTTCAGGTAGCCTAATACAAAATTCTGCATCAGGTATTCCATTTCCCGCGGTACCCCTGGAAGAGAAATCACAGTCTTAGTTCCCAATTCAAAGCTAAACGCCGGTGCTGTACCTACTTCATTGGTGATCGGGAAACTGTTGGTCGGAATATAAGCTTGGCGTTTGTTGTTTTCTGTAGGCGTGCGATTATATCGCTTGAATCGATCTTTGATCTGGTCCCACAATTCCTCGTGATATACCAGCGGGACATTAAAGACGTTGGCAACAGCTTGGCGCGTAGGATCATCCACGGTTGGTCCTAGCCCGCCGGTAGTAATGACAATGTCTGCACGCATCAAGGCTTCTTGAAGGGTGGCAGTGATCCGCTGGACATTATCCCCTACAGTGGTCAGCCGATAAAGGTCAATACCAATGTCTCTGATCACTCGCGCGATATACTTCGAGTTTGTGTCTTGGATTTCCCCTAGCAGCAATTCTGTACCAATAGTAACTATTTCTGCAACAGCCATCATAACGTTTCCTTTTCTGTTTAATTTTACAATTTTATCTTATTCAGTGAAATTTATCATCCCGATGAATTAGTTGTTTTTTTGCACAAAGGAATAACGCTTTTTTCATGAGGCGTCAAGAATTTAGTGCAACGAATGAAGGGATAAAATCATTCGTATGCAAACAGGAAGCTATCAACGACTCACAAATGATGAACGAGAAGAAATCAGCCGAAGCCTTGCGCAAGGGAAAGCCGTGCCAGAAATAGCAAAAATGCTAGGCAGGGATCGCAGCACGATCTGGCGAGAAATCAAGAGGAATAGTAAGAAAACAGGTTATCGTGCATTTAGCGCCAGTAAACGAGCAGAAGAAAGGGCAGGATCTCGGCGAAAAGGGAAAAGAAAGTTGAAGAAGAGCTGGGAACTGGCTGTATATGTGGAGGACAAACTCAGACAGAAATGGTTCCCGCGAGAGATATCAAAGCGATTGAAAATCGAGTATGCTATGGATATGAGCATGCAAATCTCCCACGAAACGATTTATCAATACATCTATGTGTTACCCCGGGGTGAGCTGAAACGCACGCTGAGCGAAGCGCTCCGACAAGAACACAAATACCGTCACGAGCGAACAAAAGGGATAAACACAGAGGAAACACGGAGCAAGATCGCCAATATGCTCTCAATCGAAGAACGGCCGGCAGAAGTTGCGGATCGAACTGTACCAGGCCACTGGGAAGGCGATTTGATTTTGGGAAAATATAAGCGCAGCGCACTTGGACCGTTGGTGGAACGGACAACCCGGGGTATACGATCCTGGTTCCGTTAGGCACTCAAAAAGATGCGATTTCTGTACGTAAAGCGTATGTGGCGGCTTTTCAAACAATCCCAGCAGAACTGAAGAAAACGCTAACCTATGACCAAGGCAAAGAAATGAGCGGTCATCAGCAGTTCACCATTGATACCAATATCGAAGTTTACTTTGCCCATCCCGGATCCCCCTGGGAGCGTGGAACAAATGAAAACACGAACGGATTGATTCGCCAATATTTTCCAAAGGGTACGGATTTCTCAACGGTCACCCTTGAAGAAATCAAAGAAGTCCAACGCAGTTTGAATGACCGCCCCAGAGCTGTGCTAGACTATTTGAAACCAGATGAGGTTTTCAACGAACTTGTTGCACTAAAAGTTTGAAACCACACAGCCAACACCATTCCCAGCCACAAGACACCTTGCAACGAATTTTACGTTGTGTAAATTATTGAGTTATATTTAACCTAAACATGAAATCTATTCTCAGCGGGAGCGCAGCAGATCAATATCCTCGCAGCTTCAGGATAATCCCATTGAAATGATACCCATGACAGTTTACTTCAATGGGGAAGCTAATCAGGATTTTGAGGTGCTTTCTCCTGATATCAGCTTTAATAATACAGATAACAGCGGAGTATATCCTTCCACGGTCACTCCTTCTGTTGAAAAATACAAATGGTCCATTGCCCGCCCAGGCGAAAAAGTGATTATCGGAATTTCTTCAGCATATGCGCATGCCACGATAGTTAGTTGCCAGGGAGCTTGCTGACCCTCATTACCTATAGGGTACCTTGAAATCACTCAATTTAGCACTGAATCCAATGGTCAGCAGGGTTGGTTGTCTGCTGTGGCGTCCTAGGCAAGAACAAGAGCAATCGGGGTCGCGTTTTCAATTAATGAATGCGAAACAAGCATGAAAAAATACAAAGCAGTCCGAATCTTTTTTAAATCACGAGCACGCTCTTTTCAATATGCGTTCAGAGGGTATCTTTATGTCCTGAAAACACAGCAAAATGCCTGGATCCATTTGGGAGCGACAATTATTGCAGTTCTGGTGAGTTTCTGGCTGCATATTTCCAAAACTGACTGGATTGCGATACTTCTCGTAATTGGTATGGTCTGGATTGCCGAATTCCTCAATACTGCCCTTGAAGTCATTGTGGATATCGCCAGCCCGGAGAAGCATCCTCTGGCAAAAGCGGGGAAGGATGTCGGTGCTGCGGCTGTTTTAATTGCTGCGATCGTTGCGGTGATTGTGGGTATATTGATCCTTGGGGTGCCATTTCTCGAAAAAATAAGCGGCCATTAATTCCTCGGGGAGTTGAACAAGGTTTAATTTGATTTGTCCTTTGCCTGCGGTATACTACGGATTAATATTATTTTGAAGGAGAAAGAAATTAATGATCAATGAACCAATAAATGTGACAGATGCGGCCTTTCAGAAAGCCGTTTTAGAATCTCCAATCCCTGTAATTGTGGATTTTTGGGCACCTTGGTGCGGTCCTTGCCGTATGGTTGCCCCCATACTCGAAAAGATTGCTAAGGAATATGGAGATAAATTGATCGTAGCAAAGGTAAACACAGATGAGAACCAGGAATGGGCTGGGAAATATAATGTTCAGGGCATTCCTACCATGCTAATGATTTCCAACGGTAAAATCGTACATCGACAGGTCGGGGCTTTGCCAGAACCGGCTCTACGCGATGTTATCACTGAGTTTCTGGATGTGAGCAATACACAGACCAAGTAAAAATATTAATTATCACATCGAAGAGGGTTTTAAC
>JBAQLH010000016.1:0-134332 GCA_049301715.1 Anaerolineaceae bacterium
GGTCTCGATAATACTGAGGAACGATTGAAAGTAGGCCAGTGGCAGGCAAAGGCGCGGGACTTTACCAAGCAGACCGGCTTAGTACGCAGGTACGAGTGGGAGCAGGCAGCAGGCGCGAATGTGAGGGAGTTGACGAAGCGGCCGGTGGAAGTAAAGGAGATAACAAAACAGCTGCCAAAGGTCGAGAAAGAAACGTTAGTGGGGGTGAATGAGACTGAATTAGAAAAGAATGTGTTGATAAAGCCAGAGGAAATTGACTTTCGCAGTGTTGAAAAGGATCAGTATGTCGCCGATTTTGGAGATCAGCGGAATTTATATCCAGACAATGAGGCAGGGAAAGATTTTGCTGTAGACCTTCCAGTGCATTACAATCAGTTTGCTGCACGCCATCTACAATCTGACAGTGTTCACTCATCAAGATTTCTTTGGATTCAGGAAAACGCCAATGATTTTGTTCGTGCTATCGAGTTTCCAGAATTTATTGAAAGAGCAATGCGCCTGCGAAATGATGGGCATTTCTCAATAACCAATATCGTGAAAGTCGTAAATCCAGGGACCGAACAATGGGATTACATTGCGGTCGCGATTTCATTGTCAAAGGACGGGACTGGTTTTCACCAAATCACCACTATTCATCCTATTAGCTATCGTCAATTATATAAATCTGATGGTCAGCTTAGAAACAAATACGCGTTAGTTAAATAGAAAAAGACTGTTTCCAGTCTCTCTCTTTGTCCCGTAGCCGGTGCGCGACATCCGGATCGCTCTGAGGCAGTGAGGGGCGACTGCTCACCTCAGGACATTAATAGTATAGCATATTCTTTTGGCATATTCAAGTTTTTTTGAGAACTTCAGGGAAGGTGGGAGGATCTCAGTATAGAGGAGTACACCTTTATGGGCGTTACAGGTGAGGCTGTGATGGCAGAAGTGCCTTGTGTTATTGGGGTGTGAACGAGTAAAATTAAAGGCGGTATGCCCCCATAGCTTAGTGGATAGAGCAACTCATTAGCTGTGTGTTAGGTGGGAGTTCGAGTCTCCCTGGGGGCATCCACTTTACAGAGTTTATTGTAAACGGTACTTGACATACCTATGACAAATTTGCTATACTATGTGTACAGCTAATGAGTGAACCCACTAAGCAACTCGGGTAATAAGGAGAAAAGGACTAACATCCCCTCCGTCTCAAGCCTCCGCCCCTTCTTTCCCCCAGGGGCGGTGTGCTTTAACCAAATGCCTGAATTGTTGACAGCGGGCTGGAATGTGTTATAATTCTTTGTACCTGAATAGGGAATTCGGAGTTTACCGCCCGAGACACGTCACTTGAAATAGTGGCCGTTGTCTTGGGTTTTTTGTTTTAATTCCCCCGAATTCCATAACTGAAACAGCCGACGGGCAATAAACGGATGGAGAATTATCATGGCAGAAGAAACCGAAAACACTGAGACCACTCAGGAAACCACTCAACATACTGAGGAAACTACCCTCACTGCTGACACCCGTTCGGGTGCGGACAAGCAGGAAAAAACATTCACGCAGGCTGAGCTTGACAAGGTGATTGCTGACAGGCTGGCGCGGGAACGCGCAAAGATGCCGGCTGCCGACAAGCTAAAAGCCTTCGAGGAATGGCAGAAGGCCCAACAGAGCGAAGCTGAGAAAACCGCGGAGCGCGAAAAGGAATTGGCCAGGCTGCAGAGCGAGGCTGAGAACCTGAAGCGTGAAAACGCCGTGATCAAAGCCGGCGTCAATACTGAGGACGTTGATTATGTACTCTTCAAGGTTGGGAAAATGGAAGGTGAGTTTGAAAAGAATCTCAAGACTTACCTGGAAGAAAACAAAAAATATACCGAGCCTAAAACGGTCCAGATGCAAGGCACCCAGCATGATCCGTCGAGGGCAGGTGACAACTCAACTCTTACCGCCCGTGATCGGGCAGCTATGGGCTTGCCGCCCAAGAAAGGTGAATAACAATGGCTAATGCTATTGCTCTTTTTAAGAAATATATTGATGCGCTGGATGAGATCTACAAACTTGAATCCACTACATCCGACCTTGAAAGCAATGCTAACAACTTTGTAAAAGCGATAACTAATCCGGAAATAATTGAAAAAAATTGAGATTGTTGATTAATGGGTATTTTTCAGCCACTCAGATAGTTGATACTGGTAATTTGGTGAATGGCCAGCCTGAATACTTAGTGATTGCAATTAGTTTATCGAATAAAAAAACAGGTCAATACCACCAGATTACGACTATTCACCCCGCCAGATGGAAGGATATTTTTAAAGGGGATGGTACTTTGAGAGATAAATATGTACGAGTTAAATAAAAAAGACTGTTTCCAGTCTCTTTTTACTCCGTACGCCCTGCACGACCTGGGCATCTCTTTCCATTTCTGGCGCGTGGGGAGTGACTTCCCACCTCAGAGTAACTATAGTATACACGATTATGAGCTACTATACAAGTTTTTAAGAACATTGGATGTCCAAGCAGATTAAGAATTCCCCAAGGAATGCGGAAAGATCGGAGGGGGAGACTGCTGACAAGAACCTCAAATTAAGAAGATTTATGGTTAAATTATGTAATAGAGGGCGTTGAAAAGTTGTTGCGAGCCTTCGGCGAAGCAACCTCAGGTTTAGTAAAATGAGAGCGCTATCCTTTGTATCCTATGGGCACTGGGCTTTTGCATGCTGCATCCCCATCCACTTGGGGTACCCCGTTCCGCTCTGCGTGCTTCCGGCGGTGCGTCCCTTCAAAAGGGAATGACACGAATGGTTTTCAACACTCTCAAGGGCATGGTTGACACCTTTAAACAAACACATTGGAGCAAACGCTGGAAAATTGACAATACCACCTTCTTAGGAAAAGCAGTTTTTATACACATCTTTATATGGAAATTTTGCCGAGAGTTCAATCACTATATATCGTGCCGTTCTGATGGTCTTCGCAGCCAGAAAAATAAACTTCAAGTGAAATGTCTTAATTTGCTGTCTGTATTATGAAATATGTACGGAATCTAACTTGAATAGCAAAAACAGATTGTAAGCAAGCATCATCATATGAAATACTGCTCTTTCTTTCACCCAAAGGGTAAAGCCCCAACTTGGCAAACCCTTATGTTTTCAGATCAAAATTGTGTGTTTTATCGGTTTCTTATTAATTGACGTGGAATGCGGGTTAAAATTGTTGGGTTTCGTTGACGATCGTCCCTTTTGGACAGGCACTGCGTATGCTCAACCCCACCTATTTCAGACTCTGTTGTTTGTTGCCGCAAGAGGAAATCAGACAAGGCATTCCTGATTATTACAGGTTGGTGTTGAGCGGAAGGGGTAGACATGGTAGCCAACATCGGTACCAGCGAAACCCAACAAATAAAACGGGCGTGTCTTGTAGTCTGCACTTAATACAAAGGCAGATTGCCGTACGAACGAGGCTCGCAATGCCAATTTCGTTGTTATTTTCATTGTTATAATGGGTCTCGCTGACGCAATGTGAATTGAGAGGACAGAATCAGAACTCAACCCATTCTATTTCAGACTCTGTAGGTTGGTGTTGAGCAGCTAAGAAAGACAAGACATCCCCCATATTTTCCTCTTAGCCCCAACCATTTCTATTGGCGTCTGTTCGCTCCGCTTGGCATCGTCGGGTTGATCATCCACCAGACCAGCGCGCCTATCCAGCCAAGTAAAAGCCCCACCAGCGTCACTTGAATCACAAACCATGTTTCCCCTTCAACAACCAGGTCCTGCAACCCAGGAATGCCCAGTGTCAGAAACAGATATGCCAGCAGCCCCCCAATTATGGCGCACAGCCCCGAGCGCAGTCCCCATACATGCGAGCCCCACCAGTAACGTCCAATCAGATAGGTCAGTCCAAAGCCTAAGATCAACACGATCAACATCGAGAGCCAGTCCTGCATGGCAGGATACCCTGTGGCTTCCTCCATTGCTTGGGGGGTGGTTTCCGGGCTTGTTTCAACCACTTTCGTAGGGATCAACGTAGGTGTCGGCGAAGAAGTAGCTGTGGGCGTGGGCATGATCAACTGCGCCAGCCCGCCCTCCGTATTCAGGACAAGTTTACCGGAAGTTCTGGCTGGCTCACTGCTGGCGGTAACCTCAAAGATTCCATCCCGTTCTATCCGGTACTCAGTTGTTGCCAAGCCATTCAGGGTGGTGGCTTCTGGCTGGGCGATAATGTAATCATCCCCTGCAATCCGAATAGTGAATTGCACTACAGTTCCATCCGGCACCAGGTGTTGATTGTGGTCGCGGATGATACCAGCCTGGATTTGGACTGTTTCCCCGATGCGGAACAGTGGCACCGGGGTCTCCGCGGCTGCTGGCGTTGTTTGGGTCCCCTCAGGCACGGATGTTGAGAGGTTGACTGGCGTTACCAGCGTGAGGGGAATGACCTGGTTTGGATCCGGGGAGGTCTCTTGAATCAGGTCGTACCCGACTGCTGCCAGCGATATCGGCAGTGATCCGGTTGCCTGAGTTTCTTGCATCAACACCCTGGCAGCTACATCCACAAAACCCTGGTTCTTGCTGAACAGGCCGTAATAGGCTGTCAACTTGGAGATTTCAGTCGCATCCAGATAATAAGGGGCATCATAGGAAAATACAATGACTTTTTTATCCCGCAGCAGGTCCTGCCTTTCTGCCAAGATTCTGCGCAAGGCATACGATTCCGGTACTTCCGGGTCCAGGTCCTGAATATTAAAAATTACCCAGGTTGCCCGCTTCAGGTTGTCTGCCAGGTATGGGTCAGTTGGTTCGGTTACCTTGTCCAGAAGTTCTGTTAACTGGGAAAAACTGTAAGAATTCAGCCGGCTCTGTAGAATCTGGTTGCTTCCGGTCGGTCCGTACAGGTCCAACAAGGAGCTTTGAAAGGAATTGACCGAAAGCTCAGAGATCGCTGTGCAGGTGCTGCATTGGGTCTGGCCTCTCTGGTCAGTGAATATGACCATATATTCGTAGGTGGAGGGCGGGTTTGGCAGGAGTGTATTCAGGTAATCGGCAGTTGGGGAAAGTAGTGTCACCGCTTCACGCGCCACCTCAAAATTAATTTCCTCAGATGCACCCACCTCAGCCAAGCGTGCCGGATCGGGAACCACATTTTCAAGGGTAAAATCCCCATATAATTTCGTTTTTGAAGTGAGAATTTTCAGCACCGCCGTGTCTACCCGTTGAGCAAACACAGCGTCTTCCTGGTATTTTTGGGTAAAAAAGGTCAACGTTTTTTTAATGGTCTCGTAGGCGTTCTCATCCCCGGTTCCTACAAACTCATTCAAGTAGAGCATGTCATTGCCGGCTAAAAAAGCGGTGCGGGCGATGTTGGTGGCGTCGAAAGTCAGACCGGTGGGATCAAAAAACAATCTAACTGCTTTGCTGCCCAAACTGTCACTGACGATCAAACCACCGTTGCTGCGCCAGTTAGCCAGCGTTTCCACCGACAGCAACTGCTCCAACGCGGTAGCATCAAAACTGACCGGACGGGTGGTTGCCCGGATGTTGCCCTGGAAACCCTGGAAGCGGATATGCGAAACCATTACTCCGTCAACCTGGGAGGCGGGATCTTCTGCTCCTGTCACAGCCAGGTAAGGTGCCAGTTCAATCTGTTTCAGTTGTTCCAGCGATTTCATGACGGTGGCGACCTCTTCTGCGGGAGGTCGGTCAGCAGCCCCCACTCCGGGGAAGTTCCGGGCAATCACGCTGATCTTCCCAAGACTGCCGCTATGCAGCCCGTTCACGTACGATTTGCCCAATTCACCCACCCAATAAGGGTCGCCTCCGTAGGTCTGAGTGTCGGAGTAGCCGGCTTTTTCCAGACTGCTGGTATCCACTACGTTCAGCGATGGACCGAGATAAAGATTGAAACCAAGCGCTGCCAGTTCTGAACCCATGACTGAACCCACCTCCTGTGCCAGATCCGGGGACCAAGTTGCCCCCAAGGTCATCTGGTTTGGCAGCGGGGTAAGGCCGCTTAGTATTTGGTCGGACGTACCCCCGCCGCCCGATTGCTCAATCCCGATATACAGCGGGACGTAAGCAGGAAGTTGTGTGGTGAGGGTTGATTCCGGCAATTGCTGAGTTTTCTGCCACGCCTGGGTTTGCATCCCCGCGATCAATTCATAAGCTGCTGAGACAGTGTCTGTTCCGACAAAATTATCATGATCGGCACGCAGAACAAAACCCCCGACATGCCAGTTGGTGATCAGATCATACACTTGGGAAGTCGGGCTGATATCTGTGCCATCAAAAGTCACCAGAAAGAGCTGGCCGACTTTTTCAGCCGGACTCATCTGCTCCAGCAGACTTTCAGCTTGGATAACCTGCGAGGAGGGGGCTGCCTGGGCGCTGCCAGGCAGCAGACCTGCCAGCAAGCTCAATACCAGACACAAACTGAAGACCCGCTGCAGTTTCATGCTGGTCCTTCCAGTAAAGTGCGAACTGCTGCCGGGTTGTTGCAGATGACCGCATCCACACCGCAAGATTGTATGTGCCTGAGTGCCTGCGGGTCATCTACCGTCCAGGTGTTTACCTTCTTACCCAGACCGTGCAGCTTTTCCACCATAGCCTCTGAAGTATCTGCAAAATAGGGGTGCAGGGCATCGTAAGGGAACAGCCTCCCGACCGCTCCCTGCATCAGCTTGCTCCCCGGAGAGGTCAGTAACCCCAATTGAATTGCTGGATTCAGACGCCTGGCTTTGCTTAAGTTGACAGGGTTGAACGAGGAAAGTAGAACGGTTTCTTCCAGGTGGAAGCGCTCAACCAAGTTAATCACATACTTCGTCAAAGCGTCAAAGGGATGGGAATAGTTCTTCAGTTCCACGTTGATGAGCAGCTTGCCGCCTAACTCTTCAAAAACTTCACTCAAGGCGGGCAGCCTCTCACCCCGAAAAGCCTGGCTGAAATTGCTCCCGGCGTCCAGTTCGCGCAGAGCAGCAAAAGGCATTTTCGCCACCTTGCCGCTGCCATTGGTTGTGCGATTGACGCTGTCATCGTGGATTACCACCAACTTGTTATCAGCGCTTAGCATCACATCCAGTTCGATTCCGTCAGCTCCAAGTTGGTATGCCAAGTGGAAAGCTGCCAGAGTATTTTCAGGCGCCAAAGCACTGGCGCCCCTGTGAGCGAAAATCAGGGGGATGGGCGTCTTCTCTATTAACATAGAGCTTATTATAGCATGCGCTATGCGCAAGCCAGGGTCCCGGCAGGCAATCACAAGGGTTAATTATTGAACGTGAGGGACTCCTTACCGGTCGGGAAAAATAACTGGAGTTTCCCAATCCCGTGGATGGGGAATGTGAACAGGGGAGAGACTTTCATGGAAAAAGATGCCGCTCGAATCAGACGATTCGGGGAAAGCACCCTAATTCTCATCCCCCAACCTGCTTCGAAAAACCCTTTTCGGCTGTAAAAAGGGGATTCCATTCAATCCCACAGGATTTTCACAGCCAAAAATAGTATATTATGATATATATGAAACCAACCGGAAGTGAACCATGCCGACAGTATTAGTCGTTGATGATGACCCAAAACTGCTCAAGATGCTCCAACGCACGCTTGTCTATGAAAACCTGGACGTACAAACTGCCACAAATGGTCTGGATGCCCTTGATCTGGTCCGCCAGAACCAACCTGACCTGATGATTATCGATTGGATGATGCCCCAGATGGACGGTCTGACTTTAGTCCAGCGCCTGCGAGACGCAGATAACCGCATGCCCATCCTGATGCTGACGGCTCGCGATGCCATCCAAAACCGTGTGGACGGCTTGGAAAGCGGCGCCGACGACTACCTGGTCAAACCCTTTGCCCCAGCCGAACTGGTTGCCCGTGTGCATGCCCTGCTCAGGCGGGTTCAGCCTGAAGCAGATGACAAACCGGTTGCCTACGCCAATGTCCGCCTGGACCCGGTCCTGCACGAAGCTTGGCGTGGTGAAAATAAGCTCACCCTCACTGTGACTGAATTTAATTTGCTTTACTTTTTCCTGCGCCATCCCCGCCAAGTGCTCGAGCGCGGGCAGATTCTGACCGAGGTCTGGGGCTACGATTTTGGGGGTGATAGCAACGTCCTGGAGATTTACATCAGCTACCTGCGCAAGAAACTGGAAGCAGAAGATCAAACCCGCCTGATCCACACCGTGCGCGGTGTGGGTTACGTCCTGCGTGAGGACTGATGTCCGTCCGGCTGCGCTTTGCCCTGCTCTATAATATCATCCTGGCAGTCACCCTGGCAATCTTCGGTTTTTCTCTGTATTCCATTCAAGCGCATACCACGCTCGTTAATCTCGAAAAAGATCTGGTCTACAGCAGCGATAATCTGGTTACTACCCTTAATCGAATGATACAGATAATCACATCAGGCAAAAACTGGACCTATTCCGATTCGCCTTCCCTGTCGTTTGAGACCTTTTCGGATGATCCCGAGTTTCAATCCCTGCCGGAACGTGAGATTGTCCGCATTCTTGATGTATCCGGTAACCTGGTTGCCAGCCCTTCAGGGCTCTCCTCGGAAGCCCTGCCCTTGAGCAAAAATGGTTTGGCAGCCCTGAGCCAGGGTCAGGAGTGGTGGGAAGATGTTATTACCGATCAACATCTGTTGGTCTACAACCGCCCGCTTATGATCAATGGGAAAGTACAGCTCATTCTGCAGATTGCCCGCCCTCTGACTGAACGTGATCGCACGCTTGAGTTGTTGCGCAACACGCTCATTACAGCCAGTTTGATAACCCTGGCGATAGCTTTTTGGGTTGGTTGGACCCTAGGAAGATACACGCTCAGCCCCATCCATCGCATCACTAAGACGGCGCAGGAAATTGGAAATGAGCGCGATTTTACCCGACGGGTAGATTATTCCGGTCCGCAGGATGAGGTGGGACAACTTGCCACAACCTTCAATAGCATGCTCTCCCGTCTGGAGGAATCCTACCAGAAGGCGGCTCACTCTCTGGAAATGCAACGTAATTTCGTCGCGGATGTCTCGCATGAACTGCGCACGCCCCTGACCACCTTGCGCGGCAATCTCGAACTGTTGAATCACCAACCGACAATGCCTGCAGAAGAACAAGCGGATATCCTGAAAGACATGACCGATGAGACCGACCGGATGATCCGGCTGGTGAACGAACTGCTGGTGCAGGCTCGGGCTGATTCTGCTCAGAATCTGGCGCAAGAAGCGGTGGAACTGACTGATCTGCTGGAGGAAGCCATCCGCCAGGCACACGCTCTGGATAATGCACGTAGTATTTCCCTGGATGCGCCAACGGAATTAACCATTGTCGGGGATCGCGATGCGCTTAAGCAGGTGGTGCTGATCTTGCTGGATAATGCCATCAAGCACTCCTCCGGTGAAATAGAGGTGACTGCCAGGTCTGAACAGGGGACAGTGGAGATTTCTGTGGCGGATCATGGCGAGGGCATTCCAGAGGAAAAGCTGACCCATGTGTTTGACCGTTTTTATCGAGGGGATAACGCCAGTCAGAATGGTTTTGGCTTGGGTCTTTCAATTGCCAAAGGGCTGGTGGAAGGCATGGGCGGCACGATCAGCATGGAGAGCCGGGTGGGTTTCGGCTCCACTGTGCGGATGCGATTCCAGGCGGTAGATAACCTTGCTTCGTAGCGGTAGCACCCTATCTCAGCGTTACGCAAGAGTGTAAGGGCTGTATTGGGGCAGTATTAAAATGTGGACATAAAAACTGTTGTGGTCAGGTAGACCAAAAGTAGATGGGTCCCCGACCTACTACCCCTATCCATAACTGGAGTAAGTCCAATAAATTAGGTTCGCTTCAAAACATATCCTCGGCTTTGCTCTATGGGAGTACTTGGTTTCACTGATAGTTATAAATTTAGAGCGGGAACAACTTCCGTTCAATCCAACATTGCAAGGCTGTAATTTGAGCTAATTTGGCGGGTTGAACCTGATGCGTCTCATGAGCCAATTTCAGCAGAGGCAGATTCAACGCCGCCTAACCAGACCTTATCCATGATTAAAAGAGAGGTTGTCACAAAAAAGGGTAATAACAATCCAGGCAGCCACCATAATGACTATCAGGTTGCAGCATGAATAAAAATATGCAGCCGACTTTCATGAATAACCTTGATGGATGCTCCTAAGCAATCCTATTGGTCCCCAAAGCGTTTTACGAACCACGTCTTTACCAGCTGTGTCAAAACCACATAACAAATCAGCATCCCCAACAGGAAAAGCCAATAAAGTGGTGGCAGTGGAACCAAACCCAGCGATCCAGCCAGGGGAGAATAGGGTAAATAGGCTGCCACTGCTGCGGTAGCCAGTGAGGCAATGAGCAGCGGTTTGCTTGCATGGCTTTGGATGAAAGGGATTTTGTTTGTGCGGATGACGTGAATGATCAGTGTCTGGGTAAAAAGACTCTCGACAAACCAACCTGTATGGAAAAGAGCCGGATTCGCGGCACTTTTGAAAACATTAAGCATGATGAAGAAGGTTATGTAATCAAAAATTGAGCTGATCGGACCAATAAATAATATATATCGGCGGATTTCATTAATAGCCCACTTGCGCGGTTTTATTAACCATTCTTCATCGACATTATCCGTTGGAATGGCAGTTTGTGAGAAATCGTACAGCAGGTTGTTAGTCAACACCTGAATTGGTAGCATTGGCACAAACGGTAAAAAGAGGCTCCCGCCCAATACACTGAACATGTTTCCAAAATTGGAACTGGCAGCCATCTTGATATATTTGATGATGTTGCCAAAAACCCTGCGCCCTTCTATGATGCCTTCCCCCAAAACTAAAAGGTTCTGCTCCAGGAGAATAATATCGGAAGACTCTTTAGCAATATCCACCGCTGTATCGACTGAAACACTTACGTCTGCTGCTTTGAGCGCCGGGGCATCATTGATTCCATCCCCCATAAAGCCCACTACATGCCCGCGGTTTTGAAGCGACCGGATAATGCGTTCCTTATGGACTGGTGAGAGTTTGGCAAATATTGATGTGCTTTCAGCGGCTTCACCCAATTGGATATCGCTCATTTCCTCAATGTCGCCGCCCGTCAAAATATGATCAACGGGTATACCAACCTGCCCGCATATATATGCGGTTACAGCATCATTGTCGCCTGTCAGGATTTTGACAGATACGTTGTGTTCATTAAGGTTCGCCAAAGCCTCGGAAGCTGACTCCTTTGGCGGGTCCAGAAATGCCAAAAATCCTAACAAGACCATGTCCGATTCGTCCGCAATGGTGTAATTTGGCTCGTTATTCGCACCTTGAAATATTCGATATGCTACAGCAACCACCCGGAAACCCTGAGAGTTTAATTCCTGCACCATCGCCTTACGTTTGGCGTCTTGTTCGGGCAAAACATCCAAAATTTCCCCATTGATCTCGACATGGCTGGAAAGGCGCATAATCTCTTCCACAGCGCCTTTACAGATCAGGTAATGCCGGCTTTGGTTATCTTCCACAACTACCGACATCCGCCTCCTTTGAAAGTCAAAGGGAAGCTCATCGATCTTGCGAAAATTCTCATCCACTTGGATTTCCTCGTTCAAGTTTTCATGATCGAGGATTGCCTTATCCATCACATTTTTGAGCCCTGTCTGGTAATAGCTATTTAGATACCCAAATTCCAGCACGCGCTGACTTTTGTTCCCGCGTGCATCCAGATGCTTTTCAAGGACGATCTTGCCCTGCGTGATGGTTCCGGTCTTATCTGTGCACAATACATCCATGGCTCCGAAATTTTGAATGGCATTTAAACGTTTGACGATCACCTTTTTATGGGACATTTCAATGGCACCTTTGGACAGGTTCACGGTCACGATCATCGGGAGCATTTCTGGTGTCAAACCAACAGCCACTGCCAGTGCATAAAGGAACGCCTCCAGCCAGTTGCCTTTGCTGAGCCCATTAAATAGAAACACCAGGGGCACCATGACCGCCATTAATTTAATCATCAGCCAGGTAAAGCTGGAAAGGCCTTTGTCAAAACTGGTTAATTGGCGCTCACCAGTGATGCTGATTGCCATCGAGCCAAAATAGGTCTCACTGCCGGTTTGAACAACCAGGGCAGTTCCTGTGCCACTTTCCACATCCGAACCCAAAAAACATAAATCGGTCATCTCAAGTGCGTTGGTGAGGGTTTTGTCAGACGCAGAAGCATATTTTTCCACCGGTAAGGACTCGCCGGTAAGTGCAGATTGGTTTATGAATAAATCCTTGGACGAGAGAACTCTGACATCTGCGGGCACCATATCTCCGGCTGAAAGGGTCACGATATCCCCGGGAACCAATTCCTTAAGTGGGATTTCATGGCGTTTGCCATCCCGGATGATTGTTGCGGTGGTATTTACCATGGCTTGAAGCTTCTCGGCTGCGGTATCCGCGCGCCTTTCCTGTACGTATCGCAGGACAATACCTAATAACACCATCACCATGATCATGATGGTTGCACGGATATCCCCTGTTATAAATGTGATGACTCCCAGCACAACCAGCAAGATAACCAGCGGATTTTTTACATTATTCCACAAGCTCATGTACCAAGTTTTACGTTCTTCTTTGGCGACTTCATTTGGACCATATTTTTCTTGGCGTGCTGTCGCTTCCACTTCGCTAAGGCCATTAGGGGTTGAGTTTAACAGGTCCAATGCCTGCGATCCGTCCACGGTCGCACTTTGTAACAATTTTTTAAATGTCTGAACATGATGTATGTGGGCAGTATTCTTTGATTGGGTAGGTGATGAAGTATTAGTGGGATCGCGATCCATGACACACCTTCATTTCAAGTTTTTTACGATAGAGAGCTTTATTGAATTATTATAGTGACTAATTCATAAAATGCCAGAAGTGTATCAGATTGACTCGGTTGGAGCGATACCGGTCTTGTAGTTATGACTAATTTTGTTTGCGCCCCTTGTCCCCTTAAATCGATTTTTCCAATTCCCATCCCATCTCTGTACAATGGAAATCTGGAAAAGCTCCCCATTTAAATAAGTGCACAATCGTCACACTTCGCTCCAAATCTCAAAAAGGTTTAGTGCCGATACAAAAGAAATATTGCGACAACCTTTAGGTTGCTGTAATGATATTTATGCCATTTCTTGTACCCACCATTATCCAAACTGTGCAATCAGGAAGCTGGCATGTTTGCTGCCAGTCAGGATTGTTCCCCGTCAGCCTGGCTGCTGTGCATCGTTTCTTCCATGACTCTCCTCAGTGCTATAATTTCTCCTAATAAACCAATTAATATTACAGAGGGCTGTATGACCAAAATCACCCACGTGATCAAACGCAACGGCAGCATCGTTCCCTTTACCCCGGAGCGAATAACCAATGCCATCTACCGCGCCGCCGTGGCAGTAGGCGGACGCGACCGAGTCGCCTCCGAAGAGCTTTCCAGGCAGGTGGTGAAGCTGCTGGAGCAAGCCACTCCCGAGGGAATCTATCCTAACATCGAGCAAATTCAGGATCTGGTTGAAAAGGTGTTGATCGAAAATGGGCATGCTCGCGTGGCGAAAGCTTACATCCTCTACCGGGATGAGCGCGCCCGCCAGCGCGACAAGCGCACTGATCCCTATCACCTCCCCTCTGAAAACATTCCCTGGGCAAAGCTGTGGGGGGTACTGGATTGGGCTTGCAGCCATGAGGTGCATACCGTGGCGCTGTTGAACGAGCACATCCGCCGGGGAGAGTTGCATCAGATCGTCACCGCCGCCGAAGCCGCCTATCACGAGGACGTTGAAAACGCTGCCAATTTGGTGCTGAACCGCAAGGATGAAGTCCGCATGGTCTTTATTGCCGGTCCTTCCTCCAGCGGTAAAACCACCACTACCATCAAGCTGGGCGAACACCTGGCACGGGAAGGGCTGCGGCTGATCACCCTCAACGTGGACCACTACTTCCACGATCTGGCAATGCACCCCAAGGACGAATTTGGTGATTACGACTTTGAGACGCCTCAAGCGCTGGATATGGCTCTGATCAACGAGCATCTGACGCGTTTGTTCGCCGGCGAGGAAGTCCGCATCCCCTATTACGACTTTAAAACCGGTACAAGCCTTAAAAATCACACTCCTATGCAGTTGGCAAAGAATGAGATCATTCTGATTGACAGCCTGCATGGTCTTTATCCTGAAATGACCAGTTCCATTCCGGACGAAATGAAGTTTAAGCTGTATATCGAGCCCTTGCTCCAACTTAAAGACAGCCAGGGCAGATACGTGCGTTGGACCGACATCCGCCTAATCCGTCGTATGTTGCGAGACGCTGCCCACCGCGCCTATGACCCAACCCAGACCTTGCTACACTGGCACTACGTGCGCACCAGCGAGCTGCGCAATATCATCCCCTACATTAACACGGTCGATACGATTGTCAACAGCGCCATGCCTTACGAAATGCCGCTTTATAAAGCCAGACTGGGTAATGAATTCACCCGCTGGACGGAAGAGTTTGCCGATGACCCGCTGCGCCAGGATGCTTGGGAGCGCGCCTCACGCATCAATCAACTCTTCCAGGAATTGGATGCGGTCAGTGACGATTCGATCGTGCCGGAAAACTCGGTCATCCGCGAATTCATCGGCGGCGGGATCTACAAGTATTAAGGGACGAAAACCCTGCCCTATTTTGAAACTAACGCTTATTAAAAAGTGGGATGTAGTCTGCTTTTCGTTTTTTTCATACTACATAAAAACGGCTTACTGGCACGGACCAGAATAGCCTTCAAAATGCCCGTTGTAAGGAATGTTATCAGCGTAGTAGATTACGTTCCCATATTCATCATAGCAGGTATGGGCATAGTAGCACTTGCCGTCATAGATGCGGTACTCGGATTCGCAATTGGAGAAAAGCGCCAGAGATTGGCTCAGCCCAGTGTCATATTCCCCGGTATAAAAGGCGGTTGTGCGGGATTGGTCGGCAAAGAAATCGAATTTAAGGGTCGGCCGATTGGAGATGAAGCGTTCATAGGTGCAAATCAGGTGTTGTGGGTAGTTGGGATCCGGGTCACAGACAATATCAAACTCGTCATCTATCCTGGCGTAGATTGTACCGGTGACGTTGGCATTCATAAAATAAAAATAAGTCTTCTCATCCCTAACCCAAGCCTGATAAAATTTGAAATTCTCTGAAAAACCCGGAAAAGGGGTGAGAATTAGGGTGGCTGTGGCGGTGGGTGCTTTTGTAGGAGTGGCTGTATCAGTCTGAGTTGGGGGTGAAGTGTGGGTCGGAACGGGTTTGGTTTCGGTGCTGACCGTCAAGGCTGATTGGCTTTCTTCTGCTGCCGTTGGAGTGGCAATTTCCGCACTCTGCCGTGAGCACGAAACCAATCCAAGCCAGATTGATACTAACAGGAGGACCATGATCTTTTTCATAGTGTTACTTCCTCTCGGAAATCTTGTGAATAACCTTCACCTGAATCATATCTGAATTTTGATCAAGCGACCAGACCAACCAAACCCCAACCCTACCAGCAGGGACCGGAAAACTCTTCCACACCCGGCGGGATGGTATCAACCGAGTAGAACCAGCCGCAAGCATCATAACAGGTATGTCCGACGTAACATTTGCTGCCATCCTTGCGGTATTCCGTCTCACAGGAGAGATTTTCACCCCGCAAGGCACACCAGGTCTGGGTGGGCGCCCAGATAACATCCCCGGAAGCAAAATTTGCACGCGGCCAGATCAGGCGCTCGGTCAAAGCCAGAGTGGGCGTGAGAGTAATGGTGGGTGTGACGGTGGGTGTGGGCGTCTGGGTGGGCTCGAGCGTGTGGGTAGAAGTTAGGGTAGCTGTGCTGGTCGGAACAAGCGTGGCAGTGGGAGTGTCAGAGGGAAGGGGCGTTGAGGTGTCGGTTGGTATAGGCGTGCTGAAAGCTGAACAAGCCGGGAGCAGGATGACAAAAATCAACAAAAACAGGAATAATTTTGGCTTTATCATGTCAAGGTAAGCTTTCTTCAGAGTAATCCTTCTCTATTAATAGCACGGACCTGAAAAGGTGTATGCCCCGCCGCCATCTGGAATGGTATTAACGGAATAGTAAAAGCCGCAGGCGTCGTAACAGCTCATGCCAACCACGCAGTTGCCATTGTAGTTGCGATACTCAGTTTCACAGGTCAGGTTCTCGCCGCGGGCGGGGCACCAGGTCTCGCCACCCCAGGTGATATCCGAGACGGAAAAGGTAGCGCGGGGCCAGATCAGATAGGGGTTCAACTCAAAGGTCGGTGTGAGGGTTTCGGTAGGGGTGGGGGAGTCCGTGGGGGTGGGGGTCTCAGTGGCCGTCGGGGTCAATGTGGGAGTATTGGTTGGAGTGAGTGTGGAGGTATCGGTAGAGGTGGGTGTGGAAGTGTCGGTTATTGCTGCAGTCTGAGTTGCGGCAGTATCCACCTTGGGCGCACAAGCAGCCAGCAGCATGGTCAGTGCCAATAAACTGGGGAGAAAAATCTGGGATTTGATTGATTTCTGTGTCATAGGTTTTGCTTGAAAGGTAGTTCCTTATTATATGTGGTGTCAATTACAGGGATCCGTATAGCCCTGAAATTCTGTCCAGACATCAGGGAGATTATCCTGCGAATAGTATAGCCCGCAATCATCATAACAGGTATGGCTGTAATAACAGCGTCCATCATACAAGCGGTATTCTGATTCACAGGTGACATTCTGTCCGCGGAGAGGGCAATCGGTATTGTGATGAAAAATAATATCGTTGACCAGACCCGTATTGAATTCCTGGGTGTAAACCAGGTTGCTGCGGGCTGCGTCGGTAAAAAAGGTAAAGGTCATCAGGTCCTTACCGAAAATTTTCTGATCACTGAGACAGATTATGTGGGTGGGGTACTCGGGGTCGGGGTTGCACACCAGGTCGTACTCATCCGCCCGGGCGGAGAGCGTACCCGGAAAATCAGCTTGCAAAAAGTAGAATGAGGTTGTCTCACCATCATTCCATGCCCGATAAAGGCTGAAATCCTTGAGGAAGCCCTTGAACAGCACTTCGGTAGGGGAGGGAATAAGCGTGATGGTTGGGGTGGCAGTCTCGGTGGGAAAGCTTGTGTTGGTAGGATTAAGCGTAGGCTGCACAGGGGTGGATGTGCTTAGTGGTGCGGATTCAGTGGGTGTATTCCTCACTTCAGTGGCAGTAACGGGACCTGAACAGGCAGATAGAATCAAGCCCGTCAGGGCGATGAAAGTAATCAAGCCAAGGCGCTTCGGCATGGACAATTTATCGATTCTTAGTGCAAGAATCAACTCTTCCGCTATAAGGGAAGACTTGTGCACGAAGCCTATTTTACTCCGATTAGGGTAAACAGACCGAGCGGGTTGGCTCAGGCAGCCGAAACGTGCAGTTGATTGACCTTGTTGAAATGGTAGCCATAGATTGAAAAGGTGATTGCCAGAGGGAACTTCTTGGGCTGATGGAAAAGCGTCCAAAAGAACAATTTCCAATAGTAATGGCGGTCCTTGCTCTTAATGCCGAGTTCCCAGATGGAGCGAAACAATGCCATTATCTCCTGCCACTGTAAAGTGACCGCGTGCCGGCGGGGGTTATAGGTCTTTAGAAAGCTGATTACCCTATCCGTGTAGGTTTTGGCAGAGTAAATGGAATCCAGAATCTCACGGTAGCCCTCTTTGAGCTTCTGGGAGTTCATGACCGGGATGATGTTGCTTTCACCATCAACATTATCACCGGAGTAAGCCTGTTTGGAAAGACGTCCCTCGCGCAGCATACGCTGATATAACACCGTGCCTGTGGGTGCCTGGAGCAAGCCAACCATGGCAGTGACAATGCCACTCTTTTGGATGAACTCAATCTGGCGGTTAAAAATGCGTTCATCGTCGTTGTCGAACCCGACAATGAAGCCGCCCATGACCTGCAGACCAAGGCTCTGCAGCTTCTGAACGCTGCTCACCAAATCCCGATTGCGGTTCTGGCTTTTGTGGCATTCTGCCAGGCTTTCCTCATCAGGTGTTTCGATTCCGATGAAAACCTGGGTAAACCCCGCCTTTACCATCAGATCAATCAATTGATCATCGTCCGAAAGGTTGATACTGGCTTCGGTGATGAACAAGCAGCCTTTTTTGCCTTTGCGCCATTCAATCAGGGCGGGCAGCAGTTCTTCTTTGAGCACCTGGCGATTGCCGATAAAATTGTCGTCCACAATGAAGATATTGCGGCGCCAGCCACGCTGATAGAGACTATCCAGCTCAGCAATAAACTGCTCGGTGGTCTTGAGACGCATTTTATGACCGAGCAGGGAGGTAACATTGCAGAAATCACAGCCGAAGGGGCAGCCACGGGAGTACTGCAGGCTCATCGAGTCGTAACTGTTCATATCCACCAGCTCCCACAGCGGCACGGGGGAAAAGCGGATGTCGGCAAAGTCCTGGGTTTCATAGACCCGCTTTGCAGTACCATGGGCAAGGTCGCTCAGGAACAGGGGCAGGGTGATTTCACCTTCATTTAATATAAGATGATCCACCTGAGGAAAGTCTTCTTTCTCCATGGTGAAAAGGGGACCGCCAGCTATAATGATTTCCCCCTGTTCTTTAATCTGGTGAATCACTGAAATCGTCGATTGGCGCTGTACAGCCATGGCGCTGATGAAGACCAGATCTGCCCATTGGATGTCTGTCGGATTGAGAGCTTTGACGTTCATGTCCACCAGGCGTTTCCCCCAGGTTTCGGGGAGCATGCCGGCAATGGTCAGCAACCCGAGGGGTGGTGAGGTGGATTTTTTCTTGACAAATTTCAGAGCGTGTTTGAAGCTCCAGAAGGTATCAGGGAATTCAGGGTCGACAAATAGGATGTTCATTTTTGTTCTTCCTTCTGGGCGTCCGAAGGGAGGATAGGATCGGACGGGGCAGGAGCCGATGCTGGTTTTGGTGCGGAGTTGGACTTGTTGGGGAGGCGATTTTCGGGGGTTGGTTTGGCTTGGCGCGTTTTTTTGTCGTTTTTGGTTTCCGGAGCAGGTACAACCGGATCGGGCGATTCGGCTGCACTCAGCGGGCAAAGAAGATCTGCGCGGTTTTTACTGTTGACTTGCTGGTACATCCGAGCCATCTCAGCGGGGGTATAAGGCATGTCGTTATCCAACCACCAGAACACCAGGGCTTGCAGAGAACCGGCTAAGTAGGATTCAAGAAAATCGTGCGGAAGGGTGGTCTGCATTCCGAGAGCAGCCAGTTCACGATCCAAACTAGTGGCAATACTTTCTCGCAGAATAGTATGGAGCTGCCTGGAGCTGGTAATGCTGCCCTTGCCGATCATCATGATGCGATAGAAGTCATAATGACTCTCGGCAAACTCAAACATTTTTTGGATACCTTTGATATCTTTCAAGTTCCACTGGTTATCGAGAGCATGGGGAGCGGTTACTAAAAAATCATCAAACAACTGGCGTATAACATCTGCAACCAGGTCGTCTTTTTCTTTATAGTGCAAATAAAAGGTCGCACGTCCCAGATTGGCTCGATCAGTGACATCTTGGATGTTGATATCGTCGTAGCCTTTTTCCAGGATCAATGCCAACATACTCTCCCGCAAGAGTTTTCTGGTTCTTTGGATTCGGCGGTCATCTTTTCTAGGCATCATTCCCTCGCATTACAGACATAATTGACAAAAAATACATTAGTGGACATATTTACGTATCTTGTCCAATTATATACTCCAAATTAATTATGTCAAGCACTTTAAGCAAACATTAGATGTCCAAGCAGATTAAGAATTCCACGGGAACTACGTAAAATTGGAAAGGGAGACTGCTGACACGAACTCCAAATTGAGAAGATTTATTGTTAAATAATGTAATAGTGTCTAAAGAAAGTATATAATAGAGAAATGAACAAGCAATTTAACCAAAAGAGGCAGCGTTTCGGATGGATATTTGGATTAGTCGCGGGGGTTGCTTTTGCCTTCTCCGCCTGGGGAATCGATGCGATTAAGTTATCCAATGCGCATCTTGCTTTCCCGTTTATGAAATTTCTGCCCGGGTTGATTATTTGTACCCTGGCTGGAAGTCTGGTGGGTTGGCTTTCCATCCGGATCGGGAAAACCTGGGTATCCCTGGTGTTGTGGTTGGGTTTTGCTATATTGGCAAACTGGCTGACGATCTGGCTGCTAATCAGTGCCACTCCGGCCATGATCAGCTATTTTCAGCCCAATTTGAGCAATTTTCTTGATTATTCTACAGTTGAAAACCTTCACCAGTTCAGGGTCATTGGTATGATCGTTGTTGGTGTTCCCTGCCTCCTGTGTGGCTTTCTCGAATTCCATATGGTAGACCAGGCAATGGCATCCTCATCTAATGGAGGACTCATTAGTATGATCTTATTTTGCGCATTGATTATGGCTGTTGCCGGTCTTGCTTCAGATGAAATGCTTAATCGGAATTTTCGTGAGCCTGTACAGGCTCTGGACGAATTATTCCAGTTTGCCCAGGATAATGAGGGTAAAGAAGTTGATAAAACCATCGCACGGCGCAAGCATCTAAGAGTTGTGGAAGACCTGGGAAATCTGGTGCAAAACCCGCGGAAATTGACGCTTATTGCTTATGACTCCACATTGGGGCAAATGGACATGCTGGTAGACTTTGGGGGAACCTGGGTGAGATGCACTACCATCTATTCACAACCGACCAGATGCGATCCTGTACCGGATTTGTCTTTAAAGCTATATTTCTCAGCTCTTGACTGGAATTCCCCGGATTTTCAATCACCTATTTTCAATTAATCCTGATTAAATATTAAAATACGCGTTATAATAGTATAAGTGTATCTTAAAATACGAGGTATATACATTTTTAATTTATTGTCTTTTTTGAATTGGTAAGTCTGTGGATTTGGACAATAAGGTAAGAAGGGCTTATAGATGGCTGATCAATTACTAAATGTACAGGGGCTCGAAACGCAGTTTAAAACACCAGAAGGAATAGTTCACGCAGTCAATGGAGTTTCGTTCACCTTGGATCAGGGTGAAACTTTAGGAGTCGTAGGAGAAAGCGGTTGTGGGAAAAGTGTCACAATGCTTTCTATTTTGCGTTTGGTTCAATCTCCTCCTGGTAAGATCGTGGCAGGCAAAGCTTTTTTCAAAGGGAAGGATCTCCTCGCCATGACCCCGGAAGAAATACGCCATATCCGGGGCGCTCAGATCAGTATGATCTTTCAAGACCCGATGACCTCTTTGAATCCTGTTATGACCATTGGCAAGCAGATGGAAGAACCGCTGCTCTTGCATATGGGTATTAACAAGGAACAAGCCCGTACCCGTTCAATTGAATTACTGGAATCTGTCGGCATTCCAAGAGCTGCTGACCGCTTGAAGGATTATCCCCATCAATATTCCGGGGGTATGCGCCAGCGCGTGATGATTGCGATGGCTCTTTCGTGTGTACCACAAATCCTGATCGCTGATGAGCCCACCACTGCCCTGGATGTAACCATCCAGGCTCAGATTGTAGACCTGGTCATCCGCTTGCGCGAAGAAATCGGCATGTCGATCATCTGGATCACCCATGACCTTGGAGTGGTTGCAAGCATTGCCCAGCGTGTGGCGGTCATGTACGGCGGTTTCATCATTGAGGAAGCTCCCGTGTACGAACTCTATGCCAATCCATCGCATCCCTATACGATTGGTTTGATCAGCAGCCTGCCGCAAATTCAAAAGAAGGGCCGCAGGCGCTTGTATTCCATTGAAGGCATGCCGCCTGTACTTTATCAGACGCCACATTCCTGCCCGTTTTCTCCACGCTGCACATTTGTAAAAGAACACTGCTGGCATGAAAACCCATTGCTGGAAGATATCGGGAACAAACACAGGGTTGCCTGTTGGGTTGATACTAATACCGGAAGTGAGCGTTAATGGAAAATAATAACGAAATTCTACTTAGAGTTGAAGACTTGGTGATGCACTTCCCGATTTATCGGGGGGTCATTCGCCGCCAGGTAGGTGCTGTTCGCGCTGTTGATGGGGTCTCGTTCAACATCAAGAAGGGTGAAACACTCGGTCTGGTAGGAGAATCGGGCTGTGGCAAAACCACTGTCGGTCGGACCATCCTTCAACTTTATAAACCAACCTCCGGTCATGTTTATTTTAAGGATGTGGACCTGGCTAGTCTGAAACCTGAACCGATGCGTTTGATGCGCAAAGATATCCAGATGATCTTCCAGGACCCTTATGCCAGTCTGAACCCCCGGATGACCGTGCGGGATATCGTCGGTGAACCAATGATGGCATTTGGTGAAGCCAGCGGCAAGGAAATTGATAAGCGCGTGAAGGAATTGCTCGGGCTGGTCAGATTGGATCCGGATTATGCCTCCCGTTACCCGCATGAATTCTCGGGCGGGCAGCGGCAGCGAATCGGCGTTGCCCGCGCCCTGGCAATGAATCCATCCTTTATTGTCTGCGATGAGCCCATTTCCGCATTGGATGTCTCAATCCAAGCCCAGGTGGTCAATCTTTTGGAAGACCTCCAAAGAGATTTGGGGCTTACCTATCTTTTTATTGCCCATGACCTTTCCATGGTCAGACATATCAGTGACCGTGTAGCCGTTATGTATTTGGGCATTATTGTTGAACTGGCTGATCGCAACGAGATTTATGATAATCCCCTGCACCCCTATACTAAAGCGTTGCTTTCTTCAATACCAATTCCGGACCCCGCTTTTTACGAGACGCGCAATCGGATTATCCTTGAGGGGGATGTTCCCTCTCCTGTCAATCCACCTTCAGGGTGCCGTTTCCGAACCCGCTGCCCAATTGCCGATGAAAATTGTGCAAAATCGCAGCCGGAATTTCGTGAAATTATCCCGGGGCATTTCGCGGCTTGTTTCAAAGTAAAACAAAATACATTTTCAGAGGAGGTGGTAGATCAAGTCACTGTTTAGTGGTATGTTGTTGTCTGTAAAATTAGTAAACCAATTCTCTCAAGGAGGAGAATACAATGCGTAAAATATATTTGTTTATTGCTTTGGTACTGGTTGCAAGCCTGACCTTGTCAGCTTGCGCCACTACCGCTACGGAAACACCTGTGACCGAGGAAACAGAGGCTGCTACCGAAGTACCAACTGAGGTGGCGACTGAAGAACCGGTGGTTGAAGAGGTAACTGAGAACCCATACCTCGGTTCTAATAAACTGGATGGTAATGGCATTCCCCCTACCTTCTTTGATGACATTCACATTCGCAAGGCTTTTGCTTATGCCTTCGACTGGGACACCATCATCAATGAAGTTTACCAAGGTGAAGCTGTTCAATCCAAGGTTCTTTCCCTGCCTGGCATGCCTGGCTACGATACTGAAGCTCCATATTACTCTATGGATCTGGAAAAATCAGCCGAAGAATTCAAACTGGCTGATGTAGATAAAGATGGCATCCCCGCTGGCGAAGATCCCGATGATGTCTGGGAGATGGGTTTCCGCCTCCAGATGCTCTACAACACCGGCAACACCACCCGTCAAATCATGGCTGAGATTATGCAAGCCAATCTCGCTGAAGTCAATGAAAAATTCAGCGTTGAGGTTCTTGGTCTGCCCTGGCCTGCCTACCTGGCTGCCCAGCGCGCTCACAAAATCCCGATCATGACTGCTGGTTGGTTGGAAGATATTCATGACGCCCACAACTGGTATCAACCGTACACTACCGGTACCTATGGCGCTCGTCAGAATATGCCCGATGACCTGAAGGCTCAATTTAAGGAATTGCTTGATGAAGGTGTTTCCCTGGTCGATCCTGCCGAAAGGCATGTGGTTTATCAGGAATTTAATCAGCTCTATTATGACCAGGTCCCTGGAATCCCGATCGTATTGGCTACTTCCCATGGATATGAACAAAAATGGGTTTCTGGTCGTATTATGAATCCAATTTTCTCTAATATCTATTACAAGACTATTTCCAAAGCTGAAGGTGCCCCGAATCCTGATACCCTGACCTATGCCAGCATCGGCGAGATTGACACTCTTGATCCAGCTCTCAGCTATGATACTGCCAGCGGTGAAATAATCCAGAATGTCTACGAAACCCTGGTTTTCTATGATGGTGCTGCTACCGATAAATTCGTTGGTCAGCTCGCTGAAGACTGGACCGTGTCAGAAGACGGCACTGTCTGGACCTTCAATATCCGCCAGGGTGTCAAGTTCCATGAAGGTGGAGATCTGACCCCATCCGATGTGGCTTATTCACTTCAGCGCGGTCTTTTGCAGGGTGGTTATTCTTCCCCGCAGTGGCTGCTGGCTGAGCCCTTCTTCGGTGTTGGCGTGGATGACATCACCTTGCTCGTCGACGACACCGGTGAGTTAGCTGACAACCGTGAAGGTTTGGTTGTCGCTGATCCTGCCAAACTTGTTGCTGCCTGTGAAACGGTCAAATCCAAGATCGTGGCTGATGACGAAGCTGGTACTGTTACTTTGACCTTGGCCCAGGCTTGGGGTCCTTTCCTGCCCACTCTTGCCAATGGCTGGGGTTCCGTCATGGATCAGGAATGGGTTGTTGAGAACGGTGGCTGGGATGGTAGCTGCGATACCTGGCAGAATACCTATGGCATGACCTCGGCTGAAGATCCCTTCACCGCCATTGCCAATGGTACCGGTGCCTACAAACTGGATCACTGGACCCAGGGCCAGGAAATCGTTTTGACCGCCTTTGATGGCTATTGGGGCGAACCTGCCAAGGTTGCAACGGTTGCCATCAAGCTCATTCCTGAATTTGGCACCCGCTTTGCGATGCTCCAGGCGGGAGACGTTGACTTCATGGATGTACCAGTTGATCAGCGCGCCCAGGTTGATCCCATGGTCGGCGAAATTGTAGTCTACGACGCCGAAACCAATACTTACCAGGAGTCTGTTCCGGTTTGCTCGGTAGACACCACCAAGCTTGGAATTGATCGCTTTGAAATCTGCGACACTGCCAATGACCAGCCTCTGCGCCTGTACTTCGGACGCCCAGGCTTGCAGCAGGACGTGATTCTGTTCAACTTCTTGATTCAGTAAGATTGAGAGAAGTAATTCAAAAGAAATGCGGGAGCCTTTCAAGGCTCCCGCATAACCCAGAAGGTTTTACCCTTCGGAATGAACACAAATCAATTTGTGTCCGTCCCGAAAGGCAAAAAGAAGTGAGAGGTAAAGTATGACCAACTACATAATTCGCCGATTGCTGATGGTTCCAATCTTGTTGCTTGGAGTCACCTTAATTATTTTTGGGATGCTCCAATTATTGGGACCAGTTGAACGATCGGCTCTATATGTCAAGGATTTCCCCAAGAACGAAAAACAGATTGATGGTGTGATCCGTAAGTATGGCTTGGATGAACCATTCTTCACCCAGTACTGGCGCTGGCTGACCGGCGTAAAGGATCCAGTCACAGGGGAGCGTGAAGGGGGCATAATTTACGGTGATTTTGGTTATTCCCGCACTGCTTCTCAGCCTGTTATCGATATTGTCAAGGAACGTTTCCCCAATACGGTCGATCTGGCACTGTGGACAGTCTATCCCATGCTCTCAGTTGGTATTTGGCTTGGGGTGAAAGCTGCGGTCAATCAAAACAAATTTATCGACCAGGCAGCTCGCGTCTATAGTATTATCGGTACTTCCTTTCCGACATTTGTATTTGGCTTGTTATTATTGATGCTTTTTTATGCCAAATTGGGTTGGTTTATGCCAGGAAAAATGTCGGATTGGGTCAGCACATTGATCTACTCCGGTGAATTCAAACAATACACGCATTTGCTCACCATTGATGCCATTTTGAATCTGCGCTTCGACATTTTGTGGGACGCCTTGCGTCATATGATCATGCCGATCATCACCCTCTCCTACATTAACTGGGCTACCTTTGTGCGGGTTACACGATCCTCAATGCTCGAAACACTGCGGCAGGATTATGTTGTTACTGCCCGCGCTAAGGGATTAAAGGAAAATGATGTGATCAACCATCACGCCAGACCAAATGCCATGTTACCCGTGGTTACCATGGCCGGCTCCAGCATTGTCAACTTGTTGGGCGGTGTTGTTATCACCGAAACGGTCTTTAACTACCCCGGGATTGGCAAGGCAGCGGCGGATGCAGCCTCACAACTGGACGTAGTGACTGTCTTGGGACTGGCTATTTTTACAGGGACTATCCTGATTATTTCCAACCTGATAGTTGATATCATTTACGCATTTATTGACCCGCGCGTACGACTGGCTTAAGGAGTATTCATGACTGAAAATAACTCAACCCCAACCGGGGACAACAGGCTGCTTGCCGAAGCGCATTCCGATCGAAAAATCGGCTGGTGGGAAAAAACTCTTGGTCCAGATAATTATCGAATCATTAAGGGTTTGTTTAAGACCCCGGCATCCGTTGTTGGGTTTATCCTCATCTTGTTTTTTGTTCTGATCGCAATCTTTGCCCCTGTAATTGCGCCTCCAGTCAATAATGATCCGTATAAAATTCCGCGAGATGGATTTGTTGGCGAGCCAAAGGCTCCAGGGTCGCCTTGGAAAAAAAATGTACCTGAAATCCCCTTCTGGTACAAGGCAGTCACGGGGAACGATGAATGGGTCCATCTGATGGGCACCGCCCAGGGCCAATATGACATATTCTATGGAATCGTATGGGGCACCCGAACTGCTTTCAAGACCGGTATCATTGTTGTGGTCTCCACAGTATTGATCGGCGTCATTCTTGGTTCGGTCGCGGCTTATTATGGGGGGTGGGTGGATAACCTGATCATGAGGATTACGGATATCTTTATGACCCTGCCGTATATCATGATGGCATTAATCTTTTCAGCGGTTTTGACGCCGCTTTTAGGCAGGAGCCTGCTCCCGCCGTTGATTGCCATGATCTCTTTTGGCTGGATGGGGTATGCCCGCGTTATCCGTTCAGACATCCTCTCCATCAAGGAACGGGATTTTGTGCTGGCTGCCCATGCTTCTGGTGTTAAAAATGGACGAATTTTGTTCAAGCACATTCTCCCCAATGCCATTTTCCCAACCATGGTCTTGGCTTCCCTGGGGATTGGCGATGTGGTGCTTAGTTTTGCCGCCCTTTCTTTTCTGGGCATTGGCACCGAGGTTGGCTACGCCGACTGGGGGCAGCTCTTGAGCTTTGCCCGCAACTGGATCACCAGCCTGGACCAGTATTGGTACATCGTGGTCTATCCTGGTGTGACGCTAACCTTATTTGTGATGGGATGGAACCTGGTTGGCGATGCTATGCGGGACGTTCTTGACCCACGCATGCGCGGTAAGGGATGAGATTTCTTTTATCTTTATTGATCCCCCAGGGTATTTCCCTGGGGATTTTTTTATTTCATAGGAGAGAATTTACCTGATTATGGAAGCAGACTTGATCACAGGAAGCGTGAGGTTGTGAACTGATTAAATTGTTATAAATCTTGTTTGGTGCCGATTTGTGACCAAGCGGAGAGTTACCCAAATTCAGACTCTATAGGTTGGTGTTGAGCAGGTAGGAAGAGCCGATGACTTGCATTGTCGCAAGCGAAACCCAACGATGCAGATAGGTGTATACCCGTAAAAGCTAACAGCAGACGAGAGATTGCCCTGCCAAAGGGCTCGCGATGGGGGATGGCGTTATGATGGGTTTCGCTGCTGTCAATACGTTTTGAGCGAATGGAATCCTGGCTCAACCCATCCTATTGCAGAATGACATGCTGAGGGCAGCGAAACATCTTGCCTTGGTTGGCAATTGGGTCACCCATTGGAATGTGCACTTCGTTCTTCCAGGAAGAAAAAGTTGGTTGTCCGTTTAAGTTGAGGTAATGTTCCAGTTTTGTTGCTGAGTATCGAGAAATTGTAAAAACAATTATTGCGTCCCCCCACTGATTTCTGTGCTGACTAGTAGGACATTTCACTTAGCCTCAATAATATTACACCCTCTATGGCTGAGCATTGACGATCTGTGATTTTATCTGTTGTCTGTAACCTTACGGTTTATAATCAGGGGTAACTATGCCGCGTTCAGAAAAACCTGCCCAAATGCAATCCACAAACAATGTGCTAGGGATGAATATTGATGGTGAAAGAATACTACTGGTTTACGCCAGCCTGACAGGGTTAGTGTATGAACGTCTTGTTGTACCAACACCCAATCGGGAAAGTTTTGAAGCCATCCTGGAACTCATTACAGTTCAGGCTGACAAATTGCTCAATCTGACCAAAGCCCAGCACTTGCCTGTTCCAGATCAACTCTCAGTGGCTATTTCCGGTAACTATGATAATGATACCGGTATATTAGGCTCTGCCTCGGATTTTCCGAATTGGAAAGCGGTACCACTGCGGTCCCAGCTTGCTCTACGCTTTAATCTTCCCGTTTTCATCGAGCAGAAAGCCAATGCTGGTGCGCTGGCAGAGTATTATTTTGGGTCAGCCCAAAACATCCGCAACTTGGTCTTTGTGAGTATGAGCCCCCGCCTGCGCGTTGGCATCCTTACCGATGGAAAACTATATTGTAATTCTGGCGGCACTTCGGGCCAGATTGGCAACTTTCCGCTGGTGGCGGGTGATCCAACTGGCTTGGGAAGTCCGGTGTTTCTCGATGAATATGTCAACAGCCACGGCTTACTTGAACTTGCCAAGATAAGGCATCCCAACCATTGGGAACAGAATATTGACCTGATGCAAATCATTCAAGACGCTCACTCTGGCGATCCATTTGCCAGGGAAATCTTTCAGGAAGCCGGAGAACGGTTAGGCGGAGGTCTTACCTGCCTGACCACCCTTTTACGACCGGAAATGATTATTGTCGGCTACCCAGGCTGTCTGATAGATGATTACTTCCTGGCTCCTGCCAGGGTAGTTCTTGCCCAGATCGCCAACCTGGATGAATCTCAGTTACCCAAACTGCTACCCTCGCAGTTGTGCAGCCGGCTACCTGAGTTGGAAGCCCTGGCACCGGTGGTCCACGCAGCTCGAAATCGTTCGTGATATTCCCTTAAATAAAAAAACTGTCTCAAATTTCAGACAGTTTTTTTTATTGTTCTTTACAATCAGATAAGAGTAGGGGAGTTCTTCACTCCGGCCATCTCTTTACTCTTAGAAAGCTTTCTTTGTTCTTTTTCAGCCCTTTTGGCTTCTTTTTCAGCCTTTTTAGCTTCTTTTTCCAGCCTTTTATCAAGCCGCCTGCCATCCGATAACGCCAAATGCAGACTTACCCGAATCGTTTCCACTACATAATAGCTAAACAAAATCAGCGCAATAGCTGCGAAGGCAACCGTGCCAATGGTCTGTTCTCCCAGAATTCCAGGCAGTTGAACAGTACCCATGCCGGCAAAGTACACAATCAGATTATAGGTAATCCCTATAATGCGGATTTCAGTAGGTCCAAGTTTTATGGTGGTCATCTCGAACACGCCAGTCACATGTGTTTTCAGGTAGACTGTGATCATCACCAGCAGGTAGCTGATTGCGCCTATGGCAGCGACATCCAACCTGGCAAGCCCCGAAAAACCATAGCCCAGGAAGATGGCAGCCACAGAAAAGCCATCCACAGAATGATCGACAAAATAGCCATAACGGGGTCTTTCCATGTGGCGGTATCGCGCCAAGGTTCCATCCAAGCTATCACCAAACCAGTTCAAGAATAAACCAAAGCTGGCGACCAGCAACCAAGGATTATGACGGAGTTCGTCGCCCTGGCCAGCCATGATAAAACTGAATAGCACCAGGATGGAAGCAAATATTCCAGTTAAAGTCATGGTATCGGAGGTTACCCAATTAGGCATGTGCTTTGCCAGCCATTGAAGAGTTGGACGCTCTACCGGGCCAAGTAATATATCGTTCTTTCGTTTCATTTTTCCATCTTTTTTTTTCATATAAACCTCTCAAGTGAATTACTTAATATGGGTTGAACGTCTGGCCAAACCGGGTAAAACATTGCCCATTGTTCAGGCTCTGACTTGATATAATTTTCTGCTACGGTCAATACTTTTTCAGCATTTGATACAATTTCTTCAATCAGGTTGTCCTTCTTTTCAAATTGGATTGGTTCGGAGCAGTCATAATAAAAGGTGTGATCCGGTTTGGCAATCCCGCAAGCCACCCTGACGGGAACTCCGGTATCAAGTGCCAAGCGAACGTAAAAGGTCGGTACATTTGCCGGTCTGCCAAAAAAAGCCGGGCGATACTTGGAATCCCCATCAATTTCAACCGGACGGTCAATCCCGGTTACCAGGCAGTATCCGTCTTTTAAGGCTTGTTTAGCTTGGCGGTAGGTGCTAAAGGTAATTGGAGCAATCTTGATACCTGCAGCTTCACGTAGTTGGTTCTGCATCTTGTAAGCATTATTGGGGTTGGGATAGGAAAGTACATAAGGTTTTAATCCTAATTTAGCCAAAATCATCCCAAAGAGATCAAAATTGCCGATGTGCGGTCCGAGAATGATCTGAGAAGTATTATTCTCTTTATGATCTGTGATCATTTCCTGGATAGCAGGAGACAAGTGAACTTTCTGCATGACTTCTTCAATGTGTTGGTAGTAGTAATAGTACTCAAATAATGAATTGTCGATGCTGAGGAGCACATCCCTTGAACGCTGTTTCAATTCCTCCTCGTTAAGCTTGCCACCGGAAACGACCCATTGGTTGGTTTTGATGTTATGCACCATCTTGCCGTTCTTTTTGCTCGCCATAACCCGACTTACAAAAACAGCCAAACTCCTGCCGGCTTGCAACGAAAGATGTCGTCCGAGCCACATGCCCAGGCGTACCGAGCCTTCATCCTGAAAAAACTGTTTGATACCCATTTCGTCTTATCTTGATTGTACTCTAAAGTGCCAGCTTTCTCTCCTCGCGCAACCTAAACACATGAATCTCTTAGGCTGCTTTCGCTGCTATTTTTAATTGTAACCACTTGACCGACTCAGCCAGCACATACGCCAATCCAGCCACCAGAATGATCACAGCACCGGAAGGCAGGTTGATCGCATAAGAAACCAGCAATCCCGTGACGCAAAAAAGCATGCTGAGAAGCACAGAGACACCCATAATCTTGCGTATATCCTCAAAAAACAAGTTGGCAATGGCGGGTGGAATGGTCAACAAAGCAATCACCATAATCAGCCCCACTACCCTCATGGAGATGACCACGGTGAGCCCAGTCAGGCTGATCATCATCAGGTAGATGAAATTGACCGGAATATTGCGAACCGTTGCAAATGTTTCATCAAAGGAAATTGAAACGAGCGGACGGTAAAACACTCTCACAAAGAGCGCAACGATGACCGCAATTGCCAGCATCAACCATAAATCCTGATTGGAGATTGCCAGGATGCTTCCGAACAAGTAACTCATCAAATCAGCTTTGTAACCCGGACTAAGGCTGACAAAAATGATCCCAATAGCCATCCCAATTGCCCACATCACCCCGATGATGGTATCCGAGCGCTGGCGGGAATTCCGGTGAACCAACCCCATAGCTACGGAGGAAATCAAGCCGAAGCCAATTGCTCCCCAAACCGGATCAAAGCCCAGGTAGTAGGCAATCCCAACCCCGCCATAAGCAGCGTGGGCAATGCCGCTGCTGATAGAGACAATCCGGTTGAGCACCACCAGCGTGCCAATAATCCCGCAGGCAATGCTAACCAAGACGCTTGCCAGCAGGGCGTTGCGCATGAATTCATAAGATAACAGACCGGTCAGGTAATCAATCATTTTTGCCTTCTTGGTCATCAAGGTGGTCGGATAGAACCCGGTGAGGCAGCCCATGAGCGATCAGGTCTACCGGGCATTCATAGCCAATTTCAAGCATCTCTGGGGTGACCGTCTTTTCATGATGATATACCAGCCGCCGGTTGATGCATCCGATGGATTTTACGTAGGCTGAGATGGCCGTCATATCGTGAGAGATCAGCAGGATGGAAATCCGCTCATTCAGTTGTTGGAGTAGTTCATATAGTTTGGAGCTGGCTTGTGGGTCGACGCTGGCGGCGGGTTCATCCAAAAGCAAGATCTCCGGCTCAACAGCCAGGGCGCGGGCAATGAAGACCCGTTGTCGCTGTCCTCCGGAGAGTTCATTTATCGACCGTTTGCGCAGATCTAACATGTCCACCTGACGCAAGGATGTTTCGATCATCTGCTTGTCTTGGTCTGTCAGACGCAGGTTGGTCAGGCCGGGCATCAGACGTCCCATGCTGACAACATCCCAAATGCTGATCGGGAAGGATTTATCTATTGCTAAAAGCTGGGGAACATAGCCTACAGAGTGGCGTCCCGCTTGGGGGGATTCGCCTAATACGGTAATCTTCCCCCGGAACGGTTTGACAAGACCCAGAATAACCTTGATCAGAGTGGTTTTACCGCCGCCATTGGGACCAATCAGGCCCACATAATCCTGCTTATACAGGGTGAAATTGATATCTTCGAGCACGGTATCCGTCTCGTAACTTGCCCAGATTCCCTGCAGGGATATTACTGCTTCATGTGTGTCAGTTTCCAAAATTTCCCTCTTTACTTTACCGCTTCGGCAATGCGGCTGGCAATGAAGCGCATGTTGGAGACCCAATCCTTAGCCATGGGATCGAGCTCGACCACGTTTTGTACACCAATCTGGGAGGCAATGGATTCAGCCAGTTTGAGATTAATGCCTTTTTGCACGAACAGATAATTGATCTGGTAAGCTTGGGCAAGATCAAGCAATTGAGCCAGTTCTTCCGGACCGGGCTCCTGCCCTTCCGCTTCAACAGCCAACATTTCGAGCCCATATTCCTTGGCAAAATACCCCCAGGCAGGATGAATGACCATGAAGTGATTGTGGCTGTGGTCTTGTAAAAGGGTTCGAATATCAGCATCTACTTGGTCGATTTCATTAAGCCACTGCGTCAGATTGGACTGGTAGGTCTCAGTGTTGGCCGGATCGAGTTCGATTAGCGCATCGGCAGTATTTTGGGAGATCTGTTTAACCAAACGGGGAGAAAGCCAGATGTGCGGGTCAAGTTCACCTGCTTCAGACCCCTCTTCACCATGTGGTTCTTCGTGGTTGGAAGTAGCTGAAATTCGCTTCACCCCGGCTGCGGAATCCACCACTTGCATTTCCGGATTAGCAGAGATAAAACGCGGCAGCCAGGCATCTTCAAATTCCACCCCGATGGTTAAATACAGATCAGATTCAGTCAGGAGCCGCATTTGGTCAGCAGTGGGTTCATACGTGTGGGGGTCATCACCGGTTCCAGCCATAGCTTGCACATTTACCAGGTCGCCAGCGATTTTTTCCACAAAATAGACCTGCGGCAGAATGCTCACCGTGATATTAGGTTGACCAACTTCTGGAGTAGGAGTGGGGTTGGTACAGGCGCTTAAAACCAGCACGAGGGTGATCAGGAAGAGCAGATGCTTCTTCATTTCGCATCCTCTGCTTGAGCAAGCGTCTGCTGGCATTCCGGGCAGAGCCCATATAGTTGCAGCAGATGGTCCCTGACCAGGAAATTGGTTTCTGCTTCCACCCGCTGGATCAGATCTTTTAAGTCTTCCGATCCGGAAAATTCGATGGTCTTGTGGCAGGCCTGGCACAGAATGTGATGATGATGACCAAGCGTAGCAGTTACATAGCCGGCGCTGCCATCTGGTTGATATACAACCGTCGCCAGACCCAGGTTTGACAGGAGTTCGAGGGTACGGTAAACACTGACCATCCCAAGCTGGCAGCCCTGTTCCTTGAGCGTGTGGTAGATTGCCTGCGGGGTCAAAGGTTTATTGCTAACATCCAATAGTTGGATGACACGTCTACGCGGTTCGGATAATCGGTATCCTGCTTGAGATAGGGTATATTGCCAGTTCATTCACAAGTTCTTTCCTTATTGAAAATGTTTTTCAATAGGCGTTTATTTTATTGGATGAAAAAGATTTTGTCAACTGCAATGCATGGCCAATTTTCGAAAATATATCTGGTTTGTATAGGCTAAGAGCTAAAAGATCCTTTTTCTATCTTTTTTCTCTGATATAATCAGCCAGTTTGGAAAAGAACTTTCCAAGCAGACTAAAAACTTGGAGAAAAAATGAGCGATACCCTTTTCAATACTGTTCAGAATGATGCCGTTGTTCAATTGGCTTACAATTTGGTAGTGGACGGCAATGAACTCGAATCTGACATGCTGGAGTATCTGCATGGCCATCAAAATATCATCTCTGGATTGGAAGATGCCTTGGCTGGCATGGAGCTCGGTGAGTCCCGTGATGTTTTAGTACCTGCCAAGGATGCCTATGGCGAGTATGACAACGAGGCAGTTGTCCTGGTAACGCGTGAGTCTTTTCCTCCCAATTTTGAGATCAGACTAGGCGAACCCATGCGTCTGCGCGATGCCCAAGGGCATATCTTCACGGGCATCGCCATCGCCCTGACCGAGGAAAATGTCGAGTTGGACCTGAATCATCCTCTGGCTGGTAAAGACCTGCAATTCACTGTAACCATCTTGGGCATCCGCGCTGCCAGCACCGAAGAATTGGAAGCTGGCTCACTGCAAAACGGATGTGAATCCTGCGGCTCTGATGGCTGCTCAGACGGTTGTTCTGATGGCTGTGGCCTCTAACTAATTTTATTCCTAAAAAAGCTGCTGTTTTTTTACAGCAGCTTTTTTAATACAGCAAGAGTATCTCGAGGAAATTATTCTCTTGCGACTAATTCGGCGATTTTAACTACCACACGGACAGCCTTTTCCATTGAGTTGACCGGTATAAACTCGTAACGTCCATGGGCATTATGCCCGCCGGTGAAGATGTTGGGCGTGGGCAGCCCCATGTAAGAAAGCCGGCTGCCATCTGTGCCGCCGCGTACAGGAATAATCTTGGGCATCAGCCCAACTTCTGCATAAGCCGCTTTGGCTATCTCCAGAATCTCCGAATGGGGTTCGATCATCTTCTTCATGTTGTAGTATTGGTCTGTAATAGTGAGTGTGAGGACTGTCTCGTCATATTTCTTGTTGATATAGTCTGCCGCTTCTTGCATCAGTTTTTTTTTGTGGTTGAATTTAGCCTCGTCGTGGTCGCGGATGATGTACTCCAAGTGGGCAGAATCTACCGTTCCATCCATTAAAAACAGATGGTAAAAACCTTCATACTTTTCAGTAAATTCCGGTCGTTCAAAAACTGGCAGCAGCTCGTTGAACTCTATGCCAATCAGGAGCGCATTCAGCATGGCACCCTTGGCAGTTCCCGGGTGGACATTGCGACCGTGCACCAGCACCTTGGCACCGGCAGCGTTAAAGTTTTCATATTCCAGTTCGCCCACCTCCCCGCCGTCCAATGTGAAGGCAAAATCTGCTCCAAAACCTGGCACATCAAAAAAATCTACCCCTGAACCGACTTCTTCGTCGGGGGTAAAGCCAACCTTGACTTTACCGTGGGGAATCTCTGGGTGGGCAAGCAGATATGCCATGGCAGTCATAATTTCAGCAATGCCGGCTTTATCATCCGCACCAAGCAGGGTTTTGCCATCGGTGGTAACCAGGGTCTGACCGACATATTTCAGCAAATCAGGAAAGTGGTTTGGGGAGAGCCGCACGTTTGATTGAGCATCCAGAACGATCTCAACGCCATCATAGGCTTCAACCAATTGCGGGCGGACATCCGTTCCGCTCAAATCCGGACTGGTATCCATATGCGCCAGGAAGCCTACCACTGGCACAGTCCGAGTGATGTTGGCGGGCAGGGTGGCAGTCACGTAACCATACTGGTCTTGCTTGATCTCGCTCAGCCCAATCTCCTGTAATTCCCGCACCAATAAATGTGCCAGATCAAGTTGTTTGGCAGTACTCGGATAAGTTTCAGATTCCCGGGCAGATTGGGTATCAATTTTGACATATCGTAAGAATCTATTCAAAACTTCAGTCATAGCGGCTCCTTGGTGAGGGGTACTGTGGTAGGTTAACCAAACCGCAATTCCCAGATTTGGTCAGACCTCATTCTATCATGGCGGGTGTTTAAAGCGGCAAGCTACAGCATTTACCCGGGTTTTTACCAATCGATGATTTTATTTTCGCAAGCAGAATGCATTACAATAGTCATTGTAAAAGGCAGAGACATCATGAATAAGGATACAGAAAAAAATCCAGATACCGGTCAACAGCCCCCTAATTTCAAACCACTGCTTGTGATCGTTCTGCTGGTAGCTTTCTTTATGTTGATGAGACAGCGGATACCCAGGTATCATTCCATCCCACCTGATCTGGACAGTCAGGTCAGCATTGCTGTGCTGGCAAGCTACCCGCACGATGCTCACTCTTTTACCCAGGGTTTGGTCTACTGGGATGGCTACCTTTACGAAAGTGACGGACTGTATGGGCAATCCCGCCTTCGTAAACTGGAACTCACCACCGGTAAAGTACTGATGGAAAACCAGTTGGTGGATGACTATTTTGCCGAAGGATTGGCAGTCTTGGATGGTCAACTTTACCAGCTCACCTGGAAAGAAAAGACCGGTTTTATCTATAATCTGGAAGATTTAACCCAAAAGGACAGCTTCAGCTATACCACAGAGGGATGGGGGCTGACCACGGATGGCAGCAGCCTGATCCTCTCGGATGGTACGGCAGCTCTTTATTTTTTAGATCCGCAAAGTAGGCAGACCATTCGAACGATCCAAGTGGAGGATAAAGGCATACCAGTCGAGCACCTGAATGAACTTGAGTACATTAAGGGGGAAATCTGGGCGAACATCTGGTATAGCGATAGGATTGTGCGCATCGACCCACAGGATGGTGCTGTTTTGGGGTGGATTGACTGTGGCAGCCTGAGAACGATTGCAAATGCCCCTGACCCTGAAAATGTGCTCAATGGCATTGCTTATGATTCGCAAGGAGACCGGCTATTCATTACCGGAAAGAATTGGCCCGCCGTCTACGAAGTGGAATTGGTCAACCAGCCTGCCGCAACATACCCACCCCCCTAAATGGTTTTTACACGCGGGCGCAAGGCTTCCAGGCGGGCTTCCTTTAATCCTGGCAGGCTATCCAGCAGGTAGTAAGGTCCGAAACCTTCCACGCAGAGAGAAGCAGTTATATTCCCGCACAGAGCTGCTTCCAAGGCGTCAAAACTCTTGCGGTAATTCAGTAAAAAAGCGCCGTCAAAAGCATCCAGCATTCCGGTTGGATCAACCGTGCGGGAGGGATAGGCGGGTACGATCCAACGTTGATGCCCCAGGCGGTCATATAACCAGACTGCCCCATCCGGCAGATGGATCAGGATGAATTCGGGTCCGTAACTTGCCAGATGCTGGGCAATTTCCCACAAGTCAACACTACGACCCTGGAAAAGCCGCAGGGCATCTGCTTCAGTGGTCATAAAAGCGGTCAGATCTGATATCAGTCCCTGGATATCCTCCCAGTAAATTGGATCCATATAGCAACTGGAGGCACGCATCGTCAGGGTTTGGATCATGCCGGCTTTTAGAACAGATGGCATGATCTTATGTGAGAGGTAATCAATCGGACAAATGTGGGCTGCCGTTGCATCCAGATAGGGGCGCGGAATATCATTAACATGGATGGAAAAGGGGGCATAATCCAACTTGCTGCAATAACGGGAATTTCCGCCATCATACCCCAACAACTCCCGAGGGAAGGGAATCTGACGTTCCGCAAAATAGGTCAGTGGATTTTCAGAATGCATTGTCAGTGGGTCTGTGTAAGCAGTAAAGCGCCTGGAATCGATCGGCTCCTGCACTTTGAGGATGCCAGTTAGGTCAAACCCCAATTTTTCTAATGGATCCAGCCAGTCCAACGGGTAATCTGGATTGACCCGCGCCACTAACCCGGCCTGCCCTCCCCATAGTGCGTAAGCTGCTGCGGCATAAGGCAGGTTACCCCCCAGAACGTTTAAACGTTCCTTGCCTTCGTATGGAAGGAGATAATCACGTTGGAGTCGTCCGCCCAAAACGGCTTCCACTGTGGTGCTTGGCAGATTCGTCATTGATTTACTGATCTGAGAGAGTGATTTCTAACAGTTTCTTATGATAAGCTTCAAGATCCTGAGCCGGTGCGGGAGATTCCATCTTTAAATCCTTAAGCGTTTTTATCACAATCTTAGAGATCAACCAGTTGCGATACCATTTTTTGTTGCCGGGGATCACATACCAGGGCGCCCAGGGGGTGCTGGTTTGATTCAAGACTTTTTCATAGGCTTCCTGGTAATCATTCCACCGTGCTCGTTCATCCAAGTCGCCCGGGTTGAATTTCCACTGTTTGGTAGGGTCTTCCACCCGTGCCAGGAAGCGTCGGGCTTGTTCTTTCAGGTCAATATGCAGGAAAAACTTCAGGATGGTGGTGCCTTCGTCCGTCAGCATCCGCTCAAATTCGTTTATATGCTGGTAGCGCTTGGACCAAACTGCTTCGGGGACCAGTTCATGCACCCGTACTACCAGGACGTCTTCATAATGCGAGCGGTTAAAAATCACAATCTCGCCTTTGCCGGGGGTGTGCTCATGGATGCGCCACAAGTAATCATGCGAAAGTTCGATTGAAGTAGGGGTTTTGAAGGATGCTACCTTGACCCCCTGCGGATTGACTCCCTCGAACACGCTGCGGATGACGCCGTCCTTGCCGCCAGTATCCATGGCTTGCAAGACGACCAAAAGGCGGTGCTTGCTCTCGGCATACAGGAGTTCCTGCAGGGCTTCCAATTCCTGGTTCAGCTTGAGCAGGGCTTCTTTGCCGTCCTTTTTGTTTCCGTCGAACAGGCTGGAGTCATTGGGATCGTAATCATTGAGTTTGATCTTACCTTTATGGGGAACACGGTACTTTTCGTCGTCCATCCGAATCTCCTTTCTGATTGGAGCGTTTTGGTTATTATAACTTCTTTACAGAAAGGGCAGGGATTACCATGTAGAGGTCTGGAATAAGTTCTCTGATACCACTATTCATGTAAGACTTCAGATTCACCTTTTTTGTAAGCGTCTTTTCCTGTTTTTAGTAAAGAATTGCTTCGGGCGGGCAGGTCAATAATAGAAATATTCCTGTACCCATTTTCCCCCTTACAATTAATAATGCAAAAGTTGCCCCTTTCAAGGGGCAGCTTTTGGTTAATTCATCCAAACCGCAATTTACTTAGCGTTTTCGTCAACGACTTTAACCGTTTTTGGTTTTACTTCAATTTTCTTGGGCTGGGCTTCCGGTTTCTTGGGAAGATGCACTGTCAGAGTGCCATTTTCGGTCTCTGCACTGATTTCGCCCTGGTCAACCATGCCCGGGATGGAGATACTGCGGTAGAAAGAGCCATAGCGCCGTTCGCGCAAGTGGTATTTACCTTCTTTTTCTTCCACATTTTCTTCTTTGACTTCGCCCTTGATAGTCAGGGTATTATTGTCATATGTGATTTCGATCTGGTCTGGTTCAAAACCTGCCACATTGGCACGAACCAGATATTCCTGATCTTTTTCGACCACATCCAGCGGGAACCCTGAAGGTATTGCCTCAAGTTCGCTGTCCGGGTCAAAGAAACGGTCAAAGTAACGACTTAAAGAGTAAGGGTCTCTTGGGTAAGGATATCGTCTAACTATGTTTACCATATTTGCCTCCAATTTCCATTATATTTTTCTTATGCTTTTAATTTAAGCGGAGAATATCAGAATTATGTAAACAACCCGTTAATCTCTTGTCAAAATTGTCCATTCGGACAACTTTGACAGAAAAAACCATAGGATACTGATCCCGTTACAACTTAAATAACTTGTCTCAAAAGTGTAAACCATGTCCTGACCTCTCCACACTTTCTCGTTCTAGATGATTTACTTTCGGGATGTTTATCGGGACAAACATGATTTATAATACATCTTTAAACATATACTGATTAAAGGAGAGATAAAAATGTCAAGCGAGTTTACAAAGCTATTCGAACCTGGTCGTATTGGCAACATGGTGTTGCGGAACCGGTTTGTCCTTGCTCCGGCAGGTACCCATTCATGTGAACCAGATGGCCGATATTCACAGCGTACCATAGACTACTATGCAGAACGTGCGCGCGGTGGTACTGCCCTGGTTATTCTTGAGGGACACAAGGTGGAGGTAAAACTTGAGCCACGCGCAGGGTTCGTGGTTTCTGCCCATTCCGACGAGTATATTCCTGGCATGGCCGAAATGGTAGAAGCTATTCATAGTTATGGGGGCAAAGCATGTATCCAGCTCCAAACGGATATGGGACGCGAAAATTTTGGTATATATACCCCGGAAAATCCACCGATTTCAGCGTCGGCAATCCCGTCTTTCTGGATTCCCAGCATCCTGTGCCGCCCGCTGGAAGTCGAAGAGATACATGAGATCACAAAAGCTTTTGGAGCGGCTTGTAAGAGAGCGATTTATGCCGGCTTTGATGCCATAGAGATTCACGCTCATACCGGATACTTACTGGATCAATTCATGAGCTCCATTTGGAATAAACGCACAGATGAGTACGGCGGAGATTTTGAGGGCCGCATGCGTTTTACGGCAGAGATTATTCGGGAAGCACGCAAGGTTGTCGGACCCAATTATCCTTTAATCTTCAGATTCAGTGCGGAACACAAATTCCCTGGCGGACGAGAAATAAAAGAATCACAGCAGATCGCCAAGAGATTGGAGGAACTGGGTATTTCCGCTTTGCACTGTGATGCGGGTACGTATGAGAGCATTTTTTGGGCTGCACCACCCAATTACCTTGGGGATGCACCGCTTGTTGATATTGTAGGTCAAATCAAAGAGGTGGTAAAGATTCCGGTGATTACGGTGGGCAGTTTGACTCCGGAAACTGCTGAAGCAGCTCTTCGGGAGGGGAAAGCAGATTTTGCAGCCTTCACGCGGCAACTGCTGGCGGATGTGGAAATGCCAAATAAACTCCGTGATGGTCACAGGGAAGATATTCGACCCTGCATTTTGTGCAATGAATTTTGTATTGGACATGTTTTTGGAAATAAGATCGTAACTTGTGCTGTGGCTGGGGAGGCGGGAAATGAGCGGCTTAATAGGTTGACGCGGGCAGAGAAATCAAAACAGATTGTTGTGATAGGTGGAGGATGTGGTGGTATGGAAGCAGCACGGGTGGCTGCTCTTCGCGGCCATAAAGTCACTTTGTTTGAGAAATCAGACCAGTTAGGTGGTCTGCTGTGGGTTGTCGCGACGCCGGAGTTCAAGAAGCAGCTTAGAAAACTGGTGGACTGGTACAAGATTCAGCTTGCAAAATTGAATGTGGATGTGCGTCTCAACACCGAAATAAATCCCGATTCACCTGAACTCAAAAAAGCAGACAACATCATCGTGGCTATTGGTGGCAAGTCGCTGCGCCCATCGATACCTGGCATTGACGGAGATAATGTCATCGATGTGATCGACCATCACTTGGGGGTAAAAGAAATTAAGGGAAATCGGGTTGTAGTAACCGGCGGCGGCCTGTCCGGTTGTGATGTCGCTTTGGAATTAGCTATGGAAGGTAAGGAAGTCACACTTGTCGAAATGCTCAACGGAATAGCAAACGATGTAAATTTCTTTAACAAGCAGGCTCTCAATTATCTTTTGCCCTCTCATGGTGTAAAGATCCTAACCGGGCATAAAGTTAAAGAGTTTCTCCCGAATGGTGTACTCGTTCAGACACCGGAAGGGGACGATATGCTGATCGAGGCTGACGCTGCAATCACTTCTTTTGGTATGACACCTAAAAAGGAGCAGGCTGAAGCTATACAGGCAAAATACTATGATGTTCGTATAATTGGTGACTGCGCGAAACCGGGTAGAGTCGGTGACGCAATCAGGGCGGCGTTTTTTACTACCATGAACATCTAAAACGATATGGAAGGCAAGTGACGGCTTAATTTTAATTGTTCGTCACTTGCCTTCGCCCACTACTGTGTAAATTACTTTTTAATAACTTATGCCACAAATCAGACCAATTACAAACCTCAGAAATACCAATGAAATCTCCGATATCTGCCATGCCAAAAAAGGAACCGGTTTTTCATCACAAAAAACCGATATAGCGATCTGGCAGTTATGAGAACTTAAACTTACCTGGCTATACTGAAGGAATGGGAGCTTGGCGCCATCGAGGAAGTTGATGCCGAGTATGCGCCGGACAGCCAGTTGGTAGACGCAAGAAAGTCCCTCTCCACATTATGTAGGCGGCACTTTTAGATAAACCGTAAAACTTCTCTTCCGCGCCTGTTAGGATTTGGACGACATCTATGCCTGCACTGCCGGAGCTGAGCGCCGCGCACAAACTGGTGGATGCGCTGAAAGAAGCTATCTTCAGTTTGGAGGAACTGCCCCAGTGGGGCGCTCCAAGAAAAAATGGCGCATATGCCAATAAATGATATCGCCAGCTTTTCATCAAGACATTGCCAACATTGCCAACAAACGATTTGACTTCTACCCACGCCCTATGTTATACTTTTTGTTGTTACTTTGGCCGCATGGCGGCTTTTTGTTGGATGTGAATTGATAGTTATCTCTCGACGACCTGTTTTCATTATGCACAAAGTCCCCAGCCGGCTGAAATTGGCGGGGATTTATTATTTAATCTCTTAATACAGAACTTATAAATCCGGTTTGTTCCGGAAAGAATAAAAGGAAAATACTATGAAATCTAAAACATTACGCATCATCCCCCTGGGGGGGGTGGGCGAAGTCGGGAAAAACATGACGGTTTACGAATACGACGGGGAAATCCTGATCGTGGACGCTGGCATGATGTTCCCAGACAACGATATGATCGGGATCGATTACATCATCCCTGATTTTGAATACGTCAAACAAAGGGCCGACAAGGTGCGCGGCATCGTCATCACGCATGGTCACGAAGACCATACCGGAGCTATTGGCCACCTGTTGGAGAGTGTGGACGCACCTGTTTACGGCACCCCGCTGACCTTGGGAATAATTGGCGCCAAACTCGCCCGGCGTGGTTTTGACAAGTCTGCTAATTTGCAGACGGTCAAGGCAGGCGAATCAGTCCAAATTGGTCCCTTCAAGGTGAATTTTTTTCATGTTTGCCACTCAATACCGGATGGGGTCGGGTTGGGTATCGAAACACCTGCCGGGCTGATCGTCCACACTGGGGATTACAAGTTTGACCACACGCCAGTGGACAACTGGCCGACCGATTATGCCAAGTTGGCTGAGTTTGCCCAAAAGGGAGTGCTGGCGCTGCTTTCTGACTCTACCAACGCCGAACGTCCAGGCTGGACGCCTTCTGAAAAGGTAATTGATGCGGCTTTTGACAAGGTTTTTCAGAATGCCAAGGGCAGGATTATCATCGCCACCTTTGCCTCGCTGATCTCCCGCATGCAGCAGGTCATCAGTACTGCCATAAAATTTAACCGAAAAGTATCTTTCGTGGGTCTAAGCATGACCGAAAATGTCAAAATTGCCAAACAATTGGGTTACATTGACTTCGATGAGGACGTGGTGGTGTCGGTGGATACAGCCTTGCAGATGCCTGACAGCCAGGTTGTTTTGTTGGTGACCGGCTCGCAAGGTGAGCCGACCTCAATTTTGGGCCGGCTTGCCAACGGCAGCAACAAACGCTTTGATATCAAAGCCGGCGATACGGTAGTGCTTTCTTCACACCCCATCCCCGGCAACGAAGAATTGGTCTATCATGCCGTCAATCGTCTGATGGAACAGGATGCGGACGTTATCTATGAAGCCATCGCACCAGTGCACGTCTCAGGGCATGCCAGCCAGGAAGAGATCAAACTGATGCTGCACCTGACCCGCCCGCGCTATCTGATTCCTGTTCATGGAGAGCTGCGTATGCTTAAACAGCACGCCAAGCTCGGGTTGGAAGTGGGCATGGACGAACGCCAAATTGCCATGGTAGAAAATGGACGTGTGATTGAATTTACCCATGGTGAAATGAAACTGGGCGAGCGTATTCCGGGTGGATACGTCTTTGTGGATGGAACGGGTGTGGGCGATGTGGATCGCTCGATCATGCGCGAACGTGAGGCTCTCAGTCAGGATGGTATGGTGCTGCTCAATCTCACCATGGATAAATCCAGCGGTGATTTGGAAGAAACCGAGATCATCAGTCGCGGTTTTATGGCACAGGGAGAATCTGAGGAATTGTTTGCAGAACTCCGCCGCAGGATTCGGAAGATAGCCAAACATTCCAATGGCAACCTGCAAAAAGATATTTTAGGTCTGGCTAAGTCTCAAATTTATGATGAGACCAAACGCCAGCCAGTGGTTTTTGTCAATATTTCGAGAAATTGAGTTTTATGTAAGGTGCACTCAAGAAAGGGTGCACCTTTTGCCAGATAGACAAAGCCAGACCGATGGCTCCTGAAATGATGGCACGACGGAATCGGGCAGAAACATACCTGGAGAGTAAAACCTTTACGCAAGTCTGCTCATTTCTTGTTATGGAAGACGTCCGGCAATACTTTATGGTATATTCTGGAATTAAATTATAAAAGGTGCGCGGCATTTCCTGTACCCCCGTAAATAAAAAACTGCCTAACTGGCAGTTTTTGCTGGTTCAGGTTTCGCGGTTGGTTCAACCTTTGGGGTTGTTACCTCGGGTTTATGCTCGGTCTGTTCCGACTTGAGGTTATCATCACCTTCATGTTTGATGTGACCGGTGGTCTGGCCAGATGGCGAACGATTGTCGGTGGAATAAAAACCTTTGCCCTTGAAGACAATCCCAACCGGTTGATAGATTTTGCGCAGGGCAACCTCATTACATTCCGGACAGATCGTCAGGGGTTCATCAGAAAATTTTTGATATTGGTCAAAGCGAACACCGCAGCTCTCGCATTGGTAAGTATAGATAGGCATTTCTCATTACTCCATTAGTTACAAGCAATTATAGTACCACAGAATCCGCGATTCAAGTTTTGTACACCGATATTGACACAACTCATACATAAACCTCGGATGACCTGCGTCTGTTGGTCAGGGCTGGTATAATGCGGAAATGAAAGCCACCCCCTTCTTCATCCTTGCCCTGCTGGCAGCAATTTGCCTGTCGGCTTGCACCTCGCCGGCTGCCCCAAGCAGTACACCTGAACCTGCGTTGATTGGTACTCTGCGCCCGTATCCTTCGGATACACTCACACCCAGCCCTTACCCCACTAATTATGTAACCGCCAGCCTGACTCCAACGCCTACAGACACAGCGACGCCGGTTTATTACGCCATCCAGGATGAGGATGATATGTTTGGGATCTCCCTGCGCTATGGCATCAGCCTGGAAGCGCTTCGGACTGCCAACCCGAGCGTCAACCCCTACGCAATGGGGGTGGGTACGGTGCTCCTGATCCCAATCACACCCACCGTCGGACCAACCCCTACGGCTACACCGGAAGCCCTTGAGACCCCTGCCCCAACTGACACCATCACCAACGGTCCCCAGACCGACTGCTACAGGGATAGCTCAGATGGCATAACTTGTTTTGTGCTGGTGACTAATGCCAGCGAAAAGCCGCTGGAAAACCTCTCGGTGATAGTATCGCTGAAGGATAATCAATCCGATTATTCACTCTCCCAGACAGCTATTCTGCCCCTCAATATTCTTCCTGCCAGGCAAAGCCTGCCTTTAATCACCTACTTCCAGGCGCCGACCCCGCAGGATTTTAGCGCATCCGCAATGATCGACTTCAGCCTGCCAGTTCCGGAAGAGGATAACCGCTATCTGGAGGTACAAATTTCGACCTTCAGCACCACTATGGCGGCTGATAAACTTTCCGCTAATATCAGTGGTGAAGTCAACCTTTCTGACCCCGACGAATCAGCCAGTTCAGTGTGGGTGCTGGCTGTTGCCTATGCACCAGACGGCCGGGTGGTCGGTATCCGCCGCTGGGAAGCTCAAACCCCCATTCCTACCGACCTGAACATTCCATTTTCTTTGAATATTTACAGTTTAGGGCCAACCATAGACCGGGTTGAATTGTATGCTGAAGCTCGCCCGACTCTGCCATGAGGAGAATTACATGAAAAACCGTTTGCTGCCCAATTTAGGCACTCAGACTTATGTCATGGGGATTATCAACCTGACCAGCGACAGTTTTTCTGGGGATGGCATTCTGCAGCAGGCTGATCCCATCCATGCCGCTCTTGAACAAGCCCGGCAATTTCTGCGGGATGGCGCAGATATCCTGGACCTGGGCGCTGAGTCCACCCGACCCGCTGCCCTGCCGGTCAGTGCGGAAGAAGAGATGGAGCGGCTTTTGCCGGTACTTGAAAGCCTGGTTGTTCAGTTCCCGGATGCGCTGCTTTCGGTGGATACCTACAAGGCAAGTGTGGCGGAAGCCTGTTTAAAAGCCGGAGTACAGATTATCAACGATGTGTGGGGCTTCAGAATGGATCCGGAAATGGCTTCAGTAGTGGCGCAGTTCGGAGCCACTGCGGTATTGATGCACAATCGCGCCACCCCGTACCAGACCGAGAGTTCCCCAAGCCTGGGTGGTCGTTATGTGGATGTGGCATATCGGGATATTCTGGAGGAAGTCAAGCGGGGACTGCTTGACTCGGTAGAGATCGCTAAAAATGCTGGCGTGACAGATGATGCCATTATCCTGGATCCTGGCATCGGATTTGGCAAGACTACCCGGCAGAACCTGCAGTTGCTCCAAAACTTGGATCAGCTGACTGACTTGGGCTTCCCGATTTTGCTGGGAGTTTCGCGTAAGTCTTTCATTGGTTATACCTTGGACCTGCCCCCCGGAGAGCGTTTGGAGGGCAGCCTGGCCGCCAATGCTTACGGGATTCTGCATGGTGCGGATATCGTGCGGGTGCATGACGTGCGTGAGACTGCCCGCTTAGCGAAGATGCTGGACGCCATTCGGAACGTCTGAGGTACCGGGTGTACGCACATTCTTAAAGATTTAACAAGTGCCTGATACTATTTTGGGGGAGAACCCAGATCGTGTATGCTACGGCATACCTGCCAGCCGCGTGGGATGCTTGGCTGGCGATTGTGCATTCGGAATACGGGTGCAGCCAAGGGGTCCATTTATAGTTCGAGCAAGAAAAAATTTGGGATTTGGACAGAAAACATTTCTGTGCCAAAGATCGATTCACCAACCTGTACCCGATCAGAATACGTGCAGATCCCATTTGTATAGAAAGGGCTGAAGGCAAAACTCACGTCTTCTGTGCGTCCCATCAAAGCTGGAGAGTTATTGTTGGGTTTAGCTGAAAATCCAAACAAGCGATACGGTTAGCGTTGCTGGTTAAACCCAGCCTTGTAGAGCTTGTCACCCTGTGACAGCTCAGGTACTGTACACATGCCTGACTTGTAGTAGCCTCTATCCAAAAGGAAAGATTGCTTCGCCGAAGGCTCGCAATGACACTTCAGCCAAAACGAAGTCATCAAAGCCCATAGACGCAGCACAAACCCTTTTAGCTATTTACCGCTATTGACATCGCTGATGATCCGGGTAGCCAGCTCTTCCAGGTCTTGCTGTTCAGAGGCCTCTACGTGGCTTTCTTTCCAGTAAATTTCCAGCAGTTCCACCGGGGTCATCGTACTGGTTAGCTGTCCTTCCGGCAGGCGCGACCTGGCAGAGTCATTTGTTTTCTTTGCCAGGAAGAATCCAAACGCCAAGTGTGCTTTTTGCCTTAACTCAGCTTCATCAATCAAGGGCTCCAGGTCCTTTGGATAGATGATGGTCAGCTTTACCATGGCGTCTTGCATTTCCTCTTCTGATGGCAGGGCTGCCAACAATTTTTCAGACACTCCCTGCCCATCCTCCAGAGTGACAAACCGGTCAAAATAAGCTCGGGTATTAAGTATTCGCCTGCTGTAATCGGTGTGACCCTTAGAGACTTCTGCCACGATAAAGCTTTTGTCTTCGTTAGTTTCGTTAAAATCTACCCGTTCAATGGAGCCAGGATAGATCACTGGCGGATGACGGCCTTCGTTCAGGTTTTGGTAACGATGAATGTGCCCCAGGGCAACATAATCAAAGCGTGGATCGCGCACCAAACCCGGCTGCAACTGCACGTCCTTGCCAATCTTAATCAGTTGTTCATTTCCGGTAACCGCCCCGCTGATGGAGGCGTGCGCGGCCAGAATAACCGGCAGGTCCGGATCGAGGTCGCGTTTGAAATCAGCGATGATCTCATTTATTGCTTCCTCGAGGAGCGCGGCTGCATCATCGGGCTGTGCTTCCCCACCGTTCACCTTGCCAGCCAGGATACCTGAGCGAGTCACCCACGGCAGGGCAATCACCTGCACTGGCACATTATCCAGGTCTTGCGGACTGAGCAGCACCGGTTGATGGACAACATGCACATACGGCACTTTCAGAGTGTCGAATTCCTGGATGGCATGGGCGCGCAGGTGAGAAGGCGTGATATCGTGATTTCCGGTCAGCAGGATGGTTGGAATGGCAGCCTGGGAAAGGCGCATAATGCGCTTGCCCCACTCCCGCTGGAAGGTTGGTGCCGGCGAAGGTTCTTTGTAAGCGTCCCCGGCAAAGATGACCAGATCCACTTTCTCCCGGACGGCGGTATCAACTATAGTATCTAGAGATTTAAGAAAATCCATCACACGGATGGGCAAGCCCGTATTTGGATCATGCTGCCCAAATTTGGCAATGTCAATATGGGCGTCTGCGAAATGAAGTATTTTTACCATGGGGGAATTATATCAAGCCAGAACGGGAATGAATGCTATTCATAAATACCAAGGGCTTGCAGTTCATCCAGTGCCACCCACCAACCCGGGTGCCATTCCAAAGCCCGCCTGAAATCTGCAATGGCAGTTTCCCGATTGCCCAACATCACATTAGCTCTTCCACGCCAAACCCAGGTTTCGGGAAGGGCATCTTCGGGAGTAATATAGAGGGTCTGGTTGGCAAGGTCCAACACGTCCTGGTAGCGCCCTGTGTAGTAATAAGCAAAATAAGGTCCAGTCTGATACCAGGTAATCCGCCAGGGACGTTGGTCGTAAGGTAGCTCGTCGTATACCACCCAAGCCTGGTCAAAAGCCTTCGCGGCTCCATAATAATCGTTCATTTCCACCAAGATGGAGCCCTGACTGTACCAGGCGAAAAAGAGTTCGCGCCCTTCTTCGAGCTTAATACGCTCGGTTACCTGGTCGAGTGCATACTGCAAATTGTAGTCTCGGTCTGCCTGTGGACCCAGGATGTCTAAAACTTCTTGTTCCCGCTCTGGCGGATAGATCACCAAATAGATGCCGTCAAACTGATTCCAATACATCTGGATATTTTCGTATTTGAGACTTATATCCCCCAGGTAAGAGTCAGGGATGCGCACCTCGCCCTTTTCGTCGTCGTAAGCGTAGATGATGCCGTAATGCCCCATCCAGCCTTCCTTGGGTGCTTTATAGCCGCGCTCAATCAGAACGGGGAAGCCGGCTGCCACGAACTTTTTAACCATGTCAAGATCGCCACCATAGCGCAGCACCCCCAGCAGATTGGTTTCAGTCTGTACATAATCCAACATTTCATATGGCATGACGTTGCGGTCCTCTCGGCGAGGTTTAAGCACATCTTCCGTCACGAACTGATCGCCTTCCCAGCCCCAATAGGACAAAGCCATGGCAAGGTTGGTGGGTCCACAGTTGTTGAAGCGCTGCAGCTCAAGTTGGATGCCGGTAAGCTTCACCGCGCCGGGGACCGGGGTCGGCGTCAGCGTGGGAGTGAGCGTTAGAGTGGGAGTGGGAGTATCCTGTTTGGTAGGCAGAGGTGTGGGGGTCTGCGTAGGCACAAGGGTTGCGGTAACGGTTGGTGCCATAGCGGTCAGGCTGGAAACCACCTCCGGTTCCAGGGTGTTGTTTCCGCTTGGGCTGAAAGCCTGCTTGGCAGGCGGGTTGAAGAAGTAAGCAATATCCGCCCGTGCAGAAGCCACATAAAAGTAGGCTTTATCCTGGATGGCGGGGATCTGGTACAGCCCGATAGCAAGCAAAACTACTGCCAGGACTAATAGCAAGTAAAACCAGGGGCGCTTCCAAAGCGACTTCCGAGTCAGTTTACGCTTGACATACTGGGTTTTATGGGATTGTGTCATAACAAATTGGCATTATAACACTGATGGCATTTAGGAACTCCTTATGCTCTGGAGAGCGCAAATTAACCCGATAGCATATGCCAATAACGAGTATCTGGGGAGATCAGTCAGCTAATAGGTTTTTAAAATTGCCTGCTGAAAAAAAGATAATTATTATCCTGGCTACCAACAGCAGAATCCAAAAATAAAGATGGAAAAAGAACAGCGGTTGTGTGGTAAAAAGACTGTAAAGCTAAGGCTCCACACCTAAATTGCTCAGTTCATCGAGAGCAGGCTGCCAGTTGGGGTGCCACTGCAGCGCGCGTTTAAAGTCGTAGATGGCGGTCTGCTGGTCACCCAGCTTCAGATCAGCCCGCCCACGCCACAGGTAGGTTTCCGGCAGGCCTTTGCTGGGGGTCTCGTTGAGGGTTTTGTCCGCCAGGTTTACCACGTCCTGATACCTGCCGGTGTAGTAATAGGCTTCGTAAGGACCTGGCTCGTACCAGAGCAGGCGCCAGGGGCGCTCCTCTTCATAGAGATGTTTGTAAAGCTCAAAAGCCCTGTCGTAGGCTTCCGCCGCTGCAGGATAGCTCTTTTGCATGAGAAGCAGGGTGCCCTGGTTGTATTGGGCTAAGAACTGTTCCCGTCCGCTCAGGGTGTCTATCCGTTCTGTCTCAAGCTCTAAGGTGTAGGCGAGATTATAGGTTTCGTCTGCCTGGTCACTCAGGAGCGCCAAAACCTGCTGTTCCTTTTCGGGGGGGTAGATGATCAGATAAGTATTGAAGAATTGTGCCCAATACATTTCCAGGTCTGCATAGCTTAGGTCAATGACCCCACTGAATGAATCCGGGATATGGACGGTCTGGGCTGCATCGTCGTAGCCGTTGATCACGCCGAAATGCCCCATCCAGCCATCGCTGGGGACGAAATAACCGCGCTCAATCAGCACCGGGAAGCCGGCAGCCACGAACTTGCGCAGCAGATCCAGATCCCCACCATAGCGGATAAGGGCGCTGAATTCGGTTTCGGATTCAACAAAGCTTTTTAGTTCTGCAGGGGTAACAGCCAGATCTTCAAGGCGGGGCTTGATCACTGCCTGGACGTTGTGCTGCTTGCCTTCCCAGCCCCAGTAGTTAAGCGCCATCGAAAGCGTTGCTGGGCCGCAATTATTGAATGCCTGCGGTTCGAGGATGATCTTGCCGAGCATCACCTGCGCAGGAAGGGCAGTAGGCACTGCCGTGGGTGTAGAAGTAGTTATGGGTGCGGGGGTGAATGGGTCAGTCGGCTCCAAGGTGGCGGTAGCTGTGGCTGTGGGAGCCATGGAAGTCAGTGAGGCAATTACCAGCGGGTCAGTGGTGTTTTGCGCCAACGGTTCGAATGTGGTCGAGGCAGGCGGTTTGAAGAAGTAATAAATCTTGGAACGAAAAGTCGCCAGATGGAAGTATGCGCGTTCATGAATGGATGGAATCTGGTACAAGCCAACGCCGATCAAGATCATAACCAAGAGCAGCATTAGGTAAGTTCGCGGCTGCTTCCAGAGGCTTTTTTTGACTGGTTGGGAGGGGTGATCTTGCGGATTATCTCGTGCCATTAAACTGGCATTATATCAGTAATATTCCCGGTTTGTCTCCCGAAAAGCCAGTTACAGTGGAATAAGTACGCATTTTGATTTGTACTGGTGTTCTTAGTGCGAGGTTTGGAAGTGCCGTGCGCTGGATTTGATCTGTGATCTTCTTTTCTGAAGCAGTTATCCATCTGCCAGGCAAGCAAACAGAGGTAAAAAGAGACTATTCTTCAATATTGCATTTTGTCATAAAAACTGCACCCCTTTCTGTTGGTTTTGTGTCCAATTTCCGGGGTGCAGTTCAGAGCAGCAGTCTCTTTTTATTCGTCAATTTTTTGATTATGCTTCGTGGAACTCGCCTTCCACAACATCTTCGCCATTATTATCGGGCCCAGATTGCTGGTGGGAAGTTTCCGGCTTGGCGGCATTGGCATCTTGTTGCTTGTAGGCAGCCTCTCCGATGGCCTGCGTCAGTTTCTGCACGGATTCGCTGCTCCGTTCAATTGCTGAGACGTCGTCTCCCGCAATGCTGTCACGCAGGTCCCTGATTTTGCTTTCCAATTCAGTACGTTTGCCAGCATCCACCTTATCACCCATGTCTTTCAAGAGCTTTTCAGCCTGGTATGCTACGGAATCACCCTGGTTGCGAGCTTCGATTACCTTCTTTCGACGGTCATCTTCAGCTTTGTTTTCGGTGGCTTCTTTAACCATGCGCTCAACGTCATTTTTGTTCAAGTTGGTAGAAGCTGTAATAGTTACTTTTTGCTCTTTGCCAGAAGCTTTGTCTTTGGCAGTTACACTCAAGATGCCGTTGGCATCAATATCAAAAGTCACTTCAATTTGAGGAATACCGCGCGGAGCCGGCGGTAGGCCGTCCAGTCTGAAGCGTCCAAGGGTCATATTGTCATTTGCCATCGGTCGTTCACCTTGCATCACATGAATATCCACGGAGGTCTGGTTGTCTTCAGCGGTCGAAAAGACCTCAGTTTTCTTGATGGGAATGGTAGTGTTGCGTTCAATTAGTTTGGTCATGACTCCGCCAATTGTTTCCACACCCAATGAGAGCGGGGTCACATCCAGTAATAAGACGTCCTTGACCTCACCAGAAAGAACACCGCCCTGGATGGCAGCCCCAATTGAAACCACCTCATCAGGATTGACACCCTTATTGGGTTCCTTGCCATTGGTCAGCTTGCGTACCAGCTCTTGTACCATCGGCATGCGGGTTGAGCCACCTACCAAAACAATCTCATCAATTTTATCGATTGAGAGATTAGCGTCCTTGATGACAGCATTGAACGGGATCAGACAGCGATTTAGCAAACTCTCGGTCATTTGCTCGAATTTTGCTCGGGTCAGCTTCAGCAGCAAGTGCTTGGGACCGGAAGCATCCGCAGTGATATACGGCAGATTGATCTCAGTTTCCAAAACCGTGCTTAATTCAATCTTAGCTTTTTCAGCAGCTTCACGCAAGCGTTGAAGCGCCTGACGGTCCTGACGCAGGTCAATTCCCTGTTCTTTTTTAAATTCATCGGCCGCCCAGTTAACCACTACTTCATCCCAGTCGTCACCGCCCAGGTGGGTATCGCCATTGGTGGCTTTTACTTCGACCATACCGCCGCCCACTTCCAATAGGCTGACGTCAAAGGTTCCGCCACCCAGGTCGAACACCAAGATGATTTCGTTTTCCTTTTTGTCCAATCCATACGCCAGGGCTGAAGCAGTCGGTTCATTGATGATTCGCAGCACTTCCAGACCGGCAATTTTGCCGGCATCTTTGGTGGCTTGCCGCTGACTGTCATTGAAATAAGCCGGGACGGTAATAACTGCCTGGGTGATTTTTTCTCCCAGGTAGGCTTCCGCATCGGTCTTTAGTTTTCCTAAGATCATTGCAGAGATTTCTTGCGGGGTGTAAGTTTGCCCGTTCACTGGTACCTGGATGCGTGCGTCCCCGCCAGGACCTGACACCACTTTGTACGAGACCATTTTTCGCTCGGTGCCTACTTCATCGAAGCGGCGGCCCATGAAGCGTTTGATGGAATAAATGGTATTTTCAGGATTGACTACTGCCTGGCGTTTGGCAGAAATGCCTACCATCCGCTCGTTGTTCTTATTAAAGGCAACCACCGAAGGGAGCAAACGTGAACCCTCCGAGGTCGAAATGACGGTCGGCGAGCCACCCTCCATGATGGATACCACGCTGTTGGTTGTTCCAAGGTCAATTCCAATTATTTTTCCCATAATGACATATCTCCTTTACTGTCACAATACTATTTTCTTAGCTTTACTATACCCGGTTAAGAATAGAGAAATATTAACATCCTCTTTGAGGAACGTTGGTATTGGTTTGTTTAGAAAGAGTGGATCAGCCCAAATTTACGGTGATGCCTCCCTTTATTAACTTTTCCACAATTTTCTTGTGAAAAAGTGGGCTTAGGTTAAGCCATTGCTAATGAAAACCAGGGTTAAAACAGAACTGGTAGGGAATTAGTTCATTCTTACTGCTTAAGTCCGTCAATCGGATTTTTAAGTTAGGTTGGGTTGAGCGGGAATTATGAGCAAAAACAGCTCATTCTCATCAGCGAAACCCCAACACACGTAAGACACGATCGAAATAGTATCCGGTTTCGTCTCAGACCTAAAAAGACTCGGGTTATTTGTGGCGCTTGCTCAGCGCCAAGCTATAATGAAAAATATTGTCCTCAAGTAGAAGATAAGATTCTTCGTTTCACTCAGGACATTCCCCTTAATCCTGGCATAGGTGGCTGTTGAGAAAACTTTGCTGACCTTGTTTAGCCTGCACCATGATTGGGAAGTCAGGCCGGGCTAAGGAATCATGGTGGGGATGGAGGTCCCGGTTGGTATGGGTGTGTTGGATGGAATCGGCGTGCGGGTAGCTGTCGGTGTGAAGGTAGGTGTGATCGTGTTGGTCGGGCTGGGGGTAAAGGTGGCAGTGGGAGGATTGCCTGTCACGGTGAAGTAGCCGGAGACGATCCAGTTACTTCCGACAAAGAACTGCACCTCATAATTGCCTGGCCACCATTCCTCGGCTGGCAGTTCCAGCAAGACCAAACCGTACCCTCCGGTTCCGCCTTCCCAACGGCCCGTTTCGAGTTTGATCAATTCGTTGCCATGGTACCACATCTCAGTCCACTGCACGCCATCGCTCATAAAATTATAAGAGTAGCTGCCGTAAATTTTTTCGATCGGATTGGCAAACTCGCTGGCGGGTTCAATTGGCTGGTAGTCTTTGTCCACTTCCCGTGAGAACGCTATGGAACTGAAGACTGCGTTTGGGTTGGGGGTGACGATTGATTCAAACTGAGTAGCTATGGACTGAGGAATGGCGGGGGTATCTGTGATGGAGGGAGTGTTGGTAATGGTTGGCGTCAGCGTCATAGTGGGCGTAAGCGTAATGGTAGGTGTCAGGGTAATGGTAGGAGTGAGAGAGGGGGTCAGGGAAGGCGGAAAGTAGCGGTATGCCAGGCTTTCGCCCCAGCGGAAGTTGCTGTACGCAAACAGAATCAGAATCAGGGCACCAATGATCAGGCGGGTGCCTCGTTCGTATTGTTGGCGTTTCTTAAAGAAAAATGGCAGGCGCTTCCCGGTGCGGATGGCGCGTGAAGCGCTCAATCCCAACCAGATGGCACCAATGACTGCCAGGATTCCAAGCATTAATACTGTCGAGCGGATATCCATAGAGGGTTTTTGTTCCTTTTGGGATTATAGCAGTTTTGCTATGAACTGGAAACGTACGTTCGGATAGGCTCTTTCCAGCGGGGTGGACTGGTCCGTCGGTTGAACTATCAAAGAAAGCCCAAACAAAACGGCTTTTTACAGCGATGCTCTTCCCCTTTGATGAACGGGCCTGATGCTGAAAGGTCTCGGAAAGTGTTGCGGCAGGATGTGGGCTTCAAATACTGGAAGGACGGGAGCGTTGAAAGCGGGTTATTTATCTTTCGCATGCGATTTTCGCTCGCAACCCTTTTGTTAATTTCACCTGCTTTTATAGGTTAAATGATAATTGAATTAAACTTGATTTGCTCCAAGAGGAATTATCTCATTCTGCCAGCAGACGGGCGTAAGGTTGGGCAAACAGGGCGGGGGTTCCGCCGGTATGCCAGAAAAGCACTTTTTCATCTGACCCAAATTGCCCTTTGCGGATAAGATCAATCAACCCCGCTGCAGCCCTGCCGGTGTAAACCGGATCCAATAAAAGGCCTTCATATCGGGCAAACATTTGCAAGGCTTCCACTTCCATCGGCTGCATGATGCCGTAACCGGCAGTACAATAATCTGAATTCACCAGGATATCGTTCTTTGTGAAGGCAGCAGGGTCGCCGACCTCTCCAGCCGCTGAATTTGCTACAGAAGCCACCAGTTCCTGCAATTCAGCAGCGGGCTTGTCAACACTGATGCCAAGTATGTTCCCTCTGTAATCGGTCTGGCGGGCGCCTAAAACCATACCTGCTTGAGTGCCACCGGAAGAAGAAGCAAAAATAATCCAATCCGGGTTTAATCGTTGGGCTTTCAGTTCATGCATGGCTTGAACGTATCCTTGTGCCCCAATGGCATTTGAACCTCCATACGGGATCAGGTAAGGTTTTAGCCCGTTCCGTTCCGACTCCTCGAAAACACGCTGCAAAACCTGATCTCGTTGATCTTTGGCAGCAAAGACCAACTTGGCACCGGTGAGGTGGTCCAAAAGCAGGTTGCCTTGCATCTCTTCCGGTTCAGCTCCTGCCAATACCAGGATGCAGCCCAAACCAAGCCGGGCAGCGGCTGCTGCCACCTGGCGGCAGTGATTTGACTGTACCGCACCAGTACTGATCAGGGTGTGGCAGCCTCGATTGATGGCATCGGCTGCCAGATATTCCAATTTGCGGATTTTATTCCCGCCCAGACCCAATCCGGTCAGATCGTCCCGCTTGACGTATAGGTTCGGACCATTCAGGAGGCGCTTGAGATTTGTAAGGGGTTCAATGAGGGTGGGCAGATGAGCAAGTTTTATCCGGGCTGTCATGGCAGGGTTCTCTTTCGGTTTTCAGCTTTCCCGCGGGTGCGCATCAGAGCTAAAATTTTTGGCAGAGTTTGGGTATACGAGTGGTAAAGGCCGGGCCGGGTGGTGTAGTCCCATGCGCCAAGGTGACGGGTGGTCAGGCCGTTGAAGCCCTCTTTGAAGCGATAGACCCCCCACATCGTATCGCTTTGGTCGAACACATCTGGTGCGCCCCACAGGTCATAAGTATGACAACCTAGGGCTTTAGAGGTGCGGATAGCTTCCCATTGCAGCAGGTAATTAGGCATCAGTTCGCGTTGAGTTTCGAGGGACATGCCAAACATATAGCGGGAAATGCCGGCAAAATGGAATAAAATCAAGCCTGCCACAGGCTGACCTGCTACTTCCGAGATCAAGATGTGTGCCAGCCCTGCCCGAAGAAAATCACGCCAGAGGGAGGTGTAGTATTCTTCGTGGCGGATGACGAAGCCATCCCGTACGGCTGTAGTGGCATACATCTGATAAAGCATGCCCAGGTCTGCTTCCTGCCCAAGCCTTACCCGGACACCCTTGCGTTGTGCCAGGTGAATGTTGTAGCGGGTTTTTTGCTTCATGGCAGACAGCAACTGATCTTCACTGGGAGTCAGGTCAATCAGGACGGTGTTGCGGAATTGAATCTGGTCTTCGGAAAAACGCCAACCGCGGTTCTTTAAGTCAGCTTGGAATGCCAAACCTTCCGGAGAATCCTGATTAGTGTTACTGCCAGGCACTCCCCAGCCCAGAGGCACATCCGGGTCCATTTTAATGAAGACAGCTTTTTGGTCCCTGGCAAAGTTTTGCAGGTCATCCATGATACGGGGGACCAAAGCCTGATCAGTCCAATCCAGGCTGGGTCCCTTAGGGCAGTAAAGCACCTTTAGGAATAAACCCGGAAGACCCACACTGATTTTCCTGGAAAGGATTAGAGCGGCTGCCAGTAAAGCACCCTGGTCATCTTCCCAAATGTAATGGGCTGGCGTCCAACCATTCTTAATTTTTGATTGCCCCCATTCCCAAGTTTGCAAGATGTGCGGACTGGGCAGTTTTTGGATGAGATCATTCCATTGGGTGGGGGATTGAACATCAAGAAGGCGCATCGGGATCCGCCTGCCTTCTTTTGCGCCATTTTTGGTAAGCCCGATAAATGAGCGGTTGGTAAACCTTGATAAATGCGGGAGCATTGCGGACAACCTGCCCGCCAAAACCGCGTTTGAAGCGGTAAACCCCCCAAAGGCCATCCGAACGGTTTGTAAAGTCGCGTTCCAGCAGATTTTCGTTGTAATCCGGGATACCCCATAAATCATACACCAGAGCACCGTGGGCTTTGGACCAACGGATCGCTTCCCACTGCAGCAGGTAGGTCGGCATCAGGTTGCGGCTCTCGTCATCCGAGGCACCGTAAAAGTACCAGGACCTGTCTTGGTTAAGGAACACCATCAGGTAAGCGAGGGGCAGGTTTTCATAAGAAGCCTGCAATAAAACACATTTTCCTGCTGGCTCGAAGGCTTCAAAAACTCTCTGGTAGTAGATAAAGTTGTGCAGAGCAAAACCATCCCGTGAGCCCGTTTTTTGCATTAGCACATAAAAGCCTGAAAGGTTGCGTGTGACTTCCACGCGGACGCCCTTGCGTTCTGCCAGGCGGATGTTGTAGCGGGTTTTTTGCTTCATGCCAGCCAGAATTTCCTCTTCGGTCTGCGCCAGATCAATCAGGATGGTGCGCCTGGGTTGAATGGTATGCTCTTCAACCTGGAAACCTGGCAGCCAATCCCTTAGGATTTCTGGCGAAAGGGGTTCGGCCAAATCGGGTTCAACTTGTAAAAAGATAGCTTTATGTGCCCGGCAGATTTGATCAACCTGTTCCCACAGGGGCTGCCAATTTTCGCCAACCGGACCTTTGGGAAGATAGGCGATTGAAAATCCTAACGGCAGGGAACGCAAAAGGACCTGAGCCGCAGCAGTATCCCCCTGAATGCGGACGGCAGACCAGCCAAAGTTTTGCTTAAATTTTGCCCAACTGGCAGTTTGAAGCAGATGAACGTTGGCATATTGCGAAAGATGCTCGTTCCAGGCGGCATCGGTAAGGGCAGCGGGAGTCTTAAGCAAGTTACCGTCCCTTGAAACCGAGCACAGCACCAAAGGTTCGTAAAAGAATAATGATATCCATCATAAAACTGGCATGTTCGATGTAATAGAGGTCATATTCCAGCTTGACAGCGGTTTCTTCAATGGTCTCAGCATAAACCTGGTGTATCTGTGCCCAACCGGTGATACCAGGCTTAACCAGCATGCGCGCCCGGTAAAAAGGCACTTCATTCTGAAAAACAGCGACCAGTTCGCTTCGCTCTGATCTTGGCCCCACCCAACTCATTTCTCCTTTAAGAACGTTGATTACCTGGGGAAGTTCATCCAGGTGCACTTTGCGCATAAACTTACCGAAACGGGTGATCCGGGGATCGTTTGTGGAGGTTACCAATGCTTCTTTTTCCATATCTGAATTATTTTTCATGGTACGGAATTTATAAATTGTATAAGGATTTCCACCTCGTCCAAGGCGCTCCTGTTTGTAAAGGATAGGCTTACCGGAATCCACCAGGATAAAGAGCCCTATGATGGGGTACAAGACGATCAGGAAAACCAACGCCACCAGGGTGATGATCAAATCCATCAGACGTTTAAATAAACGGTAAAAACCGCTGGTAGGGGCGCGGTCAACAAAGGAACGGATGACCCAATCTGCTTCTAGCATGCCAATTGGGACACGACCCGTCAACGACTCGTAAGTATCAGACATCGTGGAAAACTGAATGCCTTTTTCCTGAGCGATCAATAAATTCTGAAACATACCATGGTTCATTTGACCGGAAATAGCCAGGATCAGGTCAGTAATCTCCTTATCGCGGATAATGTCGAGCATGGCAGTGTGATCCCCAACGATTGTGTATCCCCGGACCTCTGTGCCAAGTTTACTGGGGTCGTCATCTATCAAACCGATCACATTGAAGGGGTGAGGATTAATATCAGCAATTGCATTTGCCAGGGTAGTTCCTGCCTTTCCGGCCCCGACAATTAAGACGCGGCGCTGCTTGCTGGCAGCCGTGAAAAGGCGGATGTAGACCAACCTCCAGATCAGGGTAAAGAATGCCACAAACACGATGAATAATGCCACCCCCCGACGCGGTAAAGTATTAGGGGGCATGGCGAAGTAGATAATCAGGTAAAGAAAGGTGGAAATCAGGACTGCCAATCCAATTCCTTTAAGAGTGGCAGTGAGATTGCTGGCTTTGTTGAGATCATAGAGCTCAACAAGCATCAACACCCAGATTAAGGGGAGGAAGTAAAACCAGGTTTCTGGGCGAGTTTCTAAAAATTCCATTGAAAATTGCATCCAACTGTCGCCGGAAGCCCACAAATAGAGTGCAAAAAAAAGGGCAATGATCCCTGCCAGAATATCACCGGAGATTAATAAGAAGCGTTGTTCGGAAGGTTGTAAACGCCAGCGGGGTACTGATGCTTTTTCCTGCATTATTCTCTGCACTCCTGATATTTCTTAGGTTTTGACCGGGAGAAAAGCCCCACCATAAAACTTGCGCCCCAACTCAGGTGCATGGTTGCAATTGCCAGAGGAACTCCTGGTACCAAAAGGAAATCTTTATTTTTGATTGCAAGCTGTATGCCAACGGATAGAAGAACAATGCCATACAGCATAAGCTCTGCCAGAAAGAGAGCCCAAAAAAGTCTGTACAGTAATCCGAGCAGGGGCAAAAGCACAAGGCTCAAAACAAACAAAGGCGGAAGTGCCTGGCGGAAGCGCAGAGTCTCTGGATAGCGCCGCAGCATATGGGCTTTCCAGAAGCCGTAACGCCAATATTGCTGAGCCAACTCCTTCAAATTTTTGCGGGCATAATAGACTGAACGAATTTGCGGATCCAGCCAGATACGCCCGCCAGATTGACGAATGCGGGTGTTAAATTCGTAGTCTTCATTAGTCAGCAGGGTTTCATCAAAGAAACCGATTTTGTCAGTCAGCTCTCGCTTGAAAGCCCCAAAGGGAACAGTATCGACGTAAGCAGCCTGGCTGGAATAGCGATACTGGGCATCGCCCACTGCCAGGGGATGGGCTGCGGCTGCTGCAATTGCGCGTGCAATCCAGGAACTATTTTGCGGCGTGATATCCCAGACACCGCCGACATTCTCAGCGATCCCGGCATCCAGGGCTTGAACACAGCGCGTTATGTAATCCGGATTGGGAATGGAATGGGCATCCATCCGGATGATCACCTCCCCGCTGGATGCCAGAATACCGGCGTTTAAGGCAGATGGAATGATTTTCTTGGGATTATCAACCAGCTGCAGGTTCATCTCCGGGTGGGCCGCTTGGAATTCCTGAATTACAGAGCGGGTTTGATCTGTAGACATACCATCCGCGATAATCACTTCTATTTCTGATTGTGAAAAATTCTGGTCTGTTAGAGCCTCCAAAAGAAGATGGATGGTTTTTTCTTCATTCCGGCAAGGAATGATTACAGATACTTTACAGGTCATGTTAACAGGGGTTTCTCAACAAAGCCAAATAGGGTTAATGTCAGCATGCAGCACTTTCATCATGTTCATGCGGAAGAATTGCAATGGCTTCCACTTCTACCACACCGTTTTTTGGTAATGCTGCCACCTGAACAGCCGACCTGGCAGGATATTTTTGGCTGAAGAATTCCGCATAGACCGTGTTCATCTGCGAAAATTCGTTCATATCCTGGAGAAATACGGTGGTTTTAACCACACTGTCGAGGGCAGTCCCAGCGGATTCCAAGATGGACTTCAGGTTAGTCAATGCCTGGCGGGTCTGTGCTTGGATGCCACCTTCAACCAAGTTACCTGTATTTGGGTCCAACCCTAATTGACCTGAAACAAAGACCAAACACCCTGTAGAGGTGGCTATAGAATAGGGTCCAATTGCTTTAGGCGCCTGGTCACAGGTGATAATATCCTTTTGAGAGCAGCAAGATTTCATGATCAATACCTCTATATTGCATCGTTACAGAATTTGGCTGTTATTATAACATTCACAAGTCAGTGTAGCTGATGAGCGTTCAAGGGATGCTTCCGAATGGTATCTTTTGAGGCCGCAGGTTTATATGCACAAGCCCCGAACATGCGGGGCTTGCAGCAATCAGAGCCAAATGCTGACTGAGGTCAAACCTGCCACTCGCCGATGCCTTTCCAACAGTGGTCAAGGTGCTCAGCTATCACGTCTTTGAGTTTGCGCTTGATGGTCGTGCGAACTGCCATCATCAAAGGCACCCCGCCCATTTCGTTGAGACGCACACCGATAGATCGAGCTTCCCGATGATGGCACTGCAAATCAAACGGTCCGCCGGGTGCCAGCGAAAGGAAATCATCGAGCTGCCCGATTTTAACCAGGGTATCAATCATGGTGTTGACTTCGGCTTTACGATGAGAATCCAATTTACGGATTTCAGGATCTCCGAGAATGGTATCAAAAAAGCTCATAATCTTATTTTCCTTTTAGCTGATTTCCAGTTAAATTATAAACGAAATTTGGGTTCTCTGGCAATTGGGGGGAGTAAATATTTTTCTATCTAGGCTTTCAATTTAATTATTGTTTTGTTGACAAATTATTGACATATTGATGAAATATTTAAATCCAAGATTTGTACTCTATGCTATAATACAGCGAAGCGTTCGGAAAGTGTGACTTTCTTGGCGCTATTCGTGTTAACCCGTATTTACTTATTACAAGTCTGGGAATAGCAATCAATCAAAAAATTAGTAAGGAATTTAAGATGCCAAGTTCGTATTTAACACGTGAGGGATTTGAAAAGCTACAAGTGGAATTGGAATTTCTTCGAACTGAGAAGCGTAAGGAAATCGCTGAACGCCTTCAGGAAGCCATGGAAGACGGTGAGTTAATTGAAAATGCCGAATACGAGGATGCCAAAAATGAACAGGCTTTTGTGGAAGGGCGCATCAAAGAATTGGAATTATTATTGGCGAACGCCCATATTATTGATGAGGGCGAATCCGATAATGATACCGTCCAGGTAGGCTCTACGGTAACCATTCAGGAAGGGGACCAGGAACCGGAGACTTATATGATTGTCGGTCCTGCTGAAGCTGACCCGCATATAGGCAGAATTTCCAATGAATCTCCCATAGGCAGAGCTTTGCTTAACCATAAAGTAGGTGATAAGGTTAAGGTGGAAGCCCCGGGTGGCGCTTACTATCTCACGATCATTAAAAACTGCTGATCTAGTTAAACCCAAGCGCCCCGCCCGAAGTTTGGTGGGGTATATTTTATATATGCCTGAGAGGAAGTCCCTATGCTGCAGGATGAATTTACTGAGCTTGAAAATAACCGCTTGAGAAAAATTTTCCAACTGCGGGAAAGTGGGATAGAGCCCTACCCGACGCAATCATTTAAGAACGCCACTACAGCCGAAGCAATCCAAGCTTTTGAGGAAGCAGAAGCTAATAGCGGGAACGAGGTAGTTTCTTGTGTGTTAGCCGGGCGACTGCGAGCCATTCGGAATATGGGCAAACTCAGTTTTGCTCATATCGAAGACCGTGGCGGCAAAGTGCAGTTATTGTTCCGTATCGACGAACTTGGTGAAGAAACGCTGCAGGCATTCGCACGTGATTTTGACTTGGGGGACTTTATCGAAGCCAGCGGGACGATGTTCCGAACCCGCCGTGGTGAGGTAACCCTGCTGGTAAAAAGTTTTCGCATGCTTGCCAAAGCCCTGTATCAATTACCGGCAGACAAGGATGAGGTGGTGGATGGCGAGGTGGTACGGCATGCCCTGCTGACCGACCCTGAAACCCGCTTTAGGCAACGCTATGTTGACCTGGCAGTCAACCCGGAAGTACGTGAAATCTTCCGCATCCGCACGGAAACCATCAAAGCCTTGCGCCGTTTTCTGGACGAACGTGGTTTCCAGGAAGTGGAAACACCCATCCTGCAGCCTATTTATGGAGGGGCGGCAGCACAGCCGTTCCTGACGCATCACAACCAACTCAAGCAGGATCTTTTTTTGAGGATCAGTTTTGAGCTGTATCTCAAACGCTTGATTGTAGGCGGTTTGGAGCGTGTTTACGAGATTGGGCGGGATTTCCGCAATGAAGGAGTGTCCTACAAACACAACCCTGAATTCACCCAGCTTGAATACTATATGGCGTATGCTGATTACCGCAGTATTATGGAAATGACCGAGCAGATGATTTCATACGTGGCGCAGCAGGTTTTGGGCACGCAGATCGTCCACTTTAACGGACATGAAATTGACCTGACCCCGCCCTGGACGCGCCTGGAGATTCGCCAGGGTTTACTGGATGCAACCGGCATAGACATTTATGCTTATCCAACTGCCACTGAACTGAGCGCAGTATTAACAGAAAATGGCATAGCGCACAACCCCAAATTGCCACGGGGCAAGTTGATTGGTGACATGATGGAAACGTTTTTGGAACCAAAACTTCTACAACCGACTTTTCTGTATGATTACCCACGCGACATTTCACCGCTGGCAAAAAACAAACCAGGGGATCCCCAAACGGTTGAACGTTTTGAAGGCTTTGTGGGCGGCATGGAATTGTGCAACGCTTTTACAGAACTGAATGACCCCCTGGAGCAAGAGAATCGCTTTTTGGAAATGGGAAGAGCCTATTCCGAGGGTGATGAAGAACGCCATCCAATGGATGAAGACTTTTTGCGCGCTCTCGCTTATGGCATGCCCCCAACCGGAGGTTTCGGAATTGGTGTCGAGAGGCTGGTCATGCTATTAACAGGTCAGCACAATATTCGCGAAGTGATCTTGTTTCCCCCTCTTCGTGAGTCAGACCAAGATTAAGACAGTGGAAATACGGTAAAATTGAGTTAAGAATTATCCAATCAGGATAGGTGGTGCAAGTCTTGCAACGCGAGTGTATATGAGCGAACTGGACTTAATTGAACTGGCGAGGAACGGTGACTTGGATGCATTCAATCATTTGGTGCTGATGTATCAAGATGCAGCCTATAATACAGCTTACCGCATCCTTTTTGACTCTGCGGCTGCTTCCGATGCTACGCAGGAAGCAGTCATCTCCATGTACCGTAAACTTAACAGCTACAGAGGGGGCTCATTCAAAAGCTGGTTCCTTCGGATTGTGACCAATGCCTGTTATGATGAACTGCGCCGCAGCCGGCGCCGTCCTACGGTCCCACTGGAGCCGGAAAGTAACGATGGGGAGCTGATAGAATCCCCCCGTTGGATGGAGGATAGTACTCCTGACCCTGAAGAAAATCTGGCCGATTCAGAGATGGAAAAAGCGATTCAGCACTGTATAAGCGGCCTGGAAGATAAGTTCCGCGTTGTGCTGGTGCTGGTGGATATTTCAGGGGAGGATTATGAATCTGTAGCTGTTACGATTGACCGTCCTATTGGCACGGTCAAAAGCCGTTTGGCACGTGCCAGACAGAAAGTACAAGAGTGTTTGCAGGATTATGGGGAACTTTTGCCTGAGAAATTCCGTCTAAATGATAAGGAATTAAGATGACCAGGCAAAGTAAAATTTCCTCCAAGGATTTGGAAAATATATCTGCATATCTGGATAATGCTCTCTCCGCTACGGAAAAGGCAGATTTCGAAGTGCGGCTAGCCAAGTCGTTGCCATTACAAAAAAAGTTAAAGGAATATACCCAGCTCAAAGTGGCTCTAAAAAAGCTGTCCTATCAGTCCGCACCCCGAGATTTCACACTAACGGCTGAGGAGGCTCGCGGCATTAAGCGAAAGCCGCTGTTTTATCCAGCTTTCAGTTATATTGCTTTAACCGCCGCTTTGTTGCTGGCGCTGGTTTTTACCAGCGAGTTTATCTTCAATAATTTTTCAGCTCCACAACCTCAAGACACGCAGGCAACACTCATGCTCGCTACGGAAGCGCCGGTCGAAGAAAACGTTGCAGCCACTGAAGCACCTCAGATTTTTACCTGGGGTTATGGCTATGGAGTTGGAGGCAAAACTGAAGGTATGGGGGGTGGAGGCAGCACACTCATGAGTACAGATCAATCCGGCTGGGGAATCGGTGGAGGGGCTGCCACTGCGGGTAAGGATATCGAACAGGAAGAAGTCCTCGGTGGGGAAGAAGTCAGCCCAAACGAGGAGCCCGCCATTGAAGATGAGAAACCTGAGCCTACAATTGTTACCCCGAGACCGGTCGTGAGTGTGGAACCGATCATCTTTGGCTTGCGCGCTGATGAAGCGGGCGAAGTCTTATCCGTATTTCCAACGGAAACCCTCAAGGAGCCAGATGCCCAGGTTCCTGTGGAGGTTGAGACGAGCAGCGATACGATTACAGTCTCAAACTACCTGAAATACGGGCTGACCGGTGTAGCGGTTCTCTTCGGTGCCCTGGCATTAGTGTATTATCGTAAACAATAACAATTAACCGTTCATAATGCGTTAAACAAAAACCGCCTCACCAAAATCTAAGGCGGTTCTTGTTCTTTTAATAATTTGGAGTTATTTCAAACCGATTGCCTGACGCAGTTCAGTGGTTTTGTTGGTTTTTTCCCAGGTCAAATCCAAGTCATCCCGGCCAAAGTGCCCGTAAGCAGCCAGAGGCTGGTAGATGGGTCTCAGAAGGTCCAAGTCATGGATGATGGCACGCGGGCGCAGGTCGAAGACTTTTCCAATCGCTTCAGCGATCTTTTCATCATCGACGGTACCGGTGCCAAAGGTTTCCACGTTGATGCTTAGGGGTTCTGCCCTTCCAATGGCATAGGAAATCTGCACCTCACAGCGGGAAGCCAGCCCACTGGCGACAACATTTTTGGCAACCCAACGGGCTGCATAAGTAGCGGAGCGATCCACCTTGGTCGGATCCTTTCCGCTGAAGCAACCGCCTCCGTGACGCCCCATGCCGCCGTAGGTATCCACGATGATCTTGCGCCCGGTCAGACCAGAATCACCCAAAGGGCCACCGACAACGAAACGACCGGTTGGGTTGGTATAGATTTTCAGGTCATCATCGACCAGTTCGGCGGGCAGAACTGGCTTGATCACATATTCGATCAAATCCTTGCGAATCTGTTCGTTGGTGACTTCTTTGCCAGCCAATTTATCGGCATGCTGGGTGCTGATCAAGACGGTATGAATACGGGCAGGCTTGCCGTAATGATATTCCACGGTCACCTGGCTCTTGCCATCCGGGTACATCCATTTCAGGGTGCCATTTTTGCGTACTTCTGCCATCTTGCGGCAGAGTTTATGCGAAAGGTAGATGGGCAGGGGCATCAACTGATCGGTTTCGTCACAAGCGTAACCGAACATCATACCCTGATCTCCTGCTCCGCCAGCCTCAATGAACTCCTCAGTGTATTCCAAAGGCAGGGTTTTGCCATTATGGTCTACACCCTGGGCAATATCCGGGGATTGGGCTGACACTGCCACCTGTACGGCACAGGTATACCCGTCAAAGCATTTTTTACCGCGATCGTATCCGATACTGGTAACCACATCTCGCACAATATGGTCAATATCCACGTACGTATTGGTAGTCATTTCACCGGTCACAAGTACGAAGCCGGTCTTGGTAACAGATTCGATCGCTACACGCGAAGAAGGATCATCCCGCAGGGCAGCGTCCAGGATTGCATCACTGATCTGGTCGCACATTTTGTCCGGGTGGCCTTCTGTCACCGATTCGGACGTGAACAAATATTTTGGTGACTTCATAAAAGTTGTTGTCATACACATACCTCCTTCAGGTTTGCATAAAAAAACCCCTGCGTTCTGAGGGGCAAATTTTCATCTTGGCTTGCCTCTCATCTTCCAGAAAAAACATCTGCCGGATTTGGCACCATACACTTGGTTGGTTGCCGAGGTATCAAAGGGCCGGTCCCTCCACCTCTCTGGATAAGAGCGCCACAAGGGGCTATTGAATTGTGGAGAATTTATATCACACCTCAACCAGGCTGACAAGGGTTCTGTGCAGGATTTATTATTTTTTAATACTATTTAACTTATCAGTGCGTTCCTGGTTTCAGAAAATAAAAAGCCTGCTGGTCAGGCAGGCTTCAAAGCTCATTCAGGTGGCTATTACTCTGCTGCGGTCACTACAAAATTATCGAAAAGGAATTCGAGGTTGCCTTCTTCAAAGCTGCCCGCAATCAGACCCACATCCCCCCGAACCAGATCGGCATCTTGTACCTGGGCAATTTGGGTGCCATTCACCAGCAGGGTCAGGGTGGTGCCAATGCATTTAGCGGTGAGGTGATTACTGCTTTTAAGGATGGCGTTATTGCCTTCTTCAGAAAAGAGGGTAAACCGTTCACCCTTAAGGTACTTGAAGATTTCAATGAACCCATCGCTGCCGATGGTGAGGGCATGGAAGTTGCTTGCATCTACATAGCCACAGATAACCCCATAATCGCTTTTTGTCGTCCCCACGGTATGCTCGGCGTCAACATCAATGACGACGTCCTGGTCAAAGTATTGGTAAGGGTTAGTCCAGACATCTTGCTGGGGAGCTTCAATATAAATTCTGTACTTACCATCAGCATAATCTGTGCTGTCATAACCAGAAGTTGCCTGATCCCAGCCGCTGCTGGAATCGGAAAAATCATCTCTGAAAAGCACCTGGCTTTTTCGCTGGTCAACGGGGGTTGTATCAGCTTCATTATTGCTGCTACAAGCGGTCATCATCAGCGCAAGTACTGCCAGAATAGCGATAAGTTTCTTCATTTTTTCCTCTCAGGCTTTCTGGATCAGGATTGAATCCGATACCCTGATTATAAAGGTCCCGGAATAGAGGTCAAGTCGAAAAATCACCTGCCTGTTATGTAGGGCTCCGCATTGCTTGAAGCAAAGGCTCCATTTTAGTTCCTTTTTTTAAGATTTTGGGGTATGCTTAACGTTCAGTTTAACATGGAATGGAGGAGGTCAAAATGATCAAGGACTTAATAAAAGATGGCGAGCAACGTATGCAAGCAACCCTGGACGCCTTGGAAGAGGACCTGACGGGTATCCGCACCGGTCGGGCTTCACCTGCGCTGATTGAGAAACTGCCGGTTGAGTATTACGGCGCCACTCTGCCCCTGATCCAAATGGCAACCATCAGCGTACCTGAATCGCGCCAGCTTCTGATTCGGCCCTTTGACGTCTCTTCATTAAAAACAATTGAAAAGGCGATTCTGACTTCGGACCTGGGTCTGACACCTAATAACGATGGCAAATCCATACGCCTGAACCTGCCGCCGCTGACCGAAGAGCGCCGGCGCGATTTGGTCAAGATTGTCAATTCAAGGCTGGAAGAATGCCGCATATCCATCCGTAATATCCGGCGGGATGTACTCAAAGACCTGCGCGATATTGAAAAGGAAAAGTTGATTTCTGAGGATGAGCTGAAGGAAGGGGAAGAAGAACTTAACGAATTGACCACCAGGATGATTGATAAAGTAGAGGAGATCGGAATTCGCAAAGAAAAGGAAGTCATGGAGGTCTGACCTATGCAGCAAACCGCTGAGATCACAAAAATACCCGTGCATGTAGGATTGATTATGGATGGAAACGGCCGCTGGGCGACCTCGCGGGGCTTACCCAGACTGGCGGGGCACCGTGCTGGTGTTGAAAACCTGCACCCGACAATTACAGCCGCCAAGGATTTTGGCGTTCAATACCTGACCTTTTATGCCTTTTCAACTGAAAACTGGAATCGGCCCAGCGATGAAGTTATCGGGATTATGAACTTGCTCTCAGAATTTATTGACAAGGAAACCATCCCTTTGCATGAAGAGGGGGTTCGGATCAGGCATATCGGGCATCTGAACCGGCTTGGACCGATTCTGGTGCAAAAGATCAATTACGCCATCAATCTCACCAAGGATAACCGCGCGATCACTGTGATGCTGGCTCTCAATTATGGCGGAAGGGACGAGATCACCTCAGCTGTTCGGAAGATCGTAGAAGCAGGAACAAAGCCAGAAGAGATCACTGAACAACTCATCAGCGAAAACATGTTCACTGCAGGCATCCCCGATCCTGACCTGATCATCCGCACTTCCGGTGAAATGCGCACCAGTAATTTTTTGATGTGGCAAAGTGCCTACTCGGAATGGGCATTTCCACAGACCTATTGGCCTGATTTTAATAAAGAAATCTTAGGCGAAATTCTGCAGGATTACAGCCAGCGCGACCGGCGCTATGGCAGATTGAGCACTAAATAATGTTCTGGACGCGCTTCAAATCGGCTGCGGTGTTTGTGCCGCTCTTCCTGGTGATGGCTTATCTGGGAGGTTTCATCTATGACCTGTTTATCCTGGTAATTCTGGGGATTGGCACCTGGGAATATTGGCGTCTGCTCAAGACCATGGGCTATTACGTTTCCCTGCCGACTATGCTGGGAGGGGTGGGATTACTGCTCATTCTGAGAATGACTTCAGGTTTTGCTCACACCGATATCGCTTTGTTCGCAATTCTGTTTGTAACTATGATAGTAAGCCTTGGCCGGTATGAAAAAGGCGACACCCAGGCAGTTCTAACCTTTGCGATGCACATTTCTGCAATTCTGTACCTGGGGTGGTTGGGCGGTTACTTCATCTCCATTCGGAATTTACCCAATGGACGCTGGTGGATGATCGTTACAATAATTCTGGTCTGGCTGGTGGATTTGGGTGCTTATATTGTTGGGTCCTGGTTTGGCAGGCACAAGATGTTCCCCCGCCTAAGCCCCCGAAAAAGTTGGGAAGGTTTTCTGGGTGGCATTCTTTTTGGAAGTGGTTTTGGCGCGCTGTTGAGCCTGATCCTTCACCCCGTGCTGCCCGAATTGCAGCTCTGGGAAGGCGTTGTGCTCGGGCTGGTCATTGCCTTAATTACCCCCTTTGGGGATATATTTATCAGCATGATCAAACGCGTAGCAGGGGTCAAGGATAGTGGCACCCTGATCCCGGGCCATGGAGGAATCCTGGACCGGGCGGATACCTGGATCTGGGCGATGATGCTCGGCTATTATCTGGCGACCCTCTTTGCATAGCCCTGAGGCTTAAAATAAAAATCCTGATAGTTCCTGGTCGGGATTTTTTGCTTTATTAGGGGATTAACCAGCCAGGGCGGTGTCCACGATCAGGCGAGCTTCTTCCTGGATGCGCCTGAGATGATCCTCACCCTTGAGACTCTCCGCATAAATCTTGTAGATATCTTCAGTCCCGGAAGGGCGGGCGGCAAACCAGCCAAATTCCGTTGTCACCTTCAGCCCGCCAATGGCTGCGTGGTTGCAAGGGGCGTGGGTCAGTTTGGCAGTGATTGGATCGCCAGCCAGATCTTCGGCTTTGACCATCTCGGGGGAGAGATGAGCCAGGATTGCTTTTTCGCGTGCACCGGTGGGCGCATCCATGCGGGAATACCAGCTGCTTCCCAACTCAGCTTCCAGAGCTTGGTAATGCCGGCCGGGATCTTTTCCGGTAACAGCCAGTATCTCGGCTGCCAGGAGGTCGAGAATGATGCCGTCCTTGTCGGTGGTCCAGGTTTGCCCATTCTTGCGCAAGAAGGATGCGCCGGCGCTTTCCTCTCCTCCGAAGCCGATCGACCCATCCAGCAGGCCGGGAACGAACCACTTGAAACCAACCGGCACCTCACACAGGGTCCGGCCAATCTTTTGGGCGACTCGGTCAATAATAACACTGGAGACCAGGGTCTTGCCTACGGCTGCATTTGCAGACCAGTTAGGCCGATGCTGGAAAACATACCAGATGGCGGCTGCTAGGTAATGATTGGGATTCATCAGCCCTACACTGGGAGTGACGATGCCGTGGCGGTCGTAATCGACGTCATTGCCAAAGGCAATGTCAAATTTATCTTTGAGTTTGACTAAATTTGCCATGGCATAGGGGCTGGAGCAGTCCATCCGAATTTTGCCATCTTTGTCCAAAGGCATAAAGGAGAAAGTTGGATCGATCCGCTTGTTGACCACCTCAATGTTGAGGCGGTATTTTTCAGCGATAGGTTCCCAATAAGCCAAACCTGAACCACCCAGCGGATCCACACCGATGTGAATACCGGAGGCCGAGATGGCTTGTATGTTTACCACATTACCCAGGTCAGAAACATAGGGGGTGATCAGGTCGATCTTATGGGTAGTTTCAGCTTCGAGGGCTTTAGCAAGGCTGAGACGCTTGACTGCTCGCAAACCACCCTGAATAATTTTGTTGGCACGATCCTGAATCCACTTGGTGGTATCGGTGTCAGCCGGGCCCCCATTGGGAGGGTTGTATTTAAAGCCGCCATCTTCAGGGGGATTATGGGATGGGGAAATCACAACACCATCCGCCATGGCATCCTGCCGACCGGCATTGTGCGTGAGAATGGCATGGGAGATGACCGGGGTGGGGGTGTAGCGCATATCCTGGTGGATCATAATTTCCATTCCATTACCAGCGAAGACCTCAATGGCAGTATTGAGTGCCGGCTCGGAAAGGGCATGGGTATCCATACCGATAAACAAAGGTCCGGTAATACCAGCCATTTTGCGGTATTCGAAGATTGCCTGGCTGATCGCCATGACGTGATCTTCATTAAAACTGCCAAAAAAGGAAGATCCGCGGTGACCGGAAGTGCCGAAGGCCACCGCCTGGGCAGGGTTGTGTGGATCCGGGTGAATGGTGTAATAAGCTGAAATGAGGCGGGGGATATTTACCAGTACTTCATAAGGGGCAGGTTTTCCTGCCAGTGGATGAATTGGCACGGGCTCTCCTGTGGGTTAAACGATAGACTGCGGCGGAAAGCCACCTTCTCTGAACATTTCCGAGAGGTCTTTGCGCCGGCTGGGAAACTCGCGATTCCGGTTGTATTCAGACAGATCTTCAACTTCCCCGGGGTAACCGATGGCTGCCATGCAATGGATATCGTAATTTTCCGGGATGTTCAGATCAATGCGGGCTTTTTCATACTCAAAGCCCCCCATTGGGTGCACAACCAAGCCCATGGCTATGCCCTGCAGTGCAAGATTTTCAAACGCGAAACCGGTATCAAAGGCATGCCTGCTGATCAATTTGCCTTTGGGAGAAATCTTATTGGAAAGCACCAACAGCAGTACACTGGCACGGATGCACCATTCCTGGTTCCACTGATCTAAAAGGGCAAAGAAACGTTCAAATTCCGGTGAATTTCGGTGGGAATACAGAAAATACCACTCCTGAAAATTACCGGAGGAGGGTGCCCAACGGGCAGCTTCAAAAAGGCGCAGAAGGTCTGACTGAGGCAGGGGCTCCCCCGTCATGGCGCGGGCAGACCAGCGGTTAATAATGAAATCCTCAATCGAATGGAGTGGTTTACGATAATCACGAACCTGGATTTGGGATACTTTCATTTAAGCACCTTCTCGGGTTGAAACTGGGGAAATTTGTCAATAACCTTTTAAAATTCTATCACAGCCATTCTGGGAATTCAAAAACCCTGGAAGTAAGGGACTTCCAGGGTTTGCTTGATCTCATACCCGAGCTTGCAGGGAGCAGGTCGGGTATGGCTTGCTTTAGTTGATCTCGTACACCAGGGTGGCACTGTAGCTGATTACGATTTGCCCGGCAGAAATAGGGGCTGAAGTATCCAGACGGCCTGCTTCACCTCCGCCGATCCCGTAGCTATTATAGGTGTAGGGTTGGACATAGTCTGAGCCAGTCACGTTGATGGATTGAACCTCCCCCAAGGTCACCCCGCTGACCGTTGCTACTGCCTGGGCTTTATCCTGAGCATCTTTAATTGCCAGGTCGCGGGCTTGTTCGAGCGCCCCGGAATAGTCTTCGATGCTGAAGTCGATGCCATAAATATTGTTGGCGCCGGCTGTGATAGCGGTATCAAGCAGCTTGCCCATGTTGGCGAGGTTGCGAACGGTTACATATACCGTATTTTCAACTACGTACACAGTACCGGTGACCTGACCCATCGTATCGTACTGTTGCATGGGGTAGACGTTAAAGTTGGCAGTTTGAATGTCTTTTTCCTCAACGCCTTCAGCTTGGAGGGCGGTTGAAATAGCTGTCGCCAGGTCGTTATTGTCTGCGAGGGACGAGCTGACATCTTCGGCTTCACTGTGAACGCCAATGTTGATGTAGGCAATATCTGGAACGACGGTGACTTTACCAGTACCATTTACGCTTAATGTGCGCAGGTTGGTAAGAGAACTGTCAGTTGCTGCAGAGCTCGCTGGCTGATTGCAACCGGTCAGGGCAAGAGTTCCGATCGCTAAGACTGCAATAATTGTGAAAACCTTTGTTTTGTTCATCTTATTTCTCCTTAATTAGTTCTATTAGAATCAAGACGCCAGAAAGAAAAAAAAGTTCCAAAGTTGGTCAGGGTTGGACTATCTGGCTGACTCGAATATAATTACTATCGGGATTCAATTCAAAACCTCTCAGAAAGAGAGCCATGCCAGTAAATTACCGTCAAATTGAAGATAGGCTGACTTCGTACACTCAGAAAGCCAAACTTTACCAGTCTGATTTGGACGCGATGGAGGAGACGCTCTGGAAACAATTTACAGACCCCGCCTGGGATCTGGACGTTATCCGCGAAAAGATCAACCAGGCTGAGATGCAAGCCCGCAACCTCTACTGCGCCAAACCGACCAACGAAGCCTTACTGACCCATAAACCTGCGTCGCCTGTATCGGGCAGTTATACATTGATTGCAGCCGATGGCTCCCAAATTGCCCCAAACCGGCATCGTGCGCTGCAATTTTGCGTTATCAATGTCGGTCTGATCAAAGCCCGCCTGGGTTCAGGGGAAGCACCGGAGATCAATATCTTGAGCGAATTGCTGGATCATGATCAGCTCTTTACCGCTGATGGCAGCCTGATCGGGGAGGATGTGGTGGCGCTGGTGCGCGACCTGGCAGAAAGGCAGGCGCTGCTCGATTTTGCCCCCGAAAACCCTCAGCCGACTATCACCCTGACGGACGGACCACTGGACGTATACCAGAGCATGCGCAGCGTGGAAAGGCGGGAGGACCTGCAAGACAGGGTCAAGGAGATCCATAAACATCTGGAGGCAAGGCAAGTAATCAGTTCAGGCTACATTGACAAACCCGGTTCCGAAATGATCAGCCGCATGTTCAGCGTGGTGCAGGCGCCTTCTGACGCCCTGGACAAATATGATGACAAACAGCGCGCCATTCGGGGGATCAGCGATGCCCGCCTGCTTGGGCACCTGTTGCAGGCGCCAGGAGAGCGCTCAGCCATTTTTGAAGCGGTGACCAAGAGCGAAGGAAGCTCAGGTCTGAAAATCCATTTCTTTTACCTCAATGTCGGAATGGAGAGGAAGGAGAAACCCTACCTGGCGCGAGTGGAATTCCCCGCCTGGGTCAGCCAGGATCCAGAAAAAATTGATCTGCTGCATGGGGCTATCTACAAGGACGTCCAAGTCCTGGACACCCATCCCTACCCTTACCTGCTGCACCGGGCGCATGAGCTGGCAGTCATCAGCTTCCAGGAACATGACCATGTGGAAGAAATGCTCTTGCAGCAATTTGCCCAGGAGGGCTTATCCCCGGGCTTGCGCTCCAACAAGGAAGCCAACAAAAACTTACTCAGAAAGTGAGAGAGATGAACGAAGCCGCCAAAATACCCATTGGAAAACTTCTGCGTGCTGATAATAGCCAGTTTGTAGCCGGCTGCCGCGTGCGCGAACTGGAAACACCCGCCTTGGGCGCCCTTTGCAAGGTAAAGCTGGAGGATCAGAGCGAAATTTACGGGTTGATCACTAACATTGTCATTGCCGATGATGGACTGGTCAAACAGTTGGTCTCCGGGTTGAGCATCCCAAGCGAATACACCGCCGACAACCGCTACAACCGCAACCTGCCCGTAGAGATTAACGTATTGACGATTGGTTACCAGCAGGGAGGTAAGATTTGCCATCGGCTCCCACCACGGCCGCCCCTCAGCCTGGACGCGTTGTATTTGTGCGATGAACAGGAGTTGGTGCGCTTTTCCAGCATAGGCAGGTATGGTTACTTTCGGCATATTCTGCGCCTGCAAGATCAGCCAATTGAAGAGCTGCTGGTGGCGCATCTGGCGCAGGTGCGGGCTGCCCAGCAAGTTCGGGGCAACCCGGACTGGTATACAGGCGCTTGCCAGGAATTGATTACCCTGCTGCGCGACGATTATGCCCGCTTGATGAGCGTTTTGAACGCCCTGGCTGAGCTGGAGTGAAGGTAGAAGATGGATGATCTTACCGGAATGACATTTGAAAACCCTGAAATTGGTTATGTGGTAGGTGGCGGGCTGGAAGCCAACCTGCAGGTGCGGCTGGAAGTGCCTGCGCAGGAAGTGCAGGAAGGCGCTTTTGTGGTGATGGATAGCGGCACTTGGCGTTTTTATGGGCTGGTTACCGACCTGCAGTTAGGCGCAACGGATGCTCGCTTTGCTGATGAACAAAGTGAAGAACGCCTGCCTGCCAGCCTGGCAAGCCTGCTGCATGGGCAGACGCTCTATACAAATCTGGCAGTCATGCCGGCCTTGATGCTTGACCGCGGGCCTGATCCGGGAACATCGGAATACGACCTCTGGCGGCAGGAACACCCGAACGGTCAGAACCCGATCACCGTCAAGACCGTCCCGAGCCATCATGCCGGAGTAAAACTGGCGAATGCCGCGGATATCGCTCAGATTTTTGGGGAAGAGGATAATAAGAGCATCTTCAGGGTGGGGGAAACGCGCGAGCAAGGGCATCCGGTCTGCCTGAACCTGGATAAATTCGTTCAGCGTTCCTCCGGCATTTTCGGCACTACCGGGTCAGGTAAGTCTTTTTTGGCACGCATGATCCTGGCAGGGTTGATCCATGCTGATCATGCTTCCACTTTGATCTTTGATATGCATAACGAGTACGGCATCGATGGCACTTCCTCGGATACTGGTCAGGCGGTGCCGGGTCTGAAGGGCAAGTTCAAGGGAAAGGTGAAGTTGGTAGGTTTGGGTGCTGGGACTATGTTTGGAGATCTTCAGCCAGATTTCACTTTGGAAATTGCCCAGTCTGATATTACCCAAGAAGATGTTTTATTGCTTTCGCAGGAACTGAACCTAAAAGAAACCTCCGCGACCACCTTGGATGCATTAACACGGGATTTTAAAGAGGATTGGTTCAACACTTTTATGAGTCTGCGGAATGGCGCAACAATAGCGGATGATAACGGGAAAAGGGTTCCGGCGCCTGATTCGGTGGCTTATTGGGCAAACAGCGCCGGAGTGAATGCCATGGCAGCCGAAGGCTTGCGAAACAAGCTTGAGCGCCTGAACCACAAAGATTACCTGGTGAATAACCCTGCGACCAGGGGGCTTGACCTGATCATCGACAACCTGGAAAAAGGCATGCATGTGGTGCTCTCATTTGGCAAGTACGAGAGCGACCTGGATTACTTGCTCGTCACCAATCTGCTCACACGCAAAATCCGGGACAGATGGGAGGAACGCACTAACCGCTATCACACAAGCAAGAAACCAGAAGAAGAACCCCGTCCACTGGTTGTGGTGGTGGAAGAAGCTCACAAGCTCTTGAACCGTGAGATGGCTTCGCAGACCATCTTCAGCACTATTGCCCGAGAGATGCGCAAGTATTACGTAACACTGCTGATCATTGATCAGCGCCCCTCTCAGATCTATGATGAAGTCATGTCACAGTTGGGCACGCGCATTTCAGGTTCGTTAGGGGATGAGGATGACATCAACGCAGTTCTTTCAGGGCTGGCGGGGAGGAACGCCCTGCGGGGCATGCTGGCAAAACTGCAGCCCAAGGAAGAAGTGCTGATGTTAGGTTGGGGTGTACCCATGCCCATCCCGATCCGTTCGCGGCGCTACGACGGAAAATTCTGGCAGGAACTGGTGCTTGAGAAGCCTCCGAAGACCAGAAGTGAACTGCTGAGCGATATGGGTTTCAACAATGATTCCGATTAAATTGAGCCTGGCTGGCTTCACATCCTACCGTGACCCGGTGGAAATTGACTTCAATGGGCTTGACCTGGTGTGCATCTCCGGGCCCAACGGTGCTGGCAAGTCTTCCCTGCTGGATGCGATTACTTATGCCTTATACGGGCAGGCGCGCAAGCGCGACGAAGGTATCATCAACAATGCCTGCCAGAAAGCCGAAGTGACCCTGATCTTTGAGTATGGAGGGCAAATCTATCGGGTAACCCGATCCATCGCCCGTGGAAAGGGCAGCCAGGTCGATTTTTACATCCAAAAAAATCAAAGTGAGAAAGCCGACTCACTTTGGAAAGTTTTGTCGCAACGAACTCTTAGCGAGACCAATGCCCTGATCGAGCGGACTCTCCGGCTGGATTATGAGACCTTTGTCAATGCTTCGTTTTTTTTGCAGGGTAAGGCAGATTCCTTTGCCACTCAAAAACCGGCTGATCGAAAACGGATCCTGGGCAGCATTTTGGGCTTGGACCAGTGGGAACTGTACCGTGCCCGTACCAATGAATTGATCAAAGAAAAGCAGACGGATGTCAGGCTGCGCGATTCAGATCTGGCGCAGGCACAGGCGGAATTGGACCAGGAAGACCAGTTTAAAGCGCATTTGGTGCTGGTACAGGAACGGTTGAAAACAGCCTCCGCCCAAGTGGCAGAAGCACAGGCAACCTTGGTGGCTCAAAGGGCGGTGGAGCAACAGGTCTCGGAACAAAAAAACTTGTTAAATATGCTTGCCAGGCAGGTGGAAAACGCCCAGAAAAACCAGGCGGAGACGATCCAGAGCCTGGATGAGAAACAAAGCCAACTGAATGAAAACCGGGCGGAACTGGCACGAGCGGATGAGATCAAAGCCAGATACCAAGACTATCTGGCTCTGCGCCAGAAATTAGCTGAAGTTGACCGGCTGGCGAATACGGTCCAGCCGCTTGAGACTCGCAAGCAGGAGCTCCAGAAGCAATTGCACGGACGCAGGGAAGCTCTCAGGCAGGAACTGAAATACCTGGAGAGTGAGAAAGCTGTGCTTGACCTTGAGATCGCCAAAACCAGTGAATTGGAAATGCAATTGGCTCAACTCGACCAGGAGATTACTGCTTTGCAAGCGCATATTTCCAAAAAGGAAGCGCTTGAGATTGAAACGCAGGCTTTGCAATCACAAGTAGCTGAGAAACAGGCGAATAATAATGTTATTGAACAGAAGGGCAAGGAGATTGCTGAACGCCTGGATAAAATTATAAAGGTGGAAGGCGCTGTCTGCCCGTTGTGCGGGCAGCCTCTTGCCATCCACGACCGCCAGCGCCTGGAAGCAGAACTGAGCGAGGAAAAGGCTAAGCTGGCCGATCAGTATAGAGCCAACCGTGATGCTATTAAAGTTCTTACTCTAAGGCAGACGGCTATCTCAGACGAACGACTTGAAATCCAGGAGCAAGAAAGAACCTTGCAAAACCTGACCCGCGAAGGCGACCGCCTAAAAAACCAATTACAGCAATTGGAAATGCAGCAGACAAACTGGCAGCAAGCCAGGGAGCCCCAGTTGGAAAAGGTGCGTTCAGACCTGGGAGAGGAGATTTTTCTCCCCGAAGTCAGAGCTGAATTGGCTGGAATCGAGGAAACCCTGGCGCAGTTGGGTTACGACCGTTCAGTCCACATCCTCCTTCGTGAGCAAACGGAACAGGCACAAACAGCCCAGGCAGAGCACAATCACTTGGAAATTGCCAGCAAGACGGTGGAACAAATCGAACAGGCAGTCAGAGAGTTGGAAGCCAGGCTGAAGAAGCAGGAACAGGAACTGGACCGCCTGATGGAAGAGCACCAGAATGTCGCCGCCAGGCTGGCGGAAGCTCAAGCCGGACTGCCAGAATCCTATGTGACGGACCAACACCTCACGCAGCTCCAGGAAGATCAGGCAGAATTGGTGCGACAGGAAGGGGCAGCCGAACAAAATCTACACAATTTGGAGAGACAGCGCGAACGTAAAGTGCGGCTCCAGGCTGAAAAAGAAGCTCTTAATATCGAAATTGGGCGCCTGCGGATATTGGAACGTTCTTTTGGCAAGGATGGCGTGCCCGCAATGTTGATTGAACAGGCTTTGCCTGAACTGCAAAATCAGGCTAATGACATTCTCGCTCGTTTATCCAACTACACCATGAACGTTCATTTTGCCACCCAGCGCAGCTACAAGGATGCCAAACGGGACGATAAGAAAGAAACCTTGGATATCCTAATCAGTGATGGGGTATCTAACCGGGATTATGAGACTTTTTCTGGTGGCGAAGCTTTCCGGGTCAATTTTGCTATTCGTCTGGCACTTTCGCGGGTGCTTTCGCAGCGGGCTGGTGCGCAGTTGAAAACGTTAGTCATTGATGAAGGTTTTGGCAATCAGGATGCGGAAGGACGATCGCGGTTGATTGAAGCCATCAACCTGGTGAAAGACGATTTTGAAAAGATCCTGATCATTACTCACATTGAAGAACTCAAGGACGAATTTCCTGCTCGGATCGAAGTGGAGAAAGATGCCGAAGGTTCGAAGGTAACAATTATCCGTGCTTAAAATCTTGGATAGCTTGGACAATCAGACTTTGAAAGCCAGGTAATTGTGTGCGCAGATTATTTAGTTCGTGGGAAGCGAGAGTCTTACCGGAAATTTGACGGGTGATGCTTGCTTCCACTTCTGCCGGGAGGGGAATTTCCGGTTTACTTTCCAGGTAGCTTTCTACTAACAAGGTTTTGATATACAGAATGTTTCCCCGACAGGATGCCAGGTAAAGGCGCATCAGTGTCAGAGCATGATTGACCAGTTCGCGAGCAGAAGCCTTCTGGTAGAATTCACTGCCCCACTTTTCTTGCCAATATGCCAGGTAGTGCTCCGTTTCCTGTTGAAAATCCTGTGAAGTAGGTAATATCAACTGGGAATAGTCAAAATCTCCGTAGAGCGGGCTGGATTGGAGATAAAGACGGGCGCTCAAATCTGGGTTGGGTAAAAGCCCTGTCAGCGGATTACGTTTAATTTCAGAAATATAGTGCAGCAAAGCTTCCAATTCGTAAGGAGAGCTCTGGCTGGCGAGTTTCATCAAAGCAGAATTGATGGTCTTAGGGCGCGCCAGGGCTTCAGGCGTCTGCGGGGGAGAGCCGGAAAGCAGCACTACCACATCCAGGTCACTCTGCCCTGGTCGGAAATAATTGCCTGGCAGCGAGCCGATGCAAAAGATGTTTAGCAGGTCCGGCAAACCTAATGCCAGCACCTGACTGGCAAAAGTGTCCGCTTCTTTCCAAGCGACGTCAATTTGAGCCTTTTCTTCTGGTGTTTTTAAAGTCTTCATCTGGATAACCTGTAATCTTCTATTCAGTTTACCTCTTCACGAGGCTGTTTCAGGTTTGATGCGACCCAGCGCCAGGATTGAGAAGAGGAACATGAAGCCGTAAATGCCCATTAGCACAACATAGCCGGCACTATCTCCGATTGGTCCGCCGATATAGGCGCCGATGGCGCCAGCCCCGGCGCCAGCCAGGTTGGAAATTCCCAGGTAACGGCCGGCCTGTTCCTTGGGAACCAGTCTGGTCCCCAAAGCCCAGTTGGCGGAATAGAAAATACCCACGCCCACGCCAGCCAGGATGCCGCCTATGTAAATTGCCTTCATGGAAGGGGCGGTGATCACGACAAAGGTGCCGATAGTGGCAAGAATGCCGCTAATGGCAATGAGTGGCTTGGTGCCGAATCTGTCGGTCAGCCAGCCAGCCGGCAGCGAAGCCACCAGAATGGCAAAACCAACCATCATGATTAATATGGAAGCGGGTTCGGCAGCCGCACCGCCCTGCAGTTCCGGGAAGCGCTCCTGAATAAAGTACAACAAAAAGCTTGCCAGATTATTGGCACCAACCAGAAATGCCAAGCGATTTATCACCCACCAGGTAAAGGCGGGTTTTTCTTTAGCTTCCTTCCCCAGGCTGATCTGCAGACTGGCAATCACCCCGATGGCTACCGCGATGAGCATGCCCGCCACGCCGACCAGAGCAGTCAGGATCAACCTGGTGGTGTGCTGCATCTCACTGAACAGGGGCAGCAACCATTTTACTGCAGCACCTACCAAGAGGATCACGAGAGTGAAGGCGGCGGTCATAGCCACCAGGCGCCCGATGGCTGACCAATCCATAGGATAGGGGGCTTTTTCTTGGGGTGTCTCACGCACGAGCATGGCAAGGGCTGTACAGATCACCAACACAACCAGAACCACGACAATGCCACCCCAGATATTCCCGGCTGAGATCAGCTTTGAGACAAAAAAAGACACAAAAATAAGCGGCAGTGGCAGTTCAAAGAAAGCTTTAATGCCGGAATAACGCCCACGCTGATTGGCTGGGACCAAATCTGGAATCAATCCTTGAGCAGCTCCCTGACCGATATTCGAGGCAAACATAGAGAAGATTACAGCAGCGAAAAGAGCATTGTACCCGGCAGTTCCATCCATTCTGGCGGCAATCACGCCTATTGCACTAAACGCCGCGATTTCGAGAAGGGTGCTGATGAGGATGAAAGGCCGGCGCTTGCCCCATTTGGAAGTGCTGCGGTCTGAGAGCATACCCATCAAAGCCTGCACCAGAAGGGCAACCATTAACGAATACAGGCGGATATTGCCAAAGCTGGTGCCCTTGGTTTCTTCACCCACGAACTGCTGAACCAGCAAGGGGAGGATCAGGGCGGTGAGAGTTTGACCCCGTAACGTCAGGGCAAAGAAGTAGATGTTTATGGTGATGCTGTCGAACCAACGCAAAGTTTTTTGCATGAATCTCCAGGCAAAAAAGTACTTGTATATCAGCGGATGCCGGTAAACAAATTGGATTGAAAACCGCGGTCCATTTCCCAAGGGTAAATTATGTATGCGTCGGTGGTGGCGGCGTAATAATCCGGGCGCATATTGCCAAACAAGTTTCGGTAAGGATTGAAATGCAGTACACAGGTGGAAGGCAACCCTCCCACGGAGCTGACCCGATTCTGGACGGCTGTGATGGTGCGACCAGAGCCCCAGACATCGTCCACGATCAAAACATGTTGGTCGGTAAGATATTGGGATTCTGGAAATTGGAGGAATTTTGGCCAGGCCAGAAATTTAGAATGGGATGGGTGGGTGGTTTGAGTTTCAGCCGGAAAGTCCACTGACGCCGTGAAGATCATTTGTATACCCATTGCCTCTGCCAGCATCCCACCTGGTACAATGCCTCCACGGGTGATCATGATCATGGCTGTATAGGCTGGGTTAAACTGCGGCAGAAGAAAGTCTACGAGTTTGGTGACTTCTTGCCAGGTGACCATTTCCTTGCGTTGTGCCATTATGCCCCCTGCTTTGAGAGGATTTCACCCAGCAATCCTGTTGGAGAAGCTGCTTCGGTCCCGGAGGGCTGATTTTCAGATTGGTAAAGCTCAAAACAATAATAACCGGACCAAATGGAAGACAAGCCCAAAGTAGGCAAAAGCAGGGCTAAGAAAATCAGCATTGCCAGGGCAACCGATAGAATCTGGTTGGGAAGTGTAAAAGGCAGACCTGCGGTGAGATGGTTTGCTGCCAACAGCCCGAGCCAGGCGCCGAGTGATCCGAAGATAAGTGGAAGAAGCCAGGCAAGCAGCCCGACCTTAACCCTGCCTGGATCAATCCGAAGCGGATTAAGCAGGGTCTGGTTTTCCAGGTCGGTTTGGGCCTGATCCAACTGACCGGTTCGGAGGGTCATAATGGGCAGGAGCAGATGCTTTCCACGCTTCCATTTGGGAACTGACAGAGGGGAAAGAGTAGCTTGGCTGTCGTCTGGAATGACAGTTGGTGTTTTGGAGAGCCAGGGATATGTCAGTACATATCGAAAGACTTCCCTGTTAAAGCTCTTGGAGTCCGGCGGGTCAGCGGAAAAACCATCAGAATCAGAGGCATAGGCACCAATGACCCGAGTCTGCAAGAAAACAGCTTGATAAAGCAGACAGAAGAGTAACAATGCCAGGATTATTCCTATCAGGAAGTCCCCAATAAATTTCTCTTGCAGCCAAACCAGGCAAGCAACTATCAACAGCAAAGCAATTCCCCCCGCCAACACGCCTTTTAATAGGAAGACCAGATAAGCCTGTCGGACAGATGGGTGCTTGAAGGCTTTCCGGGTCGCCAAAGAGCAGTAATTAAATGCATTAGTCAGACTGGTCAAATGATCTCCATCTTGATATAGCTGCATAATTTACATAATTAATTATTATAGCAGGTTTGGAGGATCAACCTCAACAATCCAATTGCGCAGGGGCAAACCGGGCAGGATTGACAGCGGATCTGGACCCCGCAAGATGATCTGCCAGCGGTAGTGCCCGGCTATTTTACGTTGATAACAGGGAACTGGTCCGATGAAGTCAGTCTGTTTCATCCCCAAGCCCTTTATTTCAGTGGTGAGAACATCCGCCATTGCCCTTGCTGCTGCTTCGCAAGAGCTTTCTGAGGTATGGCGGTACTCCAAGCGGATCAGGCGAGCAAAGGGCGGGTAGGTCAGGTCACGGCGCTGTTGAATCTCATGGGCATAAAAACTTTCAAAATCATGCTTGGAGGCAGCCTGGATGACATAGTTTTGCGGCTGGTAGGTTTGCATAACCACCTTGCCGCCTAAGGGGCTGCGCCCAGCCCGGCCGCTTACCTGGGTGAGAACCTGGAAAGTGCGTTCTGCAGCGCGGTAATCAGGCAAACCCAAGCCTACCTCTGCCAGGATGATTCCTACAAGGGTAACCAGGGGCAAATCCAGCCCTTTGGCAAGCATTTGTGTGCCAATTAAAATATCCGCCCGGTGGGCGCTGAAGTGCGACAGGATCAGTTCATGAGCGTCTTTGGCTGTGGTGGTTTCAGCATCCCAGCGCAGCAGCCTGGCTTCGGGAAAGTTGCTTTTAATGATACTTTCCAGTTTTTCTGTGCCGATGCCCAATTGGCGGATCTGCCTGCTGCCACATTTTGGGCACTTAGTGGGCATTTTTCGGCTATACCCGCAGATATGACAAAGCAGCCCAGCCCGATCGCTGTGATACACCAGGGGGAAGTCATCCCGCGGGCACAAAAAGGGGGCACCGCATTCGCGGCAAAAGACATAAGTGGAGCTACCCTTGCGGTTGAGGAACAGAATAGCCTGCTGACCGGCAGCCAGCACCCTTCCCAGGCTTTCGTACAAAGAACGCGAGAGCACGCTGGTATTGCCTCTGGTCAATTCCTGGCGCATATCCACCACTTCAACAGGCGGCAGTTTCAGACTGAGCAGGTCTTTCCCTTCGGGCAAAGCTGGAAAGCTGAAATGCAGGCTGGCTGCTTGCTGCTGGATGGTCTCGCGATGCGCCAAAATACGCTGAGGTAGTTCCAGAAGGCTCCAATCGCCCTTCAGTGCCTGGTGGTACTGAGTTATGCGCGGAGTGGCGGAGCCAAGTACCAGGCTGGCGCCGGTGATTTTTGACAGGGCTTCAGCAGTCTCGACGGCATGGTAAAAGGGCACGCGGTCGGTCTGGTCATACGATTCGTGATCGCATTCATCCAGCACAATTAAGCCAAGTTTTGGCAGGGGCACAAACAAAGCACTGCGAGCTCCAACAACTACCCCCAGATCTCCCTGCCGGGCGCGGCGCCAGGTATCGTACCGTTCACCTTCCGTGAGCTTGGAGTGGTACAAGCCCACCTGATTAGGGAAGCGGGACATAAACCGCCGCACCGCCTGGGGGGTCATGGCGATCTCAGGCACCAGGATGAGGGCTTGTTTACCATGCGCCAGGGTTTGGGCTACGGCACGCAGGTAGATTTCAGTCTTGCCGGAACCGGTTACGCCGTGCAGGAGTATGGGGCGTTTGTCTTCCTGGCTAAGCATAGGGGAGAGCAAATCCCAGGCCTTCTGCTGATCGGGTGTGAGAGTCGGGGGCAGGGATTGGATAGTCTGAATGGATTCAAGTGGATCGCGCCAGACCTCGGTTTCGTTGAAGTGCAGCCAGCCAACATCCGCCAGGTATTTCAGGTCAGCATAAGAGCTGGCTGTCTGGGCATAGATCCAGGAGAAATCGACCGGGAAAGGCTCTCTGGCTAACAGCTGTAGGACCTTCCAGCGCCTTTGGATGGTCTCCTTCTGGCGCCCTAAAGTTTTGGGGTCGAGGGCATCAACAGCCTGGGGCGGAATGGAGAGCTGGGCGGTCCGAACTGTTTTAGGGCTGATTCTGGGAGGCGGAAGAAAGCTGGTGGTCTGCACCAGGCCGGCACTGCGCAACTGGTTCAGGCTGCTGCGCCAGTTAAGGTTGGGTAAAGCGCGATCTAATTGACCACCCTTCAGAGGACCTCGCGAAGAAAGCAGTTTAAGGATGCGTGCTTGCAGCGGGGGCAGATCTGCTGGCAAATCTGCCACAGACGCCGAAAGGGATGCCAGAATGTCAGCGTGTTGGGAAAGACCAATGGGAATCATCAGGCTGATGCAAGCTCCTAAGGGGGCGAAGGTCGCTTCAGCCAGCCATTTTGCCAGCTCGATTTGTGCGGAGGTGAGCACGGTGGTCTCAGAAATCAGCACCTGCACTTCTGATGGATTGGGAACTTCCGATTCATCCAGCAGATTGAGCACCACGCCCTGCACTGTTTGTTTGCCGAAAGGCACCACCACCAAACAACCCGGCTGAAGTTTCCCTTCCAGCTCTGCCGGGATGGCATAGTGATAACTGCGCTCGATCTGCGCTAAATTGATACTGACATCCACATAGTGAGGCATGAGTGGGGCTGTACTTTCCATCAAGGGATGATTATTACCAAGTACTCAGCCGAAAAGGACAGGTTACCTTCAGCAATATCGGCGGGAATATCCTGCTTATTGAGCAGGTAAAAGCGCCAGGCGTCTGCGTTGGTGCTTTGACCTAAAAGAATGTTGTAAGGGTCATAGACAAAAAAAGGTTCCAGACGGGCAGCTTGGGCGCTTACGCGGGTCATATCCAGCTTGATCTGGGTGCGTTCATCCGGGTTCCAGATCACCGGGTGGTGTGCCAGCAGGATCACCTTGTCGGGTAAATCTGCCAGCATCTCTTGAAAATCTGTAAGCAGTACCGATTGGAACAGGTCTTTACGTTGATCGTATGGCAACAGCCAATCCTGGTGGATATTCCATGGCTCAAAAATCTGGTCGGAATTCTGGCTGCGCAGGCTGATATACGCTGAGCCATCGGCGGACATGCTGGCAATCGGAACATCCTTGCCAAAAGCGCCGGTCAATACCAGACGGGTTTCTATGGGGGTTTGGTTGTAAGTATGGCTGACCCGCAGGTAGTAGACGGTCACATCCTGGTCAAGGATCTTAAGGGTTTCGCTGTGAATGCCGCGGTCTAAGAGTTGGAGAGCAACCATAGCAGAAAGGTTAAGTAAGCTGCCGTCCTCGCGGGTTTCCTGGCGGCTGATGTAAAAGTAACTCCAATCAACGGTCTGGTAGCCGCCAGCTGTCATTGGGAAGAGCGTAGAAACGCGGGTAGGGATCGGTGTGGCTGTTTTCGTTGGCGTGGCAGTGGGTGCCAGAGTGGGGGAAGAGGTCAGAGTCTGGGTGGGTGAGGGGGTCACCGTGGGTGGGGGTGTAGGGGTAAGGGTGATGGTGACAGTAGGGGTGATGGAGGAAATCTGGGTGGGTTTGGCCGTGGGGCGCCCTTCAAATTCCGGCTCACAGGCTGTGCTTGAGAGTAAGAGAAACACCAATAGGATTGCAGTAAAAATTCGTTGCAGAGTTGAGGATGAAGCCCGCATGGGTAGTGCTACCTATGCCGGTCTCGTGATTACAGCAGAACCGTAGCCAACCACCGAGCCAGTATCATGGGTTACCGCGGCGGAAGTGCGATAATCGGCAATACTAAGCTGATCTGCACCTAATTGGCGGGAAACCAGCAAAACAGTGGCAATTGGACCCAGCCCGCAAGCCTGGCCGGTGCCAGCGGCATTCAGGCGGTACAAGGCAACGTCATCCATTGCCTTCAGAGCCTGCAAGACCCGGCTGTCTAACTGGTTGGCTTGTTTTTCACTGTAGAAGTGCGAAAGATCGCTGGAAGCCACCAGGAGGGTCTTCTCCTCCGCGGGTCGGCTTTGCAGATAAGTCACAATTGCCTCTGCCAAGGCACTGACAAGTTTGTGCGATTGATCAACCAGCATCAGCGGCACCAGGGTAAAGCCTTGGGGTAAGGTTACTTGCAGGAAGGGCAGTTCGATCTCCAGCGAATGCTCGCGGTCACGCCGGACCGGGGTAATCGAAATTCCGATAGAGTCTTCCAGCAAGTGAGTCAGTATTTCCAAAGCTGCCTGGTCCACAGGCACCAAACCAAGTGGGGTGCTGTATGCCTGATGGGCGCTGGTTATCAGAGGGTGTGAGTAAGGTTGATGGGAGGGTGCGAGTAAGATCACGCGCTGGAAATCCTGCCCCACGATGGACTTGAAAGCATGGGCGGCGGTAAAGCCGGAATAAATATGACCGGCATGCGGCACAACCAAGGCAAAGACCTCACCGGTCAATTCCGGCGTGACAGCCCGGTCAAGGTAATCCTGAACTTCATCCCGCAGATCGATAGGATCGGCAGGATACCAGGTTCCGGCAATAGGCGAAGGGCGAATGTCCGTAAATTCACTATTGCTCATGCATTTATTGTAGCACAAGCAACCCAAGAAGGCTCGAGCAACTGCTGCTTTAATAGCGGCTGGTTGGGCAAAGGGCAGAAAAATGGAGAAAGAGAATAAGGGAACTGGAGCTTCGATGACACCCGTTAAAACGAAATCCATCATTTGAATCCCTACCTGAGATTCAACTTGGTCAGCTTGGGATATCAAGGCTGATTGAATTGATCTTTTGACTGATGGTTCTTAAATTTAACAGCACAAAAATTAAAAGAACTGATTGCACAACCAGTAGAATAATCATCAAGACTGAAATCCTATTCTGCGTATGGGAGCTTTCCTGATCCATTTCTGAGTCCTCTTTTGCTGTTAGCTCTTGAATTATGGGCGATTAAAACCCAACTCATAGTGCTGGATAGCATTGAACGCATGGGACAAGGAGGGGTGAACGTGTTAAGCAAAGCTGCTTGCGCTCTCTGCAAATTACTGCCCCCTGCATTTTCTTGACGAAAAATTTAAGGCTTATCACTAAACTGATTGATCACCTGAAGTTCCGTTTACAATAATGCAGTTTTCTGGCAATAAAACAAGGCTGACCGAACGATCGGACAGTCTGCGATGCTTGGTTTCTTTTTGTGGTTTACCCCTTTTTTGTTATCCAGAGGACATTATTCATTACAGCAATTCTTTTATATCATTTTCCAGTTGTTCGGGTCTGTAGGCAGGCGAATAGCGTGCTTTAACATTACCATTTCTGTCAATCAGAAATTTTCCGAAATTCCATTTTATATCACCGGGTTTTGCAAAAGGCTTTAATACTTTAACTTTGCTTTCAAAAGAATCAGTATTTTCATCGCCCTGATCTTCCGGTGCCTGCTCTTTCAGCCAGATAAAAAGAGGATCAGCGTTCTTGCCGTTTACATCAATTTTGGAGAAACGGGGAAATGTTGTATGATAATTCAACGTACAAAATTCTTCGATCTTTTCATCTGTCCCTGGTGCTTGGCTTAAAAATTGATTGCAGGGAAAGTCAAGAATCTCAAAGCCCTCCCCTTTGTGTTTTTGATACAGAGTTTCCAACGCTTCGTATTGCGGCGTTAAGCCGCACTTAGTTGCCGTATTTACAACGAGCAGTGCCTTTCCTCTGTATTGGGACAGGGATACAGTTTCGCCTTTATTATTCTTTACAGTAAAATCATAAATGTTTTCTTTCATACTGCTCATCCTTTCTATTTGCTTATTGCAAAGCTTCTTCGTAGCATCTACAAATCAATTCCCAAGACATTTTTGACTATCAACCCGATCGCAAAGGAAATTGCCGCAACGCCAATGGTGATACCGACCATTATGAAAAAATTGCGCCGGAATGGCCGGCCTTTTGCAATGGAGACATAAAAATTAAAGCCGGCAATGATAGCGACGGCGATCAGCAGTGTTATACCCAATGCCCAAAGATACCCGTCTGGTGGAGAGAGCAGATATGGAATAATCAGCAGCGTGACAGTAACCAGATAGGCAAGCCCCGTATAAGCGGCTGACTTGACCGCGTTTTTTTGCCCCGCCTCACGGGATGAAAGATATCCGGAAGCCGTCATCGAAAGTGTCGCGGAGACGCCCGTAATCAGTCCCGCCATCGCGATGACGTGAGTGTTTTGCATCGCAAGCGTATACCCCGCCAGAGCTCCGGTAAGCTCTACGAGCGCATCGTTCATGCCCAATACAATATCGCCCACGTAATGCAGGCGTTCTTCATCCAGCATATCAAGCAGCTTCTGCTCATGAATCTCTTCCTCATCCAGGATCTGTTTTAATTCGGGAATTCGGGCAGTCTCTTTTTCATAGGTCTTGATCCCCAGATCCTCACTCCGTTCCAGAAATTTAATCATAAACGTATACCCAAGTATGCGGGCGACTAGTGTGTAGCAAAACAGCCGGAAACGGCGGGGCTTCCGTTTGCAGCCCGTATACTTTTCAAATACGGCGGCATGTTTATCCTCTTCATTTGCGATTCCCAGAAGGGTTTCCCGTTCGCTTTCATTTTTCGTAAGCTGGGCGATTTCATGGTATAAAGCCGCTCCATCGATTTCTTGCTGCTGGAGCATTTTCAAATAAGAGACATTTGATTTTGTTTCCAATTTATGACTATCCTGAAAAACTTATTTTTAATACCCGAATTCTATCTGATTAATTGTTATTAGAGTCTTATACTAATTCGGGGAAGCTAGGGACTTCATTTGAAGGAAATCAGCTTTACCGAGGTTAATGTTTCAAACTCCCATTTTTTATAGAGAGAATCGAGGGAGGTCCTCCAAGAGTTTATGTTTCAGTAATTGTACCAAAGGACCAGCATAAGCGGGGTCGTAAAAGCGGGGATGGAGACCTGGTAGGGGATATAAGGAAGGAGGCTGCGGACCGGAGAACCAAAAGAAGGCGCAATCAACCTTCGGACCAACCCTATTCCACCGTTTAAAGAACCTCTGAGAGCTTATTATGAGAACAATTCAGATTATTGCAGAAAATCCCAGGGGTTGACACGTCCATAATCATCACTGCGCAGTTCAAAGTGCAAGTGGGGACCGCTGGAGTTACCTGTACTGCCAATAGTGCCGATCAGATCCCCACGATAGACTTCCTGTCCGCAGCTAACATTCACAGAGCTGAGGTGCGCATAGAGCGTCTGCCAGCCTTGTCCATGATCAATAACGATCATTTCACCATAGCCCCAGTCGTTCCATCCGGCGTATACAATCACCCCATTGTCTGCGGCTGTGATGGGGTCACCATTTTCGCCGTCAATATCAATACCGTAATGGTTGGCGGAGGGATCATAATCATAGCCTGAGAGGTAATGATTGGTGGTCGGCCAAGTAAAGTTCAGGGTGCCCATGACGCCATCATAAGCTTCGGTGCAGGCACCGGGTCCAACATTTTTGGCTGTAGCCGGGTCTTCACGGGTGATGCGCGGGGTGCGCCAATCGGGAAACTCGCTATAACCGCCGGAAATGATCAGCAGTGTGCCGGGATCAATGTTTGGGGCAGCGAAATCCCCAATGGTGGCCATATTTAACTTATTGGCGGGGTAGTTGATGATCGACTCGGGGGTGACGTGATAGAAACTTGCCACACCATTGAGCCCTTCGCCAGCGCTCCAACGGTGCAGAGTTCCATCCACAGGCAGGATGATCAACTCCTGACCGGGAAAGATGGTATGGGGATCATCTCCGAGGGTATAGCGATTCCCCCACAGGATACTTTCCGGTTTGAGCCCAAACTTTTCGGCGATTGAGAAGAGGGTATCCCCTGCCTGGATGACGTAGGTGGTCAGTTCAGTCCTGCCGCGGGAGGGCAGAATGGTATGCAAGGCAGCTTCGCGGGGAATGCCTTTGGGTTGATCCAGGGCGAAATTGGCTGAGAAAACAGGCACTTCCAGATTTGTGGTTGTCACATTAGCTTGTGCTTTTTCTGAAACCAGTTCGGAGGCAACGCCGCCGCTGACACTTCCATAAACACGCCCCATGACCACCACAATTACAATGAATACCAGGATGGCGAAAAGAGTGGCTCCCAGGCGGATGGCACGGTCACCAAGACCAATTTGAAACAGCCTGTCCCAGATTCTGGTAAAAAAACTGCCCGCATCGCTGCCCATAGGCTGTGGTTCAGGGTTTTCATATGGAACTTGCTCTTCTGAGCTTTGCGGATCATTCTTCGAATCCATAGCGGGATGATAACACGAGTCGCTAAATTACGTGAGTCATGAACATAACCTTAAGTCAGTCTTCATTCCGATGCTCTTATTCATCCTGACTTGATATAATCAAGGCATCGTTCATTGGAGGATTCTCATGCAGGCTCTTGTATCTACGTTACCAAAACCCTATGAAGACCTGGTGTTAGGTCTTTGGGATGAACTGGAACACCAGTTCGGGCTGAAGTACGTGCGCCATACCCCCCTACCGCACTTTACCTGGCAGTTGGGCGAAAGCTACCGATTGGAACAGGTCACACCCTTATTGGAAAAAGTGTCCGCAGAAATTGAACCGTTTGATGTTTCTGTCAAAGGGGTCGAGTCCTTCATCAGCCAGACGCCCATCGTGTTCTTGAAAATTGTCAAAGATCCCAACTTGCTGAAGTTGCACTCGGAGATCTGGCGTGAATTACTGCCTTTTACCCAGGATGCGGATTTGCTGTACAGTCCGGCTTTGTGGCATCCCCACATTACCCTGGCCATGCAAGACCTGGATTGGGATAATCAAAAGCAGGTGCTGGATTACCTTTTTGCAAAGCAAATTGACTGGCGTTTTATGGTGGATCATTTTTCGATTCTGTTACAGCAGCCGGAAGGCGGGATCGTGCTTGAACACCACTTCCAGTTTGGAAAAGGAAAGATCTATTGAGATGAGTTGAGGGCAATAGGGCTTTTCTGCCTCAGAGACTATCCAGTAATGTAAAGGAAGCTGGAATTTAGCCTCCTTTACATTATACAGAAGAGTTATATCGAAGAGCTTAAGCGGCTGGATTGTTCAGGAGTGTGTTGAGGGCAGGGGCGAGAGCGGCAGGATCAGACCAGTCAATCGCTGCCGTCTGCAGGTTCTGCCAGGCAGCATAAGCTTGGAGTGTTTCTGCCAGATCTGAAAGAAGGATGTCGGTAAGTGGTTCCCCCGACTCGAGAAAAATTTTGATCACTTGCAGGCGCTTTTCTTTGCGCCAGGCTTTGGCGTCCAGACGACCTACCAGACGACCGCGGTGCAGGATCGGCAGAACAAAATAACCATACTTGCGTTTGGGTGCGGGTGTGTAACATTCAATATGGTAATCAAAGCCAAACAACTGATCGGTACGGGCCCGGTCGGTTAGCAACGGGTCAAAGGGTGAAAGAAGGGTGGTTTTGGTGGCGTCGAGCTGATCTGAGAGGGCTTGAGCGAGCAGGTTGGCATTCTCCTGATGTACGAAAGCGGTTTTGCCATTCAACCCCTCGATGGACACCGGCAGAAGCTGGCCTTCATCCACCAGGCTTGGCAGGATGGCGGCGGTATCTTTTTGGGGCAGGTAAAAATAAGGGGCAATCCAGTCAGTGCGGGCAATCCCCAGGGCTTTAACGGTCATCAGGACCTGTGCCCGAAGGGTGTCTGCAGCTGAAGGGAGCTGAGTATCATCCCAATTGGGCAGGACGCGTTCGCGCAGGTCATACACGCGCTGAAAGCCCTGACGCCTGGCGATCATCAGATCACCGCGGTAATAGAGATACTCCAGGGCAACTTTCTCAACCTTCCAATTCCACCAACCACCGCGGGATTCTCCGTTTTTGAAATCAGCTGATTTGACCGCGCCATTGTGTTGGATATATTCCAGAATCTCGTTCACGGTGGACTGGTTCTGTTCACCCCAAGCCTGGATGTTCTTCCAGCCCATGAATTTCTGCTGCATGACACTGCGGTAAATCGGGTAATCCTCGATAGGCAGGTAGCAGGCAGCGTGTGCCAGATACTCAAACAGGGCGCCCTCAGTATGCAACTCGTCCAGCCAGGAAGGGTCAAAGCTGCCCAGGCGTGACCAGAGAATGTGGAGATGAGCCCGGGCGACCACGCTGATAGTGTCAATCTGGAGGTTGTGAATGCGGCGAATGACCGCGAGCAGGTCTGACTTGGTGGCAGGTTGGGCGGGGGGCGTGAGCAAGCCCAGAGAGGCGAGGGTCAGACTGCGCGCTTGCGGGATGGTGAGGGTTAAGGTATCCATAGAGTTAATTCTAAACGTTTCACTCCACACTTCCGTGCGGGGAGCAACTTTTTTATTTTACCTTCATTTCATAGCAGTTGAGCGATGAGAAGAACAATTGAGGTTTATTGAATTAACTGGCTGCATAAGAAAATCAGGCCCTTACAGGAGAATTTAATCAGTCGGCCTGTGGTTCCGTGGGTAGGAGGCGCCCTGAACTGTGTCTGGTTTAAGTAAATCCAGCAATCTATGTCATAATAACGTAGTGATTGGTGGCGCTCTTTGGAATTGGGTTAGGCCACCGATAGAATTCTGACAACGAGGCACTCATGACAGAAACAGTAATCAAAGAATACTATACCAACCAGGTGCGTCAGGAATGGAACCGGTTAACCAAGGATGCTTACCATCGCCTGGAATTTGAGACCAGTCTTCATACGTTGGAAAAATTTCTGCCGCCCCAAGGGCTGGTACTGGATGCCGGCGGAGGCCCGGGAAGATATACCCTGGAGCTGGCAAAGCGGGGCTATACGGTCAGCTTGATGGACTTGACCCCACCAAACCTGGACTTTGCCAGGAAGCAGATCAAACGGGCAGGTATGCAGAAACAGGTTCGAACCTTGCTGGAAGGATCAATTGCCGACCTGTCAATGTTTGAAGATGAGAGCTTTGACGCTGTGATCTGCCTGGGAGGGCCGCTTTCACATATTCTGGATAAGCATGAAAGAGGGAGGGCAATTGCGGAACTGATGCGTGTGGCAAAACCGGGCGCACCCATTTTTGTTTCGGTAATGAGCCGGCTGAGCGTTTTAGTGGTGGTGCTGGAGCAGAGCCCGTATGAGCTGGAGCTGCCCCACTTCAAGCAGATGCTTGAGACGGGTGAATATTTCGGAGGCTACGGTTTTACTGCCTGCCACTTCTTTCTGCCGGAAGAACTGCGGGAAGCCTTCGACTTGGAAAATCTGGTTTTCGAAGAGATGGTAGGATTGGAAGGGTTAGCCTCCCATCACCGCACGGAACTCAACCGGGTGGCAAAGGATGAAAAACGCTGGGCGGGTTGGCTTGATGCACATTTTCGGACCTGCACCCATCCGGCGGTGGTGGGTACGAGCGAACACATGATGATCGTCTGCCGGAAGAAGGCAAATTGACGTGAATGCTCGCTGCCCGATGCAAGGGCGGCAAGCGAGAGAGAAAAAGGCTCCTTCTGTTTTGCCAGCCGACCGAAAGGCCATTAATCTATGCCAAGAAATTTATAGAATCTGCAATGCCGGTTACGTAGTCAAATGTTGTATGATTTACTCAGAATATCTGAACCTGAACCGGAGGAAATGGAATCATCTGATGGATAATGAGACCAACAAGCAATATTGGAACAAGAACGCTGAGGCATGGGTCAAACTTTCGCGGGCTGGTTATGACACCTACCGAAACTACCTGAACACGCCGGCTTTTCTGGCGATGCTGCCGGATATATCGGGACTTTCAGGGCTGGATATTGGCTGCGGGGAGGGCTATAACACGCGTCTGTTGGCTGAGCGGGCTGGCAGGATTAGCGCATTGGATCTTTCCCGAGTGTTTGCAGGCTCTGCCGCCACCTTTCCCGGGCAGGGGGCAAAGTGCATAGATTACCTGGTTGCTAATGCCGAACAGATCCCCTTTGCGGAGGGGAGTTTTGACTTTGCCACCGGATTTATGAGTTTTATGGATATCCCCAACTCTGGTAAGGTGATTACCGAAACGTATCGTATACTGAAACCGGGCGGATTTTTGCAGTTTTCAATTTCTCACCCGTGCTTTGACACCCCGCATCATAAAAATTTGCGAGATGAAAATGGGCGTACTTACGCCTTTGAGCTTGGGGATTACTTCAGGCCGGTGGATGGAGAGGTTTCTGAGTGGCTGTTCAGCGCCGCCCCCGCAGAGGCAAGGGCAGGGCTGGAGAACTTCAAGACACCACGCTTCACCCGTACCCTGGGTTATTGGCTGAACAGCCTGATCCAGGCGGGCTTTGTGATCGAGCAGGTGGAGGAGCCCTGCCCGGATGATGAAACGATCCGGCAGCACCCCAACCTGCAGGATGCGCAAGTGATGGCGTATTTTTTGATCATCCGCGCACGTAAAGCGCTGAAAGCCGTGTAAAAATGGAATGGAAGAAAGCCCTGCGGAAGTATTTGCGTGACTTGGTAATCTACACTGCCGTGGTCACGATCATTGTGACAGCCATTTCCTACGTCAGAGGAGGGGTGCAGGCGCTTTTAAATGGGCTGGAGCTGGGGTTGGTGATGGGTGTGATGGGCTCGCTGACTTACATTGCCATCCAGATCGCAGCTCATTTCTGGAGCGGCTATGCCAGCCGCTATGGTGAATGGTATATCAAAAAGGAGACTGAGGGGGACCATGAGGAAGAAAGCGAGCAAGAAAAGAAGCACAGGTAAATCCTGGGTGGACTTCCCCGATAGCGGCCGCGCCGGGCTGTATTTCCGTAATTTTGACACCTTTTGAGAGGTTCAGGGCTGTTTTTACCTCAATGTGATAGGATTTGAGAGCCTTTTATCACTAAACTCTCTTTCAGATTAAGTCTAAAAGGAGTTTTTCAATGGAAGTTCCACGATATTGGAGACTAAAAAAACAGCGCTACGCTTTAGTGGGTGAAACCTGCCCGCACTGTGCAGCTAAAATTTTCCCACCACGGGATATCTGCCCCGAATGCGGCGGCGAAGCCAAGACCCCCTTTGCCTTTAGCGGGCAGGGGGAAGTATTTTCGTATACGTATATGGCCAATGCTCCGGCCGGCTTTGAAGAACAGGCGCCCTATACCATTGCCCTGATCAAGCTGATAGAGGGACCAATGGTGACAGCACAACTGACCGACCTGGGCGACGAGCAGGTACGGATCGGTATGCCGGTAGAGATGGTCACCCGCAAGATCCGCAATGATGGAGATGAGCGCGGGATTATCGTGTATGGATATAAGTTCCGACCATTGGGACTTGGTCCGCACTAGACCGCTGTTGAACCATTTGAAGCAGGTTTAGACGTATCGTAACCTCCAAAGAGCGATCTTTGTGAATGTAGACCTTTTCAACCAACGTATTTACAATCTTTCGTTTCAATTCAAATTGTTCAAGCCGTTCCTCATCAGTTTGAGGAACGGTATTTAATTCCAATAAACCAATCTTCAGATCCGCAAAATATTCGCGCGCATGCTCTTCCCAATGGTTGAGGGCAGACAGCAAAGATTGATCGGTTACCATCTCCATTTCCTGCTTCAACGTAATATCTTGAGCAGATAAGTCAGCTAACTGCTCATCCATATCTTGTTCTGAAATACTTCCTTTACGCGCCTGGGTGATCACCCATTTCCGTTCTAGTACCAGATTATCTACCTCTCGCTGAATCCGTTCGTTATCCTCGGTCGCAGAATGAGCTTTTCTGCTCAGATCATCGACATAATCTCTTGCCCTGGCAATTAATATCTCCGGATCTTCAATCGCAGCCTTTACTTTTCCCCAAACATAATCATCTGCTTTGAGGTGCCCGATGCTGCGAGGACAGTCTTCATGAATCATTTCCTTGTGATGTTGGGTGCAGCAATATGTACTGGACATTGTCTTGCGCGGCACAATCTCACCCTTGCGATTCTTTCGAGTTTTGGAAGATTGGGTTCTACCAACCCATTTGCGTCCACAGGCACATTTCAATAAACCACTGACCAAATAATCATGTCGGTAATTGAACATGGGGTGCTTTACGTTCCGCTCTCGAACAATTAGAAATCGTTCATATGTCTTGGAATCAATAATTGGCGGTGCAGGAATTTCGAATACTTCTCCATCACGGCTTTGTTGCTTGACCCCGCGATAATATGCGTCGGCAGCTTTTAGAATGGATTGAATGGATGTGATAGCCCAATCAATTTTCCGCAGTCGGGTTGAACCTTTTTGGGGCGCACGAGCCTCTATCAGCCGGCGGCGAATTTCCATTAGTTTGATCCCCTGGTTATACCATTCGAAAACTTTCTGCACCCACTTGGCTTCTTCCTCAACAATTTCAATAACCTCACCATTTCTGCGATAGCCGTAGCGATCCTGCCCAGTGTTTGCTTTGCCATTACGCAAACGAGCCTTGACCCCCATACTCATGCGTTCGCGCATACCTTTTAATTCCATACTGGCCACCCAGGCTTTCAAGGGTGCCATCATGGGATCGAATGTCTCTCGGGCGAGAAGCACTTGAATATGATGATCTTGAATGGTATCCAGAACAGTTAGCATCGCCCTCATACTGCGATATAAGCGATCTTCTCTCCAGGCAATCATGTAACCGAAACGGCCGGCAGCCGCATCCTTCTGCAGTTCCAATAATTGCGGTCTGTCCACTCGCGTACCAGAAGGATCAACCAACCGGCCTTTGACCCTGTATTTTTCTGTATCTCGATAAATCTTATAAACGGTAAGATTGTTTTGCTGAGCTAGAGCCCGGCATTCTGATTCTTGCTCATCCGGGCTGGCTTTTTCGCCCTGGTGTTCAGATGAGGTTCGCACATAAATGGCGGCCAGTCGGTTGGAAGGTTTTATTTCATTCATTCGAGCACCTCAACTCCATGACCATTGCGGCGGATTTTTCCAGAGTGTACCAGGTGATCGTTGTAGCTATAAATGGTCTGTCTGGAAACATCCAATATACGAGCCGCATCACTAATTCCCAGAGTAGGATTAACACGATATGCATCCAATAACCTATCAAGTCGATTGTCTAGTTTTGCTTTTCTGCCCGCTTGTAACTTGTTCAAATTCATGTCAAGATGTCCATTATTTGACATATCGTTGGACATGGTGGGGTCAAAAAATACTCTTAAATCTTGATGTTGGAATCCGTGGTTTGCTTGACGCTCTGCTTTACGTTCAGCTTTTTCATTGGCGATTTGCTGAAGCCGGTTTTGGTAATCCTTGCGCAGCGCGATGACCGTGACACCTGCCAGGCTGAGAAAAGGGAAAATTGCCGGCGCGATCACCGACCAGGAAGGTTGGGTATCCAAAACAACAGTGAGAAGAACAGCGACTAAAAAGTAGATAACAATTAAAAACACCGCCAACAAAAAAGGAGCTGGGGGATCATTCTTTCGCCGGTTCTGGTTGAATTGGTATAGATCTAAAGCCGTTGCGCAGGTAACTAAGCCAAGCGACTCGATCACAGCGGCCGCAAGAATTCCAATGGGTACGGGCCATTCAAGATGGGTGACAGTTGCCCGACCAACCAGGTATGCCGTGGGAACAGGAGCGCACCAAGGCGCAATCTTTGCCACCAGATCAATCGCTCCGTTTTCAAAACTATCGATATTGCGTAAATCCATTTTCACCTCATTTATAGAAACAAAAATCCGCTCATCCTCACCGGGAGAGCGGCCGATAGCATAGCGTGAGGCTGTACCGGATGTTCTGGTACAATACCTTCAGCCCTGTGCCGTCAACCCGGCGAGAGGGTTAGGGCCATGTTTGTGTTACCAGCACTGACTTGGCCCGTTATAAGGGTGATAAATGTTCACCTATATGAACATTATAGCATAAAAATAAAGTTATGGAAGTGTGTCAACCCTGATGTTTTGGGCCTCTTCTTCCCCCTTGTGCTTCCACTTTCTGAAGATAATCCATAAGAGATTGCCGGTCGATCATCAAAGCGGAACCCCATTTGCGAGCCACAATTTCGCCAGCGCGTATTAGCCGGCGTATGTGATTCGGATGGTATCCGCTGATCTCAGCAGCCTCTGTTGTTTTAAGCCATTCTTCAGGCATAAAAAATACTCCATCATGATTCTACTGTCTCATGACGTTGAATGCAATAAAATAAAAGCTCTCCACTTATTCAATTATTAAAGTCCTGACTTGCCGGTATTCAATCCCATAAGCGGGGTTTGCGGTATATGCTGGGTTTTAGAAACCAACTCTCTCGGCAATTTTTTGTATTGCTCAGTCTGCTTTATTAATCCCGCAAATCCCGCATACACCGCAAGTAAATTGCCAGCGAGCTACCTTTGAATGACTTTCATTAGAACAACGCTCAATCCGCACTTGTGACTCTCCATAACGGGTACCTTGACGCTGAACAAAACCTTTCCCCAATCTTTTCTTGAAATTTGGCCGAATGTAACCACGTTCATCCAGCGGTGCTTCAAAAGTTTCTGGTAACAAATCCATTAACTCAGGTATTGAGGCCAGTTCTTTGCAAATTTCTGCAATCGTGACCGGAGTATTCTGAAAGATTTCGTGAAGTGCCATCAAGAAGGTTTCCCACTGGGGACCTTCATCATCAATGATTTCATAAAGACTCTTCAGGTTATCTAAAAATCCGGATATTCCAGCATATGTCAAGATTCCCCCAATAACCTTCGACCACTCTAAAAATCCACCAATGACCGGAGAACCACTTGCCGGTCGATCTGCAGTAAACCATCCTTGGGCGAGCATCAGCACAGCGCTGATTAAGTCACCACGATTTTTCAGTACCCATTCTGGCAGGTCAGAATGTAGAAAGTTTTCTCGTTGCCAGGGACGTGAAGTTTTGGCGTCCAAACGAATCCAGTAACAACGCCGTGGAAGATCACCGCCGAGGCGAATATTATTACCATTTGCAATCCAGGTAGCGCTTTGTGGTATTTTCACCATCTCCGAGTGGCCAAGGATCCGATCTGACCAGATAGGCGCAGTAATTGCAGCTGCCACTTCGCTGGAGTCCAACGGTTCTGTCACATTGTCGATTGAAATTACCGAAGCCCCAGTCATCAAGGTTGCTGTGATCTTTTTACGCCACTCATCAGAATCTCTGGGGGCAGTAATCATTGCCGGTTCATGGCCGGTTGCGACCAGGCTGATCACTGATTGAAGCAAGGATTTTCCCGTTCCAGATTGGGGTGAATCAATCAATGCCAGAGGGACTTTCCCTGATATTGCCGGCCTGATAATTGGCGTAATCAGAAGTCCGATTGCGTTTGCCCAGGATGATTGGTCTACAAATGGAAAATCCCGCATCAGCTCTTGGATTAACTCAACGGCCAATGCTTTTCTATCCTGGCAGGAGGCGTGAGTACTCCAATGATTGGTTATTTGAACATTAGGAACATAATACAACTTTGTCGATGTATCGTATCCTGGATCAGCCAAAATGGATCCGTCCGGACGGATTGTTGGACACTCGATTAATCCGTTTATTATTGGAAATGGCCACGCTCCCAAAGAAAGGATATCGCGTACTATTTCATAAGGTGGTGGTACAGGATCTTTGAAGGTGGTTCTTTTATAGGTACGCTCCGAATAATAGTTGGCGATCCGGGCGAGCCGTCCACGTAAAGCTACCTCAGAAAGAGGTTCGATGGCTGGTGTATGATGCTCATCTATTCTGATTCTGGACAACAATCCAGAACGGACAAAAAGAATAGGGGGTACATTGGCCGATGATAATGCCTGAATTGAATCATCCACCACATCGCGGAAGTGGCGATGGTTGACGCGAATGCCCGGAAGTCCATCGTGATTCGTGTCAGGTTCATCTTCTGTGTCATTGCAGTGTAGCCCGAACATTTCTGCCGCAGTTCGCACTGCAGCAGAAATGTTTCCTTGATGCTCAAGCAAACAAAACACATCAAAGGGTGAGTGCCAATAGCCATCCCCTAAAGGATCGTTCGTGTTGTGGTGAAAACTGCGATTCTTTTCCTTCGAAATAAATACGGAGTAATGGGAACCGCCGGGGCGGATCGCTCTACCATCACAAACATGATAGCCATTTCGGGACAAAATGTCAGCGATGGTCACATTGCTGTTATATGAGCCAATGACATCGGCGGATTGTTTTCCGGAAGATTTCAAGTGATACGAATTCGCTTTATTTTGCTTGTCCAATTGTCGACGGGTCAATGGACACTCATCCAATAATCGAGCAGCCTGCACCAATGCGTTAGCCTCCTCTTGCGTGAGTATTGGAATATCGGTCAGACTGCCCGAAATGATGGAATAAACAGCACCATTGGGATGTATACTCGGCTCCACCAGAATGTAACCTCCTTCACCGCGCGTTTCTATTGCAATTCGACGGCCATCCACCTCTTGTTCATCTTTGACAAAAGCTAATTTCTGATTAATCCCAGGCTCCGGACAGCGGAAAAGTACATGAATTCCTTTGCCGGTTTTCTGGACTACCAATCCCTTCGTGCGATCTCCAGCTCTTTCCAACCAGGTCTCGTAAAAACGTGGTTCATCAAAGTCAATCACCAGCAAATTACCGGACACCTTTCCGGTAACGACAGCAATATTGCCTTCAGTGCCAAACCAGTGTTCCAGCGTTCGCTCATCCGCAATATGTTCCTGATATTCAGCCCACTTGATCCGTGGGCGCTTATCTTGACCCACTGGGATAACGGATAGGCCGGCCATCGCATAAGAGCGAGCAATTTCAAGCAGATTTGCCATTTCGCTTCTCTTCTTTTTCCATTCTGGATAGGAATTCATTGGCATCTGCGATCACTCTTTGGTAATTGGCCTGTTTCTGCTGCTCACCATTCGCTTGCGCAGCCAGGCGCACCTTCCGGCCATAAGCAGCCAGTAGATCAAGAATTTCGCGAAGTTCTGCCGGTAGACAGGCCGTGTCATTCGGTTTAGGGGACAGGGCATTTGTTTTCGTCATTTCACTTCTCCTCTGGCATGAGGGTAGTTTCAGTAGTTTTTTTCACGTCTGGTCCATAAGGCAGTTTGTCTTCCGGCAGCAGTCCACGCCGGACCAATTCATTCCGGACGATGACGACTACCTGATCAGCAGGGGTGCGGACCTCCTGCCCTGAAAGCTTGATCAGGGCAGAATATTCGGGTTGTTCAAGGATGATGCGTAAGCGATTGATCATTTAGCTCCTCAATAGAAAAATGGCGGTTCTGTGTTTCGCCGCCATTTTCAATCGAGGGATATACTTCTTGCAATATCCCGAAATATCCCATAATGTCCTGAAACATCCCGATTTAACCTGAACGGTAATTCGCATTCCGATAGGGCACGGTTTGCTCGCCAAATTCCTTCCTCAGCTGGTTCAAACGGTTGAGAATTGTCTTGTCCGTTTTCTGGAGACGTACTCCAATATCTTTGCAGGTCAACCCACGATGCCAAAGACGTATGCATTCCCTATCCCAACCCCTATCTGGAATCATCAGCCAGATCTGAGTAGATTCTTTCTTGGGTTCATCGATCGGCGAGAGAGGTTCCAAATCAGAATTTAACGAGGATGGTTCTGGGCGATTACTCTCTGTGGTTTTAAAAACAACAGGTATAGATTTGTTTTCTACAGCGGGAATCGAAAACCAGCCAAGCCGTTCCATCTCGTCTCGAAAGGCATCCCAAAGTCCCCACCCTTTTTTATTATCTGATAAAGAAACCTTGAGTAGCGTATTTCCGTTCAGAAGTTTATGGGCAACCAGGTCAAGAGAAGGGCCTTTGTCCCAAAATCGAACTGCAATCGGATTAATATCCGGCGGAAATTCAAGCAATTTTCGCTGTGTGCCAGGATTCAGAATTGAGCAGCTCATGCCCATATCCTTTACTATCGATTCGTGCGCCATGACCGCAAATTCAGCCGGCGAACCCTGGATGATAAAATCAAAGACGGCCCTTGGTATCTGGATCATACCCATTCTTTTACTCCATTGACTCCATAAACTGTCCTGGAATATGTCCCTATGAGGTTGATCGAATATTTCTATTCCCCAAATTCTCAACCCATTTAAGAACCATCTCATTGCATTGGCCCGCTGCTCTGAGCGTATCTGAAATAGTTCATTTGCCAGGCGCGCTAACAACTGTTCTTCATCAAAAACGGCGTTGGCCAATCGGCGAATATCCGGTTGAATCGGGGTCAACTCCAACAAAAGGGCAGTGCGAAACAATTGAGTTTCAGCGGTATTTGGATATTCCGGAAAGTGAGTGTTTAAAAAAGATTGTGAAGCTGGAAGGGCAGAAACACCGAACGTCGCCAACGATCCCCAGGTTTTATGCTCTAGAGAAATCTCGCGTTTCTCAACCATCACGGTAAGATGAATGTCAGGATGTGCATACGGAGGTTTAGAAAGCAGCCGGCAAATTGCCAATACTCGATTTGAAGTTGCGTTAAGGATGCAGCTTGTCACAATGCTAGATCCTCCGATCCTGGGGAGGAATATAACTCTGGATGGTGACTTCCTTGCGATTATGACCAAGTTGAATGGACGTGTCCAATAACGCCTGGTCATCATCCGCGCCGGCTTCGATTCTATTTTTATAGTTTTGCGCCGCGAAAGTTTTCCGGAAACCGTGCGTACCCAAGCAAGGAATTACAAGGGCTTCACATGCTTTGCGTACCTGTTCACGCACCCGATCCGGCAGAGAGCCACGGTCATGGAAGATATGACTGGTTGGATTTTTCTCGCCAATTGCTTTGATCTCAGAGAGGAAGATTTTTCCTTCTAGCGAAATATGCACCTGGCGAGGTCTGCCGCCTTTGGTATGGTTAACATTCCCTTCCAGAGTGACAATGCATGTTGCCACATCAATATCTTGTGCGCGGAGGTAAACCGCTTCTCTGATCCGCAACCCCGTTTTTTGCATAACCTGCAGAACCCGCGCTGAGGTTGGGTCATTATCGAAAATCCACTCGATAATTCGGGCCGCTTGTTCCGGTGTATAGGCCACCGGTCGAGGTTCGGAGTGAAAGCCGCCTAATCCCCCATCGATTTTATAGGGAAGTAACGGGAGTGCATCCTTGCCAAATACCCCGGTAATTCTGCAAGCGCGATCCATCTTGCGTAACGATGCCATAACGCGTCCAATCCGGCCACCGCTACGCTCACGCCGGATCAATTCTTCGACAAATGCCTGTGCCATCTCTGGCTCGACATCTTCAATTTCACTCACTTCAGGCCACTGCCTGCGGATGAACCGCGCAAATTCATGCACATCAGCCACCATGCTTTGCATGGTTCCGATGCTGCGGATCACATCCTGATTGCGACCATGCTGTTTATCTTCGTGCCGGCTGCCACCAGGTAGGAAGATTGCCTGGAGCGCTTTCATCATTTGATAAGATAATCCACCTTGTTTTGACATTAATCTGCACCTGCCTGTTTACTCTTAAATCGGGTTCGAGCGGTTTTTTTACCGTTTCTGGTTGTTTCCCTTTGTTTCCTTAAGGGAACCCTTTTCTGAAAATGAGAATTTTTGTTGTACTTGCCTCGTTCAGACAGCCGATTCGGCTGCACACCCAGGGATGGGCGCCCTATCTTGTAGACAGGGTGACCGTTTGGTGTGAGGCCCACGGACCAGCAAGAATACGGTCAAATCTCGCTGCTGTGCGCTCAGTAGATCGGCTGGACTCTGTTGAGCGGTTCCCGCTGCGTACTACGCTTTGGGAGGGTTTGGGTGCAGGTCAACGTTTAGGGGATTTCACGCAATCAGCAACACCTGCCGGCGATCCACTCCCCTGGCTGCCCGGTTCGGTTTTTGTGTATTAAAACAAAAATACCGAACATTGCACCCGGGCGGAAGTAAACAGGCCAACGTTCAGTATTACGGTCAAAAAAAACAAGCTATCGTTAACTTTTTTGGACGCCTTTGCGTCTCATTCAATTGTAAATTGATTATAGCACGCGTTTTCTATCTTGCGAAATCGCTCACGCAGTGATTTTTTGATTTTTTATTAACTGAAAGGAATTTGTAAGGTGAATAAAAGAAATTTTTCTGTTGGATGTTTCATAAGTGAAATAGAAGGGTACTTAAGAAGCGTATAATAAATTGGGTAAAATAAATAATTGGTGAATGGGCTTAAGAATAAAAAATGATTCGATTTGCAAATCCAGGCTCCGATATATCAAGTTTTATTAAAATTTATATTGAACTATTTGATGCTTTAAAAGGCATGGAAGCTTTTAGTTTAGATGATATTTCTAAGACTCTAGTTGAAAGAAATCTGGCTACGTCATGTGGTTATATGGGTCAAGAAGCTTTAGCAAGGGCTACTAGAGAAGATAGGACTCGTGACCCCTTATACAACCAATCAAAAATGTACTCAGAGCTCTATAAAATGCTAGGTTGGTTCAATCCGATTCCTACTAGCGCCCTTACATTTCAATTCACATTTTTGGGAGCACACATTGTTGCATCTCAAAGAGAACCAGATGATTTATTCAAAGAATGTATTTTGGGAATTGCATTTCCTAATTCTGTGATTAACACAACAGGCAATTACATTCTTAGACCATTTGCTACAATTCTGAGAACCATTCATGACCTAGATGGTTATATTTGCCGGGATGAATTAATCATTGGGCCCTTATGTTTGGAAAATGACAGGGATGAAACATTATATAGTAACATGTTGGAAAATATACGATCTGCAAGAGGAAATGCAGTAAGGTTAGAATTAAAATTACGCGAATTGTCAACTAAACGAAACATCGCTGTTAACACAATGGGGAATTACACTAGGTTTCCTCTTGCTGTATTAAAATGGACAGGTTGGACTACAAGTGAAAGAAAATTTGATGTCTACAGAAGGTCTATCCCTTTCCTTGTTTTAACAGCTGATGGCGAAAGGGTTTTCCAACAAATTCATTCTAGCAAAGATTTCAGAGCAAACGATTTGTCGCAGTTACCCGAAAATATTCAAACATCCCTTATCAAATTATCGTTTTTTCAGATGCTGCAGAGAGCTGGTTTTGATCTGGGACAGATTTCAGACCAATTAATTGAATATCGCCACAATATTTCAGACTTCTTAGATAAGCCAAACCAATCGATAATTTTTTCGCCTTTCCAAGAATTAAATCCCGAACGTGTTCAAAATATATTTCCAAATGATGTGTCCTCATCAAGGAATACTAAAGTTAATCCCACAGTAGAATTTACCAATGGTCAAAAGTCACCAATTCTTTACAGGGTTTCCTCTAAAGTTCCCCTCCATGAAGTACATGAAAATCGAAGTTTATCCAGTAGAGATCTTGATGTCTCAAACCACTTTATAGATTTATATAACCAAACGGAAGATATTTCTCAAAGTGTAGAATCGTTTGCAACAGAAACCAGGAGTTTTAATCAAGACAAATTTTATCCTCTGATTGCTAGTCTTTTTCGAATCATTGGTTATAACTGTACTCATTCAAGAGCAGGTGTTAATTATGAGAGATGGGATGCAATAATCCTCGATAAACTTGACACAATTCCTATTGAAATTAAATCTCCTGGAGAAGAGGAATTCATCTCAGTAAAAGCAGTACGACAAGCCTTAGAAAATAAAATAATTCTACTTTCACGCCAAGCTCTTCCATTAATCCCAGAAACCACTTCATTGGTTGTTGGCTACAATTTACCAAATGACCGCTCGGAGGTAACGTCATTAATTGCTAATATATACAAGGCTTACGGAGTGGTAATCGGGGTTATTGATATTCGTTCACTTTTGCATTTAGTAGCCGCGGCTTTATTTGAGGGCAAAAGTCATAATAAAAGCGATATTTTCAATTTGTATGGGATCATCAATGTATCAGACATTTAAACCAAAAAAAGTTGACCATTTTATTAAGACTATCCCAGATGACATTTTTCCTATTCAAATTGATTGGGGACATGGGAATAAACCTGCAACGATAAATTTTTCCGATGGAAAATTTGCGTTTGGATCTTGTATTCGTTGTGCATATCCGAGATGCATTGAATATTCATACGATGAACTTAAGCTATCAATCTTTCAAGATTTTCCAGCTGATCAGAATAATAATGTTTGTCCAACAAATGCTATTTCCTGGCCACATGAATCTAGCTCCCCCGTTATAAACACAGCCGAATGTATTAATTGTGGATTATGTGTTAGCCGTTGTCCCTCAAAAGCAATCTATTTATTGTCAGATCACGCCTGTATAAATGATACAACTAATGACTATTTTATTGAAAAGAAAGAAGTTTCCGAGCCAAAGATAACTGAATATACATCGAGCTTGTTTAATGGCGTTGTTGAAAAAGGATTATACGTAGCAGAGAGCGATGCGGTTTTCGAAAATTTTTACAATAGGTTTGTTGAAATTGCTAAAAACCAAAGTGCCCAATTCCCTAACCATCTTGCTCGAAATTTATTAATTGCGAACGGAGTTGGTGCAGCAATGCGGAGAAGAGGAGACACCAATATCCGAATGGATTTAGTGCTTGGCCCGCCTGGAGTAAAAAAAGGAACCAGCGAGGTTGAATTTGGCAATGAAATTTTAGATGCTCCTAGAAATATTTTGGATAATATTGCCGTTTTAGTAGCAAGATATGAGCTTTCAAAGGATATGATAGTTCCAGTAATTGTAAGTTTGAGTTTACCTAATTCCCGCTCAGAGTATTTCCGTTTCATTCAAGATGTGAGAAAGGTGCTGAATATCAAGATAAATTCAATAACAATTGGGGGTCTGATTTTACTAATTTGGAATCGGTCAAAAATAAATTTCGTGAATGGGGATGAACTTTATATTGATGAAACTACTTCTTCCTTACGGCCAAAATTGGAAGAAATGTTAGGAAGACCAATTAATCTAGAAAATGGGGGGTACCCCGGGCTTCTAGATTCGGCTAAATAAGACCCGGTTGTTTTTTCCAATCAGAGATCCTATTTTTAGCAATTTTAATATAGTCTGGATTCAGTTCAAATCCGATGTAATTCCTATTTTCCATAATTGCGGCCAGGCATTCCGAACCACTCCCGGCAAACGGAATAACAATCAAATCGTTTTCATTGGAAAAATGTTTTACGATTCTCAGTGATATGGAAAGTGGTTTTTGGGTTGGATGATCAACTTTCTCTTCACGAAACCGCCGCCCAGCTAGTGTTGGAAATTCCCAAACATCGCCAGCTAATCTACCTTCTGGATTTGGTTCCCAAACCTTTCCATTTTTTATAATTTTATATTTGAGTCTTTCTTCACTTTTATATGGTTCGCGAATTGGATTATAGGTGTATTTTTCGCCTTTTGAAAACCATAAAATTGGTTCATAATGCGCAGCCAAAGTCCGTGAAGAATATCCCGCAAAACCATTTTGATAAAACCAAATAATCTGTCGCCGATATGATAATCCTAGCTCATACATGTAACACTGTAGCCAGCAAAGGTGTCGATGTATCCCATAAACAAATACATTACCTCCTGGCTTTAGGATACGGTTTACTTGATCTAACCATTTTTTTGACCAGGGTAACCATTCATCATGACGTTTACTTTCATCCCAAGCGCCAAAATTCTTTTCCAAATTATAGGGCGGATCGGCTATTACTAAATCCGCGGAATTATCAGGTAAAGATTGCATTCCAACAATGCAATCACCAATTACGATTTTATTCATATAATCTTCGATAGTATTTGTCATTTTTTAAAATTTTGTAATATTAGGATGTACTGATGATGTATGTTAGGTACGTATGCATAAGGGTACCCGTAAGGGAATATTCTCTTGTGGCGTTGATATAGTATTTTAATGCCTTTTAGTTCTAAGCCATATATTTGAAGAGATCTCGCTAGATCTGCATGAAACATTACATACTTCGATTTATCTCTAAAATCACTCACAATAATCGCCATATATTTCTTCGGTTTCAATGGCCTTGAACATCCCCCGAGAATTGCTGAAAGCTCTTCAAGAAATTTGTCGTAGTTTTGAATATTTCCCAGATCTAGATCATCATCACTATATTGTGTATCAAGGTTATTAGCTACCCTTTCTTGTTTGACTTTATGATCTTGCTTATGGAGAATATTCCAATAAGGAGGACTTGTAACGACAAAATCTACGGAGTCCTCTTCTAATTTTTTAATTAGTATCCGTGCATCTCCAGTTTGAATTTCTTGAGAATTGGCAGTGGAAAATATTGTCCTTACTTCTTTTTCTAGCCTTTGCTTTGTTAATTCAACATATCGTGGGTTTAATTCAAAACCTATTCCATGTCTATTCTCGATTGCACATGCCTTTAGGGTTGAACCAACTCCGACAAAAGGATCAAGAACAGTTTGACCGGACTTAGTAAAAAATCTTACCAGCCGGCTAACATCTGTAAATGAGAAAGGCGCTGGGTGTTGTCTCTCAATTTTTGCATCTTCATGATTAGCGCCTAAACCCTTTTGGATCCATACCGAAACGGTTTCTGCCACCCACTCTTTTGAAGATAAATCATTTAATGTGTTCCTCGGGTCAATACCATTATTACCGTTGCGATTGCCATTTTCCAACTCGTTATCAATTCCATTGGAAACATTAGTTTCATTATCATTATTCATTGTTGTCTCTCTGCTCTTGGATTTGTCCGAGGATTTTATCTAATTCTGTTCTCTTGTAGAGACGGTAATTGTTCATCGGATTCCTATATGGGATAAGTTTTCCCAATCTGTCCCAATTCCTTAAAGTACTTGTGGACACGCCAATGTATTTGGCCGCTTCTTGAACTCTCATATAATCAGCAAGATTATTGCTAATAGGATAAATATTGGAAGACATTTACAATCATTATAAAACATTATCAATCCTTGTCAATGTGAATCAACTAAAATTTTGTTTACTGTACTTGCCTAAACTGGCACCCATACGGATGAGGCTTCCCCAACATTGTCCAGGATAACCGCTCCAATACATTCCACCAGATATCTGGTACTTCATTCCACTTTGCCCCGGTGACTCCGGTGGGAATATCAGGATCAGACGCTGTCATTTTAGCGAGCTTTCCATTTGGATAGATTGCCACATCCGTATAAACAACACTATAAATCGGTCCAAGCGCAGCCAGAGAAAGCATCATTCCCCATCCACATCGTGAAGGTTTGACCGTTTGAGCTGCATCAAACCGGTCCTGAATAAACTCAACATAAGTCATTCCTTTCGGTGCGCCGGTTACGCTCATGGGTTGATTGGCTTTGTACCCAATGAAAATCAGGCAAGCGCAGACCAGAAACACGACTGCATTCCAAATGACCTTCCAAACCAGGTGAATGAACCCTGCAACCATTTTCTATTCCTCTCCTTTTTCAACTTTATAGTTTTCTTCAGGTTTTTGACCTTCACCGATCATCAAATTTCCAAACCTCAGCTCTTCACGATACATCCGATCGATAGAAACCTCGACCACATCACCTTCACTGCGACCCATGTTGCCGGCCAAGTTTTTCAATTGGCGAACACATTCATAACTTAGTCGAAAAGAACGTACCGGTTTGGTGAGTGAATTTTTCTTGGGCATTTTTTGCTCCTTAATCAAGATAGATTCATTGTAATACATATGTATTACTTTTACAAGTATGAATTTCGATGGATACCACAATTAAGATAAAAACCGCGAATCAATACCAGAACAGAATAAGCGTACGTGTTACAAGAACTTATTTGAGTCCGATGATCGTATAATTAAGAGGATAGTTGCAACCCCCGCGAGGATATCCTTCCATTTTTAGGTTTCCTGATAGTTACGTATGAAAAATTTTGGAAAGTTTAATAGTGGATAACGTAATAACCCTTTTTGAGAGACAAACAATTCCTTACCAGGCTCTTGGTTTGACAGCCAATGATCCATTGTTGGATATCCTGGATCGTTTGAATCAAAATTCAGGAAAGGAATTGATCCGCCTTGAACGCAAGGGATTGCACGCCACTCAATTTGTGGGGGTGATTCAGGCAGGGGGACGCACGATTCAAATCTTGCCCAAAATTGATTGTGACCCAGAAGCCAATGCTGAAGCTGTCATAGGCTCAGCGTCTTATGAAAGAGCGGCTGTCTCTGCATCGCAAAACTTTTTGCACTTATTAACCCATGCGCGCCGTCTGAAATTACATAATCAATCTCTGGCATCTTTAAGTACCAATCGTGGCACCTGGCTTGAAATGCTTACTCGTCTGTTTGCTGTCGAACTGTTAACCCAATTACAACAAGGTTTTCACCAAGATTATGTTCGTAAAGAAGATTTACTCCCGTATGTGCGCGGGCGATGGAACATTGCACGGCAATTTTCCCGTCAGCCGAACTTAACTCAAGGGTTGGATGTCTCTTACGATGATTATTTGCCGGATACTTTACTTAACCGGGTTTTCCGTCTTGCAGTAGATCGGTTACAGTTGGTCACACGTGATACACAAAATCGTCAGATATTGGCGGATCTCGAAAGCTGGTTGCAGCCAGTTCACCTACCTGCGCAGTTAAGTTCCGTAGACCTGGATCATATTGAATTCAATCGCTTAAATGAGCGTTTTTATTCTGCTTTTCAATTAGCTCGGTTATTGTTGGAAGGGCTAACGGTGCAGTTGTTAGCTGGTGGGCAGCGCGCATTTGCATTTGTTTTTGATATGGATCGCCTATTTGAGCAGTTTATCGCCAGTTTTTTGCAAACTTACAGCCGGCTTATTCTGCCTGAGGAATGGCGAGATCTACCAATTGAATTACAAGGCAGCATATCCAAGCGACACCTGGTCTTACCGATGCCGCTGCCTGAGAAACCGATGTTTCCATTAAAACCTGACATCTTATTAGGTTTACCCGGTCAACCAAATCTGATTATTGACACAAAAAATAAAGCGCTTCCTTTAAAACAGTCATATCGAGCAGTCGCTGAAGGCGATGCTTATCAAATGCTGGCTTATGCAACCCAATTTCATTGTCGTAATATTTTACTTCTGTACCCTCACACACTTGGAGCAGAAGTGTTCACACCTAAAATGCTAATGGTTGAGCAAACCTCTATCCGGATATTCGTTGCGACTTTGAATTTACATCAACCATTGAATCAAATTTTTCCATTGATCCTAGAATTTCGTAATATTTTGTGCTCGACTTTCTCACAAGTAGGTTCACCATCGGAGGTAATATGGCCCGCATGACAGAATTCCACCCACTCTATAAGGCGTTTCACCTGTTTCAGGAACGTTGCTTACAGCAGGACCGTTCACTTATTTGGCCGGACCAACCGATATGGACGGTCGCCAACTTACAGCGTTGGAAAACGCAGGTTATTGATAGCCCTAACCTGGAAGGGAATTTAAATTTTAATGAGAAATTAGAACAACAACTTGTTGGCGCACCACCAATCTTATGGGGGTTAGCAGCTGATTTGCATTATGTATACTATTTACCTTCTGCGAACATCACGCTTGCCACACGTTTGCGCAATATAGGCTGGGCTGCTCAGAAAAGCGGTTTGACGCTACCACCAGAAAACGACCCCATTTGGGCAGCTCAAAAGAATGGATTTACCAGAACCACTCAGAAATATCATTTTCGATATGCCCAACTCCATTTATTGGCTGCATTTGCTTTAAGATTAAAAGAGCAAGGTAATGCTGAACAAATACTTACAGATTCGACCCAAGTCCAATCAATGCTCGATGAAATCCTGGAAGGTATCCCAGCAAAAGGCGATCGAGCTTATGATCTCCGACATGCCATCTTGTATTTGATGTTCCCAGATCAATATGAGCGGATTATCAGCACCACGCACAAAGAAAAAATTGTTAGTCGTTATATTAAGTATGTTTCTGACCCACACACAGATCTCGACACGCGGTTACACCAAATCCGGGAAGGTTTAGCCAGCGCCCAACCAAGTGGCCAGAACTTTGACTTTTATAAGGATCTTAAACAAGAATGGAATCCCGATGAAGTGGAAACACCGCCGCAACCTGAGACAGGCAATAAACCAGAAGAACCTCAAAATGATACCAGGATTGTGGTTGATGCATTGCGTTTGTTGAACCGCTTTAAGAATTTGATTCTTTTCGGTCCTCCTGGAACAGGCAAAACTTTCTGGGCGAAAATTATTGCAAACCGACTGGTCTCTCCCCAACTCAAACAGGCGCAGTCTCGAGCGACCTTTCTGCAAACGGTCATAGAGGATTTACCTTTCTACGATATTTTAGCTTTGGATATGTACAGAACAGGACATGACAAAAAATATACAGTTCCTCAGCTTGAAGAAATGGAATTGGTTCAGGCTCGTTTTAGACAAAGTCCGGTAAAACACCAAAAAAACCAAATATGGGGGTATCTACAGGCGCACACAGCTATCGAAAGTCAGACCGTCAATCTGACTTCACGTGCTGAGCCTTTCCTTTTTGACAAAACTGCAAATAGCCAATGGTTTTTGACACCTGCCGGCAAGGAATATGTCCAAGGCACCTTAACGGATCGTCTTACCTTGATCAAACAAGGTCCTCCCGCAACAAACCAACCAGAAGATTTTATTCGTTGGGTGACATTTCACCAGTCCTATGCGTACGAAGATTTTGTGGAAGGTTTACGACCCAAAACTGAGCAGGGTGATGCGATGGTTTTGGCTTTTGAATTGAAACCGGGGATCTTCCGTAGCCTATGTGCACGTGCTAAAGATGACCCAAATAACCAATATGTTCTGGTTATTGATGAAATCAACCGTGGAAATATCGCCAAAATATTTGGTGAGCTGATGACGCTTATTGAAGCGGATAAGCGAGGTAAGCAGCCAGTTGAACTTCCATACAGCAAAGAAGATTTCCAAGTTCCGGTAAATCTAGCCATTATTGGCACAATGAACACGGCTGATCGAAGCATTGCGTTACTGGATGTTGCTTTACGCCGGCGATTCGCTTTTCTGGAATTATTACCTGAGGCACAACTACTTGACGGAATCAACGTTTCGTTAGCAGAAGAAGATGCTTTAAATATCGGAACGTGCTTGAAAAATTTGAATCAGCGCATTGTTGAATTTCGTGGTGCAGATTATCAGATCGGACACAGTTATTTTCTACCACTCCAGGTGATCGCGGATGAGGTGGAAAAGCTTAATTGTTTGGATGATATCTGGAACTACCAGGTTGTACCGCTGCTCAAAGAATATTTCTACGGCCAGGTTGACCTTTTGCGCCAGGTTCTGCCCAGTTTCTTTAGCCAGGATGATGGCGGGCAACCCCAATCTGCAAGTGGCCTTGTAGACTTGCATGGTGAAGATCTTGTGGCCGCGTTGAACAAGCTATAGGTATCGTTTCCGAATACCAAAAATATGTTTTCTTCAAAAAATTTTATGCGCTTGCATATATTTAGTCAGATGATAAGGATTTTATTAATTGGATTCTTGAAACGTTATCCACCTGGAAGACGCTTTCTGGTCACGAAGATGAGATAATTCCTACAAATTTGGATAGTGACTTATTGGAGACAGGTTAAAAAATGTCAGAATTCCATTTCAAACGTCTTGAAAAGTATAAAGTGGGTGGTACAAGGGATAAGATGGAGCTTAAGGTTCCTTTGCCGCATAGCCCCAGTGGGAAAGTTTACCGATGGTGTCCAAATGTTGATTGCACACCACGATTATTTCTTCTTGGTGATGCGCAGATACCGGAAAAGCTTGATATTTCCCAGCTAAAGAGAACTCCCGGAACCCAAGGAACAACATGTCCATATTGTGGAATGGATGCTGATGATGATGAATTTAATTACCTTGGTGATATAAAAGCTATACAGAAATATATCGAATGGGCAGCATCCAGAGATGTTAACGATTACTTTGTGAAAATGGCCAAGGATTTCAATCGTTCCCAACCAAGGGGTGGATTAATTTCTATCAAGATGGACATTAAACCAGATTACAGTCAGGAACCTCGAGCATGGAGAGAAGACTTAATTCGGAATTTGGCTTGTAATATCTGTGGGCGAAAATATGGAGTGTACGCAATTGCCCTATTTTGCCCTGACTGTGGCGGTAAAAATTTACACGTGCACTTTGAACGCGAAATCGAGCTCATCCTTCAACAAATAGACTTGGCTGAGCAGGTTGCGGAGACTAACAATAGTGAACTTTCCTATCGAATTCTTGGGAATGCACACGAAGATGTAGTAACTGTATTTGAAACTTATCAAAAAGTATTTTATAGATATATGATCAAAAAGATTTTCCCTAAAGATCAATCAGAAAAAATGATTGATAAGGGAGCAATTGGCAACCGGTTCCAGAACTTGGATAAGGCTAAGGATCTGTACAAGAAACTTTCACTTGATCCGTTCAGCGTACTTACTCTGGAAGAGTTGGATCTAATGAAACTGAACATTGAGAAACGACACGTAATTGGGCACAACCTGTCGTTAGCCGACGAAGCGTATGCGGATACAATGAGTCGCGAGAAACCTGGTACCACGGTTGAGATTCTCGCTGAAGAAATATCCGAATTTGCCGAAACGGTTAAAAAAATTATCATGGAATTAGAACAGCTCATGTGATTTTGGATAAGAGTTAAAGTTATCCAAAAACATGATGCATCCAATTTATATCTACTAGTTTAGATGGGAAAAACCACTTGCGAGTCTGCATTCATCGTGGAAGCAAACAAATAGGCGGAAGCTGTGTTGAAGTTGAAAGCCAAGGTCAACGGCTGCTTATTGATTTGGGCTTACCATTGGATGCAGAAAATAATAGTAGTCAATACTTGCCTGAGATATCCGGATTAGACGGCAATGATGCATCTCTACTTGGTATCCTTATTTCCCACCCGCACCTCGACCATTTCGGCTTGCTCACTCATATCTCACCGATGATTCCTGTTGGCATGGGGCCTGCTGCTCGCCGCATCCTGGCTGCTGCCGCGCCTTTCTTACCTGGCAACTGGCCTGTTCCCTCACAGGGATGGGATTACCAATCCGGGCAATATTTTGAAGTGAGTCCTTTTCAAATCACCCCCTTTCTTGTCGATCACTCGGCATATGATGCCTATGCACTCTTAGTTGAAAGTGATGGAAAACACCTCTTCTATAGCGGCGATCTTCGTGCTCATGGACGTAAGGCAGCCCTGTTCGAGCACCTGGTTGTATATCCTCCTACGAACATCGATACTCTACTTTTGGAAGGATCTTCACTAGGAAGGCTTAATGACGACCAACATTTTCCCACAGAAGCTGATATTGAGACACAACTTGTGCAGGCTTTTTCCGCTACCGAAGGTTTGGCGCTAGTTCATACTTCAGCCCAAAATATTGATCGAGTTGTTTCCATCTTGCGTGCTTGCAAACGGACGGGTAGAAAACTAATTATCGATCTGTACACGGCTGCTATTCTAGAAGCAACCGGTAATCATCATATCCCCCAATCCAACTGGCGAGAGGTCGCGTTGTTCATCCCCCAAGCTCAACGCATCCAGATCAAAAATAATGCCTGGTTTGATCTTCTCAAACACCATGCGGCAAATCGTATTTTCATAGAGAATTTGCATGAGGCACAGAGCAAATCCACATTGCTTTTTCGCCCGCTGCATTGTCCTGACCTCGAGCGGGGAAATTGTTTGAAAGGAGCCACTTATATTTATTCTCAATGGGAGGGATATTGGGAAAAAGACTCTTACAATAGGTTGAAGGAATGGTTGGAGCGGAATGCTATCCCTAAAATTAGTATCCATACATCAGGGCATGCCAGTCCCGGAGATTTAAAGAAAATCGTGACAGCAATCAATCCGCGCAAGGTGGTTCCAATCCACACCTTTTTCCCTGAACGATATAGTGAGTTATTCCAAAATGTGGAAGTGCATAATGATGGCGAGTGGTGGGAGGTATAGATGAGAAAGTTATCTGCAAAATTTATGGGTGATCTTGTTGATTCCGATGGTGTGCTATACCCAATCTTAGCACGAGTAAAAAAAGACCATACATTAATGCTGGCAATTCGAGAAAATTTCATCAATATCTATTATCGCGGTGGAAATATCCTCAATCTCAAGGAGCACAACAAAGGTTTTTATCAAGCTTCATTCGATGATCAATATAATAAATCTGGGCTTCTCATTCCTGATTCTCCAACCGAGATTAACAATCAGAACGATTCAAGGAGTTGGATTGATTCATTCCCAAGTCGCAAGAATATCATGGACGAATACTTCTCAACCTATGGCAAGGCAGAGAGAGAGTTTCAACAGTTGATTGCTCGTGAAAATAACAATTCGACCATTTCGAATGAAAGTGAATATTTCGTTTCGGATATCGAAGTTACTGAACCTTATGCTAGATTTGATATTATGGCCATTCGCTGGTTGGCAGCCCAGCGAAAAAACGGTAGTAACTGTAAAGCTGCCTTGATTGAGATGAAATATGGTGATGGTGCGCTTGGGGGTAGTGCTGGCTTGGTTAAACATCTCAAAGATATGGAAAAGTTGATCTCAAATAAAGATAGTTACGCTAAACTATTGGAAACCATGGAAAGCCAGTTTAATCAACTTGATGAACTTGGGATGTTGAAATTTAATAAAGGTACAAGTAATGCAAAGGTTAAACTGAATGCTGACGAAAAGCCTGAAGTGATTTTTATCCTGGCCAACCACAATCCACGAAGTCCGAAGTTAAAAACGATACTCAGTGATCCTGAAATTGATAAATATGCACAGTCACAGCTATTTGATCTCAAATTTTATGTGGCTAGTTTTGCCGGTTACGGATTGCATGCAAAATGTATGCTTCCTTTAGTTGAATTTCGGAAATTATTGTAAGTTTCCATTCTTGTCCGTTTTGGCTTAAGAATGATTAGCACTACACAATATAGAAAAAATAGATTTTGAAGGTTAAATTTCCACCCGAACTCCCACCGCGCAGACCAAGTCGTATGAACGGGTATAAATTTAGGCCGGTGTTGCAAGTTCAGAAATTTGTAATGAGTAATTAGCATAAAGCGCCTTCCAGAGATGGAGGGCGTTTTTTTGGTGTTCATAATAATATAAGCAGTTTATAATACTTAAAACAATGTGTCAAAAACTGGCAAGAGTCCCTATGAGGATCAATCTCTATCCAGATGTTAAGCCTGCTTTTTAGTGGTTGAATAACTAATGAGGGTTATCTAGAAATTTCAAACTATTGGAATCACCTTAAGGAGTAGTAATTATGCCAGAAGAACAGAAAAAACATCCATTAGAAGAATATTCCGAAAATGAACAAATTGCTTATTTGAGTGTTTTATCTGCCGTCTGTTATGTAGATAAAGAATTTGGAGATATGGAAAAGCGTCAACTGGATGTCTTATTGGCGCAACTTAAGATTTCAGATGTAGGGAAAGCCAAAATCTATTCTTCAGTATTCAACCTTCAACGTGAAGATAAACTGGCGAATCTTGAGGCAATTCAAATTCTCGGTAATACGGAATTAAAATACACCTTAATCTCAGACTTGTGTCTTTTTTCTTTGGTTGATTCGAAGTTCTCCGATGATGAATATCAATACATACTTGGTATTGGTGAAGTCTTGGGGATCACCCAAGAACAGGTTGATGCCATAAAATCTATCCAGGAAAGTCTTTATAAAATCAAAGATATTCCCCCGAATTCCGAAAAATACAAACATCTTATAAAAGATAGTGCAGCAAAACTCGCGGGGGTCGGTGTTCCTGTAGCAGCAATCGCAGCGAGTGGTTCAATGTTTGGACTTAGCGCTGCTGGTATAACCTCTGGTTTGGCTGCACTCGGCGGATTAGTTGGTGGTGGAATGTTGTTAGGCGCTGTTGTTGTGGTTCCTGCAATCGCACTTGGAGCTGCCTTTGGGGTTAAGAAACTCTTTGATGTCGTATGGAAAGACAAAAAGAGTCCAGAGAAAGTGAAATACTCTTAAGAAAGGGGTCGAAAGGAAACATGGACTCAGAAATTGTAAAAAGTGAAATGCAGCCTGTATCAGCTAAACTTGTTGTTGTACAAGGAATTGTTCAAAATCTACCCGAAATTATTGGAGCTATCAAGGAAATCTACACCCTTAATAAAAAAGAGCAATTATTTGGTCGAGTTCTGCAATCTCGGCTTGATGAATTGAATATTAACAAAGAGAATTTTAAAGTATTGGTTGAAGGTTTAACGGAGTTATCAAAATCAGAAAATACTGATGCCGATACAAAAGTTATGTATAGAGAAATGATAAAAACACTGTTTGAAATTTTCACAACTAATATGCATAGTTCACAGGATATTTCTAACTTTTTGAAAGAATTTTAAGAAATGTATGGAATAAATTTGTTGGAAGTAGCTAAAATATTGGGAGCTACTGCGGTCAGTAATATTTTATTTAACAAGTACGGAGCAATTCGCTCGATTCATCAGGAAATTGTAAAATATTCTGCTCAACAAAATATTGCTATGGTTAAGGTAATGATACGAACTCTTGCGCAACAAAACGAGCAGGCGTTTAAAGATGTCATTAAAATTCTTAGGGAGCATTTTACCGAAGAAGAATTAAAAGAGATATTACCTCTATGAAAAAAAAGGGGGGCTAACAAGCGCTTGCACAGGCGCTGCCACTAACCCTAGCCGTTAGGCGGCTTTATTCATAACAAAGTTGTTTTGACTATTATAAAAGGGTAAAAACACGTGTCAGATATCGCGCTATCATCAAAAAAGTTGCTAAATGATGTTTTGAAACCTCATACAGAACTTGCTTTAGACTTGTTGAAAATGGTCAAGTCACTAAATTCTAACGATCCATCTCATCGTTTTCAGATTGCATCAATCATCATTTTTTTAGCTGGCGTTGACAAAACATTAAGTCTTGCTTTTGAACTACTATACTTAGCCGGCAAAGTAGATTGGAAATGGATGTCCCCAAATCCAATATCAAAACCACCAGCTGGATTTATTGAATGCACTCGTGGATTAACCTCCAAGATTATAAAATTAAAAGACTTGGGAGTTGATTTGACCCATTTACAATGGTTAGTAGACTTACGCAATGAATATGTTCATAGTTGTAGTATTTATACAGGCTATAGTGAAAGAATTGATGAAACTGAGGTTAACATCCAAGTCAAATCATCAGGGCCAACTATCTCTTTCCCACTATCTCCAATGACTTATATTCACACTCAAGAAATTCAAAATTACGCCAATGGAATTGTGGAATTAATTGGTTCATTTGTTGACCAAACAGATTGGTTTGAAGGATGGTTTAAAATAGCTGAGAATGTAAAAAATCTTCCTAGTAATCCTGAGCCAGAACATACACAAATTATGAATGAACCAGAAAGATTATTTGAAATTTTGAGCGCTCTTAATGACAAATTTGTTGGAGATGGAGCAAAACTATTGTTAAAGTAGCAAAAACAACCCAACAAATTGTGGAGTAGATGGTGGGGCAAGACTCCACTCTACTGACGGATTTTCCGTTTGGTGCTATTGGCCTCCAAATCGCGGCTTTGCCGGTAATGCCTGCCGCTAGATTGACACCTTCACCTCACCCCCGCGGACCGAGTCGTATGTACGGGTATAAATTTAGGCCGGTGACGCAAGGGTAGAGATTTGCCATAAGGGATTTAGATTTAGGCGCTCCCCACTTTGGGAGAGCGCTTTTTGTTTGCTTTGCATTGAAGAAGGAGATGGCTATAATCAATTGCAGCAGAAAATGAGCTAAAAGAAAACGACGCGTACAAAACGAAGGCACCCTGCCGCATGTTTTTTTTGGCTGGGAGTGCAGCGGAACAACACTGCGTCCACCAAATGCCCACCCACAGTCAGTAATGCCAGTCTTTAGAAAATTACCGTTACTTTCCCACCGCGGACCGAGTCGTTTATGTGAGTATGAGTTTAAGCCATTACTGCAATAGGGAGTTACACAACTGCTCTTCACTGGAGCAGCGGTTTTTTAGTGCCTTTTTCTGACAGTTAGGTATAATGATCTAAGCAAGTAAAGAATGCACCCTACATACCATTATTTCAGGAACACCCACTTCACAAGAGAAAAGCAATAATGAACTTCATACACAAACTTTTTGTCAAAAAAGAATCCTCGCCACAAATCAAAGAGTCGTCTAAAGGACCTAACCCAGCTCAAGCACAACCAATGGGACCAGAAGAGTTGGAAAAATTGGTCGACGAACTTTTGATGATAGACAGGACCTATGGACTGATGCAAGTTGAAGGTGGCTCGTCCAGTAATCAATTAACTCACAGGAGCGAACGCGGCAGGGAAATTGGTGAGATTTTGTGCAATAGCGGAGGAAATGGACTTATGGTACGCGCCGCAAAAATTTTTGTGAGCAAAGGCGGAGATGAATGGAATTTGAGTCATTGTTGGCATGGAATCAAGGATAGTGCTGGCAGTATCCGCTGGTTGGCATAGACAAAAAACAAGTTAGAGGCAATTCCGATGGTTTATCCGCTCCAATGAAAGGAGAATGCTTGTGGCTGATATCAGGGATACAAAGTTAACGACCTGCATGACTTGTCATAAACAGACGCCTTTCCCGGAGAGCGATGTGCCCTGGGGGACGGCGTTGATTTGCATCCATTGCCACACCCCGCTTATCAGGCCTGACCTGGATAATCCCTTGCCTACCTCGCCTGAAAGACTTAATATGTTTTATGGCTTGCTTGACCGTGGTCTTGAACACCCGCGGTGTCCATTCTGCGGAAAGATCAACTACGCAATCGTCTTTCCAGCAAAAGGGATGAAGCTCGCATGGTACGTGGTTCCTGAATCGGAAAATCCCTCGGGCTTCCGGTTTAAAGTTGTATGTGTCAACTGCAAAAAGGATTTTTATATAGAATGGGATGAAAGCCCCTTTTAACTGGGACAATATGTTAAATCCACATCAATAATTTATCTAACTACCAATAGGCAAATATCCCCTAAGATAGTACCAGCAGGAAGTGTTTTTCTCATTCCCCAATAAAGAGAATGTCGCTCGTACCGCGTTCCTTGTTTTTCCCGAGCGGATTATTGACCACGCGACCCATAAAATACATGGTAGAGGATCCGCCTCCATCGAGATTATAAGCCTCACTGCAACCTATTTGTTGGAACATTTCAGCAAATTCAGTCAGGCTGGCACCCCGGCTGTAACCAGTACTGCGGCCATCCACGACAATAAAAACAAAATGATTGTTGTCGATGATCCCGACCCCGGTCCTCGGCTGATTTCCCTGTATGGGGTGGTTACCTAAGTTTGTGTCAACTTCGACTTTATTAAGATTCTCCACCAATTCATAATCATCTAAAAGCGCCGGTCCGAAGGAAAGTGTGTTCCAAACGCCATTGGCAAGCAAGTCACCCGCATTTGTCTGGGTTTCATCGTAAGTTTGCATGGAACCGTCCCTATAGAAAGCCAGCCCGATCCGAGCCGGTTCATCGCGGTAAATCACCCCGTTACGGATGATGATGCCATCCTTACGAAAACCATAATAATCACCGTTGATGGCAAATAAGGCATCGTTTTCTTCGGCAATTTGGGAAGTGTACGCAATAATATTCTGGCCGAATTGGTTATCCGCAAAAGCGCTCAGCAATTGAGTGGCATCTGAGATAACAACATCAGCCACGAAGTAGGTTAAGGTATCCGCTCCTGTTCCCGTAGTAACCTTCCCGATTGAAATCGAGAGGATTGAGCTTTGGTAATGCCAACCCTCTGAAGTGACTGCTTCCATGGAAAGTACAGCGTTGATTTCAGTATTGTCCTCCTGTACGGTGGAAGTTGCTGTTGGGGTCACTTCTTCTGGCATTGGTAACGAAATGTTGGCAGTACTGGCATAGGCGCTGACGTCAGCAATTTCGACATGCCTGATCAGATAGCGGTTGGCTGCGAGGTAGGCAATCGTTCCGATGATTAGGATTATGCTTGTAATGATGATTTTTTTCTTACTCTTGAACATGCTTATTCTCTTTTGATCTAAAGGTAAAGATTATTTTCGCCTAACGTGCCAAATAATTTCAAAATCCAATCATAGCAAGAGAAGCATTGTACAGGTTTATTTTTTGTATAAAGCCCAGCTTTTTGTGTTCATATTCAGGATATAAAAATTTGATCTCAGCGGTAAATGATGCGATAACCAAGGGTAAGGGGGTCACTCAAGCTATACCGGATTTATACGCCAAAGATTATTTGCTTCCTATAATCAAAGCATGAATCTGAGTGTCTTTCAGGTCTGTCAATATTAATGCGTAGCGATAGGATGCAACTTCAACTTATGCTAAACAACAACTTTCTTTCCTACTGTCTTTTGGGGCTGGCAGCCATGGCTGAGGGACCCATTACCTTGCTGACAGGCGGAGCGGCGATTTCGAAAGGTTTGCTGCGCCCTTTGCCCGTGTATGTTTCGGTGGTCACGGGCAATCTGATTGCGGATATGGGCTGGTATTGGCTCGGACGGATCGGCAAAATGGAATGGCTAAGTCGGGCTGTAAAAAAAGTTGGCATTAACCCGCTGCTTATTTTACGGCTGCAAGAGGATATCCAGACGCGGGCACCCCGCTTGCTGTTCTTTTCTAAACTGAGCGTGGGGCTGCCCATTCCTACCCTGATTGCTACCGGCTTGGGGCGGGTTCCGATCAAGCGTTGGGCGGTAGCATGGCTTTCAGGTGAATTGATCAAGTCCGCAGCAATAATATTGGTGGGGTATCTTTATGCAGAAACCCTCCAGCAAGCTTCCAGCCAGGTGCAAACGGTCTTGTGGGGTATCACGATTGTGATAGTCATCGCTGGACTCGCCTGGAGTAAGTTTCATCGAAAAAAAACGGCAATCCCCTAAGGACTTGCCAGTCCAAAAAAAAGACGCAGATAATGTACAATCGTGGAGGTAAACGATGTCAGAAAACAAGCAAGATCGCGGGCTGGTTTTAATCCCAGCTTATAATGAAGAACTAAGGGTAACCAAGGTTGTTCTTGGCGCATTAGAATTTCTACCTGTACTGGTTGTGGATGATGGGTCGAGTGACGCAACGGCTTTGCAAGCTCGTTCAGCCGGGGCGGAAGTGATCCGGCAGAAACCAAACCAGGGCAAAGGGGCAGCTTTACAGGCAGGGTTTACCTGGGCACTCAACCAAAATTATGACTTTGTGATGACTCTGGATGCGGACGGTCAGCACGATCCTGAGGAGATCCCTTCTTTTTTGTCCGCCTATTCAGCCAGTCAGGCGGATTTAATTATTGGACAGCGGGATTTTTCGTCCATGCCAGCCGTTCGAAGGGCTAGCAACAGCCTTGGCGCCTGCCTCCTTTCCTGGGCAGTAGGGCAACGCATCCCTGACAACCAATCGGGTTACCGTTTGATCAGCAGGCGACTGATGAAGGTCTTAGAGGAACCAACTGAACCTGGCTTTGAGTTTGAAGTTGAGATGATCGTTCGCTGCATTGTGAACGGCTGCGAGTTGGAATGGGTGCCCATACGCACCATCTACGCGGATGAAAAAAGTCATATCCGGCCGTTGCACCACGCCATAAAATTTTTTCAAGTTTCATGGCGGGCGCGGAAAACTGTTCGAACTGCCAGGCGGGAAGGTCGACTAAGCCCCGCCAATCCATAGAGAGATGTTAATGAGCAGGTTTGTTGATTAAACTACGGAAGACCTTTTTATTTTTTTCCTCTTAGGAAAACCAATTGACGACCCTGCCTATCCATTTTTATTACCTGCAAGACAAAGGGCTATGGGCAAAATGCAATACAGGCATACCGTCAGATAATTGAGCTGTATACCCAAATCCCAATTAAATCCTCGTGAAAAATCCTGAATGAATAAACTGGAAACTCCAAACAACGTTGCCAGGGAACTTTCTTCAAAAACGAAGAAAGTGATAAAATTTATTAGTCCAAACTCACTGAATTTTCATTAGAAAGGATTTAATTTATGGCAACCCTGATCGATGAAATCAAAAAATCCATCCAAAACATTGATGGCAAGTGGAATGAAAAAAAAGGTCTCTGGACTTATGAGGCAACTATTGCTGAAAGAAAAGCTTTTCTGTCCAAGAAGAAATTGACCTATTCTTGCAAGGTTCGAATTGACGAAGGCAGCCGAACTGTGCACTTCTCGGAAATGCTGCTTGAGGCAGGCTCGGGGCTTTCAACTGGCGGAGATTTTGACAGCGGCATATCCTCTGGTTTTGGCGTGAAGACCGAAACTTATAACACCTTTAAGGGCGCCCGCCAAGGCACCATTCAAGAGCAGTCAGTGCTGTTCGGCAAAGAATATTCTTACCAGTTTGACTATGCTGAGCTCAGACGAAAAGTCCAGGAAGTGGTGGAAAAAGCCGGCTACCATTTCGAGTACCAGGTTTTGCCAGTTAAGTAGCACTTATTGTCTCTTTAAAAAAGATACCCCAACCTCGGGCATCTTTGTGATTATGGCTTGATTATTTTTCCGCCAGGGCGGGGATTTTACGCACCCTGGCGGAAGTTGTTTCTGAGCGCGCATCGGGCTGGCAGCCATTTCAGGGATTGGGGAGCACGAACAGTTGTGAGGTTGGGGGAATAATCTATCGGGGTTCACAGAAGGTTGGTATGCAGAGTGGCACCGTGAATCCCATGCACTGCCGACCCATATAAAGTATAGGAATGAAGCAATTTCAGCGTGAAATAACCTTAATGTATTATTATCAGACAATCGTATAAACCATCATTCCGCCTTACTAAGGAAAGCGATGACCCTTTAGATCTTTCAGGCAGCCGCAGCAAATGAATTACTGAGGTTGCTTTTTTAATCCTCTGATGGACAGGATGGCGGTTCTGGAGAAACTGCGTATGCCCGGCAGAGCTGACCTGTACTGAATCGCTCCTAACGTGGGGGCGTGGATTGAAGCGAAGATTCTGTGAATGGAGAATGCTTGTTGTTTCATTTAGCCGTTAATGAGTTGGAGATAAGGCATGCAAAGGGATAAGATCGTAATTGTTTTACTGGTGGTAACTTTCATTCTATTTCCATGGGGTGAGGTGGTTGGTATACCCGCTACAGTGGGGAACTTGCCCCAGGAGACCAGCCCCGGTGTGTTGATCATCTCTGATAATCAAGACACGGCTACTGACGAAATTTTGACTGCCTATGCAATCGACTTTGCTAAGGTGGGTCCATCAGAAATGGCAGAGATTGACCTGGCGCCATACGGTTTAGTCATTATTCCTGGCCTGCAATCCTCCAGTTTTTACACCGCCTGGAACGCCAACCTGGCAAGGTTTGAGGGTTATGTTTCTACCGGAGGAGCTTTGTGGTTTTCTGCTGCTGCTGGAAGTTATATCAGCCCAAAGCCGTTGGTTCCCGGCGGCGTGACCTGTGTCAGTGCAGAAGAGAGCAGCAATCAGATAAGCTCGCCTTCACACCCCTGGGTGGCAGGGTCCCCGGAAGAGATTAATGGTCACCCTGCCAGTCTTTACAGTTTTGCCAACCTGATGCCCGGGTCGGTAGTAGTAACCAGTAATTCGCTTTCCCATGCAACCCTGGTGGACTACCGGATGGGAAGCGGACGTGTGTTGATCACTGGGCAGCTTTTGGAAGTTGCCTATAACTCCAATTGGGATTTTAAGTCCATTCTGCCAAACTCACTGCTGGACCTGTACTTTTGGTCAGCGGCAGGCCGCCCCAGGTCGATTTCAAGCGAGCAGGTAATCGGTATGGTCACTCAAGACACTTTGCAGGTTTGCAATGAAAGCAACCACAGCCTGGCTTGGAGCGCCTCGGAGCAAGGCGGAGTTCTGATCGTTCAGGATGTACTGCCCTGGGGGTTCAATTCCATCCAGGATACCCTGATCCGACTCGGGATTGCCTATGATCAGGCTGACTCTGCGAAAATGGAGGCACTTAACCTGACACGTTATGACCTGATCATCATTCCCAGCAACCAGCCGTCCAGCTTTTATATTGCCTGGAACTCAAACCTGGACAAATTTGAAGCTTACGTCATGAATGGCGGCCGGTTATGGATGTCCACCAGCGCGGAAAGCATTACTTCACCAGAGCCCTTGCTCTTGGGTGGGGTTGTCAACTCAAATCATGTAACTTCTGAAACCGTCATCCCAACCATCCATCATGCCTGGACTTTTGGTGTTCCTCAAGGGGAAATCTCCCTTGGCGGGACGGATATCCTCCAAAATCTGGCGGAAGGTTCAGTTGAGGTTGCCATCTCAGGCGATGCCAGCGGAGCGGTTTTGGTGGACTATCCGCTGGGCAGGGGGCGGGTGTTGGTCAGCGGGTTACCCCTTGAAAAAGCCTGGGCAGTGAGTCACGTTGGCGGGCAGATCCTCCAAAACGCGTTGCTTGACATGCTCTCCGGGTCGGGCGGAGCTGCCTCAGCAGGCTCTGCAAGCGTGGATAAAGAGGGCTTTCCTGATATGGAAAACGATCTTTCCACAGGTCGTGAGGTCCAGGCGGACTCTGGCGAGGAGTATGTCCTGATCTTTCAGGATAACAGCGTCCCGGCTATTGAAGAAGTCCTGAATAACAATGGCATTTCTTATGAGATGGTCAGCGCCACGTGGATGCCGACGATTGACCTGTCGCATTACAACCTGGTGATTATTCCCAGCCTGCAATCCCAAGCTTTTTACACTGCTTGGAATACCAGCCTGGCAAAGTTTGAAGCTTATGTCTCTGCTGGGGGCGCTTTGTGGCTGTCCACCGCCACCTCAACTGCCACGCTTGTAAAACCCGATGTGCCGGGCGGGGTGGAAACAGTGCCGGTCACCGACACAGTCAATACGGTTATCACCCCGGCGCATCCCTGGGTGGTGGGGGTTCCTGGTCAATACTTCGGAGACAGCCTGGCAAGCTATAACCAGTTTAAGGACCTGGTGGCGGGATCAATAACAGTTACCAGCGACCAGAATGGGTACGCAACCCTGGTGGATTACCGCATGGGTGCCGGTCGGGTGCTGATCACCGCGCAGCCGCTGGAGCAGGCTTATAGTGCTAACTTGGATTCCAAACCAATCCTTCCCAACACGATTCTGGACCTGCTGGCATGGGATCCACCCGATATGGGTGTGCCCTGGTTGAGTGTCAGCCCGATCTTTGGCAGGCTCACCGCGGGGGCTTGTACCTATCTGGCAGTAACCTCCGATTCTAACGGACTGACCGTTGGCGAGTATACTGCCCACCTGGCTCTCAAAGGCACCAATGTGAACGCGATAGATTTGGGCTCACAGTTCATCAATGTGCCCTCAGTGATCGTGGATGTGCCAGTCAATTTGACCGTGAAGAGATTCGCTGTCGATTTTTCAACAGGTACTATCACAGGGAGTGCACCGCTGCAGGTGGCTTTTACCGACGAAACAGTTGGGGATCATAATGGCTGGTTTTGGGATTTCGGAGATGGGGTAACCAGCTGTGAGCAAAACCCAACTCATACCTATACCACTCCAGGTGTTTACTCGGTCTCATTAACAGCATATTTGGGGGAAGCAGAAAGCGATACCAGGACCCGCACAGATTACATCACAGTATCCGAGGCGATCAAAGCCGGCTTTAATGGGAATCCCACCAGCGGTACTGCACCCCTGACGGTAGAGTTTACCAATGCCTCCACGGGGGATTATGACACCAGCACTTGGGACTTTGGGGATGGAGCAACCAGCAGTGAGCAAAACCCAACCCACACTTACCAGGGGGCCGGCCGTTATACAGTGAGGCTGACAGTCAGCGGCCAGGAAGGCAGCGATACAGAAACCAGGACTGACTTTATCCGGGTCGAAGGGCAAGAGCGGATTTTCCTACCTTTGGTTCTCCGATAGTTACAGAAAGACAATCAACTCCCTTCTCACGCAGAAGAGCGCTGATTCACAGGACGAACGGCACTTCACAAGTTCGAATATGGCAGTATTTTGTGGCTGGATCTGGCTTACAAATCCGTTTTCACCATCACTGGCATCCCGCGGCGCTGGTCTGCTACCTGGCAGGCTGAATGGATAGACCTTACTAATGAACGTTTTAAGCCTACTGTGCCGGCGATTTCGGAGTCGGTCAGTTTCAGAGCAAAACCAGCCAGTATCTGATCCAACTGTGCATAAGAGAGACCCATTGGCACCTCGTTGGGCAATCCGGCAGCCAGGTCCCCGGAGGGGGGCTGCCGGAGGATTGCCTCCGGAACGCCAAGAGCGTCTGCCAACTGAGATACCTGAGTCTTATAAAGGTGTTGCAGCGGAGCGATATCCCCGACCCCGTCACCGTGCGGGTCGTAAAAACCAACTGACCACTCCGAGCGGTCAGTGGTGCAGACCTGCAGGCAGTCCAGTTCCATGGCACGGGTGGAAAGCAGCAGTGAACGGGCGCGCACCTTTCCGATAATGAACTTTTCGGTTGTCCCAACGTAGTTGATAAACTTGCGACGCAGCAGCCACGCAAAAAAGCCTTTGCGCTCAGCGAAGCCAAATTGCTGGCCCCAGGGAAAGAAGGCTTTTGAGCCGCTCAACCAGCCCAGGATCTTGATATATTTTTCTAATGCCGAACGATTTTTCGCTACAGTTTCAGGTACTCCTTCATACAAGCCCAGTTGCATGAATAGCTCCGAAATATTCCTCTCTTCCAGCGGGAGGCTAAGATTTTTTGCCACCATTCTGGCATGGTTGTGTATTCCAGGATCGCTGTCGCGTTCAGGTAAGCTTACCAAGTGGATTTGCTCTGGGGGCAAGCAGCGGGCGCACAAATAGGCACAAGTACTAGAATCCCAGCCGCCGCTTAATCCGATCAAGACGCCATGCATCCCCCGCCTTTTTGCCTCGCTGCGGATGAGAGCACAAATTTTTTCGGCCTCTTTGTTGGGGTCAAACTGCAATTTTGTTGCCAAGAGTTGTGAAATATTTTCGGTTTTCATACCATCGCTCCGATTCAATTGGATATCCAATAAAAATATCATAGCACCAAACAACCCGCTGGAATTAGTCATTTTCAATCTGTACGAACGAAGGGAGATAAAATAAGATTGAGATGGAATTGTCTATCCAAACCCGCAGCACACCTAGGATAGTCAAGGTAAAAAGGCTAAAGATGTGTTTTGGGATGTTTTTATCAGATTAGTAAGCGAGAACAGGATTGTGATTATCCGGAAAATAGGCGGTGCACATCCATGCTCTCAGGAAATGAGTTTTCCATTTTGAACAGGATCGTTTGGCGAGTACAGCAACCATTGATAGGATAGGAGTTGAAAGATTCAGGAAAGGTGCTGAGATAAAAGTCTTGTATCGATACACCAGCAAACTTATATAACTACGTGCTTGGAAAAGCGTCATAAACATTTAGCGAATGTGCTGAGCACAAGCTAACCCACCTTTCCTACTGACTGTGCTTTACTCCGCAGCCGGTCTGGCTTTCGGGATTAATTGGTTGGCATACAGTCTTGAACAATGTGAAATACATGCCCTCAAGAGGGTCTGCACTTGCCGATTGATCGACCTGTACCCTCAAAGGGAAAGAGTGCAAACTGATAAAATATTATATTCTGACCATCTTATTGGACCAATTCCGGATTTATTCTCAAGGAGAGCAACAATTATGGAGTATGAAATCAGAGAAAAAAGACAGAACGACAATGAATCAGTTCGCCGCCTGGTGGAAGAAAATTGGGGATCAAGTGCTATTGTTACCCGGGGGAAGATTCATCTTGTCAATGATCTTCAGGGAATATTGGCAATACACCTGGGTCAGATCGCTGGCATGGGGTTATATGAGATTGATCAAAACGCTTGCGAATTGGTCCTGTTGGAAAGCTACATCGAACATATTGGCATCGGCAGGAGGATACTCACAGAAATGATTACTGCGGCAAAAAAGGCTGATGTTGAAAGGATATGGCTTATTACCACCAATGATAATACCTATGCTTTGCGTTTTTATCAGATTAATGGGTTCTACATCAAAAATATTCACGTTAACACAATTAAGGAAATGAGAAAGCTTAAACCGGAAATACCGCTTGTTGGTAATAACAATATTCCGATACGTGATGAGATCGAATTGGAGATCAAGCTTAAGTAAAACCGTAGTGAAATCTATTTATCGCTTGAAGCCATATAATGGTGGGAGTTGGGTGTGGCTCAGGCATGCTACCCAGTACCTGACCTACAAATGATAGCCGCATAACGCATTGCTTGCTTTGCTTGCGTCAACCTGCAATTTGGAATCCAAATATCCCGAGGGCAACGTCGTGGACTACGACTACATTGTGGCGTTCATCGCCAAGCTGTCGGAACGGTTCCGGATACGGGAAATCGCCTACAACCGCTACGGGGCGGAGAAAATACGCCGCGATTTGGATGAACTGGGCGCGGAGCACGGCTTCACGGTTTCCCCCTTCGGTCAGGGCTTCGTATCCATGTCCCCGCCGAGTAAAGATTTCTACCAGTTTGTGATGGAGGGCAAGATCCGCCACAGCAGGCACCCCGTCCTCGACTGGAACATGGGTAACGTGATCATTGACCAAGACGTAGCAGGCAACATCAAGCCCAACAAGAAGAAATCCACCAAGAAAATCGACGGTGTGGTAGCGCTGATTATGGGCTTTGCACGGGCCACGCTCGGTGGCGGGATGAGTACTTCAATCTATGACAACCGGGGACTCCTCTTCATATAAAGAAAGCTGCCACATCGTTGTGACAGCTTTCTTTTGAAAACTTACTGCTCAATATTCTTTGCCTTGGGAATTGGGCGGTATTTTTCTGGTATTTCATATTTTGGAGTATCTGCCTTAGCGATTTCTAACTCATTATCCACCTCTGTGATTTGTCTATCAAAATTCAAGACAGAGGGTTCTTCCTCTGCTTTCAGGAAAATCTCAGGAACTGGGGTTTGAGCGAGCAGACGAAGTTTAGTTATAATTTCCTGCGCGTTGCGCTGTGCATTTGCATACTGACTGCTGGATTGGTCGACCGTCCCCGAAATCAAAAGAATTTCAGACATAAATCCATTGATATTAACCATAACACCAAGATGGTTGCAAGTTGGAATTGGATTTGAGGTGCTTGTTGAGTTTGTCTTTGTCTTGCCTAATCCGATGCCTCCCGCCACTGCACCTACAGGGCCAAGGAGTAATCCCCCAGCTACAGCACCACCCAAAGAGGCATGTTTCTTAGCTTTTCCGCTTTCATGGGTTACGATTCTATATGAATTTTCAATATTGAGTTCTGCTCCCTGAATGCTGGAAAAAACAGTTTCAGATTGATTGATTCGCACTTTCCCTTCGGTAATGTTATACATCAACTTTCCACCACAGACACTTTCCCATCGTGCATTAGAAATTCTTTGTATTTCAGAAACCCGTCCTTTTTGGAGCTTTTGCCTTTTTGCTTCAACCTGGCGAATACGCGCATCATATTTTGCATCGTCATCCTTATGCACGTTGTTCATAATTTTCTCGTGGAAAAGAGGGTCGTTTTCAAAACGCATACGGTCATTTTCCTCTTTGGAGATATTAACGCCACTCTTTTTCTGCGCTTTGCTTGCTTGTTTATAGAGTTTGGAAACAATGTAATCCCGCTTCTTTTCTTCTTTCCAAAATAGCTTTTTTACGCCAAAGAAGATAAGTAAAAATGCCGGAATAATCAATACAAGGCAGGAACTACCAGAGCCTCCTGCAAGAGCCGCTAGACCCATTAACAATAAAAGTCCGCCAATGACATCAAAAACGATACCACCAGATAGCAGAATTTTTCTTTTCTCTTTTTTAGATAATGAATCAACAGATTTTTCAAACTCCACGATAGATGACTTCCTCTCTTATCCTATATTCAAGGAGTAAGCATTTACAAGTAATTATATTGTAGCATTTTTTTAGCACAGAATACACCAAATCATTAACTATCAAATCAAATGAATAGAGCTATGGCACTAAAATGTGGAAGCTGAAGTTTTTCTTGCCTACCGCCTGATTGCCGAACCAATACTCTTTTCGAGCTTAATGCCAAAATGGTTGTGCCCAAGTAATTACCAATCTTCGTTCGCCTAGCAAAAGAAGGGTATAAATTCCTATTTTTATAACCGGATCGACTATTTCTAAAGCCTTATCTTAACGTGGATTTGATATGCAACGGTATATACTTGTTACATTAGTACTGTATTTTCACAAAGGAAAGGAGTAAAAATAGCCATGTCTATCCTCAGGAGAAGAATTAACCAAAGATGTAATTGATGACTTGCCCCCTGTATTGTTTCAGCAGTTAGTATGTACTAGGATTTCGATTAGGATAATTACTTAATACGGACTTAATGCCAAGTATAAACATTAATCATATAAGTTGGCAATACAACTCGCCAAATTGTTGAAAAATACTAATCTATTGCGAAAGGGATTGACATGAGTAACCATTTACTTCAAAGAGCATTTTGTTTAATTACAATCATTTCTTTTCTTTTTCCATCGAATAGCTCGACGGCTAGCACAACCGGCTTTCAAGATATTCAAGCAGAACAGATCAAAGTCGTGATAGAACTTTATTTCGATGGTAAATACAAATCTTTTTCTGAACTTTCGCTCGATAAGTTTTTTGAAAATTATGCTGACGTCAAAAATGATAAAGTCATTGATGAACAAACTACACTAAGACTAGAGATGAGACACAGCCAGCTTTACAACTTGAGGTACGAACAATATAGTTTCAATATTGAATATAAGTCAATCGAGATTTCGGAAAAAACAGCTGTTGTTTATCTTGAGGAAAGTCATGAAGTTGTATTCCCTGTCTTTTCACCCGAGAAATCTTATATGAAAGGTCTTTCACATAAAATGACTCTACTGAAAAAACTTGTTTCTAAAACGCAAATCTTACCTGGTTAAGCGTTACAAAACCTAGCCAAGCGCGAAAAAAAGCTTTTAGGGGAACAAAAAAAGAAACAGCCGGTTGTTCCTGAGA
>JBAQLH010000017.1:0-20035 GCA_049301715.1 Anaerolineaceae bacterium
AGGAGTTACGGCCTGTCTCGGCAAAGCGCTCATGTTCCATTTTGATCACCTCGGTTGCATAGATACTTGAAATTGAATCATAGGTTGGTCAAATAGTCAATTTTAAACTTGTTTTTCAACACCCTCCTTTTTAATCCTTTCTTTTTGTGTTAGAATAGGTTTCAGAAACACTACAGCAGGAGTACTAAGCCATCCGTCAGAGAGCCGAGAACAAGAGTGCGATCCCGGCAGGCGCAGCGGAACGCAGAGGGCCCAACTCGCCTGTCTTCTCCAGCCGGAGAGGTGGCAGCAGCGAACCTAAGTAACTGCTGACGGATTAACCCGTTAGAGCAGCCTCGAGCGCTCGCCCCAAAGGACGAGAAGCAGGGTGGTACCGCGAAGTCCCCTTTCGTCCCTGCACGAAGGGATTTTTTATTTAACCAAACAGGAGCAAAAGGATGATTGACCCTACCAGCATACCGCAGTACAAACCCGACGAAATCGAGCCTAAATGGCAAGCTCGCTGGCAAGCCGATGGTCTTTACCACACAGATCAGGACCCGGCGCGCCCCAAATTCTACGCCCTTACCATGCTTCCCTATCCATCAGGTGACCTTCACATCGGCCATTGGTATGCCATGACGCCCTCAGATGCGCGTGCCCGTTTTAAGAGGATGCAGGGTTACAATGTTTTTTTTCCAATTGGATTTGACGCCTTTGGTCTGCCGGCTGAGAATGCCGCCATTAAACGCCAGATTCACCCCAAGACCTGGACCTACGCAAACATTGACCGCATGCGCGGGCAGCTCCGTTCCATGGGCAACATGTTCGACTGGCGCAGCGAGATCATCAGCGCCGACCCAAAGTATTATCGGTGGACGCAGTGGTTCTTTGAACAGTTCTACAAGCACGATCTGGCTTACCAAAAAGAAGCCCCGGTGGATTTCTGCCCGAATTGCAATACCACCCTGGCGCGTGAACAGGTTCAAGGCGAAGACCGCCATTGCGAACGCTGCGGTACACCCGTGGTTAAAAAAAACCTGAAACAGTGGTTGTTCCGCATCACCAATTACGCCGAGGAATTGCTGGACTTTTCCGAAATCGACTGGCCTGAGACCATCAAAACCCTCCAGACCAATTGGATTGGCAGGTCGAAGGGCGCTTCGGTGACCTTCCGGGCGGAAAGTGGCGAAACAATCGAAGTGTTCACCACGCGCCCGGATACCCTTTGGGGAGTAACTTTCATGGTATTGGCACCGGAACACCCCCTCGTGGATGCCCTGACCACACCAGCTCAGGCTAATACGGTACACGCTTACCAGGAACAGGCTAAACGCCAATCAGATATCCAACGAGAAGCTACAGACCGTGTAAAAAGCGGCGTTTTCACTGGAGCTTACGCCATCAACCCGGCCAATGGGGAACACATCCCGATTTGGACAGCGGATTACGTCCTGATGGGCTATGGTACCGGAGCCATCATGGCAGTGCCGGCGCACGATCAGCGTGACTTCGAGTTTGCCCGTCAATACAATCTGCCCATCCGAGTGGTAATCCAGCCCGAAGGTGCTGGTGTCATTGATCCTGATGGGATGACCACGGCGGTGGAAGCACACGGCGCCATGATCAACTCCGGTGCGTTGACCGGCACGCCAGAGGATAAATCTATGGGAACTGCCATTGCCTTTATTGAAGAAAATAAGGTTGGCAAAGGCGCCACTACTTACCGCCTGCATGACTGGCTGATCTCACGCCAACGCTATTGGGGCGCCCCCATCCCGATCATCTACTGCCCCCACTGCGGAACCGTGCCGGTCCCTGAAGACCAACTGCCCGTACTGCTGCCGGATGATGTGGAATGGCTGCCCACCGGTGAAAGCCCCCTCAAACTGCATCCCACCTGGCGTTTTACCACCTGCCCGGTCTGTGGCAGACCAGCGGAACGTGAGACCGATACCATGGACACCTTCATGTGTTCCAGTTGGTATTTCATGCGGTATCTCAGCCCAGATTGTGACAAGTACCCCTTTGACCCGGATCAATACAACTATTGGATGCCGGTAGATACCTATACCGGTGGCAGCGAACATGCCACCATGCACCTGCTCTACGTGCGCTTCTTCCACAAAGCTTGCCGGGACTGCGGCATTGCCGAAGGCAACGAACCCATGTTGCAACTGCGCAACCAGGGGATGGTGCTGGGGGAAGACGGTGAAAAAATGTCCAAAAGTCGAGGTAATGTAATCGCTCCGGATGACTTGGTGGCACGTTACGGCGCGGATACCGTGCGATCTTACCTGATTTTCTTTTCCCGCTGGGAGATTGGCGGCCCCTGGAATAGTAGCGGCATTGAAGGCAATGCCCGCTGGCTGCGCCGCCTCTGGGCAACCTTGTTGGAAGAGGCTGAAGGAAACGCCAGTGCCGATGTGCTCCGTTCCCTGCGCCGCAAGACCCACCAGACACTGCGCGCCATCACCTATGATTACGAAAACTTTGAATTCAACACCATCGTCTCAAGCCTGATGGAACTGCTCAACGAAATGGGAAAAGCTAAATCTGCCGGCGCCTACGGCAGCCCGGAATGGAATGAGACTGTTGATATCTACCTGCACCTGCTTGCACCGGTCTGCCCGCATATTGCTGAAGAGCTGTGGCAACGCCTGGGCAAGCCCTATTCCATCCACCAGCAGCCCTGGCCCAAAGTGGACGAGGAAGCTGCCAGTGAGGACGAGATCACCCTGATCATCCAGGTCAACGGAAAACTGCGCGACCGGCTGACCGTCCCTCCCTCTATCAGTGAGGAAGATGCTAAAACTCTTGCGTTAGCCAGCCAGCCTGTCCAGCAGTTCATCGGAGATAAGCCCGTGCGTAAAGTGATCATCGTGCCTGGCAAACTGGTCAATATTGTGGTTTGAACCCGACCAGTAACAACGCTAACTCCACCCGATAAAGGATCTGTACCATCCCGTTATCGGGGCAGTGAGATTAAATGACTGTGACTATCAAAACAGTGATAAATAAGCATTTGCCCAATCACAGACCAATGTAAAAACAGGAAAGTTGAGTAAGCGGATATAAAAATCGAACTGGAGCAGCCTGAAAAAGTCAATTTAACCGCCATTGGCTTAATTACGCCATATGAGCTATACAGCAAAACGGATTCCTGTATTCCTCGACTTGCAAATAAAATAGTAGATTAATTTAAAGGTGAGGAAAGAATAAAGAATTATTTTGCCAGGGCAAGGTCCAACCAGATTCAGATCAATCTCTATTGGCCCAAAGGGTCAGGGATCATGGCTGCTTCACTTTTTGTAAGTGAAGATTATTCATCTTTTGATTTGGATCATTACAGCCAAGATGAAAGAGAATCGAATTCAAGTGCTTTATGGAACAATCGTAACTATCTTAACAGGGTTCGTGGGTTGAAAGAAATGCTCAATAAATTACTATGCTATGGTTGCAAGCAGATAACTCAGCAATTAATAGTAATTCACTGGGTAAAAAACGGAATTAATAATGATATCTTGCCTGTAAAAAATCGATTCGATCATCTCGCACAAGATAGACAATGCGGTGCTGTTGATTCAACCTCCTCGACCAGACGCCAGAAGCCAAATACTTCAAAGGCTCCGGTTTACCAATCCCATCAAAGGAATCCTGGAGAATTGCCTCGATCAGATCGAAGGCTCTCAGTGCTAACTTTCGGTCGGTTTCAATCCAATATCGCAAATCTTCAATGAATTCCGGTTGAAACACCGCCGCGCGATCCTTTTTGTTCATAAACCTATTTCAGTCTTAAGTTCGTCAAGACTTTGAGGTCGACCCTGATCCTTAAGAGCCCTGCCCAGGGCTTCAAGCAGCCTTGTTGCGTTGGCTTCTGAGCGCATAAGATAAGCGCTTTCCAATAAGCTTGTCAACTCTGAGGCGGCAAGCATGGCCACTTCCTCTTCTCCGCGCCGTTCAATAATTACAATCTCACGATCGTGAGTAACCTTGCTCATCAGTCCGGCCAGACCCGCCCTTGCTTGTGTGTAATTTGTGTGTATTGTCATTACGATCTCCTTTATGTACAGCTTTACTGTACAGCATATTTCCGAATTTGTCAAGCCTTAAAGTAGACAGACTACCGAATTAAAGAATCTGCACAATTCAGAGAAATCAGCGTATTCACAGGTTTTATCGCATGAAACATAACTCTCGTCCGATCAGTCTGTATAGGACTCCTTGCTATTTTTTACACATTAAAGTTTACCGGAAAATCTAGTTGCCGCCCCATTTATTGCTCCCGCCTTACTGGAAGCCCCTTATCTTTGTGATTACTTTACAATAACAGACAGGAAGATGCCTTTCTGCAGTTCACAAATATAACTCATAAAGAGAGGCAACTCTGCACTGCAGAAACGGCATTGAGAACAAATAGGCGTAAAATTCAACCAATCCAGGAAAAAGGAGTAGTGAACCATGACCAAAGCAGCGTCCGGGAACAAGCCGACCCATTTTGAGGACCAGAACTGGCAGCAGGTTGAAGCCTACCTGGGCAAAGATGACCGTATCATGCTGGTTTTAGGTGCCTGTGAACAGCACAGCACTCTCAGCCTGTTAACGGATAGCAAGATTCCCCTGGCGTTGGCAGATTCAGCCAGCGGGATCACAGGGGTGGCAGTGGCGCCACCACTGCATTTTGGCGTCTCGCCTTACTTCCTGAGCTACCCCGGTACCATCAGCTTGCGTTTGCAAACTTACCTGGACGTGGTGGAGGACATCGTCAGTTCACTTTATGGGTATGGCTTTCGCCGGGTGTTGATTCTCAATGGTCACGGCGGCAATACTCCCGCCAAAACCAGCCTAGTGGAGTTGATCAACCGGCTGCCGGATTTGCATGTGCGCTGGTATGCCTGGTGGCTGAGTCCGGTGGTGGGGCAGTTCGCTCAGGAGCACAACCTGATTACCGCCCATGCCAACTGGATGGAAAACTTCTCCTTCACGCGTGTCGGCAAGGCTCCCACTGGGGAAAAGCCAGCCTTAGCCACACGGGACAACACCGGGATGACTGAGACCCGCGCCCTGGCAGGCGATGGCTCTTATGGCGGACGTTACCAGGTGGAGGACGCCCTCATGCAGACCCTGTTTGACCTGTGCCTGGAGGAAACGCTGGAACTGCTGAAATTTTCCTAAAAACAAGTAATGGTCCTTCTGCTTAATCAAAAGCTGAGCCCTTAACAGCATTGCCCTATGATTTATGATGAGATTGCTGTATCATTTTCATTGGCAACGCTATTTTTGCAATCAAGCCAAGGAATCAAACTGAAGAAGATGATCCCAAGTCACGTGAAAATTTTTGGGCGATAGGAGCAGCCATGAATAGCAAGCGAAGCAAACAAATTAAGTACTTTCATGTGGACGCTCAGGAATGGCAATTAAATGAGACCCGGACAGTAATTGAACAAGAGATACCCCTGATTGTAAATGGCAAAGTATGGATGGAAATGTTATGCACACCAGATCATTTGGATTATCTTGGGGTTGGCTTCCTTTTCAATGAAGGCTTGATTAAATCCAGTGAAGATTTGGTCAGCGTGTCTGTTTGTGAAAGTGGGGATTATGTTGAGATCAAAACCACTCAGGAGATAATTCAGCCGCGTTACTTCCATCGCACAACAGGTTGCTCCGGGGGGCTGACTGCTGTACAACTTCCCGATCAACCCATTCCCGAGTTGAAGAATGTTCATCTTCCTCCGGATTCCATTTACCACCTGATACAAAAATTTGAAAGCCTCCAAAAAGATTACTTGGAATCGCGTGGAGTTCACTGCTCGGCATTAAGTGATGGAAATGAAATTCTTGTGCTACTGGATGACGTTGGCCGTCATAATACGCTCGACAAACTCGCGGGTTACTGCATCATAAATCAAATCCCACTGCCCCAACCCGTTGTACTGACAACTGGCCGGATAAGCTCGGAAATGCTGCAAAAATCAGCTCGAATGGGCAGCTCGGTGATCATTTCCCTTACCTCACCTAATAATTATTCCATCGAACTGGCTGAGACTTGGGGCATCACCCTGGTTGGTTATTCACGCCGTAATTCTTTCAATCTCTACACACATCCCGAGCGCATTCTTGATAATGTAAATGCAGATCAACTGAAAGCGGATGCATAAGCACGGGTCCTCCTCAGAAAATCAGCGGGGTAAAAACTGGTGAATTTAAAGGGGGCTTAGCTTTGGAAGGTCTCAGCAAATGATTCCGCCCCCCAAAACCTTTTCTCCCTGGTAGAACACCGCCATTTGCCCGGGGGTAATATCCCGCAGGGGTGCAGCAAACTTCACAGCCGTATCCCCATTCAGTTCAACTTTCACCATTGCCTTGGCGGGAGCGGACTTATAACGGATTTTCAGATCAGCTTCGAATTCATCCCCCGGTGGCTCACCGGCAATCCAATTCACCTGAGAGACTTTCATCGACTCTCTTCCCAACTCCTCCGCCGAACAGACGATCAAGCGATTCCCGGGAAGGTCTTTTTCATGTACATAGAGCGGCTGCCCTGCTGCTGGCAGCCCCTTACGCTGCCCGATGGTATAAAATGCCAGCCCTTTGTGTTCTCCCAGCAGCTTTCCATTACGGCTGACAATTTGCCCCGGTCTGACCACCTGCGGAGCGTACTCTGCCAGGAATTCCCGATAGTCATGCGGTCCTAAAAAACACAGATCTTGGCTTTCCGGCTGGTCGGCAGAAGCCAGATTTCTTTCATGGGCAATCTGGCGTACCTCTTGCTTTAGGTAAGTTCCCAGGGGAAATTTGGTGTGAGCCAAATGCTCCTGAGTCAGTAAACTGAGGAAATAGGTCTGATCTTTGGAAACATCCACACCTTTCCACAATTCATAACTCTTTCCGGAACCGGTGCCGATTCGGGCATAATGACCAGTTGCCAGGCAATCTGCTCCAATGGACTGGGCGTAATCCCAAAGGTAGCCCCATTTAAGATAACGGTTGCAAAATACACAAGGATTCGGAGTATCACCCTGACCGTACCCATCCAGAAATTGTTGAACCACTACCGAACGGAACTCCTCTTGAGCATCCAGGATAGTAAAGGGGATGTGTAATTGATCAGCCAACTCTGCAGCCAATGAGCGAGTTTGGGGCGTGCAACAACGATTTTCATTTTCGCAACCGGGGGCACTCCACAACCGCATGGTAACGCCCACAACTTCATATCCCTGTTCCACCAGCAGAGCAGCCGCAACAGAGCTATCCACACCGCCGCTCAGAGCTACAACAACTTTTTCCAAAGCCATTCTCCTAATTTACATTTCTTCACTGCAAGCTGTAACTGCAGATTGGTGTTTATTATAAAGCGTTTGGAGGTGGGCTCTCTTGTAAAAGCCTTTGCAAGAAGGAATAACGGCACGGCCCATCTGCCAGCAAAGCTGCCGGAATTAAAACATGGTACGAAGAGCTATGGATTCTAACATTATGAAGTGGATCAATGCAGCAAAGTGATTGCCATTCTGAATAAAATCAAGAAACTTGCTTTGCACATTGTAAGACTCCTCCGCTCTGGATGAACACCAATACCAGCCATAGTTGTCATCCTAAAGAACGATTTTAAAGAAGAATCTTTTGATCAGATGTGCACATAAATTGTGTCAAAGAGTAGGAATCAGATGCATCTGGCTATAAAAGTTGTCAGGAAAGAAAGCCACGCAAAAGAGGCTCGCTAATGACCATCGAAAAGAGGCTTTCTGGCGGGGGTAGTGTTTCCAACCTATTTTTGTGCTGACTATTAGGGCGTTTCTACCTGACAGCCTGATTGACCTGGTGATACCTGCGGGATAGATTTTTCTGCTATAAGCCAGCACGGTGAGAGGATAAAACTACCATTAATTGGGAATATGTTATGATATTCATCATATAATAAAAGTCAGCAACAACCACTTTTCTGTTGAAAAGTTCCATATTCTTTCAATCTTGAGGATAAACCATGATACCGACCGGAGAAATAATCTTAAGACTATTTGTCTCCCTGCTATTGGGGGGGGTGGTTGGTTTCGAGCGCGAACGGGATAGTCAGCCGGCTGGTTTACGTACGCATATGATCCTGATCCTCGGTTCCTGCTTGGCAATGATTCTTTCGATCAATATTGCTACTGATTATGGCTCTGATCCGACCAGATTGGCAGCGCAAGTTATTTCTGGGATCGGTTTTTTAGGAGCAGGGGCGATTCTGCGCTATGGATTTAATGTCAAAGGGTTGACGACCGCTACGACACTTTGGACCACCGCTATCGTAGGGTTGACAGTAGGTTACGGCTACTACTTGGTGGGCATTATCACCACTGGCTTTATGCTTATTATCCTGACGGTTGTTAACCACTTCGAAAACCGCTTTATCCGCACCAATATTATCCGCAACTTTCGCATTGATGCTCAGGGAGGAGCAGGCATTGTCCGTTCCATCCGGAAAACCATCAGCCAAGTCTCAGATAATATGATCAACTTTACCGTGCAGAAAAGCAATAAAACCAACCATGTCCGTGTTCAGATCACTGCCAAGATCGATCGCAGCGAAAAAATGGAAGACCTGGTGGAAATGCTTTCTAATATTGAAGGGGTCAGGTCAATCAGGATTGAATAACTCTCCACCCCGTGGGCAAGAATTTCGGGGGAAAAACCTGCTTTTGATGTATACTCCAACTTATCATGCCTGAATTGTTGCACTGCCTGAGCGGTCACGATCTGGGGTTTTTACGCATTGTTGCAGAAACTTGGGGCCTCAGCTGCAGTGGTAAAGATACCTCCTCCTTTGCCCGGGTGCTGGCTTCTACTTTATTGCGCGAGGCTGACTTGAAAGAGGTAGTGATTTCCCTGCCTCAGCAAGCTCAGACAGCCCTAACAGAACTGAAACAGCAGGGCGGGAGCGTAGCCTGGTCGGTGTTTACCCGTGAATACGGGAACCTTCGCTCCATGGGCCCAGCCAAACGCGAGCGAGAAAAGCCCCAACTTTTCCCGGTGTCTACCACCGAACGTCTGTGGTACCGCGCCCTGATCGGACGCGATTTCATTCGGCAGAATGGCGAATTGCTTGAGGTGGCTTATATTCCCAATGAATTTCTGGATCAACTGCCAGAAGTGTTGCCTGGTAAACTCGCGCTGCCCGAGGTGAATTATTCTCCGGTAGACCCTAATCTCATTCATCAGCCAGTATTTTTTGCCGACCGGGTGCTGGATGACAGTTGCACTTTGCTGGCATCCCTGCGCCGTGATATTCGCTTCATTCTTCCCTCAGAACCCCCCGCCCTTTATTGGGAAAGTATGCAACAGCTTCTGCAGGACCTTTCTTTGGTGGATCAGGCGGGACCTGTGGCGTCTGCCCGCCCGTTCCTGGAAATGCCACGCGGGCAGGCTTTAACTTGGTTGGTCAATGCCTGGGTATCCTCCCGCCGGTTTAATGAACTACGCCTAGTACCTGAATTTACCTGCGAGGGAACCTGGCAAAACAATGCGCTTTCTTCCAGGCGCTTTGTTCTGGGACGGGTAGCGCAACTGCCAGCAGAAAAATGGATTTTCATACTAGAACTGGTGGAAGACATCCGGCGCAGTAACCCCGACTTTCTGCGCAAAGGCGGTGATTATGATGCCTGGATCATCAGTCAAAACAAGCCCGGGGGGAGATTGCTGCGCGGTGTGGAAAATTGGGATGAGGTGGAAGCCAACTACATCCAGTACCTGGTCACGGGCCCGATGACTTGGCTGGGATTGGTGGAGTTAGCCTCTTCAGGTGAAGAAGGCGCCCAACCAAACCTGGTTCGCAAATCTGGATGGTTTGACACGCTTTTAGGCGCAAACGGAGCACTGAATTTGCCGGCAGAGGATGCTCCGGTGGCAATCAGTTCTTCTGGACTGCTTAGCATGACAAACCTGACTCCGCGCATTGCCCGTTACCAGCTTTCGCGCTTCTGCGAGTGGTTGAAAATCAGCTCAAAACGCTACCAATACCGGCTTACCCCCAGTTCTTTGAAAGCGGCTAGCAATCAGGGATTGACCACAAAACACCTAGTCTCCCTGCTGCGTAAATATGGCCGTTCAACCCCCTCCCCAGCACTGGTGAAAGCAATCCAGCGCTGGCAGAGCCAGGGTAGGGAAGCCTGGATGGAGCAGATGTGTGTGCTGCGGCTGGCTTCACCTGGCATCTTGCAGGCTTTGCGTGATTCTTCAGCCGGGAAATACCTGGGCGAGTCGCTTGGCCCGGTTTCGGTGATCGTGCGACCCGGCGGCATTGAGAAAGTCCAGACTGCCCTGGCACGGCTGGGTTATCTGGCGGATGTGGAAGACGAGAACGGATGACCCAAACTCAAGCTGCGGAACAAAACAAGCCTAAACCAAGCTTCTTTTCCAGGTTGCTGGATATCTTTTTTGTGGTTACAGCCTGCAGTGGACTATTGCGCTTTTATGGTGCCAACCTTCAGAAAGACCTACTGGTCCAGTTTGGTCAGGAGCCCTGGCTTGTATGGTACCTGGCTGCTGCCGGGTTAATAACAGCGGTGTTCAACCTAACAGCTTTTATCTGCTTCAAAAGACGCTCAAACAGGCGTGTAACCGCTGCCTGGGTGGCAGTGATGGGCAGCATCCTGGTCTATTGGATTGAGCGATTGACCCTGTGGGCGCCTGATCAGAGAGGCGGCAACCTGGTTTTTATGATCTTGTATCACCTGGTCTGCCTGATTGTGCTGGGGGAGTATACAATTACTGAAAGAAAAAGGATGCAAAACGAACATGGATCTTGAAATTGAAGTGAAATTCTACCTGGCAGACCTGTCTGGATTGAGAAGACAGCTGATTGATATGGGCGCCAGCCAAACCCATCCACGGGTGTTTGAAACCAATTTGCGCTTCGACACACCCGAAATGGAACTGCGGGAAAAAGCCCAAGTACTGCGCTTACGGCAGGATCAGAAAGCCCGCCTGACCTTCAAAGGTCCTGGTGAATTAGTGAATGGCGTCCTGACCCGCCAAGAGATCGAGTTTGAGGTCAGTGAATTTCAAACCGCCAAACGCTTCCTAGAAAGTTTGGGCTACCGGGTGTTTATGACTTATGAGAAGATGCGGGAAAATTTTACCTTCAAAGGGGTGCAAGTCTCCCTTGATGAAATGCCTTATGGGCGCTTTACCGAGTTGGAAGGTCAGTCCCCCCAACAAATCCAGGAAGTGGCTGGGCTGCTGGGTCTGGATTGGGTAAGGCGTATAAACACCAGCTATTTCGAGATGTTTCAACAGCTCAAAAAAAAGCTAGGTCTTGAATTTGATGACCTGAGTTTTGATGCCTTTCGCGACCTGGCGGTCAGCCCGGAGGATCTGGGCGTCCGACCCGGAGATGTGATTGAAGATACGAAGGAGTGAAGCCATGATTTCCTGGAGAACTGTCTCCCGAAAAGTGATTTTAGACCGACAGCCTCATCTGGTGGTGGAAGAGCGCAGTGTTGCCCTGCCGGATGGCAGTGTAATAGACGATTGGACCTGGATTGATACACCCGACTTCGTGGTTGTTGTGGCGTTAGATGAGCAGGGTAAGTTCGTTGTACTCGAACAAACCAAGTATGCCATCAAAGGCCCTGTGATCCTTCCGGTGGGGGGTTACTTTAACCCCGGGGAGGAGCCCCTGGAAGCAGCACAGCGTGAATTCCTGGAAGAAACCGGCTACGAAGCTCCGGATTGGGTTTTTTTGGGGGATTTTGTCACGGATTCTAACCGGGGGAATGGCAGGGGCTATTACTTCCTAGCCAGATCAGCCCACAAGGTGGCTGAGATCGCCTCAGACGACCTGGAAGAGCAACACATCCGGCTTGTGGATCGGGATCAGATTGAATATCTGGTGGCGCAAGGGCATGTGCGGGCGTTGAGCGGGCAGGCTGCTTTTGCCATGGCGCTTCTCAGGCTGTATTACCTCTAAATCTGGTTTGTGTTTATTCGCAGGGAACTGTCAACGGGGTTGCGGAGCTCCCCATCCTGCCATTCCAGGGCAGTTACTTCTGCCTGGGCACCAATCAGTTGGAATAGTATCCGTTGGAATTTTTTCGAGTTGCCGGTGGTATAGTAACGGGCGGTTCCGATGGCAGTGGAGGGGTTGCTGAGCTCTTGCTGCCCGAGTACACGTGCCACCTGACGCGCCACAGCAGGGGCGGGGTCAATCACCCGGGCTTTGCCAGCCGCGATTTCCTGAATCAGTGGAATCACAAAGGGGAAATGTGTGCAGCCCAATACCAATGTGTCCACCCCTTTGTCCAGCAGCGGAAGCAGCGCTCGTTCCAGAATTTTTCGGGTTTTGGGTGTGTTCAGGTAGCCTTTTTCAATTTGGCTGACCAGACCCGGACAGGTCTCCTGGTAGATTTTCACCCCGCTGGCAAAGCGTTCCACAACCGAGGCATACAACTCCCCTTGAAAAGTCGAGGGAGTAGCCAAAACACCCACCTTGCCGGTTTGAGTTTGCTCGGCGGCAGGTTTGACTGCCGGCTCCATTCCCACAAAAGGAACTTCCGGATAAACCTGGCGCAGGTGTTGCAGGGCTGCGGCTGAGGCAGTGTTGCAGGCAATTACGATCAGTTTAGTGCCCTGACCTAACAGAAAGCGGGTGACACCCAACCCCAATTCACGCAATTCCGGGAGCGAACGCTCACCATACGGAACCTTGGCTTGGTCACCCAAGTAGATCAAGCTTTCGTGGGGCAGTGTGGCTTGAATCGCTTTCAAAACCGAGAGCCCGCCCACTCCGGAGTCATACACACCGATAGGTTGATCTTGTCTAGTAGAGGCTTTCATTGGGGATATTTTAGCACCACTATTAAGGCAGTGCTGTTTGGAGCGATAACGCTGGATTGAAAAAGTTGATTACTGGTGGCGTTCTGCCGGGTCAGCCCTGACAGGCTTGAACAAAGGCAGAGAAGAGTGAGCGCATGGGCAGATGTGCCGGCAAACACTCCGGGTGCCACTGCACACCCACCACGAAGTTTTGGCTGGGCATTTCGACTGCTTCAATTACACCGTCCTCTGCCCGGCCAGAGACCACCAGTCCTTTTCCCATCCGGTCAAGCGCCTGGTGGTGCAGGCTGTTGGTCTGAACCTGGCTCTGGCCAAGGATTCCGGCAAGCCTGCTGCCCTGATTTATTGTGACAGTATGCACCAGCATGTCGCGATCGTAATCCGGGTACCAGTCATGTTTGCCCGCCTGTGGTATCTGGGTGACAATATCCTCGATCAGGCTGCCGCCCAAGGCTATATTTAAGACCTGAGTGCCGCGGCAGATGGTCAGCAAGGGTTTATCCTGCTGCAGGATCAGTGGGAGCAGTGCCAGTTCGAAAGCGTCTCGCTCGGCATCCAGGCTATGCAGGTTAGGTTGGAGCGAGCCAGCATAATGAACAGGGTCAACATCCCCACCCCCGCTGAGCAGAAAACCGTCGAAAATTTCGACCAATTCGCCCAAGTTTTCCAGCGGCAGGGCAGTTGGCAGCAGCACTGGCACGCCGCCGGCTTGCAAAACCGATTCGATATAAGCCTGGTTGATTTGATACGTGGGGGAGCTATGCTGGTATTCTGTCAGACCACAAGGCAGGGCAATGAGGGGTTTGGTATTCCTGGGCATGCTCATCCTCTTTTGTAAGGTAGTGAAACAACAAAAAGCCTTTTCCGAAAAACTTGATTTGCTTCAAGCTGCCCAGAGAAGGCTCTTTGATAATCACGGAGAAGCCAACTTCTCCGATTGAATTTAGAAACGCTGCTTAAGTCGAGCGCTCTTGCCGGTGCGGTCGCGCAGAAAATATAGCCGGGCGCGGTGGACCTTGTTGTGACGTTCCACCACAACCTTGGCAATGCGTGGGGAGCGGGTCAGGAAGGTGCGTTCTACGCCGATACCATTGCTGGCAACCCGACGGACAGTAAAGCTGGCGTTGTTGCCGCTTCCACGGGTGTAGAGTACCACACCTTTAAACTCCTGGATGCGTTCGCGATCGCCTTCTTTAATCTTGAGGTGCACGCTGACCGAGTCTCCCGGGAAAATATCCGGAATACCGGCATTTTTTTCAATTTCGACAGATTTTAATAATTCTGTATGATTCATGATGACTTCCCTTTACTCACTAACATATATTCCTGCGCAGAAACAGACTCACTGTCTGACGCGAAAGTTTAGTATAACACAGGAATCGCAACATTTGCAAGGCTTACAAATGAACTTGTTGCTTTGTCAAGGCTAATTAGAAAGGTCCTATTTTGGCTAAATAGAAATGTCTCATTAGATGACAAAAACAGAGTCTGACTGGATGGGTCCGGGTGCAAGTCCGGTTATCTGGGCAACAACATTACAACGCCCGAACTAACCGATCCGAATTGTAAAATATCCCCCCATCTTCGGTTTTTGAAAAAAGGGGGATAAAAAGAAGGGACGTGTACTGTTGCTGATTTATGGCCAACGGGTCAGGCTCCGGAGCGAACCTTCCTTGTGGCAAATCAATCTATTTACAAACCAGGCGGTGGCTAATAAATATTAACCTCCGTGAACCTGCGGCAAGCGCTCAGAGAGGCCTTCAAGCTGTGAAGCCGAAACAGACCCATCTATTAGAGTACCCTGCAGGTATTGATCGTAAGCCGAAAGATCCAGCATGCCGTGACCGGAAAGATTAAAAAGGATCACGCGCTTTTCACCTTTCTCCCGGGCGTCAATGGCTTCGTTGATAGCAGCGCGGATAGCGTGCGCAGACTCGGGCGCGGGCAGGATACCTTCGGTACGGGCAAACTGAATAGCAGCAGAAAAGACATCCAACTGACCAACTGCCACAGCATCGATCAAACCCTGATTGTGCAGCCCGCTTAGGATGGGAGACATGCCGTGATAACGCAGACCGCCCGCATGGATCTCATCGGGGATAAAATCACTCCCGAGGGTGTACATCTTGAGGATCGGGACAATTCCAACCGAATCGCCGTAATCAAAACCATACACGCCGCGGGTCAGGCTGGGGGTGGCAGTTGGCTCGACAGCCAGAAAGCGGGTGCGCTGTCCTTCTTTCAGATTGGCACGCAGGAACGGGAACGCGAGACCAGAGAAGTTGGATCCACCCCCTACACATCCAATAACAACATCCGGGTATTCGCCAGCCATGTCCATCTGCTTGAGCGCTTCCTCGCCAATTACCGTCTGGTGCAGTAAAACATGGTTCAAAACCGAACCTAAGCCATACTTGATGGCTCCATTAGATTCCACTGCAACCTCCACTGCTTCGGAAATGGCAATCCCAAGCGATCCGGGATGATAGGTCTTACCTTCCAACAGGGAAGTTCCAATTTTAGTATGTTTGGAGGGGCTTGGAAAAACCCTGGCACCGTAGGTCTCCATGATGATGCGGCGATAAGGCTTGGCAAGGTAAGACGCATTGACCATGTAAACCTGCAAATCGATATCGTACATATTACAAGCCATTGCCAGGGCAGAACCCCACTGACCCGCACCGGTCTCGGTAGTCATGGATTTGGTACCGCTGGCTTTGTTAAAAAATACCTGCGGGACGGCTGTATTTAATTTATGACTGCCGGTAGGCGAGGCACCTTCGTATTTGTAATAAATATGGGCTGGGGTCTGCAGTTCTTTTTCCAGCCGGCGCGCCCGGATGAGCGGGGTTGGGCGGTAAAGTTTGTAAATATCACGCACTTCCTCGGGGATGGGAACGTACCGCTCGGTGGTAACTTCCTGTTCAATCAAGGGCATGGGGAATAGGGTCGCCAGGGCTTCCACCGTGATGGGTTCTTTGGTAGCGGGGTTGAAGACCGGGGTTGGGGGTACTGGACTGTCGGCGATGATGTTGTACCAGTAGTGGGGAATGTTGGTTTCGTCAAGCATGAAGCGGGTTAGGTTTTGGTCAGACATGGTATTTCTCCTCTTTATGATCAGTATTCTTTTAAAATACGCCCCGGATGATAAGATTCCTGGACGGCATTGATTGGGTTGTATTCCTTGCGCCGCTCAGCTATCTGAGCGGGGGTGGATAAGGAGTGGGAGTCTGGATGGGTGGAGTTTTGAAAGACCGGCTGGTAGTACAGGTTGCAGCGGTAGGGTAAGCAGAAGTCACTGGTTAATCTAAAATCCTGATCTTGTATGCTCATGGCGGCTTCTCCAATCAAATTAATAAAAAACACATCCATCCCACTAAGGGACGGATGTGTTAATAATCCGCGGTGCCACCCTGGTTAGGCTGGTAGGTGATAAAAAATTTTCCGGTGATGAATACAACGGAAATAGCCAGCCTCACTCTTTGCGGGTACAAGCACAAAGTGCGATACCCTTTACCCTGATAACGGTGGCATCTCCGGCACAGGCTACTGCTGATGCGTTCGCCTGGCAACTCAGAGGTCCATTCGGCGCGGTCGTGTGGGCAGGCTCTCATCTTTCCCTGCTCTCTGTGCCACCGGTGCAGCGACTACTAGTCCTCTTCAAGGTCTTTAAAAGATCGATTGAAAGAGATTATAAGCGGATTACTCACACTGTCAAGGCTTTTTGATAACCTTTTGACACATACCTAACAATGCTTCGTCCTTAACCATGAGTATTTCAATCTTGGACAGGTCATTCTGCATTTGTCTCAGGCAGAAGCGCTATAATCGTGGTGCCCAGTCTGGGGTAGATCTGTATGTTAAATTCGTCTTCGCGATGTGAAAATTTGTTTATTTCATCGATGCGACGCCAATGGCGTAGTCGGTATCAGAAGACAGACTTATTACTAACTCGGTCACATTTTTCTCTTTCACGATTTTAGCGAAAGTTCCTGTAAGGACAGGGAGAGGTTCCCCGTTCGGACCCTCCCTGATCTCTATTTCGTTGAGCTTTACCCCAGTTTCCCAGCCTATGTGAAAGAGTTTAAAGATCGCTTCCTTCCCGGCGAAAAGCATGGCAAAGTACGCATCTGGACACGAATGAGATTTACTCCGTTCTATTTCCCTTTTTGTAAAAATTTTATTGAGAAACACATCCCCGGAGGTTTCTATAGCATCTCTTATTCGATTAAGAGCAATTATATCTACGCCAATGCCTATTCCCATCAATATCTCCTTAAGCAATTCTGATTACAGGATATATTTGATTCTTACAAGCCCGTGACTTACTGGATAAAAATCAGAACACAGGAGCAAGAAACTCTCTCCCGAAACATCCAATGAATACCGTAACCAAAAACCCGCCGACTCTGATGACTTCCCTCCCGTTATTATTCGCTACCCACATTATCCTCCGTGAAGCGAATTCATACTGGCAATAAGCCCTGATCTGCTGGAAATTTTCCTGACACTTTAAATTACATCAGGAATAAGCAAAAATATTGGTTGCTGTGAATTTAATGCAGCTATTGATGCACCGGAGCTCGTTACTAATTGATTTCAACTTGATTTAAGAACAGGTCCAATTAGCTGGAGTAAGCCAAACATTTCCGAATTAGATAGTCTCATTCACAATAACGATGAGGTCACTCACGGTTTTAGCACGCATGATTCTATATAGCGGCAGCTCAACCTCAAACTCACTTTCCAGAACAGCTTGAAGTTCAATCATATTCATTGATTTTGCTTGCAAATCTTTCACTAAAAATGTTTCTCCAGACAGATCTTTTTCCTCTTTTTTAAATACGGTAGCAATTACCGTGATTACTCGTTGTTCAATAGTTTGGGATGTTGTCATTATTTTAAACTCCTATTATAGAATTATTGTTTACTGGAACAAGCGTCATTTCGTCTAGACCAGCTAATTTAATCGTGTCATCAATGATAATCTGTTCCTCATTTGTTGGAACAACCAATACTTTTACCTTTGAATTTGTTTTGCTGATGACCCTTTCTTCTCCTATTGTTTTACGATTAAGATTCGAATCAATCTCTATCCCCAGCCATTCCAGTCCTTCACAAATCATTTCTCGGGTCTCTGGCGAATTTTCTCCAATTCCAGCGGTAAAAACCAGAAGGTCCAACCCGCCTAAGGCAGCAATGAATTCACCAATGGTTTTTTTCACCCTATAAGTGAACATTTCGGCGGCAAGTTGGCATCTCTTATCCCCGTGTGCAGCATGGTCCAATACTTCTCTCATATCACCACTGATCCCTGAGATACCTAACAAGCCACTTTCCGTATAAAGCATCTTCTCGATATCTTCAAGGCTCATCCCTAATTCACGGTTCAGGTAAAAAATTAATCCTGGATCGAAATCTCCTGGGCGCGTTCCCATCATCAAACCTGCAAAAGTGGAAAAACCGAGACTAGTATCAATTGACTTGCCGTCCTCTATGGCTGTAGCTGTACATCCATTTCCAAGGTGGCAAATGATCATCTTTAATTTATCGACAGGTTGATCAACTAACTTTGCTGCTCTTGGAATAACATACCGGTAAGATTGGCTGTGAAACCCGCATCTTTGAATTCCATAGTCAGCAAAATACTTATATGGAATGGGAAATACGCGGACCTTTAATGGCAAGGTATGATGGAAAGCGGTATCAAACACAGCTACTTGCTTGGCGTGTGGGAGGAGCTGTTTTATAATTTGTATTCCCAATAAGTTTATTGGGTTGTGAAGCGGTGCGAGCGGTGTGTTTTTCTCAAGCTGACTGATTGTTTCATCGGTGATCAGTGTTGATTGCGAGAATTGGCTTCCCCCGTGAGCTGAACGATGGCCTACAGCATAAATTTCCGATAAATCCTTTATGATTCCTTCTTTGGGGTCGGTCAGGACTCTAAAAATTAACTCAAACCCTTCTCGGTGTGACGAAACTTGACAAATTTGAGAAATTTCTGTTCCATTTAAACTGCGTTTGAGCAAAGAATCATTCTCACCGATACGGGAAAGCGAACCTTTCTCGATAACCTTCTTAAGCACAACATCATATACTTGATATTTAATGGAAGAGCTGCCGCAATTGAGAACTAAGACTTTCATTGCGCTTTGCCCCGTACAGACAATATGGTAGCCACACCAAAGATGTCCTCAACGGTTGCTCCCCGAGACAAGTCGCTAACTGGCAACGCAAATCCCTGTAAAATCGTTCCATATGCCTGGGCTTTAGCTAACCTTTGGATTAGTTTGCAGCCGATATTGGCAGAGTTTAGATCAGGAAAGATCAGCACATTGGCTCTTCCAGCTACTTTGCTTTCCCTTTTCACTTTTCTCTTAGCCACCTCCGGTACAATCGCTGCATCCAATTGCAGTTCACCATCAACAGAGAGTAGGGGTGCACGCTCATGAATAATTTCCACAGCTCTCACAACTTTATCAGCCAGCGGATGGGAGGCACTTCCGTGTGTTGAAAATGAAAGCATCGCAACACGTGGTTCCCAACCCAAGATTTCCTGGACGTTTGTTGCTGTTGAGATCGCAATATCTGCCAATTCTTCCGGGGTTGGCTCGGGGTTGATGGCGGGATCTGCTATGACTAACAGGCTTCCTTCCTCACTTTGATATCCAGGGATGTCAAATACCATAAAACTAGAAGGAATTGAAATCCCTGGCATCATTCCGATAATGAGTTGGCTTATCATGATTACTTGTTCCGTGGCGTGCGAAATTCCGGCAATCATTGCATCCGCGTCACCCGTTTTAACCATCATGGCTCCAAAGCCAAGATTCGCTTGAAGAATTTTGCGGGTTGCTTTTTCAGGAAATTTTTTTTCCTTACTATAAATGCCAATATAACGCTCTAACAGTGGTGAGATAACCGGATCGACAATACTAAACTTGCTTGGGTCAATGCCATCTTGAGCAGCAAGGGACAAAATCTTTTCAGTTGAACCTAACAGGATTGGAGATGCAACGTTCTTTTCACAAATTAATTTCGCGGCTTGGATTATCTTGATTTCCTCACCCTCAGGAAATACGATCTTCATCGAAGCATCTGAAATGTTACTGGCTAATTGATCAATGAGACTCATATATAAACACCTCTGTTTTTATACAAAATAACTTGTAGAAATTCTTTGTAATAATTAATGCTTTACTGTAAAATATCCTTGTTGAAAAGAGCAACTATATGTGTG
>JBAQLH010000018.1:0-4221 GCA_049301715.1 Anaerolineaceae bacterium
CACATTTAGGAATCACTTGGTAGTAGTTCCTCCAGATGCTGCATGTTCAGATAGGTTTTCTGACCCCAATCCGATTCTTCAATCTGCCTCAACCGCGCACAAACAAGCATCAAGGCAGACTGCCCATCCGGGAAAGCACCAACGCTCCTGGTTCTACGTCTGATTTCTTGGTTCAATCGTTCCATGGCATTGTTCGAGCGTATCCGTCTCCAGTGTTCCCTGGAAAAGTCCATATAAATCAGAGTTTCCGGTCCCGTCTGCTCAACCTTCCCGGCAGCCTCAAAGAGCTTCTTTTCCTTCAGGTGGCGCAGGAAGGACAGCCAGCTTTCCTTGTCTTCTTTCATGCCTTCCGCAGCACCAAGCACTTCCCGTTCTCCGCGTTCATTGACCGCCATAGCCACCAGAACAGCCACCTTCCCGTATTGCCCGCCCCACTTGCGCTTCAGATACAAACCATCCAGATAAACATAGGAGTATTGACCTTCCAAGGGCCTTTGTCGCCACGCCTCGATCTGCTCGTATTCGTGTAGAATCCTACACAAATACCTTGCCATTCAGCCTGCTGACCGTTCCAGCACTCAGTTTGGCGTCCCAGAGTAATCCGGGGATATCTTCAATCCGTCTGGTCGATACCCCAGCCAGGTACGTTTCCACAAGCGCTTCTTCGACACTCGCTTCCCGCCGTTGGTACCTTTGGATGATCGCCGTCTCATATGTCAAGGCGCGTAATTTAGGTATGTCCAACTCCACTTCTCCAGCACCCGTCAATAATTTGCGCGGATAGTGTCCTGCCCGTGTGTCTTGTCTGCCTTCTGTCCGCTCATATTTCCGCGCATTGGTCAGCCGGTCTGCTTCGGCGTCAAGCAAGCCATTCAAGACTTCTTCCACACTCTGGCAAACCAGTTCTTTTAGTTCAGTTCTGATCGCTTGCTCATTTAGTTGTACAATCTCTTTTGACATGGTCCTGTTGCGAAGCACACAGAGTGCCTCCTTGGTTCGTTTGGTTTGTCAACTTCATCTTACCAAGTGTTCAGGATCATGGCCCTTTTAATTGTGCGAAACTTATCTTACCTTATCGAAAATTTTGGTAATTATCATGTATTAATAATTCTTTATGTAATATTTTGAAAAAATGAGTTGGTTGTGCTCCGCCTTCTATTTACGCCCTGAATGCTCAGAGTGTGATTGTTTTTTTGCACCCTGGAAGAAAGGAAGTGAGGTGAGGTCACCATGCCAACTGTGGTGCAATCAAGAAAAGATCCACCCTGCACCTTCACTCGATGGCCGCTGAAACAACCAGGCGTTTCGGTTCATTGGCGCGAGAAGCGCTCGACCCGCGAGCGTGACAGGTACAAATAGTAGGTTATTGCCAGAAAAATCAAGCAGACCACGATGTAAAAAATTTTGTTGACGGGCAGTGCACTGATCGGTGCTTTTAACTTGAAATAAATCGCCCACTCCAGAAAGGGGAAATATTTGGGACTTAATCGGTAATATATGGAGGGTGCGTAGAAGTACAGCAGCGCCCAGACAAATATGCCCGCAATCGCGCCGGTGGTGGCCGAGCAATTTAGCGCGCTGACCAGCGCCATGATAGCACTGAAAAAGAGGGCCGGGACCAAAAGCGTCAGCGCCATGATCGGCGGGAAAAGGCCCGGGATCAAGCCGTTCATGAATGCAAACAAGGCAGCCAGATAGACCGCCAGGGCGAGAAAAGCCAGCAGCAAACGCCTCAACCACAACACCGCCAGGTTGACCCGGGTACTCACGAAAATAGCCGTCCGGCCTTCCTTTTCTTTCAGCAAGCCGTTATTGGTGAGCAGCGCGATCACTAAGGGGAAAAAGACCCCCAAACAAAACATGATGTACGTCTGCCTTTCAGAAACTTCAAAACCGCCATCCAGAGTAAGAAACAAGGTAACCAGGGTGCAAACCGCCAGCGCAAGCAGCAAAAAAGGCTGGACTTTGAAAACCTCATAATACGCCAAACGAAGATATCGCTTCATTTTCATTACATGCTCCGGGCTTAAAGTCATTGGCCTGCTCAGAAAGCGAGGCGATCAGTTCCAGCAAAGCATCTTTTTCTATCCAGCCTCCGCTCGCTTTTTCATTAGCCGTGCGGAATAGCTCCCAGAAGGCCTCCGTGCCATATTGCGCGTCAAAATCGACCAGCGCCAACAAGGTTTCCTGGTCTTCCCAACCAAATATAAATGAAGGGAATACCTGCTCGTCCCTATTCGCCTGAAGCTTGCGGTAAGGTTCCAGCAATGCTTCCCGGTCAAACCCGGGCACTTCAGCCTCTTCGGCCAATTTCATGCCGGCGTAATACAGCAAAGGCAGGCTGCTGGTATCTTTTTGCTCCGCTTCAGAAGCTTCCCCGCCTTGCGTATATGAATAAATATCATCTGACCCCTGAGAAAACAGCTCACTGGCTACATCAGGGCAGGCTTGCTGCCGGCACCACCAGGCCTGCAAAACGTCCATGGCAACATTATGGCTGTACCGGGCCGGATCGCTGAGCCACAGGTAGTCAATCTGCGTGGATCGCTCCGGGATGATCAGGGTGCGCGTCTGGCTCTCCAAAAAGCTCTGTTTGATCAACGGCAGCGGGATCAGGGCAAAACCCGATCCTTCCATCTCGCTGAGATGCTGCCGGGCTAATTGGAAGAAAGCCCCATATTGCGCATTGCGGGTATTTTCTCGCCGGCCGGCATCCTGAGAGAGGTAAACCCGCAGGTCTTCCTCCTCCTCAGCCTGATAATTTGCACTGGCGATGAGCAAGATCTCTGCGGATGGCTGCTGCCACTGCAATTGCCTCAGGCCGCTGTTGACTGCCTCCGCATCGGCGCTGCTGTAATTGACCGTGATATTGTCGGGCATACTGAGCGTGATCTCGTCAGGTTCGCAAAGGGCGTAAGGGTGCCATTCCCCCTGCTTTTGCAGAAAGATCAGGTTCTTTTCTAAATAAGCGCCGGGGGCATAGCCAACCCGACCAATTTCCTTCGGAACGCCGTAGACCGTATAAGCATAATACGGCACAACAAAGCTGCCGTGATATTGCAGCTCAACGCGCAGCGGGTCGCCCTTGCTGATCGTAAAACGATCAACCACCAGCCCGGAGTTTAATAAGCTCAAAGCGGACAGATCGCGGCCGGAGGGCAACACCACTTCGGCCAGCCCTGAGGCAACTGTGCCGTCGGCGGCCAGTTCCAAACGCAGGCGATAAGATTGAAAGTCCGCGCAGGCCGCCTCTAAGCTTTGGCGGGTCTGTAAATCCGGCTCGGCAGAGCGCAAACGCTGCAGGTTGAGAACTTCGCTCCCCGAACGGAAAGCCAGGGCCAAAGCCGCTCCCCCCAGAACCGCTATGGAAGCCGCTGTAATCCAGCCGTGCTTTGGCCTCACCCTGGGCAGCCGTAGGTCCGCTAAAACAAGCGCGACCGCAAGCAAGAACAAAGAAACAGAGACATAAAAGAGTCGCTGGTATACGAACATCTCCGTTTCAGGCCCAAAGCCAATTAGCGCAGAATTCATTTGCAGGGAAGGCATGAAAATCAGCAAATTCCCCAAATTGACCGGCCGGGTTAATACAAACCCAAGGTAAACGATGATCAGCCCGGAGGCAATCAGCACACGATTGATCAGTAAGCCAATCAGGGAGCATAATCCAATGACAAAACAAATGGTCGGGAGCAAAATCAGCAGCCAAGGCCCGATGGTGCCCAGCGTGTTTGCAAACCCATAGAATGCCAGGCTCAAAACAAAAACCACACAAAAAGTTGGCGCGATCAGGGTCAGAAACCCCGCGGCCCCAACCGCTGCTTTGACCGGCAGATAATGATCTCCAAAAGAATTACGGCCCCACAGATAACTGTGCCCTGCCGCAGTTTCATTTAAGAAAAAGCGCAGATACAGGATGACAAAAAACAGGCTGCCAAAGTAACCCACACTGGTCGCGGCGTTTTCGGCATATCCCAGCGCGGTTGTCTCAGGCAATGTGGGAATCGGATTCATACACAGAACGACCACCAGCACCAGCGCGGCAAACAGCCAGTTGACCTTATCGCGGATGAAAAGTTTCCACTGGGCAGTGAAAGAGTTCAGGAATATTTTCATCAGGCTTGTTCCGCATTTCGCTGGGAGATCAGCAGCATGTAGGCGTCTTCCAGGTTGGGCTCCAACGGGGTGCCGCTTCCGGCCGGCGCGCTGTCCAGGGGCGAGTAG
>JBAQLH010000019.1:0-2275 GCA_049301715.1 Anaerolineaceae bacterium
CGTCGGCGCAGTCATTGGCGGCATGGTCGGCGCCTTCCTTGGGGATCAAGCCGGGCAGATCATCGGCGACACGGTAGGCGGATGGGTCAATGATCTGCGCAATGCCGACATCCCCGGCATGATCGGCAACGCCTGGAACGAGGTCAAAGTCACGGCGCTGGGTACTTGGGACTGGATAAAGACCGGCTGGGATTCGGTGGTGGGCACCCTGCAAAAGGGTTGGGACGCCACCATGACGGCTTTCTCCGCCGTGGGCGACACAATCAAGAAAGCCTGGGGCGGATTCGTCGATACCGCGAAGGCGGGCTGGGAATCCGTGTCCGGCGCGTTCGCGTCGGCCTATGAGGGGTTGAAATCCATTCCCGTCATCGGCCCGGCAATTCAGGCCGTGGAGGACGCTGCAAAGAAGACTGCGGCAGCGGCCAGCGCGGCAGCAGAGGCAGCGAAGGCCAAGGCCGCAGAAGTCGGCACCAAGGTTATAGAAAAGGGTAAAGAGGTTGCGCAGGACACCAAGGAAAAGGCTGTCGAGGTTGGCACGAAAGCGGCAGAGGGTGTCAAGCAGGGCGCAGAATACCTTGGCAATAACACGACCATCGGCAAGGGCGTCAAGGCCGCCGGGCAAGGCGCGGCATTTGTGGCTGAGAAAACATCGGCAGCGGCAGAGCGCGCCTATAACGTCACGGCAGCGACGGCGGGGTCTGCACTTGAAACCATCATGCCAAAAGGCTACCGCCACAAGGCATTGTTCGATGGCATTCAGGGCGGTGTCAGCCTGACCAAGTACGGCAGCTACACCGACGAGGAAGCAGCCAAGATTCGGGAACTCAAAACCAGCGGCGCCAATACGTCGGCGAACGTCAAGGGCGGAATGTCGCTTGAAGTTCAAGACAAGATTTCAGCGCAGGCGAAAAAGGTCGGCCTTGATCCGGTGATGATGCAGAAGATCGCCTCGATGGAGAGCGGCGGCAACGCTAACGCAATCAGCAGCACGGGCGCGGCAGGCATCTACCAATTCACCGGCCAGACGGCATCTGGCGTGGGCATCAAAAACCGCTTCGACGTGGATCAGAACATCGAGGGTGGGATGAAGCTGACCAGGCAGAATCAGGCGGCCTTGGAGAAGTCAGGCTTGCCGGTTTCGGCTGAAAACCTCTACATGATGCACCAGCTTGGGCCGAAGGCCGCTCAAGAGGTGATTCGTGGCGCGGCTGATGGAAAGTCGAAGGAGGATATGTCGCCCGAGACCCAGAAGGCGATGGATCTGAACTATGGGGCGAACAGCAAGACCGCTGCCGATTACCTCGCCACAAACAAGAAGGCGCTGGATGACCGATACGCCGCCGTGACAAAAGACACTGGCGGGGTGCCCACGGCTATTGCCAAGGCGAACAGCGCCACGCCGGCACCACCACCCGCCACCCCTGATAGCTCATCCACCCCGCCTATCGTGGCCCAAGTTGCACCGCCTGCGTTACCGTCAAGCATTGCCGCACCAGCAATGCCGTCCGTGGTAGCCAGTGCGAGTATGCCGTCCGTGCCCGCCCCGCCGTCCGTGCCTACCATGCCGTCCGCACCACCCATGACTGTGCTGATGACCGGGGGCGGCCCAGACAAGCCTATCCAGGTGTTGCTACCTTCACAGGATGTTGGGCAAGACCTGCGCGACCGGCCAATTGCCCATATCGTCACGGGCGGCTTGAGCGCGTGATGTCGGAATCCTTCGGACACCCGGAAAACGCGGCGATTCCTGTAGTTTCCTGCACCGCACACTTTGGGCATGGCGACGATCACGGGAAAAGACATTCAGGAAATGGTGCGGCACTGGTTGAATTCGCCAGTGGACGGCTATTTGGGCTCCGGCTACGGCCAGGACGCCAAGGCTCTGCTGCAACTGCCGCAGGCCGACGGCGCACCCGAAGCGTTCCTCGAAAAGATGCGCCAGGACATCCCGGCGCTTCAGGCTCTTCCCCCCGGTTCGCTGAACCTCTACGCCGTGCGCACGCCACCGGACAGGGTTGATCTGTTCGTGGATGTGGCCGGCGTGGCAATTCAAATGCCGGGGGCATAGAGCATGTATACCAAGGCAGACTTCCAGAAGAAAATCGCCGACACCATCGGCAACTACCAGTCCATCGCCCCGCTGTATCAAGCGGGCGACCCGCGCATGTTGCAACACCTTGACGCGATGGCGACTATGCTGGCGATGTTCTCCGCCCAGGTGGAAACCGCCCAGGCCGAACCCTACGACAAGGTGCGCGATTCCACCGTGCTTGCC
>JBAQLH010000020.1:0-1645 GCA_049301715.1 Anaerolineaceae bacterium
CTATATTTCAAAAATAGCCATTCATCATATACTGAATATCAATATCTATTTTGGTTCGAATGCAATGAAAAATACTTTCCGAAGAGAGCTCTTTGATCAGGAAATGAATATGCTAATGAAAGCCGGATTTGTAATTGTCGCTCTCCTCCTTCCCCTATTTTTCAGCTACCCATCGAATGTGAAATTCTATGATATCAACAGCATTCACGGGATCAGCATGCGGGAAGTGGCTTCTGTGTGTAAAGACCGAAACGGTTTTATCTGGGCATCCTCCAAGATCGGGATACTGCGACTGACAGACAACAGCTACCATATCTATCAACTACCCTACGAAACGCCCAACATCATTTACACGAAACTGCTCTACGACAATGACTCGCTCCTGGCCTTCACCAACAACGGACAGATATTTCTTTACAACACTGTGTTCGATCGCTTTGATCTGCTGATCGACATCCGCAAACCGCTGAATGACACCCATCTGGTAGTGAACAGAATCGCTGTCGACAACACCGGTTCCATCCTGATTGCCGCATCCTCCGGTTTGTACAAATACCAGGATCACAAACTGATGGCGATCGGGAAAGAAAAATATGCAGATCTGCATGATTTCGTCTGGATTGATGAGGTACAACTGCTGATGGCTACCAACAACGGATTATGGCTGATGAACACCCATTCCCTCACAGACAGGCAACTCTACAAATATAAAGAAGACAACGAATTAAAGGTCAAAAAAATATACTACAACCCTGCGGATGAGCAGCTTTGGATAGGGACCAATTCCGACGGGTTGTATCTCTATGATGTATCCAGAAATATTTTAACAAAACCATCACTAAATCCTTTTCCTAAACAACCCGTTCAGGCCATTGTGGCTAATACTGACACCACAGTGATGATTGGGATTGACGGACAGGGGATCTGGGAGCTGACCAGCGACGGCCGACAGGTTTTGAATATCTACAAGGAAAATCCCGACAATCCGCTCTCTCTGAAAGGAAACGGGGTCTATGATATATTTCTCGATCAGAACAAACGGATCTGGGTATGTACCTACAGCGGCGGACTCTCCTATTTTGACCAGGGTTCTGCGGAGGTTACACAAATCACCCATCAGATCAACAACCCCAACTCTCTGAGCAATGACAACGTGAACAAAGTCCTGGAAGACAGCAGGGGTAACTTATGGTTTGCAACCAATAACGGCGTGAGCTGCTGGAATATGACTACAAATAGCTGGCGCACCTATTATCAGGACCTGCAGGAACAGGCGCAGGTCTTCCTTTCCCTATCTGAGGACCAGAATGGCAACATCTGGGCAGGCACCTATTCCTCGGGCGTCTATGTCATCGATGGTGAATCTGGAAGAGAAATTGCTCACCATTGGAGTGAAATTAGTTCTTCTTCCATGACCAACGACTATATCTTTGATATTTTCAAGGACAGCCACGGAGATCTCTGGATGGGCAGTCCACTGGGTCAGATCTTCCGTTACATCGAAAGTGAGAAACGTTTCATGGCCTATCCATTTCAACCGGTCTATGCATTTGCGGAACTGTCACCCGGGAATCTTTTGCTTGCCTGCACTTACGGACTGAGCCTGCTCGACACCCGCACAGGACAAACCCGGACAATACTGGAT
>JBAQLH010000021.1:0-151743 GCA_049301715.1 Anaerolineaceae bacterium
CCTGCAGTGTGAGATTATGCAGAGCCTCATATTTAAGGTGCATATATTTGTCAATGGTTGATTATATGGCATCAATCTCTCCGGAATCAACTTGTTGAGCTTGCACTGGCGAAGCAGCCATGGGTGAACAGAAAGTTGCAATAACCAATTGCAAACAAACTCAGACAAACTAAATACAATCTTAGTGTTTTCATGTCATCCTTTCCTGGAAATACTGATTTTCTCAATGAACAGGTACGACAGGTCACAAAATCTGATTTTTTGAGCTAAAAGGTTTTTTTATATTGCTCCCTTCTCATTACTCTGATCTTTTTTATAGTATAGCAAATTAGATGTTAAATCAGCGTTAAGTTGGGGGGTAAACTGTTTTTCTTTTTTTTCAATCAACCCGATTCAACATTTCTAATGTCGGTCAAAGTAATTTATAATGGAAGTAAGAATATGCTGCTGATCGGTTAACTGGAAATGGAGGATAAGTATGAAAACTCACAAAAATAAAAAAACCATTTCCATTCCATGGGAACTTGGGAGTTTGTTGAGTGTGGTTTTCACTGTCATTGCGGGTTGGATTTTCTACAGCCGTCGCTATATTGATCATCATGCCAAAGTACAAGGTGTTTTGGATGCAGAACAGGGATTCTTTGAATCTCCCGCTGCCGGAAAAATTCACTACTACGGAGATCTAAGTGGCAATGGGCACCCCATTCTGATTTTGCACAGTCTGCACGCAGCCGCAGGGGTACATGATATTGCCCCAATCTTTCAAGCCTTCTCCAACCACCAGCCGGTTTATGCGATTGATTTACCAGGTTTTGGCGGCTCCGAAAAGACCGATCGGCCTTACCGTCCCAGCATGTATCAAGCTGCCATCACAGATTTTATCCGGGAAATAATTGGCAAGCCCTGTGATGTGGTGACCTTGGGGTTATCGGGCGAGTTTGCCGCCTTGGCTGCGTTGGATGATCCGGAGTGGATTCATTCCATTATAATGATCGCCCCCACTGGTTTTCAAATGCCGCAATCTGGCTACCTAAACGACAAACCGAGCTGGATCAACATCCAGGATGCCCTGTATACGGCCTTGGCAATCCCGCTGTGGAGTTTACCAATCTTTGACATTTTTGCCAGCAGACCAAAGCTTAATCAATATTACCAGAAACGTTTTCAATACAGCGTCCCGGAGGAACTGGTGAGCGTAGCTTATGCCTCCGCGCACCAGCCAGGTGCTCATTTTGCACCGATGGTTTATCTGAGCGGCAGGCTGAATACTAAAAGTGTCCGCGAGAAGGTATATGATAATCTGACCATACCAGTGTTGGTACTCTACGATAATAATCCTGGAGTGCGTTATGACATGCTGCCCTATATGACGCGTGCGCATGTGAACTGGCAGGCGAAAAGGATCCGCCAATCCCGTGGAATGCCCCATTACGATAAACCTGGGGATACTTTCTACGCCATGGAAAATTTTTGGAAGCAGCACATCGGAGAGAGGGCTTGAACTTGCCTGATGGATTCCTTCTCACCTGCTCCATTAGATTAATCATAAAATAAAAGTGAGGTTGTCATGGAAAATAAACCTTCACGCTCAAAAATTCATCCGCTTTCTATCATTGCTGCGCTCTTTTTGGCGGCAGCCTTATTGGGCTTGGTCTACCTATTACTGCGCCTAGCAGGGAAAACCCCGGATGTCTCAACTGAACGACCCACCGCTGCCATTACCATTATCCCTGCGCCAACCCACACCCAGGTGGTTGCGTTGCCAACCGTTGTTAATCAGGCAACCCCGACCAGTGTGGTAGTGCTGCCACCCAATACCATCGGGGTGGGTGTTTACGTCAAGGTTGGCAGAACCGAAGGGATTGGTTTGCGGATGCGCGCGGAACCAGGGACCGACTCAGAGGTACACTTTATTGCCATGGATGACGAGGTCTTCCTGGTGGTAGGGGGACCAATCGAAATGGACGAGTACACCTGGTGGCAGTTGAAAGCGCCTTATGATGAAAACCGGATTGGCTGGTCGGCTGAGTCGTTCTTGGATCTGGTGGTATTTACCACACCAACGCCATAACAGGCTGACTGAAAACCTTGAGCAGAAAAACCAGTAGAGGAGTCTTTTTGGTCAATATTTTTGAGCGTAAGAAAGATGGAACACTTCCATTCAAGACAACGTCGAATAGAAAAACACCATGCGATAAACCCGATGGCCTGCCAATTATGCAAAGCCAGGTTAGTCAATCGGTTGGCAAGGTTCGCAACCATAATGAGGATGCTGTTTTTTCAGTTATTCATGAAATTCCGTCACCAGTCAAGCGCCAAACCTTTGGATTGTTCATGATTGCTGACGGAATGGGCGGACATCTTGATGGGGAGGTCGCCAGTAGCCTGGCAGTCAAAATTGCCTCCAACCACTTGCTTACCTATCTTTATGAACCATTATGCTTGGGTCATCCCCCGTTTACTGATGAGGAAATTGAAGCAGAATTAGATCATGCCATGCATGCCGCCCAGGAGGCAGTGGTCACGCAAGTTGCAGGAGGCGGAACCACACTGACCCTAGCATTGGTATTAAATTGCATGTTGTATTTTGCGCATGTTGGCGATTCGCGCTTGTACTTGATGACTGGTAATGGTCCTCTTCAGGTGCTGACGAAGGATCACTCCCTGGTACGCCGACTGGTAGACCTGGGTCAAATCAGCCAGCAAGAAGCTGCCAGCCACCCCCAGCGCAACGTGCTGTTCAGGGCAGTAGGGCAAGTAGAAGGATTCAAAGCAGATCTGGGGCACTTGGAACTGACCGCTAAATCCACCTTATTGCTTTGTTCAGACGGCCTGTGGGGTCTGGTGAATGAGGCAGCGATCACCTCCAAGCTTGAAAAGACTCGCCGTTCAGAAGGAATTGCCCAGGAATTGATCAATGCAGCCAACCATGCTGGCGGTACAGATAATATCAGTGTCATTATAGTGACTATCTCATAGATGAAAGGGTGTAAAGTATGGAAGCAGCAGTTAAAAAGAATCGGATTCTGGTCGTGGATGATGAAAAAGGCTTAGTGAAGGTCATTCGGCTTAACCTGGAGCAGGATGGTTTTGAGGTAGTGGAAGCGAATAACGGCGCTCAGGCAATGGATAAACTGAGAGCGACCCTGCCCGATTTGGTGCTATTGGATGTAATGATGCCAGATATGGATGGTTTTGAGGTCTTGGGGATGATCCGGGAGGTTGGAAATACGCCGGTCATCATGCTGACTGCCAAAGGTGAAGAAAATGATAAAGTGCACGGGCTGGAGTTGGGGGCGGATGATTACGTCACCAAGCCTTTCAGCCCTCGAGAATTAACCAGCCGCATCCGTGCGGTTTTGCGCAGAGGCAGTTTTGTTGACGAAACGGATACCGGCAAGATTGATGTGGATGGGCGCCTGGTAATCGATTTTGACCGGCATGAAGTCTGGGTGGCAGGGGAATTGGTCAAATTGCGCCCAACCGAGTACCGACTTCTGTACCACCTGGTTAAAAATGCCGGCTGGGTGCTTACACATGACCAGATTCTCACTAAAGTGTGGGGCTATGAGTATGAGAATGAACCTCATTATGTGCGCTTGTATATCAACTACCTGCGCAAAAAACTGGAAAAAGATCCCACCCACCCAAAGTACATTCTGACAGAACGCGGTGTTGGCTATCGCTTTGTAGATTTCAAACGCGAAAAACTGTCTGAACAAAAAAAAGAAGGGAATATTCAGGGGACATCCATAATAAAAACATAAAATTAATCAGGGCGCTTGGGAAAGCGACCCCAAAAGAGAAGCAGAACAGATGCCATAGGGCAGGAGCAAAACTCACCTGCCAGATCACATTTCTATTGGTCCTCCAGTTGTAAGCTGCAGGATTGGTTTGATCTGGAGGTTTCATTTAACTATATTGATTTTGAGTTGCACGATTCACTTTGCTGGGTGAAGGGATGTGGGGGCAGTGACCTTCCCAATCCAAGCAATATTCTGTAAAAAGTAAAAAATCTGATCTTGGTTTGGCAGTCAAGTTCCCTTATCAGACCACTTTACAGGATGTGTTATCAGACCCACCTTGTAGGATGACATCCCTGGTTGCTTGCGCTTTTCGAGATAACAGATGGCTGATCGGGGATCTACTCGCGATTAATTGGGTGTCATTCTGAAAGGGAAGTGTCACTCTGGACGAACTGAAGAATCTTGTCTTGCTTCTATAAGGCCCAAAAAGACCGATGATTGAAAATTTGACGATTTTTATTAGTAATTTTGAAAAATAACTGGTTATAATAATGCTGTCGTTGGGTGTCTTTGGCGCCGGTTGTTCTTTTACGCACCGCATAATTTGTTCCTTTCCAATATAGAGAGGCAAACATGTCCAAACAAAATGATAAAGAAAATGAAAAAGACAATTCCAAAAAGTCTCAAAAATCTCAAAAAGAAGAAAATAGCAAGAAAGCTTCGGAAGGACCAACCGGGAAAACCAAATCAACCTTAACTACCAAAGAATATGAAGCGGAACTAGCAAAGCTTCAAATTGAGTTGGTCAAGCTGCAGGGCTGGATCAAAGAAAAGGGCTTAAAAGTTGTGGTGATATTTGAAGGGCGTGATGCGGCTGGTAAAGGCGGCACGATCAAACGTATCACCGAGACGCTTAATCCCCGAATCGTCCCGTCGTAGCCCTGGCAACCCCGACCGAACGCGAAAAAACGCAATGGTACTTCCAGCGCTACGTACAATATCTGCCCGCCGCGGGGGAAATGGTGTTATTTGACCGCTCCTGGTACAATCGGGCCGGCGTTGAACGCGTAATGGGGTTTTGCACCGAAGAAGAAGTACGCGAGTTCTTCCGTTCCGTTCCAGAATTCGAAAATATGCTGATCCGCTCCGGTATCATTCTGATCAAGTACTGGTTTTCAGTAAGCAACGAAGAGCAAGAACGCCGCTTCCAGGCCCGCATGAACGACATCACCCGCCGTTGGAAGCTCAGCCCGATAGACTTGGCTTCCCGGACGAAGTGGGTGGAATACTCCAGAGCCAAGGATGAAATGTTCCGTTATACCGACACCAAACTTTCACCTTGGTATGTAGTCAATTCGGATGACAAGCAGATGGCTCGATTGAGCTGCATCAGCCACCTGCTAACCAAGATCCCTTATGAGGACCTTACCCCCGTGCCCATGGTGCTTCCTCCACGGCAGACCGACGACAGCTACGTGCGCCCGCCCATGGACACGCAGACCTTTGTACCGGGATACAAGCTGACCGAAAAATAGGCTGTTTTTCAAGATTGAACAGGCGGGTTTATCGAGCCTTCTGGTAGATCCAGCGAAAAAAGCGCTGCTGCATTAGCAGTGGTGATTTGACCTATCTCCCGGCTGGTTTTCCCTTGCAACTTGGCAATTTCAGCTGCGATCAAGGGGATAAAGGCTGGTTCATTTCGTTTTCCGCGGTGGGGATGAGGAGTGAGGAAAGGGGCATCCGTTTCCAGTAAGATTCTTTCCAGGGGCAAGCCGCTTGCCACCTCCCGCCGCTGGTTGGCATTATGAAAGGTAATTGGTCCACCAATTCCAAAGTGAAAGCCCATGTTTGCCAGAGAAAGAGCTGTATCCAGATCATCGCTATAAGAGTGCATATCGCCGGGATATTGCTTCAGCCGGCTGTTTTGAGGAAGGCCAAAGTACCAATCCGAAAGAATGGGAACTAGGTCCTTCGAAGCATCCCGGTTATGAATGACTACAGGCAATTCAAGCTGGCTGGCAAGTTCGAGCTGCTCCAGGAAATAACGGCGCTGTTGGGCGGGTTCACTATAATCCCGGTAGTAATCCAGCCCAATCTCCCCGATCGCCACGACCGCTGATTGCGTTGCCAGGGCGCGCAATTCAGACAAGCTGTTTTCATTGCAGGCGCAGACATAATTGGGGTGGATACCCACGGTGGCATGGATGAAACCAGGATGAGCCTGAGCTAAGCTTATTGCAGCACGGGAAGATGCCAGGTCTATGCCTGGATTAATGATAAAAGCGAGCTCAGTCTCTTTCGACCGGTCGATTACCTCCTGGCGGTCAGAGTCGTAAACATCAAAATCAAGATGACAATGCGTGTCACAATACATGGCGATCCTTTCAAGTGCAGATTATACTCAACAAATGCTTCTGCATCGTAATAGTGACAAAACAATCTAGCCTCTTTAGCCTTTGGTGTCAGAAACGCGAAAGGGAAACCGGGCTGTGGGGAGAGCCCTCCCCACAGCCCTCACAATCAAAGATCTTGCCAACTTCTTAATAATAGTGTTATCATTGCCCAGTTTGAAACACCTCTAAGGGATATCACTGCTGGTTAATTTTTCGTCATCTACGATGGTAATTGCTGTCTGGGGAGCACAGAAATCATACCAACCATAACCAGTGATAGAGAATTATTAAAGGAAGAAAATGAACGTATCCACATTACTGTTCGGATGGATTTTTGCAACCTTGCTCGGGGCTTTATTTCACCTATGGAGGGATGGCGGTTTCTGGAAACTCGTCCTCTATATCGGTTTCAGTTGGCTGGGCTTTTGGCTTGGTCATTTGGCAGCCGTGGCCTGGGGCATAAAATTCCTCCAAATTGGTCAATTGCATCTTGGTGGAGGCATCCTCGGTAGTATTTTATTTCTCTTTTTAGGTCACTGGTTAAGCCTGATTGATCTTCAGCCCGGGAAGAAAGCATGACAAGCTCCGCCCAGGAAGGGGATCTGGTACAACTCCAAGGAAGCGGTTACAAGAGCCATATTTTACGGCTGAAATCTGGTGAAGTTCTGCAAACACACCGGGGCGTCATCCCACACGACAATATCATTGGTCAACCCTGGGGCAGCCAATTGCAATCTCACTTGGGGAATCCGTTTTTCTTATTCCAACCAGGTTTAGCGGATTTGATCCGTGAAACTAAACGCACTACCCAGATCATATACCCCAAGGACCTCGGTTACATATTGCTGGTAATGGGTATCGGCCCGGGAAAGCGGGTGCTTGAAGCCGGTACCGGGTCAGGTGGATTGACGACTGCCTTTGCCTATATGGTAGGTGAGACCGGCAGGGTTTTCTCCTATGAGCGCAAGCCAGAGGTACAAAAACTGGCAGTTGCTAACCTGACTAAACTGGGCTTACAAGATCGGGTAGAGTTTAACTTGGGGGATGCCGCCGATGGCTTTGCCGAACGCGACCTGGATGCAGTTTTTTTAGACCTGCCCAATCCGTTTGATTATCTGGAGCAGGTCAGACTCAGCCTAAAAGGGGGCGGATATCTTGGTATATTAGTTCCCACAGTCAACCAGGTTTCACGCTGCCTGCAGGCGCTTAAGCAATCCGACTTTGCCTTCATTGAGGTATGTGAAATCTTACTGCGTTACTTCAAGACGGATTTTGACCGTCTGCGCCCGACTGACCGGATGGTCGCACACACCGGCTACTTGCTTTTTGGCCGCTCCGTTACCCAGCTGGGTGAGGGGACCACTGACGAAGAGGGGTTTACAGAAGCATGAAAAAATTTTCGACCCTACCGGGGGACCTGTCAGAACGATTGAGTAGTCAGGATAATACCCCCAGGCTGGAAATGCTTGAAGAAAACAGCTTTGATCCAACCAGTTACAAACCCGCAGCAGTACTGATGCCCCTTCTTTACCATGATGATGAATGGCATTTGCTATTTACCAAGCGCAGTAGCAACTTGATCAACCACAAGGGTCAGGTGGCTTACCCGGGCGGTGGTTGGGAAGTCGGAGATGAAGACTTGGTGGCGACCGCATTAAGGGAAGCCTGGGAAGAAGTAGGCATCCGTCCTGAGGACGTTCGGGTGATGGGAACGATGCCTATGCTGGGTCTGATCTCCAATTATCTGGTAACACCGGTGGTCGGTATCATTCCATGGCCTTATCATTTGACTATCTTTGCAGGGGAGGTTGCCCGGGCATTTATTGTTCCGCTAAGCTGGCTGTCAGACCCGGAAAATTATTACACCAGCACCCATATTTACGAAAATAAATCTTACGAAATCCCCTATTATCAGTTGTTTGATGGTGAAAAAATTTGGGGCGCCACCGCCCATATGACCCAGCAATTCCTAAAATTGTTAGATTAGTCTTTTAAATCAAACGAGGCTGCCAGATATTGGACAGCCTCGATCGGACTTGGTATTCCAGTTGAGCCAAAAGCTCTAAGCTTCTTCTTCCTTTTTGCCCTTTTCCAGGATTTCGGGTTCTTCTTCACCGATGACTTCAACGGGTTCTTCTTCCTCCTGGGCGCTATAGCCGACAGAAACAATCACTTCCGCCGGGTCGGTTAGAATCGTGATGGCATCACCAAGATTTAGGTCAGCCACAGTGATTACATCATCGACACTGATAATATTGGCTAAATCCACTTCGATGCGAGAGGGTAACTCACTGGGGAGACATTCGAGCTCGAGCTCGTTCAAACCCTGCATGATAACCACCTCTGCCGTCTTTGAAACAGGTGCTTCGCCGATCAACTCGATGGAGACACTCGTGCGCAGTTTTTCAGTCAGGGAGACTGCCAGAAAATCCACATGCAAAAGATTCCCGTATATTACGTCTTTTTGACGATCCCGGACAATAGTGGTGTGCTTCTCTCCAGCCACATCAACGGTTACCAGACTGGATGAGGTTAGCTTGCCAAGTATTAGGGAAGCATCATGTGCATTCATTTGGATCGGGAAGGCTTCCAGGTGGCGGCCGTAAACCACACCGGGTAATAAACCAGCCCGCCGTAGGGCGCTAACCTTCTTGCCCTTTACAGTTCGTTTTTCTGCGTTAATAATTATTTCTTCGTTTGCCATTTTCTTTTCCTTGGGGGCGCCTCTCACCTGTCTTCAGGTTACCCTCGCCTCATGAATTTGCCGGACGGATTTCCGGCGACTGATAATTTTATACGGGATGGAGAAGATAGTCAAGCTGGGGGAGGTGGAAATTAATGGACGATATATTAAGAGTGAATCACTTTGATTGATATCTATTTAAGAGTTAAGCACATTTTCTTTATCAACAATGAGCAAACTATGCTGGATTATCGATTTAAAGGGAATTGCCGTGCTGACCAGACCGGCATCCGGAGAAACAGCAGAGGGGGTCTGGCAAATGTATCTCGTTATGCTATTTCTACTCCTGTATATCCTTGCCCTAGTGGTATTGGGTATAGACGGAGTGCGACTGGTCCGCCGGGTGTTTTCCAAATTACTATGAACTGAACCGCCAAAAATTCCGGAATACCCCGCTGAATTTGGATAAAGTTTCCACGATACCGCGATTAAGGTATTGGCTTGGCGCGGACAAATTCGTCCCTATCTTTCCAGCAGGAAGGGTTGACCAGGCAAACGAGACCCTGACCGTTCATTCGATGAGTTAGCCAGAATTGGACAGTGTCTGAAGCATGATAGCACAGAATACCCCGCCAGTAGGTCTCATCATCCCTCTAAACGAAAACATCTGCCCCTGCAATCAGGGGCAGATGTTGCTCATGTACCGGATGTGTTTTCTCTATTTTACCGCTGGTGGTGTGCTTTCACCTGAGGGTGTTTCTTTCTTTTCCTTCAAGCTCTGAAGGATCTCACTGCGCAGTTTTTCGGTATCTTCCCTGCGTTCCTTCGTTGTTCCATCGCTTACTTCCAAATTTAGTTTGTCCGAGAGCAATAGAGTCAGCAAGCCTTCCATAACGCCGCTGTTAGAGGCACTGCCTGATTCACCTCCACCGACCACCACCCGTGGCACGACATCTACACGGGATTGCTGCACCGCTTCGGCAAAGCGATTCATCACTTGTTGGGTCACCTGATACTTTGGTCCGCCATAAGCTGCCACCTGTTCTTCGGTAGCGATAGCCTGCGCAATACCGGTGCGGGCAATTTTTTCAGCTTCAGCATCAGCCAGGGCACGGATCTGGGCGGCCTGCTGCAGGGCACGCATGTAATCTGCCTTTCCCTGGTTAGAAAGCACCGTAATACTCAGTTCTGATTCGGTAATATTGCGCTGCTGCTCGGTGCGTGCCTGAGCCTCGCGCAATTCCCGCTCCTTAGCTGCTGCATCCTGCTGGCGCTGGAAGGTCTCAATTTGTTCTACGGCAATCTGACGTGAACGCAATTGATTGAGGATAATCTCCATGTTTTTATCTTCGCCACTGGTAGTTGGGGTGCCGATCAAAACCTCCTCCAACTCCAAGTTGTAGTGCTGGAATTTATCTTTCATTTCCTGGCTTGAAATACGCTGAATATCGTTACGCTCCTGGATCAACTGGATCAATGTGCGGGTCTGACCAACATTCTTGAAATAAGCGGATACCATTGGGTCCAGAGTCTGCTCGACCAATTTTTTAACATCCCCAAAACGCTGAACCACCAATGGGGCTTTCTGATAGTCAATATGGATCACTACCGAGAGCGGCAGAGAGGGCTCAAAGGCGTCCTTGGTGATCAGGGAGACTTCTGAGAGGTTCTCATCCAAATTGTGCGATCCGACCTCAGATCTGATCCATTTAAGAATGATATTGGTTGTCGGTACTGGCACTACTTTACCTGCATAAGTATTAAAGGCGTACTTGCCAGGTAAAAGCGGTTCACTCCAGACACCCCGGCTGCCATTGCTTACCAGTTCCCCATGGCGGTAATCACTTCCAGAAAGATCTTCACCGGTTTTACCGGTATAAGAGACAACTACCCCCACGAATCCAACCTCAATAATGGTCTTTTGAATCATCTCAACAGTTGCAAATAGCCGGTTGAGGTAATAGGTACCTTCTACCAACACCTGCAACTGCCGCCCTCTCAAACCGTTGGCGTTGATAAAGCGGTCGGGCATCTGGAAATTATTGTGATAGGTTAACGGATCACTAAAATCCTCGCCCACGACTGGGGCAATGATTTCACCTGAGGGCAGTGAAGGTCCATCATGGACGGTAACAATACCGATTGAGTCGTCCGAGTCTTTGATCACTACTGGCGTGAAACCCTTGCGGTTGTTGATCACAGTGGTCATACTCTCAATGACCCCTTGATCGTCCTTGCTAAGGGGTAGGTAATAAACACGCTCTTCGGTAATAACCACAAACTGCGCCAGGTTGATGGCATAGGTGCCTTCCCGCAGAATCTGGCGTTGTGGACCGCGCTGACCACCATGACTGAGGAAGTGAGTCACATCCTGAAAATCATTGGCAGTCGTGTTGGATGCCAAGACTTGCATTGCACTTAAAGGCTCACCATCTCGGGCGAAGATGTAGCCAATTTTACCCTGGGCAATGGTTACCAGAGGTTCAATGTGGACACGGTATTGAACCGGTATCAGGAAATGCAGACCACCGCGCAAAACATCCGGCTGGTAGCCCGCTTCGCCATGCAAGGCAATAAAACCGCCTTTGACCGAACGACGCCCAAAGCGTTTTTCCACAATGCCGATCCGGTTATTGGGAATAAAACGAATCCCTGATAACAGGCTTAGCAGTAAAAGTACTGCCACTATGATCAAAATGATAGTACGAGTTTCCATATATTCTCCTTTGATTTTTTGAAGGGAAACTATGAATAAGTATACTCTCACCAATGGCTTAGATACAATAGATAATATAGGCTTTCCTGGGTAGAAAAAATATTTTGGGCTATTTTGTGGAGAAAAAGGTGTAAGTGAATCATAAATATCTTCCGTAATGAGGATGACTAACATATGAAGATTAGCCGACGTTAAGCAAACGGGACTGTTTGACTTGAACAAGCCCTTGTGATACACTCCTGCCAATCTACTCATCCAGAGAGGTGGAGGGACCGGCCCAATGAAACCTCGGCAACCTGCAACTAAGGTAGGTGCCAATTCCGGCAGAATTAAGCCAAATTCTGGAAGATGAGGCAAAACTTGCAACAGCAATAGTGCCTCTGATAAAGAGGCATTTTTTAACTATAATATCTGCAAGCGAGGTGCTTAATGCAAAAACAACCCCTCATCAAGAAAACGGCCTACCTGGAGGCTCTTAACCAGCGTGTCCTAATTTTTGACGGCGCTATGGGCACCAATCTGCAAGCCATGAACCTGACCGAAGTTGATTTTGGTGGCAAGCAGTTGGTAGGCTGCAACGACTGTTTGGTTCTCTCCTCTCCCGAAAGTGTTGCCAAAGTGCACCGCTCCTTTATGGAAGCCGGCGCAGACGTGCTCGAAACCGACACCTTTCGTGCCAACCGTCTGACTCTGGCAGACTATGGTATGGCTGACCGCACAATCGAACTGAACCGGAAAGCTGCCCGATTGGCGCGCGGAGTGGCAGATATCTACAGCACCCCCGATAAACCGCGCTTTGTTGCCGGCTCAATCGGACCTTCCGGCAAGCTGATCTCCACTGATGACCCGCAGATGTCTGATATCACCTTTGACGAATTGGCAGATGTCTTCCGCGAGCAAGCCAGCGGGCTGATCCAGGGAGGGGTGGATTTGCTGCTGATAGAAACTCAGCAAGATATTCTGGAGGTTAAAGCCATCGTGGAAGGCATTCGGCAGGCTTTCCAAGAAGAGGGTATGATACTGCCCATTCAGGCCCAGGTTACCCTGGATGTGAATGGCAAAATGCTGCTAGGCACGGAAATCTCGGCTGCTCTCGCTATCCTGGACGGATTGGGTGTAGACGTGGTTGGTTTAAACTGCTCCACCGGGCCCGAACACATGCGCGCTTCAATCGAGTACCTGAGTGAACATAGCAACATACCCATTTCGTGTATTCCCAATGCCGGTTTGCCAATGAACGTCAATGGCGAAGCGGTTTATCCCATGCAGCCCGAGCCTTTCTCTGATCTCCTTTCGGACTACGTCAGTAAATATGGCGTGCGGGTAGTCGGGGGTTGCTGCGGCACCACTCCCGAGCACATCCGCAATCTGGCGGCAAAGATTGGGGAGGTGCGCGCAGCCCCACTCAATGCTGTACCTCAGGCAGCGCTGGCTTCACCTGTGCAGGCTGTTCCGGTCGAACAGGAACCCGTTCCTTTCCTGATCGGAGAGCGCCTCAACGCCCAGGGATCGCGGGCTTTCAAAAAGCTTCTTCTGGCTGAGGACTTTGACGGCATGCTTCAGATCGCGCGGGACCAGGTGGAAACTGGTGCGCACGGTCTGGACGTGAGTGTGGCAGTGACTGAACGTACAGACGAGCTTGAAATGATGACCAAGCTGGTCAAACGGCTTTCATTAGAAGTGCCAGTGCCACTGATCATTGATACCACCGAACCGGATGTGGTTGAATCGGCTCTGAAAACTTTCCCCGGGCGTTGTCTGATCAACTCCACCAACCTGGAATCAGGAGAAATCAAACCTCGCAGGATTTTTTCGTTAGTAAAAAAATATAGTTCGATGGTATTAATGCTGACAATCGATGAAGCTGGCATGGCCAAGACGGCTGAACGCAAGCTGGAAATTGCCCAGCGTTTGTACCGCCTGGCGGTGGACGAATTCGCGCTAAGACCGCAGGACCTGATATTTGACGACTTGACCTTTACCTTGGCAACCGGCGAGGAAGTCTACCGCAGTTCCGCCATTGAGACTCTCCGGGGTTTGACCCTGATCAAGCAGCATCTTCCCGGTGTGCACACCTCGCTGGGTATCAGCAATGTTTCTTTTGGGCTTTCACCTGCCTCCCGCAAGGTAGTCAACAGTGTTTTCCTATACCACGCTGTCAAAGCCGGCTTGGATATGGCTATCGTTAACCCAGCCCAGATCAAACCCTATGCTGAAATTCCGGAAAACGAACGCGCTCTGGCTGAAGCACTGATCTTCAACCGCAATGAAAAAGCTCTGGCTGATCTGATTGCTTACTTTGATGCCAACCCGGAAACTGGTAGTGAGGAGCCAGGGAAAGCCTCTCCTTTTGATGGCTTAAATCCCAGGGAAAGGCTCAAAGCCCGCATTTTATTGCGGCAAAAGGTCGGGGTGGAACAGGATGTCGATGACATTCTAACCCTTGATCCTGACCTTCCAGCCAGCGAGAAAGCTGTCGCACTCTTGAACGAAGTGCTTTTGCCTGCCATGAAGGAGGTTGGCGATAAATTCGGTGCCGGAGAACTGATCTTGCCCTTTGTACTACAGTCGGCTGAAGTGATGAAAAAAGCAGTGGCTTACCTGGAAAATTACCTCGAAAAGAAGGAAAATCCCAGCAAGGGAAAACTTGTTCTGGCTACCGTATATGGAGATGTGCACGATATCGGTAAAAACCTGGTCAAGACGATCCTTTCCAACAACGGTTATGAGGTGATTGACCTGGGCAAGCAGGTGCCAGCCGAGACCATAATTCAGGCTGCTATCGATGAAAATGCCACGGCAATCGGATTGAGCGCCTTGTTGGTTTCTACGAGCAAACAGATGCCTTTGATTGTCAACGAATTACAGCGCCGCAAGCTCAATTTCCCGGTCCTGATCGGAGGAGCTGCCATCAATCCCCGTTTTGGATGGCGCATTTTCAAGAGTGAGGATGGTAGTTTCTATGAACCGGGCGTTTTTTACTGCAAGGATGCCTTTGAAGGCTTGGCAGTTATGGACGCCCTGGCAGACCCCGCCAAGCGCCAGACTTTACTGGTAGACACCCGCCGGAAGGCAGAATACGAATTTGCTGCTCCCCATGCCCACATAGAGAAAGGCAGTGCTTCCGCTCGACCCGCTTCATTAGCACCGGCCGGGTTCATCCCTTCCATAAAACAATGGGGGCCGCGTGTTGTTGAAAATATGCCCCTGCAGTTGGTGGCAAAACATCTCAACCTTAATGAACTTTACCGACTTTCCTGGGGAGCCAAGAACACCCACGGTGAGGAATGGCAAAAATTGCAGGCTGAGTTTGACCAGCGCAGAATAGACATGCTGGCAAAGGCAGAAAAAGAAGGCTGGCTCAAGCCCAGGGCAGTGTATGGCTACTGGCCGGCTTTGGCAGATGGCAACAGCCTTCTGGTTTTCGATCCGAAGACTTTAAACGACAACAATCCCAAAGTGCTGGAGCGTTTTGAATTCCCTCGGCAAGCAGGAGGGGAGGGATTGTGTTTGGCAGATTACTTCCTGCCGGTCGGTTCGAATGAATTTGACCTGGTAGCTTTCCAGGTGGCAACAGTAGGGGCGGAAGCCACCCAGCGCTTTTCCGAGCTGGAACAAAAGGATGCCTATTCCCAAGCATATTACCAGCACGGTCTTTCGGTGCAGATGGCAGAGGCGACCGCTGATTACCTTCACGACCATATTCGCCAGGAGTTGGGTTTGCTGCGAGGGCAGGGCTTGCGTTATTCCTGGGGCTACCCGGCCATACCGGAATTGTCAGACCATCGCAAAATCTTTAACCTTTTGCCGGCCGAATCCGCCCTGGGAATGAGCCTAACGTCAGCTTATCAACTGGTTCCGGAGCAGTCAACGGCCGCGATTATTATCCATCATCCTGCAGCCAAGTATTTTAATGTCGGAGTGAACCGCTTGGAGCAGCTGCTAAATTAATTGGAAATATGTGAGGTCTACAATGAGCAACAAATTCTTGGATCGGCTTGATCAGGATCCCAAACCCTTGGTGGCAGATGGTGCCATGGGCACCCTTCTGCACGAACGGGGAGTTGAGTTCGATACCAGTTTTGACTTCCTTAATATTCAGAACCCGGCCATAGTGGCAGAGATCCACGGTGAATATATCCAAGCCGGGGCGGAAATGATCAAGACCAATACTTTCAGCGCCAACCGAATCAAACTAAGCCGCTACAAGATGGAACAAAGCGTCCAGGAAATCAATCGCAAAGCGGTGCAGTTGGCAAGACAGGTAGTCGAAGGTTCCTTCAAAGACGTTATGATTGCCGGTGATATTGGCCCATTAGGCGTCCCTTTGGCGCCCTTTGGCAGGGTTCAGCCGGAGGAAGCCCGCGAAATCTATCGGGAGCAGATGACAGCCCTGGCTAAAGAAGGGGTAGACCTGCTGTTGATTGAAACTTTTTCTGACCTTTACCTGCTGCGCGAAGCCATCACAGCCGCCCGCGAAGTAGATCCGACCTTGCCTGTGATTGCCTCTATGACCTTCACCCGGGACAAGCGCACTCTACTTGGGGATGACCCGGTGAAAGTCGCCAATGCACTGGTAGAATACGGCGCAGATGTGATCGGGGTAAACTGTTCGGGGGGGCCAGTGCAGTTGCTGAATATCATCAAAATCATGCATGCTGCCCAGCCTAACGCCCGCATCTCGGTCATGCCAAATGCTGGCTTCCCGGAACAAGTCGGCGGGCGTATTATGTACCCAGCCGGACCAGCGTATTTCCGCGATTTTGCCATTTCCTTCTGGAAAGCCGGTGCACGCGTGATTGGCGGCTGCTGCGGTACAACACCTAAACATATTGCCGTGATCAGCGAAACTATCCAATCCGCCAATGTGGAACAAATCCAACATGAAGTATCAATCCAGGAAAAACAGCCTTTAGAAGTTCAAGTTACCGAAGGCGACACCTCCAAACTGCAGGAAAAATTGGCAGCAGGAAAGTTTGTAAAAGCCGTAGAGATTGACCCGCCCAGGGGATTTTCTACCCACAAACTGATGGCGGGGGCAAGTCTGCTGGCAGATGCCGGGGCAGATGTGATTGATGTGGCAGATAGCCCCATGGCGCGTATGCGTATGAGCCCATGGGGGGTGTGTCAGTTAATCCAATCCCAGCTTAAGGTCGAAACCACTCTACACTTTCCCACTCGCGGGCGCAACCTGCTGAGAGTTCAGGGAGATTTACTGGCAGCGCATGCCCTGGGAATCCGCAATGTGTTTGTCATCATGGGCGACCCCACTGCCATTGGGGACTATCCCGATGCCATGGATAATTATGACCTGGTTCCTTCCGGTTTGATCAAACTGATCAAACAGGGCTTGAACGCCGGATTCGACCATGCAGGCGGCAAGATTGGTCAGCCGACCTCCTTTTTTGTGGGCGGAGCAGTAGACCTGGCTTCTGAAAACCTGGAACGCGAGGTAAAACTGGTGCACAAGAAAGTGGAAGCCGGAGTAGATTTCTTGTTGAGCCAGCCAGTCTTTGAGCCAGTCAAAATCAGCGAATTTCATAAAGCCTATGAAAAAGAATATGGGACGTTTGACCTGCCCATCCTGGTCGGAATTCTGCCGCTGGCATCTGACAGGCATGCCCGTTTCCTGCATAACGAAGTGCCGGGGATCAGCATCCCCGAAACCATTCAAATCAGGATGGAAAAGGCAAGCGACCAGGGAGCACAGCAAGGCGTGCTTATTGCCAGGACTTTAATTGAAGAAATCCGCCCGCTGGCACAGGGAGTCTACTTCATGCCTCAGTTCAGCCGTTACGACCTGGTTGCTGAGATCATCGCTGAGATGCAGTAAGCAGGTGACTTGACCGCAAAAAAGCCTTGTCCGCGAAATGGAGTAAAATAACAGGTAACACGGAGGTACGTATGAAAAAGACTCATCTTTTCCTTCTGCCGATCATTGCTATCGTCCTGCTGGTCACAGCCTGTGAAGGCGGAGTTGCCACCGCGACCTTGAGTTCTGACCAGGCTACCGCAGTTGCTCAGACCCTGACTGCCCTGACACCAACCAAATCTCCAACTTCTGAAAACACCCCGACAATTCTGCCGACCAATACCGCCACGGTGGCACCCACAAATACCCCTGTTCCTGTGACAGCCATCGGTCCGGATAATTTTCCGGCTGATGTAAACCCGCTGACCGGGCTGAAAGTGGAAGACCCGACCTTGCTGGACCGCCGACCGGTTATGATCAAGGTTGCCAATTATCCTGCCATCGGCCGGCCGCATGCCGGTCTATCCTATGCCGATATTGTCTGGGAATATTACATTGGGGGCGGTTCCAACCGCTTTATGGCGCTCTATTATGGGCAGGATTGTGAAAAGGTTGGTCCCGTGCGTTCCGGCCGCATGGTAGACCCGGAACTGGTGACCATGTACCAAGGTGTGCTGGCTTTCTCCGGCGCCAATGAGGAAAACGTGCTTCCGAGGATCAATCAAGTCTTGGGAAATCGAACTATAACAGAAAACGTTTGTCCAGGTCTTTGCCGCGATGATTGGACGGTTACCGGCGTCTTTGGGAATACCGCAGATATTACCGACCTGATGCAGACCCGCGGGGTTGATATAACTGACCCAGACCTAACCGGTATGCTGTTTGATACAGTCGTACCCTCCGGCGGCGAAGAAGCTGAGAAAGCCACCTTGTTCTTCAATTACTACGACAAAGGCGACTGGGTTTACGACCAGGAGAGCGGCAAATACCTGCGCTGGATCGAAGATGGTTATAACTATGACCTGATGATCCCCCTGGTAGACCGCCTGACCAATGAACAGTTGGCGTTTTCCAATGTAATCATGGTCTATGCTTACTATACCGAAAGAACTTCAGTATTACATGAGATTGGCATCTGGGATAATACCGAAGGTCAAAAAGCAGTTGTCTTCCGTGACGGTCAGGCCTTTGATGTGATCTGGAAAACCACAAACCAGGAAAGGCCGATGCAATTCTTTGACGAAGAAGGCAACCTCTTTCCTCTGAAGCCAGGTAATACCTGGATTGGATTGATCGGCACAACTTCAACGGTGCAAGTATCCGATGGGGATTGGACCTTCACGTTTAGCATTCCCTGATCTTTGTGCGAACCCTGGTTATTTCTGACATTCATGCCAATGCCACGGCGCTTGAAGCTGTTTTGGCGGACGCCGGTGCGTTTGAGCGGGTCTGGTGCCTGGGAGATGTGGTTGGCTACGGACCCGATTCCAATGAATGTGTCTCGATATTGAAGTCTCTTCCGAATCTAGTCTGCATTATGGGCAACCATGATGCGGCTTTACTCGGGCTGATTGACTTGACAGCATTTAACTTTGAAGCACAGGCTGCCTTACAGGTTCAAGCCCAGCAGCTCAATTTCGAATCAAGAGATTTTCTTGAACTGCTTGAGGTTTCCACTTCAATGGACGGGGTCACCCTGGCGCATGGCAGCCCCAGAAACCCCATCTGGGAATATATCCTGAATGTTACAATCGCCCGGCAAAACTTCGCTGCCTTCCCTACGCAGATATGTCTGATTGGCCACTCCCACATTCCCTCTATTTTTGTGGAAGAGCCGGATAGGGAGATTACCGTGCTGCTGCCTCATTCCGGAGATATGTGGAGGAGCAAGAAACGCTTTATCCTCAACCCGGGGTCGGTTGGTCAGCCACGCGACCGGGATCCAAGAGCATCTTATGTTATCTGGGATGACCAGGAAGCGATCTGGCAATATCACAGGGTGAAATATAACATCCCGCCTGTTCAGAAGAGGATTATAGATCTGGGAATTCCTGCCAGGCACGCTTATCGGCTTTCACAGGGTATTTGATTCATTTTCAAACAAAGCCAAGTTTTTCGTGTTCCAATCAAGGAACAAATCTTCCTCTCGAGCGTCTTAGATACAGAAGCCCTGTACTGAAATAATAGAAAACGGAGAAGATATGAAAAAGAAATGGCTCGTCATTAGTTTAGTGTTCATGGTATTGCTGTCTGCCTGCGCCGGCAGTCCAGACAATCAAACCTCTATGGCACTTCCAACCGAAGCACCTGTTGTAATGGGAGGAGGCGAAAAACAATACGCCGAGTTTTCTGGTATTGAAGAATCTTCCGCTGATTCCGCCAATGAGTCGGTAGACCGCATTGTGATTAAACAAGCTTATATCAGCGTATCCGTGGCAGACCCGGCTAAAGCAGTGACCTCCCTTGCCGCCTTTGTCGAAGGAATGGGCGGATACGTGGTCAGTTCAAATGTCTGGAACAACTCTGCTTCAGATGGTAGGGAATATGCCCAGAGTTCAATTACTGTCCGCGTTCCGGCTGAAAAGTTGGAAGAAGTGCTTGGAAAAATCCGGGCAATGGCAGTGGACGCGGAAAATGGGGTTATTTCTGAAAGTGTTACCGGGCAGGACGTCACCTCAGATTATGTCGACTCACAATCACAGTTGCGCAACCTGGAGGCTGCCGAAGCCCAACTGGTTGAGCTTCTGGACAACGCCACAGACCTAGAATACACTCTGGACATATTCCGCGAATTGACCAGCATTCGCAGCCAGATTGAAGTCTTGAAGGGTCACATAAAGTATTTGGAAGAATCCGCTGCACTTTCGTCCGTGTCAGTAGAGTTTGTGGCAGAAGCTTCCATCCAACCCATCCAAGTTGGTCCTTGGAAGCCGCAAGGTGTGGCAAAAGAAGCCGTCCAGGCATTAATCAAGGCCGCCCAGGCAGTCGGTACCGGCTTGATTTGGTTTGTGATCACCTGGCTGCCCTTCCTGATCCCGATTTGGTTGATCGTGCACTTTATCGTCAAAGGCGCTCGTAAACGCAAACTGGCTCGGAAAGCTGAAGAAGCTGCTGCGGTGCTGGAAAACCAGCCCAAAGCGTAAAGTCAAACGCTGATAATGCCAAGAGAGGCTGACCCCAAAAACCAGCCTCTCTTTTGATTCATCAGTCGTCTGATTGTCTATCTGACCAGGAATAAAGACAGCTTGAGAATCGTGCTCTACTCAAGAGGGAAATGTGTGCCTTGCCATCACCACCAAGTTGCGCAAGTATCCTTTCCTCATGCTCTCACAGTTCACAGATTTTTTACGGCTGCCACGATGGTGCATAAACCCTTTCCTCATCCGACCGTTTTAATAATTCCTTCAAATTCCCTGACTTTACGTCAATAAGAAAAAGACTCCCTCTGGATGAATTGCTTTCAATGACTATTTGCCGCCCATCGGGTGACCAGGAAAAAGAATTATTTTCGTAATAGATCGGTTCAGACAGTTTCCGAAGCTTTGTGCCGTCTTGATTCACGACATAAAGCGCAAAATTATTATAATTTCCATCCCGTTCAGAGAGGAAAGCTAATTTTGACCCATCAGGAGACCATTTCGGGGTGATGTTCGCCCAAATATCCTCAGTGAGAGCAATGTCGCTTGAACCATCCAGGTCTTTCACATGAATTTGGCTCGAACCATCGTTGCGTTCCCTTTGCTCTTCCAAAGACATGTAGGCAAGGCGTTTTCCATCAGGGGACCAGGCAGGAGTCTGATAGAAAAAATCATATGATGGCTCTGTGAATTGAGAAATCTCCTTGTCTTCCAAATTCAAGATTCGCCACCACCAAAGCCCTTCCCCGTCAGAGGTTAGGAAAGCAATTTGATCGCCATCAGGGAGCCAAACTGGCAAAATGTTGTTATAGTCAGAGGTCAGTTTTATCGGATTGTTTCCATCCTCATCCATAATGTAGATCTGACTGCTGCCTGCACGGGTGGAGGCAAAAGCAATTTTCTGCCCATCTGGAGACCAGGAAGGAAGTGAATCATTTGCCAAGTCATTGGTAATGTTAATCAAGTCGCTTCCGTCTGGACAGACTGTGTAAATGTCCGAATTTGTGTCAGTAGATATGACAAAAGCTATTTTTTTACAGCCTTCTGAATCCAAAGGTGTTTGCGTAACCGAATTGCTGGTATTTGCCTGTCCACATCCCGCCAGCACTATCCCCATTACGAACACCCAAACCAGATTATATTTTTGATTGGCTTTCATTTTTTCTCCTTTGCTGTGTTCTAGCCAGGTTTGTCCTAACCTCCCCTTTATTCATCCTGACTCCGTCACCATTATAGGAATAAAAATTAGTCTACCATAAAAGTAATTTGGTTCAATTCACAGCAAAATGATAGTTCTTGAAAGCTCTTCTTTCGCAACTGCTTTGAAGTCTGGGGAACTTGGTGCGTTTATCACCAGGTCATAACTGGAAAACCATTATCTGAAGGTCGGGAACAACTTGCAAAATAAACGGGGAGGCAAAATCTCAATAGAACGCTAACTAAATTTAAATTCAAAATTGGTCCTGCCAGAGGAAACCAGAGGAATCTCAAGAATGCTACCCTCTAGCATGGACCAACACACATCTTTGTCATCCTGCAAAACTTGAATAGGATCCTGCGGGCAGTAAAGGTAAATCCTTCCCTGCACTTTACGGGTAAAGTCCAGACTGAAGCTCAGCACTTCCGCATTCCTATGCCAAGACTTTACCTCAATGCCCTGAGAAAAATGCAGATCGCTCCCCAGGTAAACTGGCTGGGTCCCAAGCGGATGTAATGCCAGCAAACACACCCCGTGGGCAGGCAAGCTGTCAATCTTGATTTCCTCTGCAGCCGTGTAAATCTTCCCGCTCCAATATTCCCGGGCGATCCAGGCTTGGCTTACACGCAGCCCCCACTCCTCCAGTCTGATCGTCAGGTCAGCGGAGTGGTCTTCCCAGTTGAAAGCAGCCAGCAGCGGGTATTCACCGGCTGTGTTACTTAATACCTGCTTGACCTGGCTGGGAATGGGACGCTCGAAACGATCCAATACCTGCGGGTTGGAGGGGATGATCGGAATCAAAGATTGGGCTATGCGCAGTCGCTCCGCCGGCAGTTTGGTCAGATCATCCGAAATCAACAGGGCACCGCTGGTAATGCCAATGACGGTTGCCAGGGATTGCACTTCAGCCAGTGTAAGCTGACTATCAGGGCGCATCAACAGGCAGTCGGGGTCATTGCCCCACCAATAGCGGTCCATCTCAGAACGCGTCAGGATGTTTTGAATCGCATTCCTAGCGCTGGGCATGCTGGGTTCTTCTTTGAACGGTCTGGAAATCCGATTAAATTCCGGTGCCCAGGTCGGACTGACGTCTTCGCTGATGCGCATTAAGTCCACGATCCCAAGCGCTGATCCCAGTGGGCAGCCGCAACCCAGCAGGGCGGTCTCCTGCCCGGCTTCCTGGCGGATAATTTCCAAGCCTCTGCGCAGAACCTGCGCCCGGGTTTGTGTAGGGTCGTGGTAGCGCCCTCCCAAAGCGGCCGCATAAAGGAAATCCAGCTTAAGGTAGGGGAAGCCCCATTCCTGGACGGCAGTCCGAATTACGGTTTGAACATACTCCAGCGCCTCTGGCTGGGTAAGATCCAGAGCTGTGGCAAGGTTGTTCCAGGCAAACCCGGCATTGACCGGTCTGCCAAATCTGTTGCGTAATAGCCAGTCCGGATGACGCTTAATCATGGGTGATCCCGCTTGGACAATAAAAGGCGCCAGCCAGATCCCAGGAGTCAGCCCGGCAGCCTGGATTTCTTTTGCCAGGGGCTGCACTCCTTCGGGAAACTTATCGTTAAACTCCAGCCAATTACCCACACTCTGTTCAAAGCCATCATCGATCTGGACAAGGTCTAGGGGCAGCTCAAAGTGCATCTGGTTGACTTTTTCCAGGTTTTGACGGACGTCTTGAGCGGTAACTTTCTCAAAATAGTAATACCAAGAACACCAGCCCAGCGGTGTTTTTTCAGGCAGGCGCACCCTATTTTCCCGTTTTACAGCCTCAAAGAAGGTTTGAAAAGGATGAGGGGCACTTAGGCTGATGAAAGCATAGGCTGCCCAGTCTGTTTGCAGGGTCTGACCAGGGCGCAGCTTGGCGTTGTCAGCATCAGCCCACATAGCCAGAGTTGGCTGCGGGCTAAAGCGGGTTTCGAGCGAGCCAAACTGCTGGTTCTGTGAAAGAAAGCCGGCGACCAAACCTGCCCGCGAATCCAAATCACCCAGCAGAGCAAACATATCAGATGCAAAATGGTTCTTTTCTTTTGGCACAGGCGTGCCCGGATTGAGGATCATCGGGTTAGAAAGCGGCCCCAATCTTGAGCGCTGTTGGCGCTCACCCAAGCGGTAGGCTCTGGAGGGCGACCAGGATTGCCAGCCGTTGGAAAAGAAAACCGGTTGAACCCCCGGATTCTGGCTCAATTGAATGCCCCCAGCGGGCAGATCACAAAAAGTCAGCCGATCCGGGAAAACTGGCAGATTATCCCGGTTGGTTAATGCCATTTGCTGCAGCATCAGCGGTTGTTCCCGCAGCAGCCCCAGGCGCAGGGTCAAGTCGAAGGCACCGGTTCTGTTTTGAAATGTCATTTCGATCAGGTCCAGCAGACCGTGTAAAGTCTCCGTTGGAATTGGTCCCTGCACCAGGATTAGAGGCAATTCTTCAGTCCACCAAGAAAACCATCGGGAACCAATTCTGATCTTCAAGCCACTGCGGGCATTCCTGACCCAGGCGAATTCGTTTTCAAGATTGACCAGTGAGAAATACCCCTGTTCCGGTTCGACGACAAGTTTCAGCCAGGGGTTTTCCAGCTCAATCATGGCCGCTCCCAGACTCGTAAAACATCCGCAAAAGCGATGGGACCTTCCCGTAGCAGAACGGGCTTTTCAGCACTGCCATCAATGATGGTTGAAGCTTGTCCCCCACTCAGTGGCCCACCGTCCAACACCAGGTCCACCCTGCCGGAAAGTTGTTCTATTACCTCAGCAGCAGTCTTGGGGTTGTCTTGCCCGGATAAATTGGCGCTGGTGACAGCCAGAGGGCCAAACTCCTGGAGCAAGCTCAGAGCAAAGGGATGCGCCGGCATGCGTACCGCCAAACCGGGATAGGGGGTCAATACTTCCGGCAGTTCAGCTTTTTTTGGCAGTACCAGGGTCAAAGCTCCCGGCCAGAAGTGTTCCATCAACGCCCTGGCTGCTGGAGGAACGATCTCGATGACCGCGTCCAATTGGGTTGGTGCACCAACCAACACAGGAATGGCTTTGAGTGTTGACCTACCTTTTGCTTTGTAAATCTCCCGCAAAGCGCTTGGATTCCAAGGATCGCAAGCCACCCCATAGAGTGTGTCGGTGGGAAAGACGATCAACTTGCCATCCTGAAGATACTCACAGGCGGTTCCAATTGCAGAGGAATCACACACCGGCATAAGCAAAGTCTGTTTCTTCTGCATGTCAGCCTTCCAATTCAATGTGAACCAGCCGATCTCTGTCGGTCAGGTCCTGCATTAGGGTGATCTTCCCTTCCGGAAAGTACCGCTGCGCCAGGCAATTCGTCTGTCTGCCCAGGGTGGCTTCCGTCTCAAGCAGGATCAAGCCAGGTCGCTGTATAACCTGCAGGGCTTGCTGTAAGCACCTCCGAATCAACTCCAATCCATCCAGTCCGCCATCCAAGGCGGACACAGGTTCATATGGCAGGCTGTTGACTTCCGCAAGTTTGTCGGTGGGAATATAGGGCAGGTTGGCGCAAACCAGGTTGCAGGAGGCAATTGAAGGCGGGATCAAATCAGCTTCGACGAAACTGATGTTTTCAGCAACCTTGTGGGTTTGAGCATTGCGCTTGGCAACAGATAGTGCCTGGGCAGAGTTATCCGTGGCAGTAACACAAAGCCTTGGGCAGTGCACCGCCAGACTGATGGCAATGCAACCGCTGCCGGTGCCCACATCCAAGGCGGTTTGAGCCACAGGGTGGTCTTTGAGCCACAAAAGCGCCTGTTCCACCAGCAGTTCAGTCTCAGGTCGGGGGATCAGGACGGTAGGGTCAACCTGGAAATCTAATCCAAAAAATTCCTGCCTGCCGACCAGGTAAGGCAGGGGCTCCCCCGCTAAAAGGCGTTCAGACAGTGTGTCTGCCTGATCAAGCTGATCAAAGGCGAGAATTACTTCAGGATGAGACAGAATCCAAGTTTTGGATTGACCCAGAACATAAGCCAGTAAGACCAGGGCGGTTTCGTTAGGATGATCCAGACAGGAAGCCAGTTTATCCGAGAGCAGATGTAATTTGCTGGCAAGGCTGACATCAGTCATTGGTCTCAAAATGTGCCAGTCGGTCTGCTTCATCTGCCAACTGCAGTTCGGTGATGAAGGTATCCAACTCGGTGCCGTTCATCACACCTGCCAGGTTGTACGAAGACAGGTTGATGCGGTGGTCGGTCACACGCGACTGTGGGTAATTGTAGGTGCGGATTTTTTCAGAACGCTCCCCTGAGCCAATCTGGGAACGCCGGGTGGCATCCTGCTCGGATTGCCGCTTTTGTTGTTCCATTTCGTATAAACGCGCCCTCAGAACGCCCATGGCACGCAATCGATTTTGGAGTTGGGAGCGTTCATCCTGGCAAGCCACTACCAAGCCAGTAGGCAGGTGAGTGATACGCACAGCAGTCATGTTTTTCTGGACGTTCTGCCCGCCAGCCCCGGCTGATTTATATACATCCACCTGGATATCCGAGTCAGGAATGTCAATTTCTACTTCTTCCACTTCAGCCAGCACAGCCACGGTCACGGTAGAGGTATGGATGCGGCCTTGTGATTCCGTTTCAGGTACGCGCTGAACGCGGTGGACCCCCGACTCAAACTTGAGCCGGGAATAAGCCCCTTTACCTTTGACGGAAAAAGTGATTTCCTTTAAGCCGCCAATCCCCGTCTCGCTGGAAGAAAGAATTTCAGTTTTATAGTGCCGTAAATCGGCGTAACGCATATACATACGGAACAGGTCCGCTACAAACAAACCCGCTTCGTCCCCACCCGTACCGGCTCGAATTTCCATAATCACATCACGGTTGTCCCGCGGATCTTTAGGAACCAGCAAAGATTTAAGTTCTCGCTCAAGTCGGTCTTGCGCTGCGGAAAGCTCATCCAATTCCAACTGAGCCATGTCATGAAGCTCTCCCATAGTTGTAGAGATCAGTTCTTTTGTTTCCGCCAGCTTGCTGAGAATGGATTTGTATTGGCGAGCCAGCGTTACGACAGGTTCCAGTTCGGAACGTTCCTTGGAAAGTTCCGCCACCAGCTGATAATCCGAACCTGCTTCTGCCAGTCGGCGATCGAGCTCAGTGAAATGCTCCAAGATTGTATCGAGTTTATCTTGTATTGGTGTATCCATAATGTTGCGGGGGAGATTATACCACCTCAGCGTTCGCACTTATTAAGGAATTTATATGGGATGGATTTGCTGGGAAATCCATCGTGTTGAATTAATGCCCGGTAAAGATCAAGTCCAGTTTCATGGGCAAAGTACTGGGTGATGACAAAGATAAACTCTTTGCGTTGAAGAAGCTCATGAATATTACCTGGTTCAATTATAGTTGGTCAACTTGTCAGCGCATTCAGGGCACGGGCAGCGCAATTGAGAAAATACCTATTGGCAGATTGACACGCAACCAATTTTTTTGTCAATTTTTTTGTTTAAGCTTTGGTTTTTTTGATATAATACAGCTTTGGCATCATTCCAAGCCGTTGCCAGACATCATCATCCGTCAATTGCCAGGGCATTTGGCGATAACATAAGGAAGGTCATATCAATGAAAGAATTCTCGACAACCTCTGTACGAAACATTGTGCTTGCGTCTCACAGCAATTCCGGCAAGACCATGCTTGCAGAAGCATTCCTTTATTTCACCGGCGCCACCACCCGTTTGGGAAAAATCGAAGATGGCACAACCGCATCGGACTATGAAGACGAAGAGCACCGCCGCGGGATTTCCATCTTCACTTCAGTCATCCCAGTGATTTACAAAGACCTTAAACTTAACTTGCTGGATACACCGGGGTATAGTGATTTTGTCGGGGAAGTTGTCTCCGCCATGCGTGTGGCTGATTGCGCCCTGATATTGGTGGATTCAGTCGGCGGTCTTGAGGTCGGTACAGAAGTTGCCATGCAATATGCCAGTGAATTCAATATACCCCAGATCATGGTTATCAATAAGATGGATCGTGATAATGCCAATTTCCAGAAAGCACTTGCTTCCGTCCAGGAACAGACTGACTTTCGCCTGATCCCAATGCAGCTTCCCTGGGGTGAGAAAGGTGATTTTCAAGGTGTGATCGACCTGGTCAGTATGAAAGCCTATCAAGCTGAAGGTAAAACTGCCACCGAAATTCCAGCGGAATACCAGGCTGAAGCTGAAGAAGCCCGCTTGAAACTAATTGAAGTGGCTGCCGAAGGTGAAGACGCCCTGCTTGAAAAGTACTTTGAAAACGGCGATCTGACCCCGGATGAAACCCTGCAAGGCTTGCACAAAGCCATCCAAACCAGTAACGTCACCCCTGTTTTGGTCGCTTCGGGCGGTCATATGATTGGGATTGCCCCGCTTCTGGATGCATTGATCGCCCTGGCACCCTCACCGGCGGAACGGCCTGCTGCAGTTGCCCAATCCCCCAAAGGAGAAGTCAAACTGGAACTTTCCGATTCCGGTCCGCTGGCTGCTTACGTCTGGAAAACTACCGCAGACCCCTTCGTCGGGCGTCAGACCTTTTTCCGGGTTTACTCCGGTGCCATGACCTCCGACACCCGTGTCTGGAACGCAACTAAAGGTGAAGAAGAACGTCTGGCTGGCATGCAGGTGCCTTTTGGCAAAGAAAACCATCCGGTCAACGTCATCCACAGCGGTGATATCGGTACCGTAGCCAAACTCAACCTGACCACCACTGGCGACACCCTAACCACCAGGGAACAAAACCTGGTACTGCCGGCACCTGCCTACCCTCACGCGCTCTATCGCGTTGCTCTCAGCCCCAAGACCCAATCCGATGCTGCCAAACTGAGCCAGACACTGACCCGTTTATGCGAAGAAGATATGACTCTTTCATGGCGGATGGAATCAGCCACCCACCAGACCCTCTTGTTCGGAATGGGAGATCAGCATATTGATGTGGCAATCCGCCGCGCTGAATCCAAATTCCAGTTATTTATCACCTTGTTAGAACCCAAGGTGCCTTACGAGGAGCATATCACCAAGGAAGCCAGTGCCATGTACCGCCATAAAAAGCAGACTGGCGGCTCTGGCCAATTTGGCGAAGTTCACCTGAAAGTCTTCCCAATTAAAGACGAGGACTTTTCCTTCTCCAACGACGTTTTTGGAGGTGCCATTTCCAACAACTATATGGCTCCAATCGAAAAAGGCATCCGAGCTGTGATGAAAGATGGCGTTGTAGCCGGTTACCCGGTGCATAATGTCGGAGTCTCCGTTTTTGACGGCAAGGAACACCCGGTTGACTCAAAACCAATCGCCTTTGAAATTGCCGGGCGTGAAGCCTTCAAACTGGCATTCAAAGACGCCAATCCGGTCCTGTATGAACCTATTATGAAAGTAACCGTCACCGTACCAGAAGCCAATATGGGTGATGTTTTAGGCGATATGAATACGCGCCGCGCTCGCGTTCAGGGCATGGATACCGCTAAAGGTCGTTCAGTCGTAACTGCCACGGTTCCCTTGGCTGAAATGATGCGCTACACTACCACTCTGCGCTCCATGACCGGTGGCCGTGGTTCCTTCAGCATGGAATCCGACCATTACGACCTGGTTCCGAGTTACCTGACGCAGGAAATCATCGAAAGCCGCCAGAAGGAACTAAAAGAAGAGGAATAAGCCTTCTTTTTGTACAAGATAAACGACCACCCGAACTGGGTGGTCGTCTTTTTTATGCTGCTTGATAATTCCTGGAATTGGTTCGGGGTTGGGAACAAAAGAGTCTTCCACAGGGTAAAAATTTGCCTGCCAGTGCGATGCCGGTCACAGGCCGAGCTTCCCAGTTCTGATAAGGTATGGATCAATCCTCCCAACCGACCTGCCTGAATGCAGCCGGCAGACCTGCCAGGGTATCCTCGGGTGCAAGGGCACGGTAAGTACGATGCTTGCTCTGGATATCCGCAGCCAGTCCGTGCAGGTATACCGCTGATGAAACCGCCTGCTTGAGTGGGAGACCCTGTGCCAGAAGGGCGCCTAATAAGCCGCCCAAGACGTCCCCAGAGCCGGCTTTTGCCATCCCAACATTGCCGGAGGTGTTGATCCAGGTTTCACCATCGGTAGGAAAAGCCATAACCGTGCCGGCTCCTTTCAGCACAACCACACTGTTGGCTAGTTTTGCCAGCAGGCGGGCGGAGCGGATCCGGTCCTGCTCGACCAAATCAGCCGCTTCGGGGCAGAGTCGGGCAAACTCACCCGGGTGGGGGGTTAAGATGGCTGGCTCCAAGCCGGATTGCGTACGCTTTTGCAAAACTTCGCGGTAGGTTTCTAACTTGTTGGGGACAGCCAGCAGGTTCAAGGCATCTGCGTCCAAAACCAGGCGCGGAGCTTCCTGGATGGCTGCCAAAATCAGGCTGATCAAATCCGGACGGGCCGCATCCGGTAAACCCAGACCCGGACCTACCAGTACGGCATCCATGCCCTGCATGCGTTCCCGCCAAAATGCCAACTGCATATCAGAGATTCTTCTTGCGGAAATGCCGGCGTCTGGTAGGTGTTCTTCAGAAGTGGAATTCGGCAGGGTACTGGTGAGCAAGGAAGGCGCCGCTGCCAGTACGGCCGGGTAAATTTCCGAGGGAACAGTCAAGTAAACGTAGCCGGTTCCCGTTCTCATAGCCGCCTGCCCGGAAAGAACGGCTGCACCAGCCAGACCAGGGCTGCCTGCCAAGATCGCCAGGCGCCCAAAATTGCCTTTGTGGCAGTCTGGCGCTCTTTCTGGTTTCCAGGACCGAACGTCACTCTCGGTCAGGGCTGAGGGCGAATGAAGGTTTTTATCTATCCAGATTTTCTCAAGAAACGAGGCTGGCAATCCCAGATCGCTCACCGTCACTCTCCCAGCAAACTTGCGCCCGGGGTAGCTGACCAGACCAGTCTTGGGGAGGATAAAGGTGAGGGTCTCATCGGCCGTAATGACAGACTCGGATGCTCGACCGCTGCTGGCTTCAATGCCCGAAGGAAGGTCTACAGACAACACGCAAGCCTGATAGTATGCCCTGGCGGCATTAACAGCCTTAGCGAGGCTTCGGAATTCCGGGCTCACCAATCGATCGGCTTTAAACCCACTGCCAAAGACTGCATCGATAATTAAGCCAGGTCCGGGGGTAAACTCTTGAAGAAGATGTGGGACCATTCCTAATTTCAGGCAAGCCTGCCGGTTGAGGTGTGCATCCCCCTGGTTGTCAGCGGCAGAAGCTGATTCATACAAGCGCAGCACAGGTGCATGATCCAGCAGTAAACGCGCTGCAGCGTAGCCGTCACCACCGTTATTCCCCGCCCCGCACAGGATGGATACGCTCGGGTAATTGCCACTGGAGAGAAGTTTTAATGTCAGGTCTGCCACCGCCCGGGCAGCCTGTTCCATCAAAAGCAAGGTCGGGATACCTGTCTGTGCTGCCTCTGCTTCAATGATCCGTTGTTCTTCGGCGCCTATTGTACGCATGTCTTTTCCTCAGGATGATCTTCTGATTTTTTACGGTGTAGAGAGAATTAACCTATACGTAACGGTACTCATGATAATCACATACCGGCTTGAAGCCAATCTTTTGGTAGATCGAGTTGCTGATCGGGTTAGCCAGATCGGTGAAAAGGTTGACCATGGCATAACCCTGATCCAGAATTTCTTGCGAAAGCCCAGCCACCAAGGCGGTAGCGTAGCCCTTACGCCGCTGTTCTGGCGGAGTATACACTCCGCTAATGGACATTGCGTGGTGAGTAGGCCGAGTGGTCAGTGCCATGGTCACTGCCCTGCCGTTTACGTCCCAAACATACACGGACTTGTTTAACACTGCCCTGGTCATTCTTTCCTCGTTCCAGGAGGTGTCATTGGCTTCCTCTATTTCGACGAGCATGGCTTGGATCATTCCCAGGGTTATCGAGATGTCTGCCTCGACTGCCAGGCGCATTCCACCTTCCGGCTCAGGGGGGCAGGCTACCTCATGGAGCAAGTAAGACCTCAAACAGCGATCCAGAACGGCCTGCTTCCCGGTAATGGTACACCACAAGCAGGCAAAGGCGTCGCTGGCTTGCGCCACGCCGTTCGAACCAGGAAGGTTCATACCTTGTTGAAAGAGTTCCTGCGCCAAAAGATTCAAAGCCCCCTCATTGACCGGGTCACTATGCACCAGTAGGTAATAGGGAGGGGTTCTGACTGCCGAAGATAACACTTGCCTGTTCTGATCACGCACCACAGCTAAAAGTGGCTTTTCATTTACTGCTTCCGGTTCGCTTGCTACACGCAGCGCCACCCCAAGCATCAAGGAATGTTTACCTTCCTCGGCTTCATAAATTTCCAGGGTCCAATCCAAAAACTCCCTGGGATCTTCGAAAAACATCAAGATTTCCGTCATTTCACACCCAACTTCCAAGCATCACTGCCCAATACGCCCTATTCCACTCCATCCCATTGGAATTCAATATGCCCTGATGGTAACTTGATCATGTGCGTTATCTTTATCCCCACCACTGGTAGGTTTCCAGATCAAGCTTGTCATCCTGATCGAAAACAATGCCCTCGTCCTCCAACCGGGCGCGTTGTTCGGCTGATCCGATGCCGTGCAGGCTGATGCGTCCTTTGGCATTGATGACCCGCTGCCAGGGCACATCCGGATCGCGCCCGTCCCGCAGGGCTGCCATGGCATAACCAACCATCCTGGCAGAACAGCCGCCTACCATACGGGCGATCTGCCCGTATGTAGCCACCTTCCCAGCCGGGATAGCCTTTACCTGTTTGTAAATCCGTTGGTATAAAGGCATTTCTTGAGGCTCTCCCTGTTGTAATGCGGTCTTGGTTGGCATTGGTTCCTCACTTTAATTCATAAAGCAAAGGCTGCGTTGATCGAGATACGTCAACCTGCTTTATCCTTATATTGGCTTTTTTGTTCTCAAAGTCAGAGAAACTTGAATCTAATTATATTCCTGATTGCATCGTTGGGTTTCGAGCGAAACCCAAGAGGATCGGATTGCCTTTTGTAACCGCTCAACACCAACCTATAGAGTCTGGCAGGTTGAGTCAAGCGGAGAATCGCAAAGATTATTATGGTTGGATTTGCCCGCTCAACCCGTCCTGCTATCAATATGCGCGCTATCCCTGCCTGATTCCTCTGCCATAATTAATAACAGCCCGGGTATCCAGGCTGTTTCCTATGATTTCAAGTGCTTTGGATGTAATCCCTCAGCGAGTTCATCCGTTTTGGGTCTCTCAGTTTGCGCAGACCTGAGCTTTCAATCTGCCGGATGCGTTCCCGAGTAAGGTCGAAGCGCTCGCTGATTTCTTCCAACGAATGGTAGACTCCATCTACCAGACCAAAGCGTAACTCAAGCACTCCTCTTTCTTTTTCCGAGAGAGTATCCAGCGACTCGCGCACAGACTCTCGTAATGAGTCCTGCATCACCCCATCCGATGGTTCCAAAGCTTCGGCATCTTCAATGTAATCACCCAAGGTGCTGTTTTCCTCATCGCCTACCGGGCTTTCCAATGATACTGGTTCCTCAGCCGTTTTCAGGACCTGCTCAACCTTCTGGGTGGCTTCGTCCCACCGGTGCAGCAAGCCTTGATCAGCCAGTTCGCGGTTCCCCCCAATTTTCTCAATCATCTGCTGGTCTTCTTCCGATAGGAAACTTGATTGGGCAGCGATCTCAGCAAAGGTCGGATCGCGCCCCAAGCTTTGTAACAGGTTGTGCTGAATCTTGAACAATTTGCTGAGGGATTCCACTATATGGGCCGGGATGCGAATGGTGCGGGCATTTTCCAAGATATAACGGCTGACAGATTGACGAATCCACCAAGTGGCGTAGGTACTAAAGCGGTAACCGCGGGCAGGGTCATACTTCTGGATTGCCCGCAGCAACCCCATATTGCCTTCCTGAATCAAATCCATGATGGCAACTCCCCGGCCTGTATAACGCTTGGCAACACTCACCACCAGGCGCAGGTTGAATTCCACCAATGTATAAACAGCCTGCTGGGAGTTGTTTATCACCTGATCCATGCTAGCTTGGCAATCTTCACGGCTGGGCAGAGCTATCTTTAGGCGAGTCCACACAGGTAATTTTTGGCGTTTTCCAAACTGACCGATCAATTCTTGCACAAAGCTCGGCGGAAGCAGATAGGCATCCAGATAAAACCGGAATAAGTCACGTGCGAGGACTTCCCAAAGCCTGTCTTTCCCCCAGCGTTCATCGTTCAGGTAATCAAATACATCGGAAGGTTCGTTCATCTGGCAATTCTGATGCAGCAACATTGCTTCCTGCAAAGTTTTGACTATATCGGGTTGCGCAATGCCCAGATTTGAGGAATCCGTTCTCACCAGTGCCCACGTTGAGGTCATATCCTTGTAGATCGATTCAATTTTCAAACAAACTTCAGAATCCTGAAAGAGTTTGAGTTGATGCTCGGCTTGGACGCAGGTTGCAACATGGAATTCCTTCCGATCATCCAGCAATTTATCCCGGTTGATCTCGTGTAAGTAAAGCTGAATGGGATCATCCACTTGCATCGACGATTCAAGGTCTGGAAGATACTCCGAGGGAGAGAGGTCTGATTCTCCAATTTTACCTTCTTCCGATTTTATTTCATCTTCCGGGTCAATTTCAAAATCATTCATAATTCCGTTTATCCTTAACTTTCCTCCGATTAACCAATTGTCCTTTTGGGCTGCTACCGCCCACCTGAGGGGATTGCAGCGCCACATCAACCAGCCTACGCTGGTTTAATTGCTCCAATAAAAGGAATTGGGCTTCCTCTTCCGTGTAGGTTTTTTCTTCCATCTCAGACTGCAGGTACAAGATTTCCTGAATGCGGGCTTCGATCAAGTTGCGTCTGATCCGCAAGATGTTACGCACCTGGTCTGCCATGCGCTTCTCATCCGATGGCGGCAGGCTTTTTTCGATCAAAACCGGAGTTTCACTTTCCTCCAACACCTCCGGCAGATTTTCTGCAACGTAATCCTGAGGGGACATTTCATCCTGTTCCAATGCAGCTTTTACCAATTTGAAACCAATCACAAAATCACTTTCAGAAAAATCTTTTTCCGAAAGCTGCGGCAGCTCTAAGATGGCCAAGGTGCGGTTAATCCGATAGAGTGATTCAGGATCCTTGATCAATTGCTGCAAAGCATGTTGTTCCAGGATGCGGTTACGTTGAGCTGTATCAGAGATTCGGGCAGTTTTACCATTAATGCCGCCCATTTCTGGGGACTGACTCGCCTTTGAGCGCCTTGTTTTGCGCGGAATCGGGCTGGAAACCACCAGGACGCGTTCATCCACCCGCAGCAACCTTGCCAACTGCTGTCGGTAAGCCTCCCTCTCAACCGGATCGGCCACATCTTCGATCAACGGCAGCACCTGACCGGCAATCTCGCGTTTGACCTTGGCATCATTGATATCCTGAGAAGCCGCCAAGGTCTCCATCACGTGAACAACCACCGGTTTAGCTTCAGCAAGGATCTTTTGCCAGGCTTGCGGGTCAGAAAGGACAATCTCATCCGGGTCCTTGCCTTCCGGGAGGGTAGTCACGCGAATATCCGCTTTTAAGCGCCCTTCCACATGCAAGAGCCCATGTGCGTCAAAACGCATTTCAGCGTCCTGATCCATGGACTTCCGAGCGGTCTCGAGACCACGTAGGGTGGCTTTTTCCCCCGCGGCGTCCGGATCCAACGCCAAAACAATATTGCGGGAGTACTTTTTCAGCAGCTTAAACTGATCTTCCGTCAGAGCGGTGCCCATCGGTGAGACTGCACTATGAAAACCTGCCTGATGCAGACCAATCACATCCATATAGCCTTCCACAATGACTGCCTGCTCCTCTTTTCGAATTGTCTGGCGCGCCAAATCCAAGCCAAAGAGCATACGCCCTTTGTCAAAAAGGTCTGTCCTTGGTGAATTCATGTATTTAGGTGCGTCATCAGGGTCAAGAACCCGCCCGCCAAAACCAGCCATTTTCCCGTAGGCATCCCGAATCGGGAACATCAAGCGATTGCGGAACTTATCGTAGGTTTCTCCGCTTTCCCGTTCGGTCAGCAGTCCAGCCTGCAAGATCAAACTATCATCGTAACCTTTTCGTTTCAGGTGGATGCTCAAGTCATTCCAGCCAGCCGGGGCAAAGCCTAATCCCCAAATCATGATAGTTTCATCGGTAAGTCCACGCTTGTGCAGGTAAGCCAATGCATCCTGACCGGGTTTGGTTTCCAGCATTTGTTGACGGTAAAATTGCTGTGCTGATTCCAAAACCCGGCTCAAATTCTCTTTCAAACTGGCACTCTGCTCATTAACCGGGCTGTAGGGCACCAGGGTCACACCAGCTTTTTCTGCCAAAAAGCGCAAAGCCTCATTGAAATCCCAGCCCTCGCGCTTCATCACATAACTAAAGATATCCCCGCCCTCATTGCACTGCCCAAAGCAGCGCCAGGTTTGGCTCTCGGGGAAAACCACAAACGCTGGTGTGTGGGTGTTGCTGTGAAAAGGGCAGAAACCAATGTAGTTCTTGCCGGTCCGACGCAGTTTTACAGTTTGGGAGACAATGTCGACCAAGTCTAATTGCGCCTTTACTTCATCAACAACACTCATTCAGGTTCCCTAATAGCAAAAGTTTTGCTTTATCCCAGTAATTACTGCACATGCTCATTATAGGAGCGCAAGGTGCTGACATAGTTAGCACGCTCGTAAGCAACCGAATTCTCTACCTTCTCCAGGCTCAACGCTCCACGCATCTTTTCTACGGAATCATACCCGTTCTGATTCATCCAAGCCTGCAGATCAAAGAGAAGTTTACCAGCACTTTGGATTCCATTCTGAAGGAATTCCGAAACCACCAGGGTCACCTTGGCACCGGTCATAATGCCTTTGACCATGTCTGGGGCTGTGTGCACTCCCCCGCTTAATGCCAAGTCCGCCTTGATCTGGGAAGACATGATCGCAATCCAACGCGCCGGCATCGCCAGGTCCGCACTGGTGCTGAAACGAACTTTCCGGTCAACATCCAGGGATTCGATATCAAAATCCGGCTGCAAGAAGCGATTGAACAATACAAAACCTTCTGCCCCAGCTTTATACGCCCTTTCCATAAAATTTGGCAGATTGGTAAAGTAAGGCGAGAGTTTCACCGTGATGGGAATATTAATGGTCTTTCGGACATCTCGGATCAGGTTCAGGTAGTTTTTTTCCACCTGGTCAGGCGGTAATTTCTGATCGGTAACCAGGGTATAAATATTAAGCTCCAAGGCATCAGCCCCGGCGGATTCAAGTTCCATGGCTAATTTCACCCAGCCCCCAGCAGTCGTGCCGTTCAGGCTTGCGATCACAGGAATATCAACAGCTTCCTTGATCTTTCGCAATTGTTCCAGGTAGCGCTCGGCAGCACCTTCAATAGTATCCGGTTCCACCAGATAGGTCTGTGCTTCCGGCTGGGTTTCAGTGCCTTTATTGAGGAAATAATCCAGCTCCAAACTTTCGTGGGTGATCTCTTCCTCAAACAAGCTGTACATAACCAGGGCACTGACACCTTCGTCCTCAAGCTGTTTTACCACGGGTAATTTTCGTGTTAATGGTGAAGCACCGACAACCAAGGGATTTTTCAGGGATAGACCCAAGTAATTTGTTCTTAAGTCGGTCAAAATTCCTCCAATCGTATGTACAAAAAGAAAACGGTGACGAACAGATTCGTCACCGTTATTCTACCTTAGTTCAATGCCCCTCTTCAAGGGATGAGGCTCTACGCGGCAGCTTTTAAGTGATAATCAAATTTCCGCACGATCTGCTATTCTGAAGCCGAACCGTCACACCCAGCGGTTTACTCCGTCGCCTTTGGAGCGTTCGCATCTGGTGTTTCTTTGGTCGAGTAGTCCATGGCAGCCATCTGTTCAAGAAGCGACCAGCGCCGGTCGGCGTCCTCCTGAGCTTCATTCATGAGCATTTCCGCCCGTTCCTCATCCGATTGGAGCAGCATACGATAACGAGTTTCATTGTAGGCATATTCCGAAACCTTTATCGACGGAGCCTTGGAGTCCAACTGGAGCGGATTTTTACCTACAGTAGCCAGGCGAGGATCGTAACGGTATAGCGTCCAGGCACCTGACGCGACTGCCAATTTTTGTTGGTTCAAGCCCATCTTCATGTCAACACCGTGGGCAATACAATGGCTGTAAGCAATAATCAGAGATGGCCCTTCGTAAGCATCAGCTTCCACAAAGGCTTTCAGGGTCTGGTTATCGTTTGCGCCCATGGCAACCCGGGCAACATAAATATTTCCGTAGGTCATGGAGATCCTACCCAAATCTTTCTTGGGTTTGTCCTTTCCATTGGAAGCAAACTTGGCAACAGCACCGCGCGGGGTGGACTTGGAGGACTGGCCGCCGGTGTTCGAATAGACTTCGGTATCCAGGACAAGGACGTTTACATCCCGACCGGAGGCGAGGACATGATCCAAACCGCCATAGCCAATATCATAAGCCCAGCCATCACCGCCAATGATCCAAACGCTCTTGCGCACCAGGTAATCAGCCAGAGAAAGCAGGTTCTTCAGCTCTTCTGCTGGTTGGTCCTTCAGAACTTCCTTCAACTGGGCGACCCGCAGGCGTTGTGCCTGAATTTCGGCTTCAGTCTTTTGAGTGGCTGTTAATATTCCATTAGCCAGATCTCCACCAACCTCAGCAGTATGCTTGGTCAGCAGTTCACGGGCATATTCCGAAAGCTTATCAATTGTCAGACGCATCCCCATGCCAAATTCAGCGTTGTCTTCAAACAGTGAGTTGGACCAGGCTGGTCCTCTGCCTTCGGCATTTTTGGCCCATGGGGTCGTCGGCAGGTTGCCGCCATAGATGGAGGAACAACCTGTAGCGTTGGCAACCACCATGCGGTCGCCAAAAAGCTGAGTCGCCAGTTTGATGTAAGGTGTCTCCCCACAGCCACCACAAGCACCAGAAAACTCAAACAGCGGTTCAAACAACTGAGAATTTTTGATCAGGTGAGGTGAGATTGTGGCCCGGTCAATCAGCGGCAAGGAAAGGAAGAAATCCCAGTTCTTGATCTCGGTTTCCCGGATTGGGGGCTGCGGACGCATGTTGATGGCTTTGCGGCTTGGGTCGGTCTTGTCTTTCCCGGGGCAATTTTCAACACATAAGCCACAGCCAGTGCAGTCTTCCACAGCTACCTGAACCGTCCAGGAATAACCTTCTTTCCAATCCTTAGCCTTAGAAGCAGTGGACTTGAAAGTCTCGGGGGCGTTTGATAGCAATTCAGTCTTGTAAATCTTGGTACGGATGGAGGCGTGCGGGCAGACAAACGAACAACGTCCGCATTGAATACAAATATCGGGTTCCCATACGGGGACTTCCAGGGCAATGTTGCGTTTCTCCCACCTGGTAGTCGCGGTCGGGAAGGTGCCATCAACGGGCATCTTGCTGACCGGTACCTCGTCGCCATTGCGGTCAATGATCATACCCAAAACTTCACGAACGTATTCAGGGGCATTGGCTGGAACTGGGTCGCGTCGGGGTATCGCGCTGGTAACCTGGCTGGGAACAGTAACTTTGTGCATGTTGGCAACAGCTTGATCCACCGCTGCGTAGTTTTTCTTGACCACCGCTTCACCGCGTTTGCCGTAGGTTTTCTTGATCGATTTCTTGATTTGGGCAAGTGCTTCTTCCTTGGGAAGAATTCCACTGATAGCAAAGAAGCAGGTCTGCATAATGGTATTAATGCGCTGGCCCATGCCAGTTTTTTCCGCCACGTCGTAGGCGTCAATCACATAGAAGTTGATCTTCTTTTCGATCAAGTCCTTCTGCATGGTCATTGGCAAGGTATCCCAGACTTCATCGGGTCCATAGATGCTGTTCAAAAGGAAAACAGAACCAGGACGGGCAAATTTGAGCATATCAAAACGTTCCACAAAACTGACCTGGTGACAGCCAATGAAGTTGGCTTCGCCTTGAGAGATGAAGTAGGGCGCCCGAATAGGATCAACGCCGAAACGCAGGTGAGAAACCGTCACACCACCCGACTTTTTCGAGTCATATTCGAAATAACCTTGGGCAAAGTTGTCAGTTTCATCACCAATGATCTTAATGGAATTTTTATTGGCGCCGACAGTGCCGTCTGAGCCCAACCCAAAGAACATGGCTTGGACTACATTGTCGCCTAAGATTTCGAAAGTGTGATCGTAATCCAAGCTGAGGTGGGTCACATCATCGATGATGCCAACGGTGAATTGATGCTTGGGATGCTCTTTCTTGAGTTCATCAAAAACGCCCTTGACCATGGCTGGGGTGAAATCCTTTGAAGAAAGACCGTAACGGCCACCAATGACAACCGGTGCAGTCGTGAATTGGGCAATTCCTTCGTCCATAGCCACCTGAACACCATTGGCAATATCGACATACAGGGGTTCACCCAGGGCACCGGATTCCTTGGTTCGATCCAGCACAGCAATTTTCTTGACTGTAGCAGGCAGGGCAGCCATCAGATGCTTAATCGAGAATGGTCGGTACAGATGAACGACCACTACACCAACTTTCTCACCCTGTTTACTCAGGAATTTGGCTGTTTCACCGGCAGTCTCAGCACCAGATCCCATCAACACAATAACGCGTTCCGCGTCTGGGGCACCCACATAATCCATAATCTTGTACTGGCGTCCAGTCAGTGCACCGAATCGGTTCATTTCTTCTTCGACGATGCCAACACACGCCTCGTAGTACTTGTTGACGGTCTCACGTCCCTGGAAATATACATCCGGGTTTTGGGCAGTACCGCGTAGAACTGGGACATCGGGGCTGAGGGCACGTTTGCGATGCTCAATGATCATCTCATCACTCACCATTGCCCTAATCTCTTCATCGCTTATCCGTTCAATCTTGTTGATTTCATGTGAACTGCGAAAACCATCAAAAAAGTGAATAAAGGGGATGCGTGAGCGCAGAGTAGCTGCCTGTGCAATCGTAGCGCAGTCCTGGGCTTCCTGCACAGAGTTACTCGCCAGCATGGCAAAACCAGTCGAGCGGCAAGCCATCACATCTTGATGATCGCCAAAGATGGAAAGCGCCTGGACAGCCAAAGAACGAGCAGAAACATGGAAAACAGTCGGGGTCAATTCACCTGCAATTTTGTACATATTCGGGATCATCAATAGCAATCCCTGAGAAGCGGTGAAAGTTGTGGAAAGCGCACCAGCCTGCAAAGCGCCGTGAATAGCACCAGCCGCGCCGCCCTCAGACTGCATTTCAACTACTAGGGGGACTGTCCCCCAAATGTTCGGAATGCGTTCTGTCATCCATTGATCGGCATATTCACCCATTGAAGAGGATGGAGTAATGGGATAAATTGCAATCACTTCATTAAGCCGGTAGGCGACATAGGCAGTCGCCTCATTGGCATCGGTCATGACCATTTCATGTTTCATACTTTTGCTCCTTTAATCTAATCGGGTAAAACCCCGGATTTGTTGTGTATGCACACAAAAAACAACCGCGTAATCTGCGGAAGGATTTTATTCCTTATTGTATCTTAAAAAACGAATTTCTGAAGCCAGATACCCAAAATGCTTAGACAGAATCAGAAGCTTGAGCTCGGATAATAAATCTATTACCCCTGCCTTAAGGAAGCCAACCTTTTTACGGAAAACATCAACCTGAGAGTTTCCCAGCCAGCTCTGGGAAGCATTTCAGCAGTTCCGGTAGTGCCAACAACAAGGTTGCCAGGGTCTTGCTATCCTGGATTTCGCCACTCCAGGCTTTTTGGTATGCCACTTCAAGCGGGTAGCTGGTCAATTCAAGAAATTCATCCTCGTCCTGTTCCAAAGGAGCAGGGTGCAAACCCAAGGCAAGGTACACGTTCATGTATTCATTGGCATAACCAGGCGACATGTAAAACCCTCCCAAACTAATAAGGGCATGGCAGTCCATGCCGATTTCTTCACGCAGTTCCCTGCGTGCGGAGGCATCGGGTTCTTCCCCTTCATCCATCACCCCGGCTGGCAGTTCCAACAGCACAGCCCCAGTTCCTATTCGGTACTGGGAGACGAAATAAACCTGCCCGGTCTGGTCAACAGGTAAAAGGCTGACCGCATCCGCATGATCCACCAGGTCATAGATATGTTCGCGCCCATCAGGCAAGTGAAGCTTGACCTTTTGGATGTCAAAGGCACGCGTTTTCAGGATGGTTTCACGATTCAATATCCAAAATTGGTTCATGTCATTCCATTTCAATAGAGAGCGGGCGAATGATCCTATGAATATCAGGCTGCTTAATCAAGCCTGAGGCGTTGAAGCGCCTCAGGCTATAAATTATTGTTGACAACGACTTACGGGATCTGCAGAACTTGCCCTGCGGTCAGGTCATAAGGTTCTGTCAGTCCATTTACCGCGATGATCGCTTCAGGATAGACATCGCCATATTCACAGGCAATCGAATAGATCGTTTCTCCGGCGCTGACGGTCCAGGTATCCGGATGTGGCAACTGAGACCGGTCTTCGGTTGGCCAACTGCCGCTGGTGGGAACATCGAGGACGTCACCAACACTAAGCCAGCTGACATAATTATTCAAAGCCAGCATTTCACTCGGATCCACATCATAACGCCTTGCCAGGCAGTAAATGGTTTCGCCAGCCTGAACGGTATGCTGGAGCGGCTTGGTGACCATCGGGGTGGCAGGCAATGGGGTGGCAGTCGGGTTGGGGGCTGGCGTATTGGTAGGCTGCAGAATCGAGGCAGAGGTTGCCACAACCTGGGTGCCTTCGGCGTTGGTCACCACCTGAGTAGGTTGATTGAATTTGTCCCTAATGGCTTGGGCAGTCATGGTGGCGCTCATGATCTGCTGATCGACCGGCAGGGGCGTATTCAGGCTGTCAATGATCTCGGGGGTGCTGACAGGGGGAGTGGAAGCAGCTCTCTCACAAGCTGTCAATGACAGCAGAGCCAGCAGTGAAATTGAAAGGGTCAACCAATATTTTTTTGGCATCGTATTTCTCCAATCTTCCAAACAATTATTACTGATAACAGTGCAAGTATCATGCCAGCTACAAGAATCAAACAACCCAGCAAATAATAACCTGCCGGGCTGTTTACGATAATAATACTTGCGCTTGCCTAGCCCCAAAGACCCGACAAGCTTGGAATGAACAGTTTACTTTTTCTTCAGAACGGGAAGCCCGGAAGCAAGTTCCACGACTTCTTTGCCGGCGGGAACTTTTTCAACTTCTTGTCCTTTGCGAATATCGGTGGCAAAGTAATACAGTTCTGTTTCTTTGCCGCTGGCACGAACAACTTTCTTCAGATGCAGAAAATATTCCTTACCTTTTGAGTTTTTATAGCTATATGCCATGATTCATTCTCCTTTATAAATGGATTAATTGACTACTCACTAATTAGTGTAATAGGAAAAAAATAAATTGTCAACATGGGTTTAATGCTTGCTTAATGTTTCAAGTGCCCAACCACTTGCTGGCATGTTCGGGTAAATTCAGTAAAGATCCCTGGACCACAGTACACCTGGGCAGGGACTCCATGAACAACCGTCCATACTGCTTGCTGGTAACACGCTTATCCAAGATTACCACCACGCCACGGTCAGTCTGAGTGCGGATCAGACGGCCGAAGCCTTGCCTGAAACGCAGAATTGCTTCAGGCAGCATATATTCATTAAAAGGATCATCGAAACTTTCAGAACGCGCCGCTATGATCGGATCACTGGGAACATCAAAAGGCAGCTTCACAATCACCAGCACCGATAATGCTTCCCCCGGCACATCCACACCTTCCCAGAAAGCTCGCGTCCCCAACAGAACTGCCCGAGGAGTCTCCTTAAAGACATCCAGCAATGTTGAAGCCGACGCCCCCTCTCCCTGTTCGTAAACGGTAATATCCGCCTTGTTCAACGGTCCTTCAATTGCCCGGGAAGTCTTTTGCAGTTGTGCATATGAGGTAAAAAGCGCCAGCATCCGACCGCCAGTGGCTTTCGCCAGGCGCACCAGGGTCTCTTCTGTGACCTTTTGGTGCCCATAGCTGTCACTCGGCTCGGGAATGTCCTGCGGCAGGTAGACCAGGGCGGAGTTTTCGTAATCGAATGGCGATCCAACCATCAATTCATTGGCATCCTCGGCGTTCAGCCGCCGGCGCAGATAGTCAAACTCACCGTGGGTGGTTAGGGTGGCACTGGTCAGAATTACGCTGGATTTTTCATGCCACAGTTTTTTCTCCATTAACTCGCCAATGTGCAAGGGCGCAACCTGCAGTGTGATCCGGCGCTGCAATGGATCGAGTTCCACCCAGTAGATCAAGTTCTGATCGGGTGTCATGGTCAGCCCTTCCACCTGCAAGCCAATTTCTACCAGGCTGTTTGTCATTGTGCCAAGGGTGCCCAACAGGTCTTCCACTTCTTCCTCGCCTGATTCAGCCAGCCTGCGCAGCCCCTCGCGGACAGAATTGAGCAGACTGACCAAGTTATCCATGCTTTGCTTAGCCTTTTCCCAGGTGATTTCCACCTCCAACCAGGCTGGTAATGTGCGGGTGGAGGGCAGAATGCGTGCCTGTTGGGGATAGGTTCCCATCGGTTTGCCTTCCCTGAGTTCCTCCAAGACAAAATCCAACGCGTTAAAGTAAGCTGTCATTTCAGTATCAAAGCGAAAAGCCTGGTCGGCTGCCTGGTTTACTGCCTGGTTAATGCCTGCCAGTTCAGAGGGAGTTAGCAGAGCACTGGCAACATTTATCAAGCGCCCCATAACGCCTTGTTCGGCGCTGCCAATCTCGCGAACTAATCGGGTGACGTCCAATGCTCTCAGGCGGAAAGACATGGCATTAGTTGTAGCAGCTTCCAAATGGTGCGCCTCATCCACGACCAGATAGTTGTACTGGGGCAGGATGCGGTTCTGGGTGGCAGCATCCGCAAGAAGCAGGGCATGATTGACCACCAAAATATGGGCGCTTTCCGCTGCCATGCGGGCTTTGTAAAACGGGCAGCTTCCGCCAGTGCGCTTGAGACAGGTCTCCAGCTTGCAGCCTTCGTCCTCCGCCGAGAGACGAGACCAGACCATGCGCTCCATTGGTCCATTCAGATTGATTTCATTGCGATCCCCGGAAGTGCTGCTTTGCAGCCATACCCGCACCTTTGCCAAAACGCGCAGTTCATCGCTGGTTTCAAGCGGGTGACGGCGCATCAGGGTAAGCCGGCGCGGGCAGAGGTAATTATTCCTCCCTTTGAGGACAGTGGCGTTTATCTCCATGCCGAGGGCTTCCATCATATCCGGGATGTCTTTTTGGATTAATTGGTCTTGAAGAGCAATGGTGTTGGTAGAAATTACCACTCTTTCGCCGTTTTGGAGAGCCCAGGCAGCCGCCGGAATCAGGTAAGCCAATGATTTACCCGTACCGGTTCCAGCTTCAACCAGCAGATGTTGATTATTGGACAGGGCTTCTGCCACAACCCGCAGCATTTCTATCTGCTGGGAGCGGTGTTCAAATTCCGGGAAATGCCTGGCAAATTCACCTCCAGGTTCCAAGGTTTCTGCCAGTTTGGCAGTATCGAGTGGGGTAATATACTCCTTAGGAGTAAGCGCTTTGGTGCGCTCGGGTTTGACCAGGTCGTAGAGTAGCCCACTGGCATCCCCGGCTGCCCTTTTGGGACGGATGCCTGCTTGAGACATTTTTTGCAATCCCCAACGGAAAGGCAATTCACCGCCCCAGCCCAATCCTTCACTCATACGCAGGATTTCTGCCACCAAGTCAATTGGCAGTTCTTGGATTTTTTCTTCCAGTTTAAGGTAAACCGAACTGCAAGCACTGGCATCATCCAGGGCACGATGAGTGGCAGGTTGCAAAACCCCCAACAGTTGCCCGAGAGAAGACAGGTTGTAACGGCTGGCGGTTGGCAGCAAAACAGCAGCCAATTCATAGGTGTCGATAGAAGCATTCGTGCGTAAAGCTCCCGCTTTTCTCATGAAACTCAAATCAAAAGCCACATTATGCCCCACCACCACCGCATCGCCAACAAAATCCACCAGTTCCGGCAGCACATCCACCAGCAAGGGGGCATTCTGCACCATGCTATTGGAAATGCCAGTCAGGTTGGTAATGAAGGTCGAAATCGGTTTGCGGGGATTGACCAGCGTGGAATACTCGGATTCCACTCGATTTTCGGTGAATTTCACTGCCCCAATATCTATGATGGAGTCGAGGTTAGGGTCAAGTCCGGTTGTTTCAAGGTCCAGGGAGACAAGCACAGGCATGGGAAGGATTATACCGCACCTGAAAGGGGAAACTGTTTGGACGCATTGCCTCACAATTAATCTTGCTATCGAAACATCCGATACCTCAAGATTGACCTTACCAATACGCATGAGGAGTATCGCAAAGCCCGGCATAGGTTGGGTTGAGCAAATAAGGATGGCACTTGTGATTTCCTCCAGTCAGGCGAAACCAAACAAACACCCAGTCGAGGATACCCCTTGAACCCTCATACGATGTTGGGTTTCGGGCAAAGCATCTCTTTTCACGAAGCCATATCCCGTCCTCAACCCAAACTTGTATGATAAAAGCTGGCTTAACATCACATGGCGGGGCGCGACCTCTACTATCTGGATATTTACAGCTCCGGATAGATCTGGTTATAGGCTTACGCCTGCTCCAATCGCCAACGTAAAGCAGAAGTCTTCCCGGCTTGCCATATACGTTCAGGGCCATAACAATTTGATCGGTTAGAGCAATTTTGTATGCTTAGGAAAGAGAACTCTGGAGAGAATTCCATGAGTCTATTTGACCATTTTCCCGTTATTTGCATAGCGCTTTTTACAATATGTCTGTCTTTTGTAAATTACTTGGTATTACTCTTCTTTTCAGATGGTTTTATCCTCATTCCATTTTCACAAAGCACTGCCTTCACATCAGGGAAAAACCAATGACCTCCCAGCCCTGCTTGTACGGAATTAATTCTTTTCTTATACCCTTCGATTATTATGGGTATAATACCGATTGAGGAGTACTGCTTTATGTCAACTTTTGTGGTTATCTTGCAATTCGTGTTTGTTTTCGGGTTGTTAATCTTTTTTCATGAGCTTGGTCATTTCCTGGCTTCAAAGGCTTTGGGTATAGAAATCGAAGAGTTCGGTTTTGGCTATCCGCCCCGCCTGGTCAAACTTTTTACCTGGAAAGGCACTGAGGTAACGCTTAACTGGATCCCCTTCGGCGGCTTTGTCCGGCCCAAAGGGGAAGGCGATGAAAATGTCGAAGGAGGCATGTCCGCTGCCCCAGCCTGGAAGCGTTTGATCATTCTGCTTTCTGGTCCCACGATGAACTTTATCGTCGGCATTATCGTCCTGATCGTGATGTATGCTGCTGTCGGCACTCCCGTTTCAAACCAGGTCTTGATCACTGATATCGCCCCCAACTCACCCGCCCAAACCAGCAATTTACAAATTGGGGATGTCATCACCGGCATCAACAAAAAAGAGCTGACTGATATCGACCAAATGCAAACCTTGATCCAGGAAAATCTGGGCAAAGAAATCAGTCTGACCGTATCGAGGGATGATGAGACCTTGATTGTAGAGCTTACTCCACGCCTCAATCCGCCTGAAGGCGAAGGTTCCGTTGGGATTTGGTATACCAACGCTTACGAACCCATGCCCTTTACTAATGCACTTGGTTCTGCTTTCGACACCTTTGGTTACCAGGCAAAGGAAACACTCATGCTGCCGATCAACCTGATCAATGGCTCTGTCTCCGGGGAGGAAGCCCGTGTGATTGGTCTTAAGGGCATTTTTGATATCTTCAGCAACGCCAGCGAGATGGATGCAAGCGGCCCAGTGGCTGCCGCCACACCGTTACCCATCTATCGGCTTTCGGTGATTTCTACCGTTTCAATTGCACTTGGGCTGACCAACCTTTTGCCTATCCCTGCCCTGGATGGCGGTCAAATCTTTTTAATGCTGCCAGAATTGTTTTTCAAGAAGCGCATTCCTCAGAGTGTACTGAATACAATTAACTCGGTGTTTTTCTTCCTGTTAATCCTCCTGATGGTCTATATTAATGTGCAAGACTTTGTAAACCCTATTCTCCAGCCTTGAACGAGGAGTTATTAATGGGACAAAACAGCAACATCCAAGAGGTTATCAAGCACCTGCTGGATCAGAAAAACCCTTTTCCAGCCACAATGCTTTACCAGCTTTCAGATTTGAGCCGGGAGGACTGCCGTGCCTTGCGTGGGGTGTGGAATAACCTGCCCCTGACCCGCCGTCGATCTTTAATGGAGGATCTGGTTAACCTCTCCGAGAGCGACCATCTTCTGATGTTCGAGGAAGTCGGTAAAATCGCCTTGGACGATCCTGATCCGGAGGTGCTGATTTCTGCCATTGACCTGCTTTTTCAGGCAGAAGACGAGCACCTTGTACCTGTTTTCCTGAAACTGCTCCAGCAGCCTCAACAGAATGACCGGGTTAGGGCGGCCGCAGCCAATGCGCTTGGACCCTATGTTTTTTTAGGTGAGATTGAGGAACTGCAACCTGAATTACTTCGAACCATCGAAGATGCCCTGCTCAAAGCTTACGCTGAAGATGTTTCAGACCTGGTTCGCCGGCGGGCACTCGAATCACTGGGGTATTCCAGCCGAGAGGAAGTCCCTCCTTTGCTGCGCTCTGCCAGTGCCAGCCCTGAAGCTGCCTGGATTGAAAGTGCCATGTTTGCCATGGGCAAATCCGCAGATGATCAATGGCAGGATCTGGTCTTGGACAACCTGGATCATGAAGACTTGAATGTACGTATTCAAGCGATTCATGCTGCCGGGGAATTATCTTTAAATCAAGCCCGCCAAAGTCTTATAAAGGTTTTAAACCAAGAATTGATCGACCAGGATATCCGCCACAAAGCCATCTGGGCGCTTTCCCAGATCGGCGGGGAAGATATCGAAAGCCTGTTTGAACGTCTGTTGGAAGAAACAGGTGATGAAGATGAGATGGAGCTACTTGAAGAATCCCTGGATGAACTCAACTTTACCAACGATAAAGCCAATTTTGACCTGCTTGACGTAGAATTCCAGGATTTGTATGGCGGTATCGATCATAATCACCATCATGCCGAAGAGGAGGATCTGGATGACGCCGAAGACCTGGAACAGAATGAAGATGAAACCTTTGACCGCCATTCCAAAGGTTATGACCAGGAGGGATGGCAGCGTTATGTTGATGACGATGACGATAATCTTGTGGATGATGAAGAATTCGATGACTTCGATGAACAGGATGATTCCGAAGAAGATATCGAATATTGAGTGGTCTTTCCAGATATAAACTGCCCTTAAGAACACCGATGGAATTCCCCCACGATAAAGTTGAACGCCTGCATGCCCTTATTGAAGGGCACGTACAAGGGGTAGGCTACCGTTATTTTGCGATGGAGCGGGCACAGAGGCTCAGGCTGACCGGCTGGGTCCGCAATCTTGCTACGGGTGAAGTGGAAGTGGAGGCAGAAGGACCAACCTCAGATTTAGAATTATTTCTCGAGGAACTTAAACAGGGACCTGCCGGCTCTTCAGTCCGTCAGGTCAGGGAAGAATGGAACCCTGCCACCGCTGAAGACTACACTTTCCGGGTGCGTGTTTACGATTAGCGCCTAATCGTCCCTGCCTGCCAACAATTCCTGTCTTTTCCAGAGGGGCAGGCCTGAATTTTCTGCCAACAAAGCGCGCATCTCGTAAATCTGGTCGCGCAGCAAGGCTGCCCGTTCAAATTCCAACTCAGCAGCGGCTGCACGCATCTGTTTTTCCATTTCGGAAAGCATTTTTTCCAGCTCTTTGGTTTCCATCCTGGCTGCCAGATCTCGGGCGGAATGACTAGTAGGCTGCTCTATACCAGCATCTGCCGCCAAACGGTCGGTGATATCCCGCACCGCCTTGGTAATACCCACCGGAGAGATGTGATGCTCCTGGTTGTAAGCTTCCTGCTTGACTCGCCGGCGGTTGGTTTCATCAATAGCTTTTTTCATGGCATCGGTCATCTTATCAGCATACAGGATCACCTGCCCGTTGATATGCCGGGCTGCCCTGCCAAAGTTCTGAATCAGGGCTGTGGCAGAGCGTAAAAAACCTTCCTTGTCCGCATCTAAAATCGCCACCAGCGAAACCTCAGGTAGGTCCAAGCCTTCCCGCAGCAGGTTAATGCCAACCACCACATCAAAAACGCCCATACGTAAATCGCGCAGAATGCTCACCCGTTCCAAAGTTTCCACTTCTGAATGCAGATACTGTACTTTGAAACCCATCTCCTTCAAATAATCAGCCATGTCTTCCGCCATGCGCTTGGTCAGGGTCGTGACCAGGGTGCGTTCGCCTTTTTCCACCCGCTTGCGCAGTTCCCCCACCAGATCATCCACCTGCCCAAGGGACGGACGGACAATAATCTGCGGATCCAGCAGACCGGTTGGGCGGATGATCTGTTCCACCACCTGGTCGGCTTTTTCCATCTCGTACGGCCCGGGTGTGGCGCTGGTAAAGAGGGTCGTGCCCATCATTTTTTCAAACTCGGGGAACTTGAGCGGGCGGTTATCCAGCGCAGAAGGCAGACGGAAGCCGTAATCGACCAGGACTTCCTTACGCGAACGATCCCCGTTGTACATGCCGCGCAGTTGCGGCACCATCATGTGCGATTCATCCAATACCAGCATATAGCGCGAGGGCATGAAGTCCAGCAGCGTCCAAGGCGGAGTGCCGGCAGCGCGCTGATCGATATGGCGCGAGTAATTTTCAATCCCAGCACAGGAACCCACTTCTCGAAGCATTTCCAGATCAAAGCGCGTGCGCTGTTCCAGGCGCTGTGCTTCCACCAGCCGGCCTTCCTTTTTGAAATAAGCCAACCGCTCTTCCAGTTCCGCCTCAATATCGTTCAGGGTCTTTTCCATGCGCGATTCTTCGGTGATGTAATGTTTGGCTGGGTAGATTTCCACCGTATTCAGCGCCTCGATCACCTCGCCGGTGACTCGGTTCAGCTTGACGATACCCTCAACCTCATCGCCGAAGTAACTGATACGGTAGGCTTCCCGGTCACTGTACGCCGGCAGGATTTCCAGGGTATCGCCGCGCAGACGGAAGACCCCAGGTCTTAGCTCAAAATCGTTGCGTTGGTACTGGATATCCACCAATTGGCGCAGCAGGGCATTGCGGCGGTAAATTTTGCCCTTTTCAATCGTCAGGACGCTCTTGCCATAGGCTTCCGGGTCGCCCAGCCCGTAAATGGCTGAGACCGATGCCACGATGATCACATCCTGGCGAGACATCAGACTGGTGGTGGCTGCCAAGCGCAACCGTTCGATCTCTTCATTGATGTCAGTCTCTTTTTCGATGTACAGATCACGTCGGGGAATGTAGGCCTCCGGCTGGTAGTAATCGTAATACGAAACGAAGTACTCAACGGCATTGTTGGGGAAAAACTCGCGAAACTCGGCATACAACTGAGCAGCCAGGGTTTTATTGTGGGTCATCACCAGGGTAGGGATCTGGAGTTGCTGGATCACGTTGGCAACAGTGAAGGTCTTGCCGGTGCCGGTGGCACCCAGCAGAACCTGGTTGCGGCAGCCTTTCTGGATGCCTTCCACCAGTTGACGGATGGCTTCCGGCTGGTCACCGGTGGGGTGATAAGGGGCGTGCAGATCAAATTCCATGGGGTAATTATACCTGTTGGGGAAAGTCAAAAGCCTCTTGGTGAAGAGATTATGGGATTCAGTGGTTCTCTTGCACCACTCTTCTGAGTGCCAAGTTCAATGGAAGAGCAAATGCCCTGAATTAACTACCCGCCTTCAATAGAAGGAATCAACCCATCGGTATTCATGCCGCTTTTCCTCCCAGCAGAATCACAAATCCCTCATCTTTTGGAACATCATCCCCATTTCTAACACAATTCATAGCATTCCCACCGTCAGAAGTAAGAAAAACGATTATTATTAGGCGACAGATAAATAATAACCTGTCTTGAGATATAACAATGAAGGAATAAAATGACCAATAACAAGAAAATCCGTGTGGCAATTATCGGCGTGGGCAATTGCGCCTCCTCCCTCATCCAAGGCGTCCATTATTATAAAGATGTTAAAGAGGACGATCGCGTTCCCGGCGTGATGCATGTCAATCTGGGCGGCTATCACATCCACGACATTGAATTCTCTGCTGCCTTTGACGTGGTTGACACTAAGGTCGGCAAGGACCTCTCCGAAGCTATTTACGCTTACCCCAACAACACCTACAAGTTCTGTGATGTTCCCAGGATGAATATCCCAGTGCACCGGGGGATGACCCATGATGGCCTGGGCAAGTACTTGTCCACCATTCTGAAAAAAGCGCCGGGCCCCACGGATGATATTGTCGGCATTCTCAAGGAAACCAAGACGGACATGATTATTAATTATCTGCCAGTTGGTTCCGAGATGGCTACCAAATGGTACATGGAACAAGCCATTGAAGCCGGTGTGGGTGTGATCAATTGCATCCCGGTTTTTATTTCCAGCTCAGAGTATTGGGCAGAGCGTTTCCGCCAGCATGGGCTTCCAATCATTGGCGATGACATCAAGAGCCAGGTAGGCGCTACCATCACCCACCGAGTGCTGACCAGTCTGTTTGTGGATCGTGGCGTCAAGCTTGATCATACCTACCAGCTCAACTTCGGCGGCAATACCGACTTCATGAACATGCTGGAACGAGAACGGCTGGAATCCAAGAAAATCTCCAAAACCGGTGCTGTCACCAGCATGCTGCCTTACAAGATGGATCCAGATGACATCCATGTTGGACCGAGTGATTATGTGCCCTGGCTGACTGACCGTAAATTCTGCTACATTCGCATGGAAGGTACCACTTTTGGCGATGTGCCGCTCAACCTGGAATGCAAGTTGGAAGTTTGGGATTCACCCAACTCGGCTGGTGTGGTCATTGATGCCATCCGCTGCCTAAAGTTGGCGCTGGATCGCGGCATCAGCGGTCCTGTGATCGAGCCGGCTTCCTACTTTATGAAGACCCCACCCGTACAGTTTAAGGATGACCTGGCACATGAAAAAACTGAAGCCTTCATCCGGGGGGAAGGGTATCCGGAAACAATTCCTGCCAGCGAGAATCCCAATTGATTGTCAGCACTCCACTGGTGATGGTCATGGATCAACTGCCCAAAGAGAAACAGCAATTTATCAATACTTTCCTGGAGGCTCCCCGCCTTGCCAGGATGGCTACGGCGGACTGGCAAAGACAGCCCCATGTGGTCCCAGTCTGGTATGCCTGGGATGGCGAAAGCCTGTGGATCAGTGCCTTTGCCGAGACACGCAAGATCAAGGACCTGGGGGAAAACCCACTCATTAGCATCGCCATCGATGAGGTTGATGCTAAAGGAAAAACCAACGCGGTCATCCTGGAGGGCAAGGTGGAATTACTGAGAGAACCAAAGGAATTTGTCCGAAAACAGTACCTTTGGATTTACACCCGTTATCTTGGTGAAGAGCATGTTTTGGAAAAAACCTACCAGGATTGGATTGTGGATCCGCTAAATACACTGGTGAAGTTGACCCCCCAGAAGATTTTCACTTGGAGTTGGTAATTCTGCAAAATGCAAGTAACAGGGCAAACTGAATCCCGGGTGGCCCTGTTTTAATTTATAGTGGTAATTAATGGGGGAATATAAGCATTTAAGTGTTGTGTACCTGTATTCAAGAAATCCTGGTCAGCATCCGACCTAAAGGTCATACCTAGAACTCTCGCAGCAATTGATCAACGATCTCTGGTCCAGATGGGTTGGTGTTAAGTGGGTAAGGAAGACCAGAAAGCCCTGTATTGACCCCCAGCAAAACCCAAAATATTGTCAGGCAAATTTCACGGTTTGATCCTGACAGAAATAAGAGAGGATCGAATAAAAGAAGTTCGCTAACGACAGTCTGCATTGAGGCGTCGGGTTTCGCTGAAGATAATGAATTTTGGAAGGCTGCTGAAACCTGAAAGTGTCTACTTATAATGGGTACAGTTTGTGGGGTTTGACAGGGGGCAAGCCCCGCTCAACACCAACCTATAGTGTCCTGAACAGATTGACCTTGAGCGGGTAAGTACTGGCGAGAGGGAGCTCCTTCGGAACGCAAATTTAAACCTGAAGCTGCCCATCCAAATGAGCAGCTTCAGGATATTTTTACCTTCTCAAGCAAATCCTGGCAAATTACGCCGGGATATTCTTTAAAGCGAACTCCCAATTGATGATCTTATCCAAAACCGCCTCAACATAAGCTTGCCTTTTATTCTGGTAATCCAGATAATAAGCATGCTCCCATACGTCCACAGTCAGCACTGGCTTACGGCCATCCAGCCAGGGAACCACAGCATTGGAGGTTTTATCGATCACCAATTTGCTGCCATCCCATAACAGCCAAGCCCAACCACTGCCAAACTGTGCTAAGGCTGCATCGGTGAACTGCTTCTTGAAAGCTTCCACATTCCCGAAGCTTTCTTGAATTAGTCTTTCGAATTCGACTGGCATTTTCGATTTTGCTGGAGCAGTCAGGCTGTTCCAATAGAAATTGTGGTTCCAAACTTGCGCGGCATTGTTGAAAATGGCAGGTTTCCCCTCTTTATTGGCAGCCGCAATGACCATTTCAAGGCAGTGACCTTCCTGTTCAGTTCCTGCAATCAGACTGAGCAGTTTGTCGACATAAGCCTTATGGTGTTTGCCATAATGAAAACTGATCGTATTCGCTGAAATGACCGGTTCCAAGGCATTGTCAGCAAAGGGTAATGGGGGTAATTCCACCGGCGTACAGGTTCCGAGTGGGTTGGCTGAATCTATTGGCATCATATATCCTCTTTTCTTTGATTTTTTGGTTGCCTGTCCTATGCATTAAACAGGTTCCCTTGAACAACCTTAAAATTTGAAACTTACAGTCTTACTCAAACTTACTTTAATATTACATTAGCAGCGCCATCTTTCCAAAGCCTGTGTACAACTCCCCCTGAAATCCCTTAACGATGGCGGGATTGTTCACATTCAAAACTGACGTGTTTCCCTGCCCGTTCACTCACCGATAATTTTGATCAACACCCGCTTGGGCCTGCACCCGTCAAATTCGCCATAAAATATTTGCTCCCAGGTGCCGAAATCCAAGCGACCGGCCGTGATTGCCACCACCACCTCACGCCCCATCACCTGGCGCTTCATGTGGGCATCGGCGTTATCCTCACCGGTGCGGTTATGCTGGTATTGACTGGTAGGGGCATGCGGTGCCAGCCGTTCCAGCCAGGCATCGTAATCCTGATGCAAACCGGACTCATCATCGTTGATAAAAACCGAGGCGGTAATGTGCATGGGGTTGACCAACACCAGCCCCTCCATTACCGCGCTCTCGCGGATTGCTTGCTGGACTTCCCCAGTAATATTTACAAACCCGCGCCGGGTTGGGACGTTCATGAGAATCTCTTTGCGAAAGCTTTTCATACTTGTTCTCCTGCCGGGTCTTTTTGATCAACTGTTTGCTGGGCGTCCAGTTTCATCTTCTTTTCAGCGTGCATCTGCAAAATGGTTTCCTTGACTTCGGTCAGCCTCTTTCCCTTCAAAGGATACCAGTGCAGCACCACGGCACCGATCAGCATGGCGATACCTGGAATCAGCCCCACAATGGAGCGGATCCCAAACAGGGCACTGTCAGACTGGTCTAGAAAAATAGCGCCGCCATTGGATTCCCGGGTGACAAAGCTTGCGGCTGCCAGGATGGCAGCTGTCAGGGTGCCAGCCAGGGATTGAGCAGGCTTGGTAACAAGGGCATTGGCTCCCAGGAATGAACCTTCCCGGCGAACCCCTGTACGGACTTCATCTTCATCAATAACCTGCCCTAAGAGCAGGTAAGTCACCACCTGAACACCTGAATAACCAAAACCGACCAAGGCAATACCTACCGGGATAAGATTAGCAGGCAGGAAAGCTACCGAAACAAGGCCCAACCCTGTGATTACCAGGTAAATCTGCATGGTAACAACTGCCTCATACTTCTTCAGCACAATCTGCGTCAGGGGTACGCCAATAGCCAGCGGAATAAATAGTGCCGCCAACAGTTGGATCGTGCCAGTACGGGTAACATAATCTGCCAGGTAAAAAATGGATCCCATGCAAATCGAGAACATGAAAGTACACATGAAATTCGCGATCACAAAAACAATGAAGGATTTGCTGGTAAAGGTATATTTCAGAGCTGGCCACCAGGGGATAGCTTGATCGACCTGGCTGAATTCCTGGCGTTCCTTTAATTTGTAAGTAGCCAGAATGATCAAGAAGGCTGCGATAATTCCAACAGCGACCATGGAAAGACGCAAACTGAACAACGAAGTATCCAGCGCACCTTCCTTTGGTCGAAAGAAGTCCGGGATCAGGAAACCGATCAGGGTTCCCAGCAGCCCAAACATGCTCGAGGATACAGAAAGCTTCCCACGTTCCACATCCGATTCGCTCAGTTCAGGCAACAAGGCACCATGGACCAGCCCAATAATCGTATAACAAGTATCATAAAGGAGCATTGTCACAAGCATCCAGGCAAACTTGCTTGCCTCTGGTGCATTTTCTGGGGCTAACCAAACCATTATGAAAGTCAATCCCAAGAAAGGAGCAGTGAAGCGCAGGTAAGGGATGCGGCGGCCAAGCTTAGTGTGGGTGCGATCAGTGATTTGACCAAATATCGGGTCGTTCAGTGCATTCCAGATGGCATAAATAAAGAAGGCAATGCTGATCCACCTGGCTCCCAATCCCAGGTAATCCTGGTAGTAAATGGTGAGCATGGCGCTGTAAATGCCTGAAACAGTGGCTGAGCCCAATGCTGCAAGCCCGTAATAGAATTTGGTGGAAGATGAGAGTTGGACAGGTTGGGGATTTGGTGTATTGCTGAATTCAGTCATGCAACCTCCCGGGAATAATCGATGATAGTTAATTTTACCCGAAACCTGTCTGTTATTTGGAGATATTAGTATTTCCCGAATAAAGTCACTAATTCACTTCCCAAAGTCATGTCATAAGCATCCAGACCTGGTTGGCAGGTACTCTTTATGAATGTTTTCCTGGTTGTCCTCCTAAACAAGTCGGTTTTTCTAATTATCCTTTTCTCAGAGGGCAGCACTCGCTCAATGCTGCCTGAAAGCATATTGCTGCCAACTCTTCATCGACTTCCGTAATATCTGATGTAAATGGCAGCAGCCTACCTCCACCTAACAAGCCAGTTTCTAAAGTTATCCACCCTGTTTGGTATGCTAATTGCAGTTTACGTTTGAAGGTATACTTATATAAATATTAGCAAAGCGCTTAAACCTTTTTGACTAAACAAACGAATGGCTGCCTTCGAAACTCAAACACCACCACCAAAAACGAAGATTTGGCGTTACCTGATCATTATCGTCGTGCTTGGTTTGGCTGTTTACCTGCTTCTCCCCCAAATATCAGACCTGAAAGAATCCTGGGAGGTGGTCAAGCAGTTAACCTGGTGGATAGTCGGTCTGGCTGTCTTTGCTGAGGTCATCAGTTATCTGGGATACGGTTACAGCATTCATTCCATTGCAGCACTTCGTAATCAAAAAATTTCCACCCCCAAGGGCACTCTGATTGTTATGTCTGCTACCAGCCTCGGTTTGGTGGCTGGCGGTTGGTTTACTTCAACCGGGTCGATCATCGGTTCTGTAAAAAAGCAGACAGGTGATGGCAGCACCGCCACCATGGCGGGAATATTACCCTCCATGTTTTTGAATGTTGGCATTGGAATAATCGCTGTAGCTGGGATCATTTATTTGAAGGTCCAGGATCAATTAACCTCAAGCCAGTTGATCCAATACCTGGTCTTTCTACTGATCCTGACATTTAATACCTTCGGATCGTTGATCGCACTGGCATATCCCAAGCAAACTTACAACGTAGTCAACTGGGCGCTCTGGCATGTGGCAAAATGGCGCAAAAAACCTTACGATCCTCAAAACACAAAGGAAACCGTCGACGGTTACATCATGGCTTGGAAAGGTCTGGCAAAGGGAAATTGGCATAAACCCTTGCTGGGAGCATTAATCTATGTCTTCTTTGATATGCTGGCAATGTATTTTCTGTTCCTGGCAGCCGGGTATAAAGCCTATGCCGGTGTGTTGTTTGCCGGCTATGGGCTGCCCTACCTGATAAGCAAGATCGCCTTTATATTCCCGGGTGGCATTGGCGTGATTGAAGCTTCCATGGCAGCCATTTTCACCAGCCTGGGTGTGCCCAATGAGATCAGTGTCGTGGTAATCCTGAGTTACCGCCTGTTATCCTTCTGGATACCGATCGTATTGGGCTTTGTGTCAATGGGCTATCTGAGCCGGGATAAGACCCTGAAAAAATCGAAGGCCTGATAACTTTCCCGGGAAAAGATTACTATACGCATGGTTCTTCGCTTCACTCCCGCCAGACACATCTGCTTGAAAAATCGGCTCAGGTTCCTTCCAAATATCCTGAAACAGTATTCTGACAAGGAGATAGCGGAATGCCATTTACTCCTCTTCATCTTGGCCCAGGGATGGCTGTCAAAGCGGTTGGGCAGGGCAAGTTCAGCCTAATCGTATACGGTTGGGCTCAAGTACTGGTGGATATCCAGCCGTTGGTGGTGATCCTCTCGGGTGAGGGTCAGCTTCACGGCATCACACATACTTTTGCAGGTGGCGCGGTGCTTGGGGCTGCCGCAGCCCTTTCCGGCAAGTATTTGGCAGAGTCCCTTCTGAATCTCTTCCGCAAAAAATCCCGTCCGCCAGTTCAGGTCAGTTGGCCCGTGGCCTGGTGGAGCGGTTTGCTGGGCGGTTTAGGGCATGTTTTGATGGATAGCTTGATCTACTCCGACATGAACCCTTTCTGGCCATTTGTAAAAGGCAATCCACTCTGTACCTTGACAGATTCCCAGATGCTGGCATTCTGTCTTTACAGCGGAATGGTTGGTCTGATGGTTTATAGTGCGGTGAAGCTGGTGGAGTCCCTCAAAAAGCGCATTTCCGGGCAGGGTTTGCGGTAGATCTGGCAGCATGCTTCCATTAAGTTGTCATCCCTGCTTGTACACCCACTGTTCTTTCTTCTTGTCAAATCATTATAATTAACCAACCCCACAAATAGGAGTGAACTATGATCCAGAATTGCAAGATTGCCATCATCGGCCCCGGCGTGATGGGCAGGACGATTACAGACAGCCTAATCCATACCGGCAAGGTTGATCCAGGGAACATCATGCTGGCTGGACCAACAGCCGCAAGGCTGACACAACTTCAGCAGGAATTTGGAGCCCGGGGGGTGACGGATAACGCCGAAGCTGCCAGATGGGCCAACGTCTTGATCCTGGCGGTCAAACCACAGCGTCTGACCCAAGTGGCTACGTCCCTGAAAGGAGCGCTTAGGAAAGACACCCTGGTTATTTCAATCCTGGCAGGGGTAACAACCACAACCCTACTTGAGAAATTGGACACAACCTGCATCGTACGCGCCATGCCTAACACGCCGGCACAAATTGGTCTTGGCATTACCGTTTGGACCAAAACTCCCCAGGTAGATTCGGATATGCAGGAATTGACTGCCCAGATCATCCAAACCATGGGTGAGGAAATCTTTGTGGAAGATGAATCCTATCTGGACATGGCGACAGCCTTATCTGGAACCGGACCGGCTTATGTGTTTCTGTTTATGGAAGCCATGATTGATGCCGGCGTTCACATGGGCTTTCCCCGCCGGATCGCCGAACAATTGGTAGTCCAAACCCTGAGAGGCAGCACTGAGTTTTACGACCAAAATCATGAGCATCCCGCCCGCCTGCGTAACGATGTGACCTCCCCTGGCGGCACTTCCGCTGAGGCGTTATATTATCTCGAAAAGGCAGGCTTTCGCACAGCCATTTCCCGCGCAATTTGGGCCGCCTACCAGCGTTCAATTGAGCTGGGGCAGGGTAAGGTCAAACAGAATTTGGAAGGTTGATCCATGACTGATCTCTTGTTAGTAGCTCCTCCAAATTTAGCTTAGTCTGGTTGTCCTATGGAGTTTTTCGTCGATTTCACCAACGCCTCGCTTGGGATGCCGTCGGAACCTACAAGTTTAATGATTCTGCTAAAGATAACTATCTCCAACAGATGTCCCGGTGACTGGTTACAACTCGCTAAAATCCTAGAGGGTCGTTCAGGATATCATCCCTGGGTTTCGCCCGAAAATGTCTCATCTCATTTAAAGAGGGAGCATATTATTCTACTGAAAAGGAAACGGCATCTTGCAAAGCAGGGTTTCCTGATCATTAGTCATCATATTATTGATTAAACTCCAAACAACGAATCCATTCCCTAGTTCAGCGTTTCCTACCCCTCTATCTCCGTCCCCAGGATCATAAATATAAATTTTACGATTCATGACATCGGTAATAGAAAATGTAAGTGAATTTTTGCCGTGAAGATTAATAATCGTTTGATAGTAAGGGTATTGGTTGAATAATTTGACATCCGAATTAGGCGTGCCAATGAACGGCAAAGAATATGTTTCATGTGATTCAATGTTATAAAAAGTAAGCTTTTGCGGGTTATCAAATCTTAAGTTGTTTTTCCAAACTAAATAGGGGTAATTCAACTGAGGCATAGACCCTGGAGCAAAATAGGGTATCTGCTCGAAATGTTGTGATTCTAAGTTCAGAAGTGCTATGTCAATTAACTCAGGCTTGTCTATGTCGTTTGGATCCCGTTCGATAACAAGATACCGGTTCGAAGCCTGGATGATTGTGTCCAATAGACAATTCCATTTTCAGCCGACACATAGAAATTTAACAGGCTTGTATTTGATTTATCACGGTTAGTGACTTCTATCTGATTTCCGTTGGTTATGTTTAAGGCAAGCAATTGCCAATAGCCGTCTGGATTTCCTGTGGGGTTATTTGTATCCATGAAAACTAACCAGTTATTTGTCAGATGCATCGGAAAGATATTCAGGAAGCCTTGTTCAAATTGAGATTTATAAATTAACTCTTTTTCCCCAAATTCGAATGGCATTTTATATAAATTCATTGGTTCCGTCATAAGTACAAAATAGATGTTCTTCTCATCCAATATGATTCTGCCAATCCTAGTCTTCCCTAAATTCGTGCAATATTTGGTCTCTTGTTCGACGGGGAGATCAAAAAAAACTTCGATAATTCATCCTCTGTTAGTATTCTTGCTGTCATTTCAGAAACTTCAGTGGTGACCGGAAGTACAGTTGCAACGGATGTTTCCTTTGGTGTTACGGCACTAGGCATTTCAATTGCAGACGAAAGTGCTGTTTCTGTTAGATTGGTATTCGAGCTTAACACATCGGATGTTTTTTTTAGCTGTGGGGTGTTCGTCGGTTTTAGTGCTCCTGGCTGACAGCCGGTTAAAATCGTCATCAGAATACAAATAGATAATACTATTTGAACTTTGGAAAATAATTTCATCAAAACCTCCGAAATACTCAGCTATCCTCCAAATATAGAGGATGGCTAAGTGCAGTCAATTAACTATTACCATGCCTGAGCATTATTTTGACTAACCCGATACCACAGCCAAAACAAATCTACTTTATTAAAGTACGCTCCAGTATACCCTGCTGTTGTTGAGGAAGGCAAGATGTAATCCTTCGGTCAACACCCGCGCTCGGCACTTCCAAGGGCTTCGCACTCAGACCGGTGCGAACGGAGAAATCGGGTTTTATAGGTTGGCGTTGAGCGATTACCACAAATAAACCGATCCTCTTAGGTCTGAAGCGAAACCCAACATGGCAGATAGAGACTTACAATCAGGCAAGGGGGTTCACAACCTTCCGCATGACAGAAGAAACATAGAAAACATACCACCAAAGCCCATGCTCGGTCCGGAGACCGTCCTGAAACAAGTATTTATTCCGGCTTATTTCCGACTAACTTTTTTTATGGTTCAACAACCAATAATCAATCATCAGCAACATTAAACCTTTCTAAACCTCTAACTTGATAACGTTATAATTCGACCTCTCCAGGGCTCTGTTTGTGATTATAATTATTGGTTGCACATCAATAATAGAACAAATGATTGAATTATTAACCAGGATACCTTATGCCAAATGAAAACCTGCGCGTGGTCGGTGCGCGTGAACATAATCTTAAAAACATTACCGTCGAAATCCCCCGGGATAAGCTGGTTGTACTGACCGGTTTGTCAGGTTCCGGCAAGTCCTCGCTGGCTTTCGATACCATCTTTGCCGAAGGGCAACGCCGCTATGTCGAATCCCTCTCCTCTTATGCCCGTCAGTTCCTCGGCCAGATGGACAAACCGGATGTGGATTCCATTGAAGGGCTTTCCCCGGCGGTTTCGATTGACCAGAAAGCCACCACACACAACCCACGCTCCACGGTTGGCACGGTCACCGAGATATATGATTATCTCAGGCTGCTCTTTGCCCGGATTGGCGTTCCGCACTGCCCGATTTGCGGCCGCGTGGTCCAGCGCCAGTCCGCCCAGGAAATCGTTGAGACGATCGAAGCCTTGCCGGCGGGCAGCCGCCTGCTGATCCTGGCTCCAGTCGTCAGGGAACGAAAAGGCACCTACCAAGCAGTCTTCAGCGAGATCAGCAAGTCTGGCTTCCTGCGCGTAAGGGTCGATGGTGAAGTGCACAACCTGGACGAAGACATCCCGTTGGACCGCTACAAAAAGCACACCATCGAAGCAGTCGTGGACCGGGTTGTGCTCTCTCATCCCGAGGCAGAAGATGAAATTCAGGCTGCCCGTTCGCGCCTGACTGACTCAATTGAAACAGCACTCAAGTTCGGGGAGGGTTATGTGACCGTCCAAAACCTCAGCCTGAACCCTGCTGAGGATATCCAATTCTCGGAAAACCTGGCATGTCCTGAACACGGCTCCATCCTGATTGAGATCGAACCGCGCACCTTCTCCTTCAACACCCCCCACGGCGCTTGTCCAACCTGCCAGGGGCTGGGCAGCCGGCAAGAGATTGATCCCGACTTGCTTATCCCGGATAAATCCCTTTCCTTGCGAGAGGGTGCCATCGCTGCCATGGAATGGTCTGGTCCCCGCGAAGACGGCGGATACTACTGGCAGATGATTGAAGCTGTTGCCAAAAACAACCATTTTGAGCTGGACACTCCGGTCAGTGAATTGGAAAATGAACAACTTCGCCAGATCCTCTATGGCAGCAATGGGCATGAGATTAAGGTGGAATTTACCGGCAGGAATGGCCGTAAGAGTTCCTTCACTACCACCTTTGAGGGTGTCATCGGCAATATGGAACGCCGCTACCGCGAAACCCAGTCCGAATATATCCGGACGAAAATTGCCGAGTTCATGGGGGTTAAACCTTGCCCGACCTGCGGAGGCAAGCGCCTGCGGAAAGAAGCTCTGGCCGTCACCGTGGCAGATAAAAACATAATCGAAGTCACCGAGTGGCCAGTTAACCGCACGCTTGAATGGGTTGACCAGCTTTCTTCTGAAGGAATACTCAATTCCCGCCAGACGGCTATTTCCGAACGCATTCTTAAAGAAATTAAGTCCCGGCTCAGCTTTTTGGTGGATGTTGGCTTGGATTATCTCACTCTCCAGCGCTCCGCCAGCACCCTCTCAGGCGGCGAAGCCCAGCGCATCCGCCTGGCAACGCAGGTGGGTTCCCGGTTGATGGGTGTGCTATACGTTTTGGACGAACCCTCGATCGGCCTGCACCCGCGCGACAACCGCCGGCTGCTGAATACCCTCGAAGGTCTGCGCGACCTGGGCAATACCGTCCTGGTGGTCGAGCATGATGATGAGACCATCCGCACTGCTGACTGGGTGATTGATCTTGGCCCCGGGGCTGGTGAACACGGCGGAGAAATCGTGGCCGAAGGCACCCCCGAGCAAATCCAGGCAGACCCCCAATCAATCACCGGCGCGTACCTCTCGGGCCGCATGCGCGTCCCGTTGCCGGAAAAACGCCGCCAAGGCAATGGTAAATCTATACGCATCGTTGGTGCTACTGAAAACAACCTGAAACACCTTTCTGTGGATATCCCGCTGGGCAAGTTTGTCTGCATTACCGGAGTCTCCGGTTCCGGCAAGTCCACCTTGTTGGTGGATGTGCTCTACAACTCGCTGGCGCGGCAGTTGCACGGCGCCCATACCCAGGCAGGCGCGCATGAGCGCATCGAAGGCACACAATACCTGGACAAAATTATCAATATCGACCAATCCCCCATTGGCCGCACGCCTCGCTCCAACCCAGCCACCTATACCGGCATCTTCGATGACATTCGTGACCTGTTCACCGAGCTGCCCGACTCTAAAATGCGTGGTTACAAAAAAGGTCGCTTTTCCTTCAACATCAAGGGCGGGCGCTGTGAAGCCTGCCAGGGTCAGGGGCAGTTAAAAATCGAGATGCAGTTTATGCCGGATGTGTATGTGCCCTGTGAGGTCTGTCATGGCAAGCGCTATAACCATGAGACCCTGCAGGTGCGGTTTAAGGATCTTAACATTGCCGAGGTATTGGATTTGACCGTAGAAGCCGGGATGGACTTTTTCGCAGCTTTCCCGAAGATTACCCGCCGGTTGGAGACTCTCCAGGCAGTTGGTTTGGGCTATATCCGCCTCGGGCAGCCTGCGCCCACCCTTTCTGGTGGTGAAGCCCAGCGCGTCAAGCTTTCCAAGGAGCTTTCCCGGCGCTCCACTGGCAGTACCCTGTATGTGCTGGATGAGCCTTCGGTGGGTTTGCACGCCGCAGACGTACACCGCCTGATTGAAGTCCTCCAGTCGCTGGTGGAGGCAGGCAACACTGTGGTTGTGATCGAGCACAACCTGGATATCATCAAGGTCTCTGACTGGATCATTGACCTGGGCCCCGAAGGCGGCGACCGCGGCGGGGAATTGGTGGCGGAAGGCACGCCCGAGCAAATTTGCGCAGACCTCCAATCCTACACCGGGCAGTACCTGCAAAAATACGTGCAAGAACACGACCATAAAAATTGTCTGGGCGGATAGCCAAGGCGGCTTTCAGCCTGGCAATGCTAGTACAGCTTACCAATAAGGCAGGTGAATGACACCATAGTTTATGGCAAGTTCCAGACCTTAAGCCGGTGGATTGCACTGACAGCCCCCCTAATTTAACTCCCTTGTTTGAGGGTTTTGAAACATGTCATTGCGGGCCTTTGGCGAAGCAATCTCAGGTTTTGGAAAATGGGGGCGCTATCCTTTGTCTCCTATCGGCACTGGGTTTTTGCGTGTTGCGCCCCTTGTCCGCTCGGTGTACGTCGCTCTGCTCTGTGGCTCCGGCGATGTGTTTCTTGAAATGGGCATGGACACGAAAGGTTTTTCTACACTCTCTTTGTTTATTGGTTTACAATAAGTTTACAATATATAGAAATAAACTTGTCAGCCCTGTTTAATACTATATTTTCTCCCTAAAAAGGGAAGTATATTGCCTCATTTTATGTTTACAATAAGTTGACAATAAGTAGTTTTAGGTTACAATAGGTTTACAATTAAGTTTACAATTCGTCGACAGCAAAGCTATGGAAAAATCCAAAGAACAAAAGATCATAGGGGTTCTCACAGCCAAAGGGCGCCTCACCGCTAAAGAACTGGCTGATTTACTTGGCTCTTCACGCCAGTACGCACAGCGGCTGCTAAAGTCACTGGTAAAGCAAGGGCTGCTCACCCAGGTAGGAACGACCAGGGGCGCTTATTATGTTCTTTCAGACCCCCGAGGATTAGTTGAACCAACCATCAAATCTTTCAATCATAAATATAACAGAACAGGGCTGGAAGAAGACAAGGTTGTAAGCGCAGTTGAAAAAGCCTTAGAACTCACCGAAAACACCAAAGAAAATGTAAGAGAAATACTAAAATATGCTCTGAGTGAAATGATCAATAATGCTATCGACCACTCACACGGTGATTTTGTTAATATAAACACCTGGATGACTGCTGACAGACTCTGTTTTTTAGTGGAAGACAACGGTATGGGTGTATTTCGGTCGGTTATGCAAACCAGAACGCTGCAAAATCCATTTGAAGCCATGCAAGACCTGCTTAAGGGGAAAACCACCAGCAATCCGGAGCGCCATTCAGGAGAAGGCATATTCTTCACATCCAAAGCGGCTGATCGTTTCGCTCTTTCGAGTTATGGTTACGAGATGATCGTTGACAACCAAATCGATGACGTCTTTTTTCGTCAAACAGGAGAACCTTTTTCAGGTACTCAGGTCAGTTTCTGCATAAAACAAGACTCAGCCCGCACATTAATGGCAATATTTAATCGGTTTACCAGTGATGACAATCTGGAATTTGACACCGGAGAGATAAAGGTAAGGCTTTATGAACCCGGCCTTGGTTATGTTTCACGTTCCCAAGGGCGGAGAATGATGGCAAGTATGAACCAGTTCAAATACATCACCCTGGACTTTTCAGGCGTGGACGCTATTGGCCAGGGTTTCGCCGATGAAGTTTTTAGAGTGTTTCAAAAGGCTCACCCGGATATTACAATCACCCCTGAAAATATGAATGAAGCTGTCACGTTCATGGCAAATCGCGCCAAGTCGGGCCTGTAGAAGCCAAAGGGTCAATAGTAGGGCACATGGGGGAGAAGGGGGGAGAAATCGCATGCTATAATTCATCCTGACAATTTCACAAAAGGGTTCGGATATGGCTGAAGCCAAATCGCGCATAAAAATCAACAAGCTCCTTGAGGATGCTGGCTGGCGTTTCTTCGACTCGGAAGCAGGCTCTGCTAATATCATCCTTGAAGGCAAAGCGACCCTCTCCAAGCACGAACTCAATGCGCTTGGAGAAGACTTCGAAACACTTAAATCAGGTTTTATGGATTTCCTTCTGCTGGACGAGAACGGATTCCCGCTGATCGTGCTTGAAGCCAAGCGGGAGGAACGCTCCCCGCTTGACGGAAAAGAACAAGCCCGCAAATATGCCCGTTCGCAGAACGTTCGCTTTGTTATCCTTTCAAATGGCAACCTGCACTATTTTTGGGATCTGGAAAGCGGCAATCCCGAGGTGATCACCGAGTTTCCCCGGCTTGAATCGGTGCAGCACCGCAGCAGCTTCAAGCCCAACCCCAAAACCCTCTCCCGCGAACAAGTCGAAGAGGATTATGTCGCCCTTTCCCAAATGCCGGGCTTCAAACGCGATCCCCGCTGGGCGGATCCCACCCAAAGAGAACAGTTCGTAAACGATCAGGGTCTGAGAATCCTGCGGAAATACCAATTGGATGCCATCCGCGCCCTGCAAAAAAGCGCCTCCGCCGGAAACACCCGTTATTTGTTTGAAATGGCCACCGGCACCGGCAAGACCCTGGTCTCTGCCGCGGTGATCAAACTCTTCCTGCGCACCGGCAACGCCAAACGGGTGCTCTTCCTTGTGGATCGTATCGAATTGGAAAACCAGGCCTGGAAGAATTTCGTTGCCCTGCTCAAAAACGACTACCAGACCGTGATCTATAAGGAAACCAAACAGGATTGGCGCAAAGCTGAAATCGTAGTCACAACAGTGCAATCGCTGAGCTTTGATAACAAGTATCTGCGCTTGTTCTCTCCCACCGACTTTGACCTGATCGTCTCGGACGAAGCGCATCGCTCCACCTCCGGCGGAAACAGCCGGGCGGTCTTTGAGTATTTTATCGGCTACAAACTCGGCCTGACCGCCACCCCTAAAAACTATCTCAAGAATATCGATCCGGAAAATCTCAGCCAGAATGACCCGCGCGCCTGGGAACGCCGTCAGTTGCTCGATACTTACCGCACCTTTGGCTGTGAGCAGGGTGAGCCCACCTTCCGTTATTCGCTGGTGGATGGAGTCCGCGACGGTTATTTGGTTAATCCGGTGGTAGTGGACGCCCGCACCGAAATCACCACAAAGCTGCTCTGGGATGAAGGGTATGCGGTCCTGGTTGAAGACAACGACGGTGAAGAAACTGAAGAAACTTTCCACCAGCGTAATTTTGAGCGCACTTTCTTCTCAGACCTGACCAATCAGCAGCTCTGCCAGACCTTCATGGCAAATGCCCTGCGCGACCCCCTCAGCAATGAGATCGGCAAATCCATCATCTTCTGCGTCAGCCAAAACCACGCTTCCAAGGTCACACAGATCCTGAACGAGATGGCGCAAGCGCTGTTCCCGGGCAAATACAATTCTGACTTCGCCATCCAGATCACCTCCGCTATTCCCGACGCCCAGGAATACAGCATCAGCTTTGCCAACAACAACCTCAACGGGCAAACCCGCTTTTTGGATGGCTACAAATCCAGCAAAACCCGGGTATGCGTCACGATGGGGATGATGACCACCGGCTACGACTGCCAAGACATTCTCAACCTGGCGATGATGCGCCCGATCTTCTCGCCTACGGACTTCATCCAGATCAAGGGCCGCGGCACCCGCCGCTGGAGTTTCAAATACACCCGCAAGCACGGCGCCAACCCCGAGACATTCTCGGCGCGTAAGGATAAGTACAAGCTGTTCGACTTTTTCGCCAATTGTGAATACTTTGAGGAGAAGTTCAATTACGACGAAGTCCTCATGCTCCCACAAAAGGGCGCCCAATCAGCCGCTCTGCCCGGCCCGGTTGCCGTAATGGATGGCTACGAAAGCGGCGTGCCGGATCCCCTCCGCACGATCAGGCAAACCCCCGTCGGGCTGGATGGGATGAAAATCGACCGCAAATTGTTTGAACGCTTCTCCAAACCCATCCTCGAAGATCAGGCGCTGGCAGACGCTGTGGAGAACCACCAATGGGAGCGGGCAATTGAGCGCCTGCGGGATTGCTATGCCAACAAACCGGAAGATTACGTCACCATCGAGAAATTGATGAAAACCGAGGGCTTGGATCGACGGCTGAGCTGGAAGGAAGTGCTCATGCGCATCTTCGGCCAGATCGATCACTTCAAGACCCGCGATGAACTCCTGGAAGAAGAGTTTCAAAAGTTTGTTGCCATTAACAAACCCGAGCCCGGCAAAGCCATGCGCATAAAGAACTACTTGACCGCCTATCTGACCGACGCGGAAATCCGCCAGATCATTGACAAGCGCGATTACTCGCTCCTGGCGGATAACCCCAAGCTGTCGATGAATGACTTGCAGTCCATCGGCAAAGAGTGGATTGAGGGCGTGCCTGCTTACGTGAAAGATTACATCCCCATCAACACCTACTTATCCTGATACAAGAGAAAGAAACCAACATGCTGGATTCCGAAACCAAACGCCACATCGACAACGCACGCGACATCCTTGTCGGTAAGGTGCCCGACCCAAAATCCCAGGTGGAGCAGATCACCTTTGCCATGATCTACAAATTCATGGATGATATGGATCAGCTCTCGGTCAGCATCGGTGGAAACCCCTCCTTCTTCAGCAACGGCTACGAACAATTTGCCTGGTCCAAGCTGATGGATAAACGCCTGGGCGGGGAAGCGCGGCTGGACCTTTACGTGCGCGCTCTGGATCAGATGTCCCAAAACCCGTACATTCCCCAGCTCTTCAGGGATGTTTTCAAGGGCGCCTTCCTGCCCTACCGCGACAGCGAAACGCTTAACCTGTTCCTCAAGGAAATCAACAGCTTCACCTACACCCACAGCGAAGACCTGGGCGACGCCTATGAATACCTGCTTTCAGTATTCGGCAGCCAGGGCAAAGCCGGGCAGTTCCGCACCCCCCGCCACATCATTGACTTCATTGTGGATTGCGTCAACCCCGGCAAGGACGACACCGTGCTCGACCCGGCCTGCGGCACGGCCGGCTTCCTCGTTTCGGCTTACAAACACATTCTGCAAGCCCATACGCAGAAACCGCTCAGCCCGGACGAAAAGAAACGCCTGACCGGGAACTTCGTCGGCTACGACATCTCGCCGGATATGGTGCGCCTCTCACGCGTGAACATGTACCTGCACCAGTTCCCCAACCCCACCATCCACGAATACGACACCCTCACTACCGAGGACCGCTGGGACGATGCCTTTGACGTGATTCTGGCAAACCCGCCCTTCATGAGCCCCTCAGGTGGCATCCGCCCGCACAATCGCTTTGCCGTGCGCGCCAACCGTTCGGAAGTGCTTTTTGTGGATTACATCGCCGAGCACCTCAATGTGGGCGGCCGGGCAGGCGTGATCGTGCCGGAAGGGATCATTTTTCAGTCCAGCAATGCCTACAAAGCCCTGCGCAAAATGCTGGTGGAAGAAAACTACCTGGTTGCCGTCGTTTCCCTGCCTGCCGGGGTCTTCAACCCCTACAGCGGGGTCAAGACCAGCATCTTGCTGCTGGATAAGGCGCTGGCGCGCCGGAGCGAGAGCGTTTTGTTCCTGAAGGTGGCGGCGGATGGCTACGGCTTGGGCGCGCAGAGACGGGAGATTGAGCCCAACGACCTGCCCGAAGCCCTGCGGGTGGTGAAAGCCTTTCAGGCAGACCCATCAGCGACACCTGAGAATGCTGCGATAGCACAGGTGGTCAAGAAAGCCAGTCTGGCGGAAGGGGGAGATTATAATCTTAGTAAAGATCGATATGTTCAAAATGATATAGTTACTACTAATTGGTCAATGGTTGAATTGGGAGATGTTCTTGAATATGAGCAACCAACGAATTATATTGTTGAGAGTGTCAATTATGACGATAGTTACAAGACACCTGTATTGACCCCTGGTAAAACCTTTATCTTGGGTTATACAAACGAAGAAGAAGGCATATATAAAAATGAACTTCCAGTAATTATATTTGATGATTTCACAACAGCATCACGTCTTGTAGATTTTCATTTTAAAGTGAAATCATCAGCAATGAAAATTCTTCACGCGAAAAAAGACCGTGTTGATATTAAATATGCATTCTATATGATACAGAATATCCAATTTAATAGTAGTACCCATAAAAGATACTGGATATCTGAATATTCAAAAATTAAAATCCCCCTGCCACCGCTTGAAGTGCAGCGTGAGATTGTGGAAGAAATCGAAGGCTACCAGAAGGTCATCGATGGCGCCCGCCAGGTGGTCGAAAACTACAAACCCGTCATCCCCATCGACTCCTCCTGGCCGATGGTGAGGTTGGGGGATGTATGTGAGACAACTTCAGGTGGCACACCATTAAAGTCTATGACAAGGTATTATGAAGGTGGAATGATCCCATGGCTTAGAAGTGGTGAGGTGAGACAGGGTTATATTACGAAGTCCAAAGCTTTCATCACAGCTGAAGGATTAAAAAACTCGTCTGCTAAAATTATTCCTGTAAATTCTGTTCTTATCGCAATGTATGGAGCCACAGCAGGTCAGGTTGGAATATTAAAGTTTGAATCTGCAACAAACCAAGCAATATGCGCAATACTACCAAACTTAAATTTTATCCCTGAGTTTTTGTACTATTTCTTGATTTCCAAGACACGATATCTGGTTAGTGTAAGTAACGGAGGTGCCCAACCAAATATTTCACAAAAGATAATCAAAGAATTATTAATCCCAATGCCTGAAATTTCAGTTCAACAAAGTATTGCAACAAATCTACAGAATGTTCAAGAATTAATAAATGCTAATCGCCTTATCATCCAAAAATTTGATAGCATGATTTCTCAGAGAATAAGGACCCTTTGGATAGAAGTCTAATGAAGTTAGCATTCGGCTGTCATTTGAAAGATATTCCCGCTCGCAAAGGAAAATAGACTAAAGGAATAACACTTAAATAGTTTAGTTGACATGCCCCGGAATGCCATTTATCATGAAAAGTAACGACAGACTTATTTTGGTTCTTAATCCAAAAGAATCTCATATATTAAACTATTAGCTTAACACAAAAGTTAATTTCTTGGATTGATTTTCCGATTAATAATAGGCTTGTGTAAATCAAGTTCCCAGAAATACGGCAACATTTCTAGTTTTCTTTCCTGCTGGTTTCTTTCCTGCTGTGTCTTTCCTGCTGGAAGCATATAATTTAATGCATGATATACTAGTTAGATATTAATAATGTTTTTTTAATAGTCCTAGTTTTCTCAAGCTGCTAATGGTATATTAAAACATAAAGTGAATGTTGGATGGTTTACAACATGGTAGAAGCTATTAACTTAATTAAAGATGGTAAAGACCTGGAGTTGTTAGTAGCCTCATATTTTCAAGCAAGCGACTACTACGTAGATTGTAATTTGAAGTGGGTTGAAGATAAAGATGATCTTTTAGGAAAAATTGATGTTTGTGAGATAGATATACTGGCTAAGGTATTCTGCATTCATCCTGTCAAAACCACTCTAATAGAATGCAAACGGGGATGCAAATATGATGATTTATTGAAATTCTCGGGAGTGGCAAATTTAATAGCTGCTGATAACAATATAATGGTCTGTCAAAGCCATGATATTTCTCATCTTAAGCGAGTTGGAAAAGAAATCAATATTCAAGTAAAGACACTGGAGGAATTGTTACTTGAACTAACGACTGAGCAAAAGGATAAATTTTCTTTCTATTATGCTGCCAATTGTATGAGTAATCTACTCTTAAATAAAGAAATAATAATTGATAATTTGTCCTCCTCAGGAAAGTTTTCCGATGATGAACAGGAAGCATATAATGATTTTCGTAAGTTTATGGCAGAATTGATAGGGAAGATTTGGAAAGAACCGGATTTAGTCAAGCAATCGATACAAATTAAATCTTTACTAGATACACATTCTGATTTTGTTCGGAAGATTGCAAGACAATTAAATATAAAACCCAGGAATAAAAATTCTGAATACTACATGAATATAAATAGGCTTTGTCAGGCGGCAGGGTTTTTAGTTTTAAAAGTAAAGGTGTCGTATGTAATTTGTGCTGTACAATGCGCAATTGCTTTGGAAAACGGGGTCTCTCTATCTCTTGATAAAGTCAATGATAAGAGTTTTGTAAGTGTCGTTAATCTAGCAAGAAATAATCTGGCTGTTGCTTCGAAAATACCTCTATTCCTTCAGGATTTTATCTATATTTTCGGGGGCATGGTTTCCTTGATTGATAAAGATTTAGATAATATCGCTCAATATATGAAAACAACGTCTGATGAACTTAGGACTATGATTTCTTTACTTAAACGGCTTTTTTATAAATTGACAGAAACTGAAATACAATGGGGATTTGTCGAGGACATGAGTGTACTTTCATTAAAATATGTCCCCGTTCCGTTGAAAGCGATAGGTTTAGTTAATAGAGAACATTTAGGGTATCCTATCACAGGATTTTGCTTTGCTAATCAATGGAAAAGAAGCCTTGATATATATCCACTTTAAGGAATGATAAAAATGGAATTGTTAGGGATTAGTGAAGTTCAGTATGCCAGTAATTTAGTATCATCGAAAATGCTTGTTTTGAGAACAGATCGTGCGAGGGGGGATAACCCTTCTATCGAATTTTATTCACTTTCAGAAATTCAAAAACTGGAAATTAAAATATTTAACACTGTTTTTATTGAAGACATGAAATCCAATCCCTCTTTGGGAGCAAAAGACAGAACAGATATACATTTTGATGAAGCCCAACTAGATATAATCATAAACATATTAACTCCTTTTATTAAGTCACTATCAATAACTTTTGATGATTCACCAAGAAGTACCCCAGATCCTAACGGCAGGGAATATCCTGGTGGGATGCCATTAGGCGAAGCTAAACCAATTACGTGGATTCCCGCATGCCTTAGAGCAAATTATGCTGATAAGAACTTTGCAGTAGAGGCATCCAAAGTTTACATCGATGCTGAAAAGTATACTCGAGGAAATAGGTATCATTTAGGCGCAAGCATAGGCACGAATATTATAGGCAAGATTGATGATAAAAATAGCTTTGATTTGATGATTGAATATAGCCAACTAGAGCGGTTTCTCCATTCTATGAACGTAGCAAAAATGTGGTTTTCAAAATAAGTTTGCTTCGGGAGGATATCATGTTTAATGAAATAGAAGTAAGTTTAAATTGGCTAAAAAAAAACAAGGTCCTGTTAGGCTTAGACGAAGATAACAAACCTATATGGGGTAGTTACGATGAAATTCCAACCTTACGGTTTGTTGAAAAGTTTTCTTATGGAACATATAATACTGTGGAAACTAACATATATTCTTCTGGTAATAATTTTTTCGTCAAAGGAGATAACCTTTACTCTTTAAAAATATTACAGGATGATTTTAAAGGGAAAATTAAATGTATTTATATTGATCCACCCTTTAACACGGGCAAAACTTTTGACCATTATGCCGATGGATTAGAAAATAGCATTTGGCTTTCAATGATGAAAATAAGGTTAGAACTTATGAAAGAATTGCTCTCTGAAGATGGCGCTATTATGGTACATATTGATGATGATGAAATGCCCTATCTAAAAATTCTTATGGACGAAATTTTTTTGGGTCAAGAAAAAAACTGTAGCAATAAAAACAACACGGGAAATCATGTGGCAACAATTGTATGGCAAAAGAAATTTGCGCCTCAAAATGATGCAAAATTTTTTTCCGATGTCCATGATTTTATTTTAATTTACGCTAAAAATATCAAAAAATTAAGAATCAACATGATAGAACGTTCTGAAGAACAAAATTCTAGGTATATAAACAAAGATAACGATCCTAGAGGGTTATGGACTTCTAGTGATTTGACAGTAAAAACACCTAATCCTTTGTGGATATATCCTGTAACTTTACCTAGCGGCCGTGTTGTCGAACCTTCTAAAAGTAGAAGTTGGGGGATTTCTAGAGATAGGTTTGATGAATTAGTTAATGACAACAGAATCTGGTTTGGCGATAATGGGAATTCAATGCCGAGACTAAAGAGGTTTTTAGCGGACGTAAAAAAGGGGGTAGTCCCTAGAACTATTTGGTTGAGAGATGAGGTTGGAGATAATAGCGAAGGCAAAAAGGAAATTAAAAAATTTATTAACATTAATGACAGTGTCTTTACAACCCCAAAACCTGAACGCCTACTACAACGTATTATCCAACTTGTAACAAATGAAGGGGACTGGGTTCTTGATGCTTTCTTAGGCTCCGGGACTACTTGTGCGGTTGCCCATAAGTTAAATCGCAAATGGATCGGACTAGAAAACGGTAATCAACTGGATGATATTTGTGTTTTTAGACTAAAAAAAGTAATCGATGCAAAAGATGATGGAGGTATAACAAAAGCGGTTCATTGGCAAGGTGGTGGCGGATTTAAATATTACGAAATGCAACAATAAAATATTATAGATTTTTTTCTAAGATGTCGCGAAATAATCAGCGGTGCTTATCCGTCAATTGTTTTAGTAACGCTGCCCACCAAAACCCACCTTGATCGTACTTTTGACACCAAGTCTAACCTATAGGGTCGCGAGTAAAGCATGGCATTTTTCTTTTTCCTCCGCAAACAGGCTACCTATATGTGCTGACATGGGGAATCAATCTCTTCCTTTGTCATCAACCCTTACTTTGCAAACTCAGCCAGTTGCTGAGTCAATGGTTACTTTAATTGCAATAATGTTCAGCGACTGTGGTGAGCCTTGTCCACCGCCCCAATTGTCAATTTTTACCGGTTTGAGGCTGACTGCGGTTCACAATCATTTCCCTGCCGCCAGTCGAATCAATTCCATTTGAAACTAATCTAATAAACATACAACATCGTCTTTTGAATGAATTGGAGAATTAGCATGACCAGATATGAATTTTTGCGAAAAACAAGAACCTGTCCGGTGTATAAGTCCAAACGAATCGCAACAATCCAGTATGGATATCCCATATATTCTGAGGACCTGCAAAGGAAATTAGACGAAGGGAAGATTACCATAGGGGGCTGCTGTATTACCGAAGATGATCCCAAGTGGGAGTGTGTGGATTGCGGGGTAGAATTATTTAAGAAGAATGACTTGTTTCCTACAGATAAAGAGCCGGATGGTGATTAATGGTTTCCTGGTCCCCCGATACTTACAGCAGGGCCTTCAAATATGCCGCCCATGCCCACCACGGGCAGCTGGTGACCGGCACGGAGCTGCCTTACATCACGCACATCAGCTTGGTGAGCATGGAGGTGATGGCTGCCCTGAGCCGCGCAGATGGGCTGGATGGCGACCTGGCAGTGCAATGTGCGCTTTTGCATGACGTGCTCGAAGATACTGCCGTAACCTTCCATGAGCTCGAAACAGAGTTCGGTCTGCCGGTTGCGCAGGGTGTGTTAGCGCTCACCAAAAACGGCCTGCTCCCAAAAGAGCAACAGATACCAGACAGCCTGGAGAGAATCCGGCAGCAGCCCCGGGAAGTGTGGCTGGTCAAGCTGGCCGACCGGATCACCAACCTGGCACCGCCGCCCGCCCATTGGAACAACGAGAAAAAGAAATACTACCGCCAGGAAGCGATCTTGATCCACAACGCCTTGCGGGATGCCAGCAGCTATCTTGCCGGCCGGCTGAGCGAAAGAATTGAGCAATACAAGGCGTAATCACCCTGCTTTGGTGTCAGATTGTCAGGTGAACGGAAGGTGAGTTCGCTTCGCATTGCTTGCGACCCCGGCAGGGGCAGACCCCCGTGTCTGCCCGCTTGATCGTGCCGGTTTCTCCACCGGGCGCGGGGCCAAAATCCGCGGAGTTCCCGAAAATAACGAGGTTCAGGCGTGCGCTGAGATTGCCGCGCCTCGCCCGCAATGGCCGTTGCCTTAGTCAGGCCGGTTGCGCTATAGTTCGCAATCATCCCCCTGCTTGCTTTTGAAATTCAGGTAAGTGAAAACCTTTACACTCTTCAGGTTAATTGTTCTGCCAGACTGCCCTTTTCCACTTCTGCTTTATTGCTCTTCGGGTCACTGGTATCTGCACGGGTGACTTGAAATTTTAATCCAAGCGCCTCAACAACTTTAACCATAGTGGCAAATTCAGGATTCCCCTCAGGGGATAAGGCTTTGTATAGACTTGTGCGCCCCAAACCAGTTTTCATGGCAATTTCAGACATACCTTTGGCACGTGCAATATCCCCAATAACAGCTGATATCAAGGCGGTATCTCCGTCTTCTAAGGCAGCGTCGAGATACGCAATGATGTCTTCATCGCTTTCAAGATGCTCCGCTGCATCCCAAAGCGTTGTGGTTACTTGCTCCTTTTTCATTTTCCACTGCTCCTTATTGCTTGCGCGAGTTCTTGCGCCTTTTCTATATCACCGGATTGTGAGGATTTATCACCACCACAAAGCAGGATCACGATAGTTTTGTCAAAGCCCAGAATATATAAGCGGTATCCAGGACCATAATCTATTCTAAGTTCTGAAACGCCCTTTCCCACGGGTTTTACATCACCGAGATTTCCTAAAGAGACCTTTCTGAGCCGAGCATCAATCCTTGCTCTCGCTTTTCTGTTTTTCAATTCACTGAACCACTTCTTGTAATATTGAGTCTCTCGGATTTCAATCATCTGAAAAGATTGTATCCTAAAGGATACAGATTGTCAATATCTGCCAAGAACAATATACCCCCTCTAAACGCCAGTGTCACCACCGGTTCCCTCACCCCATCTTCAAAGCCACGTTCCGCGGCGGGGAAGTAGTGGCGGAAGGCACTCCTGAGCAGATTTGCGCAGACCTCAAATCCTACACCGGGCAGTACCTGCAAAAATACGTGCAAGAACACGATCATAAAAATTGTCTGGGCTGATGTATTTACTCCGATTAATTCCCGTCTTTGTACTGCTTTAGCTGAAGTTGTTGTATACTTGACAAAAGTGCCTATTACCGATTAATATGCTTTATCATCACCCTGTTTCCAATCGGGATGAAAGGATACACTATGGCAAAGAAAAAGAAATCGCAAAGTCCACTCTCTTCTTACCGGAGGAAGCAGAGATCCGGCAGGCTCGCTGTCGGTATTCTGGCAGGGATATTGATTGTAGCAGGTATTGTCCTGATTGTGCTGTGGGCTACCGGCAACCTGGGCGGGGGTGGCTTCCATCCATTTGCAACCAATACCCCTACCCCCACGGCGACCTTTACTCCCACACCGGTCACCCCTACCAAAACGTTTACAACTACACCAACCATCACGGAAACGCCGACCATCACGCCGACCTTTACCCCCTCGGCTCCTTTTGAGTACGTTGTGCAGGAAGATGATACCAGTTGCACTTCCATAGCTGAAAAATTTGGCGCTGACCTGGAAGTGCTGATGTACTTGAACAACCTTGATAGTGGCTGCATCATCAATGTTGGCGATACCATTCTGATCCCTGCCCCGGGCCAGGAAATGCCCACTGCCACGCCATTGCCCACCGATATCGGCCGCGGCACCATCATTGATTACATTGTTCGCTCAGGGGATAACCTTCAAGACCTGGCAGTCCGCTTCAACTCTATTGTGGATCGGATTGTTTCCGAAACCAATCGCTATCGCAGAAATAACAATTTGGATGAAATTGAAGATAATAATGACCTTTATATTGGCGATCTGTTGAAAATACCGGTTAACCTGGTGACCCCTGTGCCTACCGCCACCGCCACACGGACGATGACCCCTTCACCTACACCGTAGAAAATCGCCATACCATACAATCAAAAGAAGCTGCCCCGGCATTTTTAGGCAGCTTCTTTTAATTCAATGGTTTTTCAAACTCAATGGACTGAGATAACCATAAGGGTATCCACTGGAGAGAATCCTCAGGGCAGATGAGTGATAAGGCAGAAACTGTTTTCAACCGGACAAACTGATCACGGAAACCCGACCCTTACCCACCTTAATAATGACCCTATGGATGACACCTGTTTGGCACGAATCCCTTGTACCCCCACCCCATCTTCCCAATTTCAGCAAGCCACCACGCGGCCTGTTTATTGCAGAGCTACTTTTATTCTTCTTTGGACTCTTTCAGCCATCGCATCCTAAAGATCTCTTCGCGGTCTTGTTCTTCAAGGCTGTCCACGATATATCGGATTGTTTCTTCATAATTTGGTATAAAGATGCGTTCCAAGGCATTAACGCGGCGCTGTGTCTTTTTTACTTCGCGTGCAAGCCTTCGGACGCTGATCTCCAGGCTGGTTAGGTTTGGAATCTCCTCCAACACCGCTCTAAAAGCCAGGGTGGTCTCATCCAATGGGACAGTTGTATCGCTTAGGCTGTAGCTTAATTCAGGAGGGGATCCATGACCCTCTATGTTCGGGAGCGGCACACCCATCATCCCATGGCTGATAACTGTAACCTCCATAGTCTTGTTCACCGACAACGCTGCCCACTCCACTTTTTCCTCCCCCATCGTGAGTTGCGCCAGTTCCAATTTTCGGTAGGCTTCTTCCATCAGCCCCAACACTTTTTCCCGCTCGGCTTCTGTCTGTTCAACCAGTGACATAAGTTCAATTGTTAAAACTTCGCGCTTTTTATCCAGGATGGAATACCCCTCCCTGGCAAAAGTCAATGAAGACTTGAGCTGAAAAAGGTTACTGCGGGTGGGGGCAATATCAATGATACTCATGGCTGCGGCCGATAATATTGATCCAGTTCATCAGCTCTCAACCTAATCAATTCAGTTCTTGGCAAGTAGGATATGAGCTCCCAGCCAATATTCAGTGTCTCCTCTATTGATCGGTTTTCAGTATAAGCCTGGTTGAGAAATTTTGATTCAAATGCCTTCCCAAATGTCAGATACTTTTGGTCAACGGGGGTTAATTCATCTTCACCAATCACCGATGCCAGAGAACGCACATCCTGAACGTGGGCATAGGCAGCATATAACTGTGAAGCCAAATTGGGATGATCTGCCCGGGTTTTGCTTGTGCCAATGCCATCCTTCATCAAACGGCTGAGGGATGGTAACACACTGATAGGCGGATAAACATCCTGCTGATTCAGATTGCGTGAAAGCACAATTTGCCCCTCGGTAATGTATCCGGAGACATCCGGAATGGGGTGGGTGATGTCATCGTTGGGCATAGTAAGGATTGGGATCTGTGTGATTGAGCCTTTACTGGATTTGATCCTGCCGGTGCGCTCGTATAGCGAAGCCAAGTCGCTATACATATATCCCGGGAAACCTTTACGGGCCGGTACTTCCCCACGCTTGTTAGAAATTTGTCTTAGCGCTTCACAATAATTCGTCATGTCCAGCATCACTACCAACACATGTTGATCACAACTAAACGCGAGATATTCCGCTAATGTCAAGGCTGCCCTCGGCGTCAATAATCGCTCAATGGTCGGGTCAACTGCCAGGTTAAGAAACATGGTCACTCTGCCTAAAGCCCCGCTGCTGGTAAATTCATGGGTAAAGAAGGCGGCAACATCATTCTTGACACCCATGGCAGCAAAGATAATGCTGAAATTTTCAGTATCATCTTCCTCTTTCAGGGAGTGCAAAGATTCCACGGAATCCGAACCCGCACTGGCTGGCTTTCCAATTTGAACCTGACGGATGATTTGAGCCGCCAGACGATCATGGGGTAACCCTGCACCAGTAAAAATCGGTAATTTCTGACCCATCACCAGGGTATTCATTCCATCAATGGCAGAGATACCAGTCTGCAAGTAATCTTCCGGATAAACCCGGGCAGAAGGATTGATAACCAGTCCATTAATATCAGCATATTGGTCTGCCACCGGCATGGGGAATCCATCAATCGGTTCACCCAAACTGTTGAATACCCGTCCCAACATTTCTTGGGAGACCGGGATTTGCAATGACTTACCGGTAAATTTAACCCGGGTTCCATCCAATGAAAGACCCGTTGTTCCTGAAAACACTTCAATCACCGCAAAATCTTCACCCACTTCCAAGACTTTGCCCAAACGTTTGGTACCATTTGGTTCAGTAACCTCGACAATTTCATCATACGCAACAGTACCAATTCCTTCCACTACCAACAATGGACCTTCCACTTTGGCAATGCCGATTACTTCTTTTCCACCACTTAGATTTTGTTTTATCATTGATATTTCATCTCCAATGTATCCATCTGAGTGTCGAGCTCTTGCCTGATATTATCCATCTGAGCTACCTTGTCATTTGGAATATCACTCTTCATGCGCAGCAGCGTATGGACGATTGGTAATGCCTGTATGGCGCCAATCACAGCACCTTTTTTTATAATGGCAGCCCCCCGCTCATGAAAACGCAAGATCAGCCCGAGCATGGCAATCTGCTTAGAAGGTAAAGCATAAGTATCCACATCATCCATGGCATTTTGCTGAAGGAACCCCTCAGTCAACAGATGCGCTGTCTCGAGCACCAGACGCTGCTCATCCGGCAATGCGTCAGAGCCGACCAAACGGACAATTTGGTTGAGATGGTCTGCTTCATTCAAAATTTCCATTGCCTCTGCCCGCATGAACCGCCAATCCTGGCCGGTTTCGTTCTGCCACCACTCTGCCACTGAGTCGATGTATTCACTGTATGAGGTTAGCCAGTTGATCGAAGGGAAGTGCCTGGCTGACGCCAGGGACTTATCCAGCGCCCAAAACACACGGGTGTACTGCATGGTATATTGGGTCACTGGTTCAGAGAAGTCTCCTCCAGGAGGTGAGACCGCGCCAATGACGCTAACAGAGCCCTGACTTCCGTTTAAGTTCTTCACCAGACCAGCACGCTCGTAAAACTCTGCCAGCCGGGAAGAGAGGTTGGCTGGGTAGCCTTCTTGGGCTGGCATTTCTTCCAGCCGGCCTGAGATTTCCCGCATTGCTTCAGCCCAACGGGAGGTTGAATCAGCCATAATGGCAACATGGTAGCCCATATCCCGGTAATATTCGGCAATGGTAATGCCAGTATAAATGCTGGCATCCCGCGCTGCTACCTGCATATTGGAAGTGTTGGCAATGATAATAGTACGTTCAATTAATGGGTGCCCGTTACGCGGGTCAGTCAGTTTTGGGAATTCCTGCAAAACTTCGGTGATTTCATTGCCCCGTTCACCACAGCCAACATATACCACGACATCGGCATCAGCCCATTTAGAAATTTGATGTTGGGTGACTGTTTTGCCCGTTCCAAACCCGCCAGGAATAGCAGCACTACCGCCCTTGACCATAGGGAAAAATGTGTCCAGAATGCGTTGCCCCGTGACAAGGAGTTGGTTTTTGTTCAATTGGGATTCCACTGGCCTGGGTACGCGAACAGGCCATTGTTGGAGCATGGATAGATTCAATTCCCCAGTAGGGGTTTCCAATTTGGCAATGGTATCGGTAATGGTATAGCCACCCGCAGGGGCAATCCAATGCAAGATTCCATTCTTTCCAGGAGGTACCATGATCTTATGAATTAATGCATCGGTTTCAGACACAGAACCTAAAATGAAACCTTCCGTAATTTGCTCACCCGCAGTTACACCAGGGGTAAATTGCCAGATTTTTTCACGATCCAGCGCGTCCACTTGGATGCCACGGCTGATGAAGTCGCCCTGCAAAGCTTCAATTTTCGGCAGAGGACGCTGAATTCCATCAAAGATGCTGCCCAATAAGCCCGGAGCCAACTCCACTGAAAGTGGAGCACCGGTACCAAATACTGGCTCGCCCGGTCTAAGGCCGCTGGTCTCTTCGTATACTTGAATGGTGATGATCTCGTCCTGCAAACCAATCACCTCCCCCACCAGGTGACCTTCACCAATTCCAACAAGTTCTCCCATTTCCACGTGCCGGGAACCTTTGGCACGAATGACTGGACCATTGATCGTTGAAATCTTCCCTATGGATTTATTCATGTTCTTCCTCGACGAACAACAATCTTGCTGCCTGGGGGCGTAAAAATGGTTTTTGTCTTTCCAAACGAGCTTCCAAAGTGTTTTCGAAAACCCGATGACCGTCTGTGCTTTCAGCGAGCACACCATGCCTATCGGTCAAGGCTTCTCCACGCTGCAGCTTGACGGAAGATTCCGCTTGTAACTTCATAAGCACTTCATCAGAAATCAGTTCGTTCGAGAAAGGGTCAAGATGCAAAATCACTTCTTTCGATTGAAGTTTCTGAATAGCCTCTCGAATCCATTCAGGCAGGGTTAGTTGGTATTCCTCAGTTTTAATCACCTCGGGAAATCTGGCTTCAAGGTTGTCAAAAACTAGGTCCAGAAGTTTTTCACGTTCAATTAACCAAACAGTACGTGATTTTTGCTTCATTTCATTTTCAGTTTCATCCTGATACTGATGGATCTTTTCCCAGGTTTCATCAAGAATCTTTTGTCTCAGTGCTTTTGCCTGGGCATCCCCTTTTTCAAGGACTTCCTGCACAAACTGAGCAGCACCCTCCCGCAACTGAGAACTTTCTGTGTGTGCATCTGTGAGAATGACTTTGCACAATTCCTCAACACGTTCGGATACCGATTTTAATTCCGTCTCATCCATTTTTTTCACTTTCTGTGTGATGTACTCCGATTGCTTCTTCTACCATCTTCCGCAGAATAGAGCTACTTTCATGACCTTCATTTGGTATAGGAATCTCGATCAAAGCAGGGGTGTCACCAAAATTCTGCAAAGCATCAAAACGTTTTCGGATCATCCTGGCAGCATCACTTGATATTAGGATGAGGCCAACATCAGGATCAGCCAGTGTCATATCCAAAGCTTTGGTGATTTCAGCTTCTGTTTGCGCTACCACCCCCAGCACGCCCACCAATGCAAAACCCTGGACCGCCTGTGGGTGTCCAATCACCCTGATTTTCATTCATGCCTACCTGTTGAGAATAAGAAATGAAATCAACAACCCGTAAATTGCGATTCCTTCTGCCAGTCCCACAAAAATCAACGATTGACCAAACATTTCTGGTTTTTCTGCAATTGTGCCTAGCGCTGCAGAGCCAGTATTACCCACCGCGATACCTGAGGCAATACAGGCAAGACCGGTTGAAATTGCTGCGGCCAGTGAAGCATATTGATCAACCTGGGTTGTTTGAACAGCGTTGCTAGCTTGTACAGTCTGTGGTGTTAGGAGCCAAATTACACCCAGTGCCACCGCCATTAAGCCGATCACTGTATTTGCGCCACTAAGGCCTACTAAAAGCCGCTTTGTAGCCTTATAAGGTTGATTTCGCTTATTGCGCAAGAAATAAATCAACGCAGGTATCATTGGGATCATACCTACCAAAATAACCACCACATAAGTAAGTGCAGACATTATATTTAACTCCTTATTTCGAAGAATCCAAAATTTTTAACGGATGGTATCTTCTTCCACCGCCTTTAAAGAACTTACTGAAAAACTCGTAATACGTAAGCCTCATAGTTTGAATACCAACTACCATGCCCTCAAAACCAAGTATAAACAAGTTTCCAATCACAACCACTATCCAATAGCTTACACCCTTCACAGGACTGATCATTTCGGCTAATACCAAAAATACCCGGCTCAGCCCCGCATGCGCGATCGCAAAAGCCCCTACCCTCACAAATGAAAGAGTATTGGAGAAATATCCAATTAACACTTCAAAAAGCTCAAAGAAAGATTGAATAAAGTGGACTAATACTCCACCTTCAATCAGAGGACGGTGTTTGATCATCAACCTTTCAAGGACACTGGAAGACATGACAATCAACATGGAAAGAATGGCCACTCCCCATAAAAGATTTGAAGGAGCGGAGATGGAAGGAATTAGTGATGTTAGTAATAGTAGGATCAGAGACCAATATAGGATCAGGCCAGTAATACCCTTTCCACTAAACAACATATGGCCATAATTTTTACTCCGATAATCATTGATTATTGCCAGGATATTTGCCAGGGTTATGACCACAACCCCTGCAGCAACAGTAACAATGAGAATATCTGTTATATTTTCGATCGGACGCTGCCAAACTGGCTGGAATACATCTTCAAATCCAAAGGAACTCCCATACATAAATCCAAAAAAGACCGAGGAAATACCGCAAAGTAAGATGACAGAACCAATGTTTGCTAATCGCTGCACTTGCTTGATTTTCTTACTTTTTAATAACAGCCCGGCAATAACAAACAAGATGCCCTGGCCAACATCTCCAAACATAGCACCAAATAAGAGGGGAAACATTAACATGACCAGGAAAGTAGGATCCACCTCCTGATACACAGGTGTCGAATAAATTGTCACCAAAGACTGGAATCCTCGCAGGAGCCCTTTATGATTTAAGTTAATTGGCGGCTGTAAATCACCTTCAAGTTCTTTATCAGAAAGAACATTCACTAAAACTTCTGGTCCGATGGCATTTATTTCTTGAATAAACTGCGCTTCGTAGCGGCTCGGAATCCATCCGCTGGCAAGATAATCATGTTTCATCTTGCCATAGTGGGAAATTAGGTCAGACATCTTACGATTAATTCGTATCTGCCAATACACTTTTATGAGATGGGCAGCTTCTAAACTCCTTAGTTCGCTTAACTGAGAGGTTAATGAATCAATTTGGGCTTCTGTTTGTGCGATTTCACTATTGGTTCGCTCGATTATTTCTGCTGGTGTTCCTGTAAAATCATCAGGCAATTCAAGAGTATTGAGATATGCGCTGCGTGCACTGTACCTAAAGTAATCACGGTATTGCCGCGGGCCTAAAAGCAACACGGTTGTTTTGCTATCTTCTTGTTTAAGCGTCAGTAAAACGAAGGGAATCTTCCCAAGGCTTTCCTTAAAACGGTTAATTTTATTGGTCTGCATAATGCCAAGAATGGAATATAAATAGCGCCGGTTTCGAGTTGCACTAAAATCAATTCCCAGTCCATAAAAGGGTGTCGTCACGGACAGGTATTGATTAAGCTCCTGAAGTCTCTGCTTGGCTTCGTCCAATTCATTATTAAGAGATTGGATTTCTTTTCGGACTTTCTCAAATTCATCTCGGATATGCGCAGGTTCTGTGACGGGAGTAATTGGTTGCTCGGGTGGTTTGCCAGGTTTAAGATTTAACTGGCCCATAGCAGTAAGTAAGTCAGCTTCCAGTTGAGCAAATTCATTGCTCCTGTTTAAGATTTCAGAATCAAAGCTGGAGTCTTTCCGCATATTTAGAGAGCTCATATCCTCAATCTGAACATAACCAGCGTATGCGAGGGTCTTGGTCACCTGGTTAAGATTCTGTTGAGGAAACTCGATTTCAACATGCGACATTTTTTCAGTTCGAAATACGCCCATGTTTCCTCAGTTTCTCATTGGTTGACTGACAGGATTATTCACAAGGAATGGATTATATCTCTCTTTGGGCAGTCCAAGCGATTTGGCTTCAATCAGCAAAGTCAGATCTTGAATTTCATATTCCAATAAAAACAAATACGCTAGTGGTCCACCCAAATTAAATGGGGAGCCCATCAACTTGGATCGGCAATGCTGACGGAACATGCGTTGAAGCATCACTTCCCAGTACGATAATTCCCGTACTTCATCCAAACTTTTATCATTTACTACCGCTAAAGAAGGATAGATCTTAGGGATAATTTCAGAAAGTGGCACACCGTTAGCAATCTGGCGAATAACATCATCCTGTACTTTGGGACCAATACCAAGTGTGTAATTAATAATTTCTGCCACTGAAAGATGATGAAAAGTCTTATAGCGACTAGCCCATATCAGGTCGTTTCGTTCGATGATCTCACCAATTAGCTCACGAGAGATCTTTCCATCAATACCAGGTAAAGCATTGGCTAATTCCCATGCTTTTTGCCAGTATTCTAAGTCCAATAAAACTTCTAAAGGAAAGAGGGATGCCTCCTTGGTATAGCGCGATTTAGCTAAACTGAGTGAGTCATAATATGAACTTCCACGCGTCAACTCAATTGCCTGCTCAACGGATCGTGTTTTAGTCATTTCCTGATATGGTAGTGTGTCAAACTCCCCCATTGGAAAAAGAAGATACCGGATCTTTTCCCAGCTATCTCCTAACTGTATGCCGCGGAAAGTAACTTTTAGGTTATCAATTTCGTAAATTCGAAACAGGTGATCAATCAATGGTCTGACATTTTCAGGGGAATATTTCTTGACGAGCATGAATTTTTCGGAAACGCGCTTACGAATCTGATATGCGATATGACGTGCATTGATATCCGAGCCGTCCGACCTGTTTAGCTTAGATACCATTGGTCCGTAGACTGTATCGTTTAATAAAAGCACGAATGCCTTCAAGCCAGATGCCGTTTCCAACTTGGCGAGTGTTTCAGCGGATAGAAATTCGGAAACAGCCACACGCACTCGCACGTTGACAACACCATAAGCACCAACTCCAGACTTGGCTGGCATATTAGTCTTCCTCTTCTTTCAACAAAGATTTAAGCAGAGCATCTACCGTTGATTCCACCCGCTCTCTTGCTTTCATCAATTTTTTATTCATGTGTTGGTCAAGCCCCCCGCTATTTTTATTGGCATCAAGTTCTTCCTGTTTTTCTTTCCAAAGTTGCGCTGCTTCCTCACGTGCATCCTTCTCAACTTGAATTAGCAAATTTTGCAGTTTACCTTCTGCAACCAGAGAAGCTTGCTTTGATTCGGTTAAGGCTTCCTCATATTCCTTGCTCGCTTCAGTTTCGACCATCAGTATTCGATCAAGTATTTTTTTATTATCCATACAACTCCATTCTTTAGGTCGTTGCATCAATACAGAAAAAGACAACCCGCAAGCTGTCACTTAAAGACAAAATCAAATTATTTACCAAAACAATTTTATGTCTATAGCTTTCTTTTTCGATATGGAATTAGTAAGTAGACCTTCAAATAATATCACAAACTGGACCGTTGAAAACCTTGTTATCAGAACAGAATGAAATAGGAGTAACAGAAAATCCCGTCTCCGAAGTTTTTTCATCCTTAATTAGAAAAGGTTCTTCCTAAATTCTTTCGTATTATTCCAAAAACCATTCCTTTCGAAGTTTAATTTTATTGTGCATTCTAAACAAATAAAACCTTCTTGAAGCTGTTTTTTAAAGCGCACCAGTATTGGATAGCATGACCACTCTGCCTTTATCAATCGAGGACTGATAAAGCGAATCAATCACAACCATATTCTTGATCGCATCTGAGAGCGGAAAGAAAGGAGCCTCCCGGCTCATCACCACAGAATAAAAGTGCTCCACCATCTTAATGTAGTCATTTTCGCCCCTGAAGGATATTTTTTTGGTGTCCCCGCCTTTGGTTAGGAGAGCATGGGTCGCTTCCCCACCGGGGTTGAATGGCTGCACAATATCCAGAGTTCCTTCTGTCCCAATGATGCGAGTGCTTTGCTGGTTGGTGGCATTAAAGGCAACGTCAAAATGAGAGTAAATCAAATCCCCAAAATCGAGTGTAGCGGTCATTTGCAGGTCCACCCCAGTGTTGCCCGTATAACACAGCGCCTGGACGGTTTTTGGCTCTCTGCCCGCCAATTGACGCTGGAAATTCACACAGTAACAACCCAGGTCATACAACGCTCCTCCGCCCAAATTGGAGGTCAGACGGATGTCATCGGGATTGGATAGCGCAAAGCTAAAACTGGAGTTGATAAAGCGTATTCTGCCAATTTCGCCTTTACGAATTAATTCCAGAATCTTGTTGAAACGCGGATTATAGCGGTACATGAAAGCTTCCATCAGTACTACTGAATGTTCCAACGAAGCACTCACCATCATCTGTGCCTCGTCCGCAGTTAGGGCAAAGGGTTTTTCCACAAGCACATGCTTGCCTGCTTCCATGGCTTTGATTGCCCAAGGAGCATGTTCACTGTTAGGCAGTGGGATGTAGACCGCCTGGATGATTGGATCTGCCAGCAGTTCGTCGTAGCTGCCATAAGACTTGGAAATTTCGAACGGTTTGGCAAATTCAAGCGCACGAGTCAGGTCGCGGCTTGCCACCCCTGCTACCACGTTGTGCCTGGTTGCGTTGATAGCCGGGATAACGGATTTTTCGGCAATCCGGGCAGTGCCCAATACCCCCCAAACAAGATCATCTTTCTTAAATATAGTGCCGGGGCTTTGAATAGATGACAAGATTTCCATGAAACCACCTTTCCGCATAAAGTGAATGCCGTACACTTTTTTTGATTATTTCTAATTATAACGCTACTTGATCGCCCAATTACAGAAATATATACCCAACCAATCAGGACTAGGCAAAATAATGACAGCAGCCCTGACTGCCTGCTACTTCCAATATACTTTTCTGATCTTGAGGTGATTGTGACTTCTCTTAGCAAAGGTTTTAGCTGGATATTCAATAAAACCATTAATCGGATTTACCCAGTTTGTCCTGATCAGAAGGTAATAGTTTCAGGAATTCCCCGATCCCACCACTTATCGGATTACTTATGTTTCACAATCCTTTAAGAGCTGCCTTGCAGGCTCTACCCTGGTAATTCTTATACCATCAGGCTTAAATAAGGAAATATTGAAGACTTGCCCTTTGCAGATTATAATAACTCTCTTATGGAAAAAGCTGTGTTAATCGCTTCCCCAAATTATTATTATTTAAGTCAGGGGATAACTCACCAGAGTTGGTACCAGCATTTTATTGGAATCACCTGGTGGGGTGAATCTCAGTTCAATCCACCCACCCAATTCAAAAGGAGAAGAAATGCGTAGTTTTTTAGGTCGAGACATCCTGTCTCTCAAGGATTTTGAAAGAAATGAATTTTTCAGGGTTTTTGAAGTTGCCCAAGAACTGGAACCCATCGCCCGTTCCAGGCGTAATTCCAACCTGCTGGCGGAGAAAACCCTGGTGACCGCCTTTTATCAGCCCAGTACCCGCACCCGTCTGGCACACGAAGCCGCTATGCACCGCCTCGGCGGTCATGTGACCGGTTTCTCGGATGCCAAAATGACACGCGCCGGCGATTTCTATCAGGAATCGATCAAAGACACCGTCAAGATGTTGGAATTCTACGGGGATGTGATCGTTATGCGCCATTTCCAGCAAGGCGCACCACAAGAAGCCGCCAGATGGGCTTCTATTCCGATCATCAATGGCGGCGATGGCTGGGGCGAACACCCCACCCAGATTCTGACCGATCTCTATACCGTGTTAAGCGAAAAGGGACACCTGGACGGTCTCAAGTGGCTGGCTGTTGGTGATATGCGCATGCGCACCATGCACTCCCTGGCATATGGTCTGACCCAATTTGACTGCCCGATCACTTTTGTAGCCCCACCCGAAATGTCCCTTACCCCGGAATTCAAAGAAGAACTCAAGCAATACAACCTGAACTTCAAAGAAGCAGAACATGTCGAACAGGCTATTGCCGAAGCGGATGTGATTCTGGTAGAGCCGGTAGTCCAGCCTGATTACACCAAATCCCGTGATGAACGCGCCGGCAAAGATGTTGGTCTGACCCCCGCCAATTACAAGATCACTCGCGACCTGCTGGCAAACAAAGCCAAATCGGATGCTATCCTGCTGCATTCCCTTCCTCGTATGGATGAAATTCCTCCCGACGTGGACATCACCCGATGGTCGCGTTACTGGCAAGAAGCCTTTAACGGCGTGGTTATGCGCATGGCGCTCCTGGCACTTGTCCTGGGAGCGATGGAATAACCAATATCCGGAGAGCTGAAAGTCGAACAGTCGGATTGTTGAAAAGGAAGTCAAAAGTCAATTGTCGATAAGCAATCTCAGAGAGATAAACTTGAAAATAAATCATGGTTTAATGTCGCAGGCAAATTCCTTAATATGGCTAACGTGCTAAACTTTGAAGATCTTACGGCATTGCAAAAGTCGAGAAATCTAACTGGTGTTGATTATAAGCAAGACAATGCCTATGGTTATAATGACGAATAATTTCAGGGAAGATTGCTAAGTGTTTCAACAATTATTATGGGCGCCCTTTTTCTGACTATCAACTATCAATTATTGACTGTCGACTGACAGCCAACTAATTATTATGGAGATTAGACATGCAAACCTTTTTACACGGCCGTGATTTGATCGGCGATCTGGATTTCAGTAAAGAAGAAGTTGAAACCGTCCTGGATGTTGCTTGGGACTTAAAGCGAAAACGTGCGCTGAACGAACCCCACCCTTACCTGCGCGATAAAGTCCTGGCGATGCTGTTCTTCTTTAGCAGTACCCGCACCCGCGGCTCGTTTGAGGCTGGCATCTCGCAATTGGGCGGGCATGCGGGTTTCATCGAAAGTAAGTCGACACAGATTGCCCACGGGGATACTCCCAAGGAGATCGGCGAGATTTTCGGGCGTTATTACGATGGCATCGCCATCCGCCACTGCGATTGGCAGGTCGGGAACGCTTATATTAATGAAGTTGCCAAGTATTCCCGCGTTCCAGTTTTGAATATGCAGTGCGAAATCTATCATCCTTTCCAGTGCCTGGCGGACCTCATGACCATCATGGAGAAAAAAGGACGTGACCTGCGCAGAAAGCGCATCGTCGTCTCTTGGGCTTATGCCGCCTCCTATCTCAAACCCATCTCGGTTCCGCAGTCGCTGATCTTGCAGATGCCACGCTTTGGCATGGATGTGGTGCTCTCCTACCCGGAAGAATTCAGACTGATGCCCGAAATTGAGCAGCAAGCCAAAGATGAAGCTAAAACAGCCGGCACATCCTTTGAGATCGTCCACGACATGGATAAGGGAATCGAGGGAGCGGATATTGTCTATGCCAAGTCCTGGGGTCCCCTGCTGACTACCGCGGATCCTGCCGAAGGTAAACGCATCCAGGATTCTTACAAGAGCTGGATCATGGACCAACGCCGCATGGAACTGGCAAAGGAAGATGCCATTTATATGCACCCGCTGCCGGCTGACCGCAATATAGAGATCACTGATGAAGTCATCGATGGACCGCACTCGGTAGTGTTTGACGAAGCTGAGAACCGCCTGCACGCCCAAAAGGCAGTCATGGCGCTGACCATGTCATAATAGTTGCTACTTGGAATTGGGTTATATTTTCGTCTAAGTGGTGGCTTAAAGGTCACCACTTTGTCTTTTACCCTCGTAGAGAGGTTTGCTACAAATTATGCAAAGCAAAGGGCCGCTCAGATGAGTGGCCCTTATTGCATTGAAAAACTGATTTACAAACCGGACAATCCAGAAAGAAAGCTGCGGAGGGAGACTGAATTTTTTAAGCAATAAAAAATGTGTGGCAAATATAGGCTGTATCTGGATGGCCAAATTATCTGCCCAGCGTACACCACCCAGTCCTCCTAAAAAACGAAGTCATTGCAACAATCCTTGGCAACAACACATCAAAGGGTTTGTATCCGGACAAATAATTCAAACTCTTGATACACCCAGAACATGTGGTGAACAGGGCAGATGTCCCTCCCTACGCGTGAGCATTTACCCGATGGGACTGCCCTAAACAGACCAGATATATAATCTTTTAGGCTTTGGGAGTGGAATTCAAAAATAACACCCTATATAATATTCAATATTCTATGAATAATGGGTAAAAAAACAGTTCAAGGAGGTTTTGACATGGTTCACGATCATCAACAACACCATGAAAATGGAAAAAATATATCCGAAGATTCCCTGCCGGTGCATACTCATCCCATGCTGGATGAAAAGGACGATTCCCATCAGGCTCCGTCTGAACCTGCGCAGATGGAGCACAAACATGCTCATCCTGCTCATGAACAATCTTCCACGCGTGAATCTGAGAAGAGCCATGCTGAGAGTGAGACTCATGCCGGCCATGAAGGAACGCATATCAATCATTCCGGACATGAGGACATGTTTAGACACAAGTTCTGGGTTTCATTGCTTCTCGCGATCCCGATTCTGCTGTATAGCAGCGGTTTCCAGGAACTACTGGGGTTTTCTATGCCAAAATTTCCGGGGAGTGATTGGGTGGCTCCGTTCTTTGGTCTGATCATTTACCTGTACGGGGGTTTGCCATTTCTTAAAATGGCGAAAACTGAATTTAAGGAACACAAGCCAGGGATGATGAGTCTGATCTCTTTGGCGATTACCGTGGCATTTATCTATAGTTTTGCAACACTTTTCTTACCGGATCAGATGGATTTCTTTTGGGAACTTGCAACCCTGATTGTCATTATGCTGCTTGGCCACTGGATTGAGTTGCGCAGTGTGCGCCAGGCTTCCGGTTCGCTGAACGAACTGGCAAAACTGATTCCAGATTCCACCGACCGAATCCTGGGAGAAGGCAGCACTGAAACCGTCCTGGTGAGCCAACTGGGCATAGGCGATTTGGTTCTTGTACGGCCGGGTGCAAGCATCCCGGCAGATGGAAAAATTATGGAAGGTGAATCGTCGGTCAATGAAGCCATGATTACCGGGGAGTCTAAACCGGTGCATAAACTCTCAGACGACCATGTCATCGCCGGTTCAATCAATGGCGATGGCAGCCTGAGAGTGCGGGTAACCGCTACTGGTGAAGAAACAGCCTTGGCAGGCATCATGCGTCTGGTCAATGAAGCCCAGCAATCCAAAAGCCCCACACAGCTTCTCGCAGACAAGGCGGCTGGTTGGCTTTTTTACATTGCCCTGGGCGTTGCGGCGATCACCGCAATAGTCTGGACAATCGCAACCGGTTTTAATGTATTCGTTTTGGAACGGGTGGCAACGGTGCTGGTGATCGCTTGCCCGCATGCGCTGGGGTTGGCAATTCCGTTAGTTGTCTCCATCACCACTTCAAAGGGAGCGTCCAACGGCATCCTGATTCGGGACCGGCTGGCGCTGGAGAAAATACGAAATGTAAATGCAGTCATCTTTGATAAGACTGGCACGCTGACAAAGGGGAGCTTCGGGGTTGTTGCTTCGATAAGCACACCCTTGATGAGTAAGTCACAAGCCCTTGCCCTTGCAGCAGCAGTGGAAGGGGATTCTGAGCACACCATTGCCAAAGCAATCCGCGAAAAAGCAGAAGAAAACAATTTGAAACTGCCCGCCATCCACAGCTTTGAAGCTCTTCAAGGGCGGGGCATTTTATCCCATTCGGAACAGGGAAGGATTTATCTAGGAGGACCTCGCTTGTTGGAAATGCTGCAAATCAATTTGACAGATGAACTGGCACAATTCGAACACCAAGCCAGCGGAAAAGGCCAAAGCGTGGTTCATCTGGTGCAAGCAGGGCATGATGGCAGCGATCCCAAAGCGGTGGCTTCCTTTGCCCTGGCTGACGAGATCCGGCCTGAAAGTAATGAAGCTGTAAAGGAATTGAAGGATTTAGGAATTGAAGTGGCAATGTTGACAGGAGACAGCCAGGGCGTGGCGGATGCAGTTGCCCAGGAATTGGGCATAACAACTTATTTTGCTGAAGTGCTTCCTGAAAATAAGGACGCCAAGGTTAAAGAATTGCAGAGCCAGGGGAAGCTGGTTGCCATGGTTGGTGATGGGATCAACGACGCTCCGGCACTGACCCGCGCTGATGTTGGGATTGCCATCGGAAGCGGCACAGATGTAGCCATTGAATCTGCCGGAATTATCCTTGTGAAAAACAATCCGCTGGATGTCGTAAAGACGATTACCCTAAGCCGTGCCAGTTATAAGAAAATGATCGAGAATCTGGTTTGGGCAACGGGGTACAACGCAGTTGCATTGCCTTTGGCAGCCGGCGTACTCGCTCCGGTTGGGATACTCCTATCACCAGCGGTCGGAGCGCTATTGATGTCATTAAGTACTATCATTGTTGCCTTAAATTCGCAATTACTGCGCAGGCTGAAACTCTAATCTTGCCGTTGAGGTTATTGTGATCTGGTAAAGCAATAGCAATCCTAAAAATGGAGTTGTTGGCGCTCTGCCCACTTTTTCTGCGAAACAGTCCCAAACGAAACAACCTTAGTAACAAAAATTGCTTCAGCCTGGTAGGGGCGGTTCTGGCGATAAAGTAAACTCATTAAAAACAGCCTTTGCGCCTGTATCCTTCCAAAGATTCAAGTTGGGTTTCAGAGGGGGAGGTGGGGGAATTTCTGTGAGAGATCTCTTCCCCTTCAGCCCAACCAAAAAATCGCATTCGAGGGTTTGTAATAGATAGACTTCAGACAATCGTGGTTAGATCAGTGGAAATACAATTTTGTATTCTATGGTGCGAGCAAGTTCAAACTATCAGGTCGCACAAAATCTTCAGGCTAATTATTGATTGCATTAATTTATCAACCCAGCTTAAGCAACACAGATTAACCAAAATTTATAAATATTTATAGATTTCCAACGCTGTCCTGCTATCATCAATGACAGATGACGAATTTTGTGATCGCAAATTGTGTTAGGACGAGTGGCTGAGCACCATTCTGAAGCTTGATCTGACGAAGGGAGAAGAATATGTCCGTTATTACTGTTACTGGAGCCAACGGTCATCTCGGCCGATTGGTGGTGCAACAATTATTGAAAAAAGGAGTAAAACCTGTCGATCTGCGCGTCAGTGTGCGGGATGTAACCAAATCCGCGGATCTGCGTGCACAGGGCATTGACATACGTCATGGGGATTTTGATGATTTTCTGTCCATCAGAGACGCATTTACCGGCAGCGATTCTGTCTTGGTCATTTCTACCGACAAAGTGGGCAGTCGTATCGATCAGCATCTGCGAGCTGTGAAAGCTGCGAAAGAAGCCGGTGTAAAGCACATAGCGTATACCAGTCTGGTCAGGGCAGTCATTAACCCACTTACCGGTGAAGAGGCTCCATTGGCAGTGGAACATCGTGCCACTGAAAAAGCCATATTTGAGAGCGGACTGGCATATACAATCTTACGCAACAGTTTTTATGCTGAAAACTCGATACTACCGGTTATCCAGGCATTGACAAGCGGAGTCTACACTTCTTCGCTTGGAGACACACCACTTGGATGTGCCGCACGTATGGATTACGCCGAAGCTGCAGCGCAAGTACTCACGCAGCCAGGTCACGAGAATCAGGTGTATGAGTTGACCACGCCTACAGCCTGGACAATTTTGGATTTGGTGCGGGTTGTGCGAAAAGTCAGTGGCAAACCGCTGGAACTTCATGAAGTCTCGGATGCAGACTTGACCAACTCGATGCGTGCTGGCGGTGTGCCAGAAGCCAATATTCAGATGGTTGTAGGAATGAATCAAATGATCCGCCTGGGCATGGTCTCGTTAGTTTCGCCTGACTTGGAACGAGTCTTGGGGCGCCCGGTTACCTCACTAGAAGAACAGGTACGTACCCTGATAATAGGAGTTTGATTTACCATTTGGAAAGGGTGCTCCCATATACCCAATTAAAAGGAAATACCCCCATGGCAAGCCCCCGGGAATTTGTCAATTAGGTCACCGAACAGCTCGCCCCAGCCGGCAAACCACAGGCCTGTAAATTGTTTGGCGAGTACGGACTCGACTATCTCGACGGCAAGTTTATGGGCCTGATTTGCAGCGACCAGTTCTTCCTCAAGAAGACCCTACCAGGTGCTGCTCAGCTCGGTGCAGAGGCAATGGAGGGTTTCTCTTCTACAGGTGCCAAATTTGCCTTTCTATTCGACTCGCTGGAGGACCAGGGGTTTTCATGTGAGTTATTGCGCAAAACCTGGCAGGAACTCTCTGAAGCGAAACCCAAGCCGGTCCCAAACTAAAATAATAATTAAATCTGACTGATGTTATAGGATTTGTCGGACGAATTGCATCAAAATTGATGTCACCGCACAGAGGAACGTTGCCTCAAAATAGATGTTACTTTTGCGGGATTAAGAAACCGCAGAGAAAGCCTATGATGAGTCAAAGGAGAAAAAAGAAATCATTGAAGTTACAAAAGCCAGATATTTCAAAGTCACGAAACAAGAAAAACAACAAATCTTGGATGTGGTAGTCAGCGCCATCGGATACCATCGCAGATATGCCCCCCGCCTGCTCAGGCATTCAAAACGCGGAAAGGGTCTCAGGAAAGCGGGAAGACACATGCAGTACCGGGGGAAAGTAGTACAAGTCTTGTAGCAAATATGGGAATGGAGCGGACGTATCTGCTCAAAACGGCTACACCCCTGCCTGCCAGAGTTCATTATTCTTTTCCCGCGCAAAATGCTTTTAGGGCTGTCTGGCTTGGGAGGCTACCTTTAAGATCGCCCCATTCCACTTGAGAATATTGTTGACCGTCCTGATACAGAGCATACTGTATTCCTTTCGGCTCAGATATCCTCCGCCAGCCTAACCCCGCCGCCAGGTCTAGCGATCCTCACCTCCAACACGCCAGGCAGCGCCCGCAGTTCCTGCTCCGCCCACGCCAGCTCTCCCGATGGTGCCAACACATGCACATTAGGTCCGGCATCCACCGTGGCACACACGGCATGCCCGTGCTTGCGCCAGGATTTCACATCCCGTAAGATGGTCTCCGTGGCAGCAGTTCCATAAATCAGGGAGGGAGTGCTGGTACGCATGACCGCATGCATCCATTGTGAATCAGCCTCAACTACCGGTGCTAATCGCTCAAAGTCCCGCCCCAGGATAGCCTGCTTACACTCTTCCAAGCGTGCAGAAGCACCAGCCAGACGCAAATTATTAAGCGGCGAGGTCTGAGCCAGGTTATGGCCAGCAGAGGAGCCAACCTGTTTATGCCCACGGTCCAGGATCACTACCAAGTCCAACAAATCCCAATGCTCCGGGGGAGCGATCGAAACAGCGTAACTATCAAGATCTCCCGTACCGGGCAGCCACTCCACGTATCCGCCAGGAACAGACCGGCAGGCAGAGCCGGAACCCAGCCGCGCCAAACGTGAAAGCGCCTGTTCCTCCAGGCGCAGCCCGATGGCATGGCTGGCAGCCAGAGCCAGTGCGGCAAAAGCTGAGGCTGAAGAGGCAATCCCCGCCCCTGATGGGAAGGAATTGACACTGTCCACGCGGGCTGGCAAGCCCTGCCCTGCCAACCGGCGTACATGGTCTAAAAAACTGGAAACACGCGCCAATCTTTCACCAGTCTGCTCAATGCCATTCAAACAGAAACTATCGCCTGGCATCTGTTTGTCAAAGCAGACACTTGTATGGGTCAAAAGTCCATCCAGGCACATAGAAAGCGAGCCAGAGAGCGGCAGGCGGAGTTGCGCATCGCGGTTGCCCCAATACTTGATGAAAGCAATGTTGGGGTGGGCTATAGCGGTGGCTTTGAGTTCAGTCATATTTTCATCCATTCCATGCTGTATCCTCCTAATTTTAAGACCAATGCATTAAAGTATTAAGCTCGATTAACATATCAAGTATAATGGCTGATCGAACCTTCCAGACCATATCCATGAAAATCAAGCAAATCCATAGCAGTTTTATTCTTAAATTCCGCAAAAGTTGACCAAAAACTTACATTTGGACGAGGAAACGCAACAAATTCATATTTGTGACTAATTATTTGTATTTTCTGTTCACGTAAACTATACTAATCACCGTATATATTATAAGTTCTGATATTCAATATATTTGTTCGCTAGGGAAGTGAGTTAAATTGTGGGGAACCTGGAAATAATTGATATTGACAGTAAGATAGCCTATTATGTGCAATTGAAAGAAGCGCTCCAACGTAAGATTGAAAATTCTGAATACAAACCCGGAGACAAACTTCCCAGCGAAACTGAGCTCTGCCAGCAGACGAATGTTAGCCGGACGGTTGTACGCCAGGCTTTAATGGAACTGGAGCATGACGGGTTGGTCTATAAGCGTAAGGGCAAGGGTACTTTTGTGGCCAAACCTAAAATTGGCATGGCACTGGCTCAATTTCATATCAATTTCAACCAGGACAAGGTCAACCAGGGTCAGGAAGCTATCACAAAAGTGTTATTCCAGCAGGTGATCCCAGCACCACGCATGGTCGCTCAGAAGCTGCATATCCCGGAAGGAGATCCTGTGCTCAAGGTAGATCACTTACGAATTATTGAAGGTTCACCGATTGGATTAAGAAGTACTTACCTGGTCTATCAACACTGCCGAGGGCTTGAATCTGCTGATTTCAGTAAATCGATGGATGAGTTGCTTAACGATCTCTGCGACATTGATTTTGAATTCAGCGAACGTACCTTCGAAGCAGTCGGTGCGAACGAAAAAGAAGCTGAGATTTTTGGCGTGACTTTGGGCACCCCCATGATATCGATGAACACCACCAATTACACCGTGGATTTGGTCCCAATTGAATTTAACCACCTGGTCCTTCGAGGAGATCAATCCCGCGTGGAAGCAAAAATCATGCATTGCAACCGGTTTACTGAAAATTCCACAGTCATGGTAGACAATAAGAATCATTTTTTCTTTAGCAACGGATGACTTTACTGTATCAGTTTCTTTAAAAATGGTCTTCCGCGATATATAATAGATAACATGCTTGAATTACTAAACAAGGGGATAACACTTTTGTCAATTTTCCTGGTAGTCTTTGGGGGATTGGGCTATTTCAGAGTGGTGAAGCTTGTTCCGCGCGCCCTTTCTTCCAGGCATGTATTTCAACAAAAGTTAGCCTTAAGCCTGATGCTGGCAGGCGGCGGATTATTCCTGGCGGTTTCTGACCAGGGCATTTTCCCGGTGCTCGGGCTGATTCTTGGGATTGCAGGAGCAGTATTCTTCGGTATCCTCTATTCCCTGGCTGGCAAGGAAGACCCAACCCACCCACATTCTTCCTAACCGTTACATCAGGCTGCCAAACTGACAAACAGGATTTTAAGTGCCGTCACTGGTCAGTGGGAAAATTTGGAGAGAATGCTTTCTTGGAATATTCCTACAACCTGCGAGCCTGGCGAGACACATCCGTACAAGCGTCCTGATTCACACTAAAATTTCTTGCCCTGTCAAGGCCAAATAGAAATGTCTGACCAATCAGCACTTAAACAGGTGGGGTACACACCCGAAAGATGACCTCTCTTTCACGATCATTGCAATCCTCTTTTGCATGGCAATCTCTTTTTTTATTAGAGTTTTTAAGCTAGCAGAAATACTTCTATAGCGTCTGGAATGATTGGATTGAGGGATAAAAGGTTGTAACCCTGGGGAACGAAGAGGCTGTTTCAAATGTGAAACCTAATTGCCAACCATGGCAAGATGCTTCATCGTGCTCAGCATGAAAGTTTCGCTGGTTTCAATGTCGTCCAACTCGTCTTCCATATCCGCTCAACCCAACACTATAGGATTAACTTACAGAATCAATATTTAATGAAAGGGATATCGCTTTGCTGCAAATCCCGACCAACGCAGTGGGTTTACTACAAAATCGCTTGTCCTGTCAAATCTCTTACCCTTTACGAATCAGGGCTGGAATGATAGCATTTTATTTAACAGTAACACATTATTATCAAGCAAATTATTAAATGAACGAAAGGATAATCATGTCCGAAGAAAATAAAGCTCCAGTAGAATACCTAAGAACAGCCCAATATCAGCAGCAAAAAGTAACTATGGTATTTGATAACAAAGGCAGCGTGTTGCAAGTTAATGTAGAAGAAACCAGGCAACCAGCCACAGATGCCGCCATGATCGCTGCAATAATTGACCACACTTTGCTTAAACTGGATAGCACCGAGGAACAAATGGTAAAGTTTTGCCAGGAAGCGGCTGATTATCATTTTGGAGCAGTATGCATAAATTCCTGCTGGGTATCCTTCTGTGCCAAGCAATTGGAGGACACCCCGGTCAAAGTTGGCTCGACTGTTGGTTTCCCCTGGGGCACTGCTTCAACCCAGGCAAAAGTTCAAGAGACCAAAATCGCCATCCGGGATGGCGCAAGGGAAGTGGATATGGTCCTGAATATTGGCAAACTCAAATCGGGGGATTATGCCTATGTTGCCAAAGATATCCAGGAGGTCGTACGAATGGCGCACAAGCATAGTGCCATTGTCAAAGTGATCTTAGAGACCTGCCTGCTTACCCGGGAGGAGAAGATAATTGCCTGTATGATCGCCAAGCAGACTGGAGTGGATTTTGTGAAAACGTCCACCGGGTTTTCGGGTCCGGGAGCGACACTTGAGGACGTGGCATTGATGCGCAGCGTAGTGGGCAACGATATCGGCGTCAAAGCTGCCGGAGGCATCCGCAGTTATGAGGATGCCCAAAAGATGATCGCTGCAGGAGCATCACGCATTGGCACAAGCAATGGAATTAAGATCGTCCAAGAGGCTTCAGGGGAATTTTCCAACAAGACTCAGTCGACCTCAGAGGCTTATTGATTCATTTCAAAAGTCTTAATTAACCAGAAACCCAAACGCGATATGCGTTGGGTTTCGCTATTAATACAGTTGTGGGAAGGATATTCCAACCCCGCTGAAAGCCATTCTATTTGGCAGGGGCCTTCTCGGGCATGCTACGGCTGGCAATCACGTCCACGCCGGTTCCAAGCACATTCTCAATCACCACCGTTTTTATCTCCACCGGTGCCACTAGTTCCACCTTACGAATCTCAGCCAGAACCTGCGGAATCATCGGCTTGGGGACAGGACGATTGGTATACACCGGCAGCAGTGGATGGAAACCATTTTTAATTTTTACCGTGCTGGCAACCATCCGCCGCGGATCAGTCATCTCAGCGTTGGCATAATCCACGCCTTTTTTACAGGTGTTGCCAGTAATGCTGACAACCTCCCCGTCTTCCATAAGCACAGTCAACGCACAGCCCTGCGGGCAAGCAGTGCAGATAAAGTTCTTTTCTTCAGCCATTTTCACTCACTCCTATCGTGGATTAATCTCAACGGTCAGCGCCTGAGCCTTGGCAACATCGGCATAATTCTTCGCCTTGAGCACCACAGTGACCATCTCACCCGGACGAACGTAGCGCTCAAACTTGCGGGTAATCAGGTTGTCACCATCATGGACTTCAATCGAGACCGGCTGTTCAATAGGCTTGGTTACGCGCATCTGCAGACGGATATCTTCAGTCTCAAGTGTTTGTTTATCTAGGCGGTGCGGAACAACATAACGCACGTTCTTACCGGCGATCAAGGGGGTGTAGCGGGCTTCAGCATTTTTCATGGAAATAGCGTGCTTGGCGGCATTCTTGCCTGCCTCAAAACCAGCTTCGGAAACCCAGTCAACCAGATCGTAAACATGGACGACATTCCCCGCGGCGAAGATACCCGGAACATTGGTCTGGAAAGTTTCATCCACATATGGACCGCCTGTGATGGGGTCAAGCTTCACACCAGCCTTGCGGGAAAGTTCATTCTCGGGGATGAGCCCGACTGAAAGAAGCAAGGTATCGCATGGGATGATTTCTTCCGTTCCGGGGACAAAGTTCCATTTCTCATCCACTTGTACAGCTTCAATAGCTTCCACTCGATTCTTGCCAATAATCTGTTTTATGGTGTGATTGAGCTGCAAGGGGATATCATAATCCTGCAAGCACTGCACCAAGTTGCGGCTCAGGCCGGAAAGGTAGGATTGGATCTCCAGCACCCGCTCGACCTTGGCACCTTCAAAGGTGAGACGGCGGGCCATGATCATGCCAATATCGCCGGAACCAAGAATGACAATCTTATTTCCGGGCATATAGCCTTCCACATTAACCCAACGCTGAGCCGTTCCGGCCGTAAAAATGCCGTTTGGGCGCATACCAGGTATGCGGATCTGAGCACGTGTACGTTCGCGACAACCCATTGCCAACACGATTGAACGCGCCTCCAGTTCAACGTAGCCATGATCTTTGCTGGATACGAAGATCTTCCGCTGGGAAGTTACATCCAGTACCATGGCATTTAAGAGCACATCTACATTCAAACTCAACATTTCCTGGATAAAGTGTTGGGCATACCCTGGACCAGGCAGATCTTCCTTCAACAATTCCAAGCCAAAACCATTGTGAATGCATTGAAGAAGAATGCCACCGAGCTCCACATCACGTTCGATGATCAATACATCATCCGCGCCGGCTTTTTTAGCGGCTATGGCTGCTGCCACACCGCCAGGTCCGCTGCCAATAACAACAACATCATAGATTTGTTTTAATGACATCTTAGCCCTCCACCCATTTTGTTTCTCTGAATAGGTATTCCGAGCCCTGACCCCGTTTGGTTACCTCCAACGGAGACATCTGCAATTCCCTCGAAAGGATGTTGACCACGCGGGGCATGTCAAAGCCACCTTGGCAGCGGCCAGTACCGAGCCAGGTGCGCCTCTTGATGGCATCATAGGTCCGGGCTGGGATGGGTGCATGGATTTCAGCGATTATTTCACCTTCGGTGATGTTTTCGCAGCGACAAATCACCTGTCCGAAACGACGGTCCATTTCAACCAGAAGTTGTCGCTCCTTGTGGGACATATTGCGGAACCGCGGTCTGGCAGGCCTGATAGGATCCCAATCTTTTTTGACCACAAACTTCTCACCGGCATCTTTCAGCAGGTCAATCACTTCCTCAGCAATGGCTGGGGCAGAAGTCAGACCGGGTGATTCGATCCCGCCTAAGTTGACAAATCCCTGTACATTTTCGGGGATCTCAATGATGTAGTCATTGTTGTAGATAATACCGGGGGTTTTGCAGGGTCCGTTACCCATCGGGCGCAAGCCGACAAAATTGGCGATAGAGTATTTCAAATTCAGCGATGGAACCAGCTTAAGAGCTCCTTCGGCTACTTCCTGCAGACCCGCCTTAGTCGTTGAGGTATCTTCCTTGTCGTCGATCACGTTGGCATTAGGACCAATGATGGTATTTTCGTGCAGGGTGGTAGTGACCAGGATGCCCTTACCCTTGGCGGATGGCACCGGGAAAAGAACATTATCAACGGAAACATCAGCGCGATCAAAGATAAAATACTCGCCTTTGCGGGCTTTAATGAAGAATTCCGGTCGGACGTTAGCCTTGTGCATAACTTCATCCGAGTAAATGCCAGCGGAATTGATAACCCAGCGGGCGAGGAAATCTCCGCGGTTGGTTTTGACTCCAATGATGCGGGTGCCTTCCCAGATAAAGTCCTCGAAGGTGGTATCCAGTAAAACCTTGGCGCCATTCGTCACAGCATTCTCGCCGGCAGCTACGGTCACTTGGAAGGGATCGCATATGCCGCCTGTGGAAGCCCAAAGAGCGCCGCTGACTTCGGGATTGATATTTTTTTCACGGGAGCGCATTTCAGGACCATTGAGCATGACCATTCCAGGAACGCCGTTCTTCCTTCCCTGCGCCATTAAGGTATCCAGGTGTGGCAGTTCGTCATCCCCCACAGCCACTACATAGTCACCACGTCGTTCAAAGGCAAAGTTAAGTTCTCCGGCCAGTTGGTCCCACATGGGGTTACCCTTGACATTCATCCTGGCTTTCAAAGAGCCTGGCAGCGGGTCGTAGCCGGCATGGACAATGGCAGTATTGGCACTGGAACTACCCATGCCAATATCAGCCTGTTTCTCGATCAAAAGCACCTTCCCTTCAAAGCGGGAAAACCAGCGGGCGATCATACAGCCGACCACCCCTCCGCCTATAATAATGTAATCGTATTTTTCTTGCACTTCAACCTCCGTTCTGGTGAGAAATTCTTGATTTATCTTCACAACTTGCCTTTTCAGCTATCATTACTACAGCTCATAAAGACTTAATAATGGCGAGAAAATAAATCCTGGGGGAGGACCTGCTTGCAGAACGAACAAAGGAGCCCTGGGTCGATCGAGAGGAAAAATGCTTTGAACTGGAACAGCTTAATTTTGTCCACACCCATATAAACATTTTTATAAAGTATTTCCTAACGAAATAATGTCAAACAAAAGGTCGTTATGAACTCGCTGAATTATACTCTATTACTTCTAATAATTCCTTTTTATGGAGTTCTTTGTAGAGTGTCTCAATATGAGTTTGGGATGAATTTCGCCACCTACGAGAATAGGAATCAATCTGCTGCAAACAGTCCGCAATATCGAAGAGCAGGGCGATCATGTTGATCGCCCTGCTCTTTTACCGAAAATAAACTCACTGCTGAGAATACTTCTTTACATATTCAATGCGAGTTCATATCCGGACCAAATGGTCTTCAAAACGTTCCCGGGTATTTGCGCATCACCGATTAAGTGCAAGTTCTTGACGATTCCTTTCAGCTCATTGTACACAGCGTTCTCACTGTTGTAGCCGATTGAAACGATAATTCTATCCGCTTTGATCTTTGATACTGTTTCAACACCTTGCGCTGCTACCATAACCGTTCGCAAGGCACGGTTGTTGATGTTGGGCTCATTTGTCAGCAACGATTTTACTTCCGCTATGCCATCCTGATAAGACAATACGCTCGAAGACCGCATGACATTGACATGATAGTGATCAATCATCTCCATCAGATAGTTGTAGTTGGCTGCGGAAAGGCCTTCAGCGTTCAAGATCGTATTGGTTAATTCAACCACCGTGACCCTTTTGCCTTGTTTGGCCAGGTCACAGGCCATTTCGATGCCGGTCAGTCCACCACCAACCACGATCACATCATCCCCATCCACTTTGTTTTTGTTCATTAAATTGTCAACAGCATACACAACTCGATCACTGTCGAAACCAGGGGTGTTGATTTTTTTCTCGGAAGCTCCGGTAGCAACTACGATTTCGTCATAGTGCTGACCTTTGACCCAGTCAGCAGTCACTTCCTTGCCGAAGTGCACATGCACACCTGTATCCTTGATTTGTTTCTTATACCAGTTCAACAGACGCCGGTCATCACTCTTATATTCCAACTGCGAAGCAGGGACGAAAACACCTCCGAGTTGATCGGTTTTCTCGTACAAATCCACTTCATGTCCGCGCAATGCAGCAACACGAGCCACTTCCATACCGCCAAGTCCGCCACCTATCACCAGGACCTTTTTCTTTTGTTCAGCCGGCTGGATCGCATATTGTTTTTCCAAACCACTTCTCGGGTTGACTGCACAAGAAAGATCTTTCCCCTGGAATATTCGAGCCAAGCAGCCCATATGGCAACCAATGCAGGGACGAATATCTTCAAGCCGTCCCTCGCGGAATTTGTTAGCCGCATCAGGGTCAGCCAGCAGTGGACGTCCCATGCCCATGATATCGATCTCACCCTTGGCGATGCACTCGTTTGCCAGATCTGGATCATCGAACTTACCCGCGCAAACGACCGGAACATTGACATGTTTCTTAATGATCTTGACATCTTCCAAGTTGAGCGCTTTGGGCATGTACACTGGAGGATGTGGCCAATACCAGGCGTCATAGGTACCGTTGTCGCAGTCTAGCATATCGTATCCGCTTTCAACCAGCTTTTGGGCTACTACGATGCTCTCCTCGATATCACGGCCAAACTCCTCGAACTTTTCCCCTGGCAATGCGCCGCGGTTGAAGCCCTTGGTGTAGCTCTTGACACTGTATCGGAGTGATACCGGGAAGTCGTCCCCGCACTTTGCCTTGATTGCCTGGACAACTTCGGTCGGGAAGCGCAGTCGGTTTTCGAGCGATCCACCGTATTGGTCTGTCCGGTGATTGAAGTTGGAGATGGTGAACTGGTCGAGCAGATAGCCCTCATGAACAGCATGAATCTCGACCCCGTCAATGCCAGCCAGTTTGTTGGCCAAGGCGGCGTTAGCAAATTGTTCGATAAACGCATGGATCTCTTCGATCGTCATCTCAGGGTTCCACTTGGTTGGGTCCCATACATTTGGCATCGAAGACGGAGCAGGGTCGTTTGCATCGAAACTGGATCGACCCGAACCGGCAGAGATCTGCGTGAAGATCCGGCTGCCATACGCATGGATCCCATCCGCCAGGTATTTCTGAGTCTCAACATACTGGTCGAAGCCGGGACCTGCATAGCCCGGACCTTTTCCTTTCGGGAAGAACATCAGTGGCAAAAGACCGGTTACGATCAAGCCCGTTCCTCCTTTAGCGCGCTCGATATAATAATCTGCGCCATCCTGAGTGTAGGCACCACAATGACTCATTAAACGGGGTGAAAAAACGCCCATCGGCATCATAGCGATCCGGTTGGGAATTTCAACATTTCCTATTTTGATAGGGGAAAACAAAGCTTCATATTTCATAACCAATTACACACTCCTCTCAAGGTTTTTTTGTTACCTGTTATTATAACCATCTTATGGCTCTGGCGCGATATTACACACAAGTTTCTTATTGAGAATTGCTGCGCACTTTCCATACACATAATTGAAGTAGGCTGAAAATGCTACGCATCCAAGTGTCATGAGATCATATTCAGGCAGAGACACCCACACGTTTGTCTTTCACTAGAGGAGTTTAAACCAATCTGATCTGACGACCAATAACCCAGAGCCATATAACTATGACAAAACATATCGATTGTTAGCGGTCATGACTGACATTGCTCAGGAGTATTGCGAGCGAGGCGGGATTGACAAAATAACACAACCTCTGCCATACAAAGGTTGATCAGAAGATCTTAACAATTTATACCAGGCTCTTGATTATAAAACTGCAAAATGCTGCCTGGTTGGAAGAAATTAGCGTTTCAAGTCACCTTTGAAAAATTCCAACAACTGGTTTACCTGAAGTACTCCGTTATAACCTGGGAGAGTTCCCTTACGCATCGTGCCTCGTTCACCATCTGGATCACCCAAACAGGTGACGATCACATCAGCATCGCTCAGATCTTCTTTTTCAGTGTAGGGGTTGGTTGTCGCCACTACATGCATTCCCGCAGCTTCAGCTGCAAGCACGCCGTTGCGTGAGTCCTCAATAACCAAGCATTCCTCAGGTTTTAGCCCTGTTTTCGAGAGTGCCAGATTGTATATTTCGGGATCAGGTTTTTTTTTGGAAACGACATCACCAGCCAGGACGAAATCAAAGTGGATATCCTTGAGAATGTTGAAGGCTATCGCCTGAGCAGCGCGCTCATTGGAGGTGGTGCAGATGCCCAGGATCAGACCATTTTCCATTCCTTCCTTCATGAAGCGATGGATGCCCGGGCGCAGAGGTAGTTTTCCGCTTTCAATCAACTCGATAAATAAGGTAGTCTTGCGCTTATGCAGCGCCTGAATCAGATCATCTTCTTCCTCGGGCTTGACTTCCTTGCCAAAACCACGGGTGTGCAGGTCGTATTTCATGCGCTCCTTACCACCGCCAATCTGGAGCAATTCATGATAGTAACCCTCATCCCAGTAAACATCAAAACCCATCACATTAAAGGTCTCATTAAACGCCACCCGGTGACCATCCTTTTCAGTATCGATGATTACACCATCCTGGTCAAAGAAAATCGCTCTTAGAGTCATTCTATTTCCTCCTAAATCTACGCTTTGCCGCCACTGCCAAGTAGGTCAATCCAATGCCCTACAGCAGCCCGAATGGCGTCTTTAACCGCTGCGTCAACCTTGCCGGGGTCATACTCATCCCGGTTCTTCGAGAGGTAATCAAAGGTGGTATCAATCAAGACATGCTTCAGTTCTGTGGAAACATTAAACTTGGCACCGCCCATTTCCAACAGACGCCTGACGTAATCTTCCGGCAGCCCAGTGCCGCCATGAACCACCAGCGGAACCTTGACTCCCCTGCCATTCAGGATCTCGTTGATCTTACCAAGTCGCTCGAAATCGACCTTGGGATTCTTGGTCTTATAGACCCCATGGGCAGTCCCAATGGCTGGTGCAAACAGGTCCAGACCAGTCCGCTCGACAAATTCAACCGCCTTTTCCGGGTTGGCAAGCGCGGCTTCATCCTCGGCAACCCTGATCTGGTCTTCCACCCCACTAACAGTACCCAATTCGCCTTCCACTGATATATTTCCAACGGAATGGCAGTAATCGACTACTTCCTTGGTCTGGCGGATATTCTCTTCATAGCTCTGCTTGGAAGCATCAATCATAATATTGGTATACCCGAAGTCCGCGCACTGCTTGCAGTATTCAACCTCTGTGCAGTGATCCAAGTGCAGGCAGACTGGGATCGGGGCTGCTTCAGCCAGGGTACGATAAATGGCGACCAGGACCTTGCCCCCCAGGAATTTGGATGGTTTGACCGAAGTTTGAATGATCACCGGCGCTTTCCTGTCCACAGCGGCTTGCACAACTGCCTCCATTTGGACCAGGTCCGTAATGTTAAAGGCTCCGATGGCATAATTTCCTTCGGCAGCCTCAATTAAGATATCCCGAGCATTAACAACAGACATTGTTCCCTCCAAGTTGAATAGGTTTGAGTTGTTTGACGTTTGACATTAGTTGATCTGAGGTTAAGCATATTCCTTTTTTAATTCTGCTGCAAATCGATCAAAATACAGACAAAACCGTGCCGTCTTCTGTTAAATCTTGTTTCGAAGAATTTCAAATGTGCTCATAAAACAGTTTCAGTCCAAGCTCCCGAACAAGGAGAGACGCACTGATTCTCCACCATTTGAATCCGTTGCGAAACCAAGCCAAGGCTGACATCAGAAAGCTGAATGGCTTTCATCCACGGTTCTGGTTAAAGCCACCAATGCTTTCCTATATCCTCCTTGGTAAATCTTTTACCCTCTCCATCCTTTGCCTAAACCGGCAGACCTGACAGCCAGGGCAAGCATGCGCTGCTCCACAAATCCTTCCAGACCGGAAAAACCTTTGGAGAAGGCTCCAATAGTATCAATAGTGGCTGGATGCGTATTAAATTGGTCGAGTTCCATGCCGAAGGAACGAAACTCAGGGGGTGTGCAGTGAAGGCTGCACACCCCGCCTGAATATTGACGAAAAACGATCCAACTACTTATATGCGATTAGAAGACCCGGATGGCAATCTCGGCTGGAGCCGCCAGCAAATCTTCCAATTCGGGATCCAGCTTGACCAAGGTCAGTGAAAAGCCTGCCATCTCCAGGGAGGTACAGTACTCACCAACATAGTTTCGCTTGATCTTCATGCCGCGTTTCACAACCTGCTCGTGGGCATGGCCATACAGCAGGTACAGTTCAGAGATGGGCGTGCCACCCATGCCATTGATCATCAGGGCAACTTCATCTCCAGCCTTGAAAGGCAGATCACCGGCGACAGCTTCGAGCAATTCGTCTACAATGGCATTGGCAGGAGCCAATTTGACGCGCTTGCGGCCTGGCTCACCATGGATGCCAATGCCCATTTCCATCTCATCCTCCGCCAGAGTGAAGATTGGGGAACCCTTGGCTGGCGGAGTACAACCGGTCAGCGCCATGCCCATCGTTCTGGTCACAGCCACCACCCGGTTGCCTAACGCTTCCAGTTCTTCCAAACTGGCGCCCCGCTCTGAAGCAGCTCCGACAGCTTTCATCACAAAGAAGTTACCTGCCACACCGCGACGGCCTACGGTATAAAGAGAGTCTTTCACAGCCACATCATCATTGATGACAACCGTCCGGATTTCAATTCCATCTGCCTCCGCCATTTCGCGGCCCATATCAAAAGACATGGTATCACCGGTGTAATTGTTCAATAGATGCAAAACGCCCTTGGGTGAGGCAACCAATTTAGTGGTTTGATACACAAAATCAGCCGGAGGCGCTGCAAAAACATTGCCCGGGCAGGCTGCATCCAGCATGCCCTTGCCAACAGTCATCACATGCGCCGGTTCATGCCCTGAACCCGAACCTTGCATGATGGAGACTTTGTTATCTTGCGGTATATCCGCCCGCATGATCAGATTGTATTCCGGAATATATTTAAGTTTATCCGGATTTGCCAGGGCGATGCCTTTAAGCATTTCTGGTACAAAATTCTTTGGGTCATTTACAAACTTTTTCATTTATTTCTCCTTTCAAGAGACCTAAAAATTGGGTTGTTCTTTCCAGGCTTTGCTTATGGCTTCAAAAATGACAGCTACAGCAACAGCACCTGCGTCCAAAGTTCCAATGCTGCGTTCCCCAGTGTAAGAAGCCCGACCGCGCTTGGCAACCAGAATTCGGGTGGCTTCCGCACTTTCGCGGGCAACAACCGCAGCCTCTTCCAAAGCAACTGGGATTTCTTTACCCTCGTTGAAGGCTTTTTCCAAAGTATCGATGGCCGGTACCAGGGCATCCAGGTAGGTTTTGTCTCCCAAATCACAATTACCGCGTTTTTTAATCCCTTCTATAATAGAACGGAACATGGCAATGACATCTTGTCGCGTGATCTCTGTTTTAGCACCCAGGGTCATGCCGGCGCGCAAGAAGGCAGTCCCCCAGATAGTGCCGGAAACTCCCCCCACCGCACTGATGATCGTTGCAGAGACCTTCTTCAAGAAATTTCCCGGCAGGCTGTGATCCAGGTTGTCCCATTCTGCCAGGACCTTCTCAAAACCGCGTGCGAGGGAGTAACCAAAATCGCCATCGCCGACGACACCATCCAATTCACTGAAATAGGCTTCATTCTCGAGAACAGTGTCGGCAATAACTCGAACAACAAATTCAGTATCTTTACTCATATTCTTTTTTCCTTATATTTGAATTGATTTTAGTGTGGTTCTCCAGGTGAGAGCAGGACAACCCGGATGTCTGGTAATTTAGTGGAGGACCTGAATAATTAACGTGATTTGTGTCTATTAGAGAAGTCCTGATTAATTCAATCCATCGCGATCTCACGTGTCACCGCCCGACTTGGTACTTTTTTGTATGCAAATGCTTAAAACTTCCCATCATTGCCTGCTTCCGACAAGAAACAATTTAACTTCGAATGTGATCCCTTTGGCAGAGCAGCAAACAAGAACTGTCAAAGCTTAAACACAACCTCTGCCCTTTGGCATCATGAACATTTCGATGGAAAATACTATTAGATGCCACTCCTTTAAAATATTTTTTTATCCAACGCTTCATATACATCTACAAAACGCTGATATGCTTTGCTATACGCTTCGAAATTATCTGAATTTGGATAGAAGGTGTCTGAAATGTGGACCGCACGTTCTGCCGCCTGTTTACAATTCTCATAAATGCCGACACCCACTCCTGCATATAACGCAGCGCCTAAGCAACCTGTTTCACTTGTTTGCAAAGTGTGGATTGGTTTTTGAAAAATATCGGCCATCATCTGGCACCAAAGCGGTGATTTTACGGCACCACCGGTAATACGGATACTGTCGATTTTTATCCCTGCTTCCTGTTCTGCACGAACGATATCGTTCATTTCATAGCATATTCCTTCCATGACGGAACGTGCCATATCCGCTTTTTTTGTTCCTAATGACATCCCCACAAAGGTTCCCCGTGCGTTGCTGTTGATTCGAGAGCCCGATGCACCCTGTAAATATGAGAGAAATGTTATTCCATTTGCTCCAGGCGGAACACTGGCAATCTGTGCATTGATCAATTCATAGGGATCAATACCTGACACGGCCCCTGCTGCCTTTTCAAGATCACAGAATGTATCGCGATACCATCGATAGCTGCCTGCTGCTGTAGTCGAAAATGCTTCAATTGTCCAATTACCCATACCATGATTCGGTTTTACAACCAAACGACTCTTAGGATCTCTGATTGGGGTATCTGAAACAACAAAACAAGACCCAAAAGTACCAAGTACCATAACCGCCGTTCCATCTTCAACGGCTCCTGCCCCAAAAGTACTGCAGTTTTGATCATGCGCTCCTAAACACAACGGTGTTCCTTCTGCTAATCCAGTTTTTTGCGCAACATCGGCTGGAATATGCCCTACCACCTTGCCAGGTTCAGTAACAAGTTTGGGGCGCTTTTCAATGGGAATCTCCAACATATCAAAAATTTCCATCGCCCAGGACTGATTGTTTACATCACACATCCCGTCACGACTCGCAGAGGACAAATCAGTATAATAATCATCCGCTCCGAATTCTTTCAGGAAATAATCCTGATGAGTTGAAAACATAGCCGTTTTTGCCCAGTTTTCCGGTTCATTTTGTTTTAACCACACCAGTTTTGTAATACTGAAACACATTCCTAAAGGATCCCCTGTTAATTGATAGTAGTCTTCTCGGGGCATTTTGCTCATGACATATTCCATTTCCTTTTCTCCACCCCGAATGTCCTGCCAGCCTACAAAAGGACGAATACATTTTCCATTTTCATCCAGTAAACCGATGACTGAACCCTGACTTGAAAATCCAACGGCTAAAATATCCTTAGGATCTACACCGGAAGCTTTAATAGCAGTTTTACATGAGTCGAATAATGCCGGTGTTATATCTTCCGCAAGCTGTTCAACCCACCCTGGTTTAGGATAGTAACAGGGGTATTCTCTGTAATCACTCCCAATGATCTTTCCATCTAAATCGAATACAATTGTTTTACATCCTGTAGTTCCGCCATCAATACCGACCAAATACTTACCCATAAAATCTTCTCCTTTTTTGGATTAAATAATCGTCTGCTTTTGTATTTGTCTGCGTCACATCAATGATTTATATTCTCCTGCATATGCAGGACAAAGACCAATTTTTCGAAGATCATCCACAGCATCTAATATTTCAGCTGCCCCTTGAGTTCCGATAAGTTCGGCCCCAGCAGCAAAAAATGCGAAAGCATTTTGTGGTCTTGGTGCTTTTACCCCGGCCACTTTAATCTTTGTTTTTGTCCCTTCCAAAGCGTCAACCATCAACATCACATCCTGTACTGACGGGCCTGCATATTGACCGGTGGATGTTTTTACCCAGTCAATTCCTGCTTCAGCCACTAATTTGCATGCGGTCACGATTTCTTCCTTTGTCAGAAGACATGTTTCAATGATCATTTTTGTCATGACTCCACCCGCAGCTGAAATATAGTCCTTGAATTCTTTTGAAATTTCGTCATATTTTTTGTCTTTCAGCGCACCCACATTCATGCAATTATCTAGAACAGTCGCACCCATGCGGACGGCTTCCTCAGCTTCGAAGGCTTTAACTGCACTGGATTGCTGTCCAAAGGGAAAGCCAATAGCTGCTCCAACCATGAGGTCTGTTCCCTTTAATTCTTCAACAACCACGGGTGTCCAATAGGAAGATGAAAAACAAAATGCTTTAGCGTTATATTTAATTGCCTCCCGACACCCCTGACGAATTTTTTCTTCGGTTGAATCCTTAGGCAATACAGAATAATCGAAGAGTTTTCCCATATCCCATTTTGTCATTTTTGATAAATCAATCATTATTTACTCCCGTCTTTTTCACACATTCATCCTTCATATTCTGGAATCATCTTTATTTTTCGAACCATATCCAGTGCATCAATGATTTCAGGCGCTGATCGTGAACCGATGAGTTCCGCTCCAGCCAATAAAAACGCATAGGCATTTTGAGGGCGCGGAAATTTCACTCCTGAAACTTTTACTTTAACTGATGTATCTTTAAGGGTATCAACCATCAAGATCACATCCTCCATACTTGGACCTTCCCATTGACCGGTGGATGTTTTTACCCAGTCAATTCCTGCTTCAGCCACTAATTTGCATGCGGTCACGATTTCTTCCTTTGTCAGAAGACATGTTTCAATGATCATTTTTGTCATGACTCCACCTGCAGCTGATACATAGTCCTTGAATTCTTTTGAAATTTCGTCATATTTTTTGTCTTTTAACGCACCCACATTCATGCAATTATCTAGAACGGTCGCACCCATGCGGACGGCTTCCTCCGCTTCGAAGGCTTTAACTGCACTGGTTTGCTGTCCAAATGGAAAACCGATAGCGGCCCCCACTAACAGATCGGTACCTTCTAACTCCTCTGCAACTACCTTTGTCCAATAGGAAGATGAAAAACAAAACGCCCTGCAGTTATACGCAATCGCTTTTTTGCATTCAGCCCGAATGTGTGCTTCAGTGGTGTCTTTTGGCAGAATCGCATAATCAAAACATTTTCCCATATCCCATTTTGTCATTTTTTTAAAATCAATCATTCAACTCTCCTTTTTAATCATCAACCTGCATATTATGGAAAATACAAGTTAAAACTGCATTTCTTCCCATTTTCCAAGATGACCAATCGGTCAGATCAATTTTGAGAGGCTCTTCCAGCCAGGGCAAGCATGCGCTGCTCCACAAATCCTTCCAGACCGGAAAAGCCTTTGGAAAAGGTTGCAATAGTATCAATAGTAGATGGATGCGTATTAAATTGGTCAAGTTCCATGCCGTTAGGATCGGAAGCCTGGATGGCATATGGTATCTTCATCAATTTATCCCAGACCGAACTCGGTATTTCCTGGTCAATTTCGGTTTGAAATTCAAGATCACCTATTTCAAATAGGGGAGCAAGCACATAAGGGGGCATGGTGTAGACAATCTCTCCCCCAGCTAACATCTCAACATCCCAAAAACGCCGTTTGCCTGCCACTAAGGGACCATCTCGCATGGAGCAGACCAACATTTTGCTGGCATAGCCGCCTTCTTTCAACAGCTTATAAGCGCGGCGGAAAACACCAATACCCCAAAGGTGTTTCTCCTGCCAGGTAAGCGTAATACCTCGCCGGGCAGCTTGGGCTTCCAGCACCGGCTGCTCGGTCAGGCGGCCAATCATCATCGTGATCACAGCACGCCACTTGCTCAGGTCAACGTTATTCTTTTTGGCGATCGCAAGGCCCTCCATGGCTGCATCCGCCGATGCCATGATCTGGGGAAGGGTAAAACAGGTGGTGGTATTGGTGCCAATGCCTTTTGAGGTAAGAACCTTTATGACTTCAATACCCTGCATACTGGCAGGCACCTTGATCATCACGTTAGGACTGATGGAACTAAGCTCTATGGCATCATTAACCATTTGTTCAGTCTCAGTGAACAAGCTGGGGTTAAGTTGACCGGAGATCCAGCCAAAGCGGCCATTAGAAGCTTCATAAATGGGCAGGTACATCTCTGCACCACGCCGGATAACTTCCTTGTAGGTAAGCCAGGCGATTTCTTTATTAGTGAGGTCGGGATGGGTCAGAACCAGTTCATCTATATAGGGTCCCCAGGTTTCGGGGTCGCTCTTGACTGCCTCCCATGAAAGAGGGGGATTGGTCGTACAACCGCGAAAGAGACTCTTGTTAGGTTCTTTGGCGTTATATAACCGCCTCAGTTGGGCTTCCAATTCCTCCTTTTCAGCAGATTTAGCACTTTGAACCATCTGTCGAACCCAGCGCTCAAAAATCAGCGGAGAGGAATCCCACCAGACTTCAAGATTCTGGTTGGTTTTCATTAACTTTTCGATAGGGCTCTCACTCATAATCATCTCTCCTTTTTATGTTCTCCCGGCAAATGCCAGGATATTTCAAAATTAAGTTTTAATGGGCAAGGCACAACGACTCAACGTTGTTGCCTGCACTCATAGAAATTTTTCCGAATACAAACTTGCCTCTCTGACATTCCAAACTACCTAGAAGCATTAGCGGAGAAGCGTAACAGTAAGAGAATACATATCGCCTCTGTTGTAACAGTAAAGAAATTCAATAGGGGTTCCATCATCAGAGAAAATGGTGCGTTCTTTATAAAGTATGGGCGAGCCCTCCTCAACTGCCAGGATTGAGGCCATTTCTTCGTCTACTTGGCGAGCTTCAAGCTTTTGAACAGCCCGCTTGACTTTATAACCACAGCGTTCGTAAAATGCCCATAAATCTTTCGACTCAACGAGGGGATCCGTTTGCAATAACTGAGAGAAAAGCTTATGAGGAATATAGGCTTCGTGAATGGTGACAGGATCACTTCCGATGTAGCGAAGTGTTTTAATACAGATTACAAGTTCTCCCTCCATCAGGTTCAATGCCTTGGCAACCTGAAATTTAGCAGAGATAATTTCAAACTTAAGTAAACGCTCACTAACCTCAATGCCCTCCATTCTGGAATTTTCAAAAAAGTTCGTGAGTCTGCTATGATCTCTTTCGAGATGATGTTGGGTGACAAAAGTGCCTACACCGTGCCGGCGATAGAGTAAACCTTCATCAATCAAATCGGTGATGCCCTGCCTAAGAGTCATCCGACTGACTCCATATTGATCAGCGAGTTCCTCCTCAGACGGAAGTTTTTCGCCTCTTTTAATCACACCTTTGTTGATATTATCTCGGATGGTTTCCCGAATTTTTACGTACAGCGGAACACCTTCCATGTTAGTCAAACTATCCATTGCCGCCTTTCCCGTTCATTTCAATTTTATACTCATATAGTTGTATATACCTCTATATCATAATGGGTTTCGACGAACTTGTCAAGGCCAAGCTACAAATTGCCAAGCTACAAATTGTTTGCCCACATCTGCAAGAAATGTAATAGTTGTTGGCAAAGTAAGAAATGTGAAGTTGTCAGCAATTCTCATTATGGCATTTTGGGAGTGCAAATTTCCCACCAATGGGTTAAAAGATGAACTAAAATAGGCTAGTATTCCCACTTTTGTTGAGTTTTTGCTTGTTTTACAAAATGTGACCGCCACAGTCTTAATCATATTGAGAATTGCTGTGAAGTTGTTGACTCTGTTTTTCTAATGTGGTATATTCTTATCATCTCGGTTTAGTCCCGTTTGTCCCCATTAGATTTTTGACTGGGGAATTGACGAAATATTGGAAGTTATGTTGAAGATACACTCTTTCTGGACCTATGAGATCATCAAACACAAACAATCCTAAGATTCCCATTTGTTTTGGTATCAACAATTCCCGTTGTTTGGGGTTGACAGTTGGCGTAAAGACGTTCTTTCATTTGAGTCTTCACCAACCTGTTCATTCTGTCTATATTTGCACGACTATCTAATAGAAAGGAAGGTGCTCCACAGCAATATTCCCACTCAGTAATACATCCAGTTTTGAATGTCAATTTTATCTAAAATATAACAATAAGGAGAAATCAATAACATGGAAAATCGTACGCGTAAAGAGTTTATTGGAGAGGTCTTTGGTACCTTCATCCTGGTCTTGCTTGGTGACGGTGTTGTTGCCAACGTTGGTCTGGCTCCTCGTGTTGCAGGGACTGCTTACAACTGGAATACCATCACCATCGGCTGGGCCTTCGCAGTAGTTATCGCTATCTACGTCTCTGCAGGTGTCTCTGGTGCTCATCTCAATCCAGCTGTCACGCTCGGTTTGGCTGCTCGCCGTGGCTTCCCAAAGAATAAGGTCCTCCCCTATATCGCTGCTCAAATGATCGGTGCCTTCCTCGGTGCTCTGGCTGTTTACTTGGTCTACCGCGATGGTCTCGTGGCCGCTGGTATGCCCAATGTTTGGTCTACCGGCCCTGGTTCAGTCTTTGGTCAATCCTGGTGGGGTGCGGAGAGCGCTGGTGCTACCGGAACCTATAGCATGCTCACTGCCAGTATCGCTGAATTCTTCGGCACCTTGATGCTGACCTGGGGTATTGCTGCCAGTGGTGACCTGAAGAACAATGGTCTGAAGGATAACTTGGGCGGCCTTATTGTTGGCTTCACCGTTCTGGCTGTCGGTCTTTCTCTGGGTGGCCCCAGCGGCTACTCCATCAACCCAGCTCGTGACCTTGGTCCCCGCATCCTGGGCGCCCTTGTTGGCACGAAAGGCCTGTTTGATGGCATTTACTGGCTTATCGTTCCAGTATTGGTCCCGGCAATTTCAGGACCTATCGGCTTCTGGCTGTATGACCTCTTGGTGACCAAGAACCTGCCCAAGAAAGACTAATTATCCCAATCCCGTCACCACTGAATTCAATGAGGACGGATGAGGTTAGAATTAGGAGTAAATGAATGAAAAAATTGATTAATAAACCCGAAGATGTTGTAATTGAGGAGCTTCAAGGTATTGAGCTCGCTCACCCAGACCTGGTAAAGGTCCACTATGATCCTAATTTCATCGTCCGCGCTGACGCACCCGTCAAGGGGAAAGTAGCCGTAATATCTGGTGGCGGCAGCGGGCACGAACCCATGCATGGCGGCTTTGTAGGTCTTGGCATGTTGGATGCCGCCTGCCCCGGCGCTGTTTTCACCAGCCCAACCCCCGACCAAATGCTCGAGGCAACCAAGGCTGTGGATGGCGGTGCCGGTGTGCTGCACATTGTCAAAAACTATACTGGCGATATCATGAACTTCGAGATGGCCGCAGACCTCGCCAGAGGTGAGGGCATTGAAGTCGAAGCTGTAGTAGTGGATGATGATGTGGCAGTCAAAGACAGCCTCTGGACCGCCGGCCGACGTGGCGTTGGCTTGACCGTCCTGATGGAAAAAATCGTTGGCGCAGCCGCGCAAGAAGGACGCCCGCTCAAGGAAGTTGCTGACCTGGCTCGCAAGATCAATGGCCAGGGCCGCAGCATGGGTATGGCGCTGACCTCCTGCACGGTTCCGCACGTTGGTAAACCCACTTTCGATCTCCCGGAAGATGAGATGGAAATTGGAATTGGCATCCACGGCGAACCCGGCCGCTCTCGTGTAAAACTTGAACCGGCTGATGTCGTGACTGAAATGCTGCTTACTCCCATAGTCGAAGACCTGCCCTTTGTGGCTGGCGCTGAAGTCTTGCTGTTTGTCAACGGCATGGGTGGGACACCTTTAATTGAGCTCTACATCGTCTATCGCAAAGCGGTGCAGTTGCTTGAAGCTAAAGGCATCAAAGTTGTTCGTCATCTGATCGGACCGTACATTACCAGTCTGGAGATGGCGGGAACATCCATCACCCTGCTCAAGATGGACGAAGATCTTAAGAAACTTTGGGATGCACCAGTCAAGACCGCTGGCATGCGCTGGGGTGCCTAAGGATTTAATTTAAAGTCTGGAGCAATTATGCTCCAGACTTTACTTTTTTAGAGGTTTATCGTGGCTATATCAAAAGATGATGTATTAAAGTGGATAAAGGATTACGCCCAGGTCATTGCAGAAAATGAATCAATGCTTACTGATTTGGACGCAAAAATCGGCGACGCGGATCACGGCGCAAACATGAACAGAGGCTTTAAAGCTGTCATTACAAAACTACCCGCACAAGAAGACAAGGATATTGCAACTATTTTAAAGAATGTAGGAATGACGCTCCTCTCTACTGTTGGAGGGGCTGGCGGACCGCTCTATTCAACCATATTCATGGAAATTGGTAAAGTTGTGGGGTCAAAAGCAGAAATCGAACTGGTGGATTGGTGCACCGCACTTGAAGCAGCAGAAAACGGAGTAATCAACCGAGGTAAAGCAACCCCTGGGGACAAGACTATGATTGATGCAATGCAGCCGGCAGTTGATGCGCTAAAAAAAGCCGTTAACGAAGACCTCTCCATAGGGGAGGGATTGCGAAAATCAGCCGAGGCTGCTCACGAAGGCATGTTGGCTACGATACCACTGGTAGCCCGCAAGGGACGTGCCAGCTATTTAGGAGAACGAAGTGCCGGGCATCAAGATCCTGGTGCCACTTCGACATATTTATTGCTTGATACAGCCGCTAAAGCATGGGCTGACCGTTAGCCAGCCTCGTCATAACAATCATATTCAAAAAAGGAGATTTACAAATGGCAAAATATGTAGCAGCAATTGATCAGGGAACTACCAGTACCCGCTTTATGATTTTTGACCACAAAGGTTCTGTTGTAGGCTATGATCAAAAAGAACACGAACAAATTTATCCAAAACCAGGCTGGGTTGAACACGACGCCCTCGAAATCTGGAAAGCAACTCAAGATGTTATCGCTGGCGCTCTGGACAAATTACACATTGACATTAAAGACATCGCTTCTGTCGGCATCACTAACCAACGTGAAACCACTCTGGTTTGGGAAAAAGCAACCGGCAAACCCGTCTATAATGCCATCGTCTGGCAGGACACCCGCACCGATACCATCTGCAATGAATTGGCAAAAGATGGCGGCCAGGATCGCTTCCGCGCGAAGGTGGGTCTGCCCCTGGCGACCTATTTCTCCGGACCAAAGGCAAAATGGATCCTCGACAACATCCCCGGCACTCGCGAAAAAGCTGAAAAAGGTGAACTCCTGTTTGGCAACATCGATACCTGGGTAATTTGGAACCTTACCGGTGGACCTAAGGGTGGTGTGCATGTGACTGATGTCACCAACGCTTCCCGCACTTTCATGATGAACCTGGAGACCCTCGACTGGGATCCCGAAATGCTCGCTGTCCTGACTATTCCACGGGCTATGCTGCCAACCATCAAAGCCTCCAGCGAAGTCTATGGCTACTGCCAAAACAGCGGCCTGGATGGAATTCCTGTGGCTGGGGACCTGGGCGATCAGCAAGCCGCCTTGTTTGGCCAGACCTGCTACGATCCGGGCGAAGCCAAAAACACTTATGGTACGGGCTGCTTCATGCTCATGAATACCGGCACCAAACCGATCCAATCCAAGAATGGTCTGCTGACCACATTGGGGTACAAGATCGGCAAGGAACCTGCCGTATACGCCCTGGAAGGGTCCATCGCTATCACTGGCGCTCTGGTACAGTGGATGCGCGACAACCTTAAGATGATTGAAAAATCATCCGATATTGAACCGCTTGCCAAAACCGTTGATGACGCCGGTGGAATTTACTTCGTGCCTGCCTTCTCCGGCCTGTTCGCTCCTTATTGGAAGAGCGATGCCCGCGGCGCCATAGTCGGTCTCACCCGCTATGTCACCGCTGGTCACCTCGCCCGGGCAGTCCTCGAAGCAACTGCGTACCAAACCCGCGAAGTTTTGGATGCTATGAACCTGGATTCTGGTGTTCCGCTGAAGGCTTTGAAAGTCGACGGCGGTATGGTCTTCAACGAGACTTTGATGCAGTTCCAGGCCGACATCCTCGGTGTTCCGGTTATTCGCCCAATCGTTGCTGAGACCACCGCTCTCGGTGCCGCCTATGCCGCTGGTTTGGCTGTTGGCTTCTGGGGGAAAGTTGACGACCTGCGCGTGAACTGGGGCAAAGACAAGGAATGGGAACCCAAGATGGATGCTGATGAACGAGCCAAGCTCTACAAGGGCTGGAAGAAAGCCGTCACCCGCACATTTGATTGGATTGAAGCCTAATCCACTTGCGAAGTTCTATCAACAAGGGGCGACGCATAAACAACGTCGCCCCTCTGTTTTCACCAGGAAGGTCTTCCTGAACAGGAAAATGAAATGAGTAAAAATACTAAAAAACAAACCACCAAACAACCTGATAAACCATTTGTCAGAGAACCCTGGATCCAAAAAAACAGGGGCTTGTTCACCATTGCCATCGTCAGCGTTGCGCTGGCAATCCTGGTTGGTTATCAAATAATCAAAGGGAGTGGCACCTGGGGTCAGGCTATCCTGTGGGGGTTGGTTTTTGGTGGCACAGTTTGGCTCGTATTTTATGGGATGACTTGGTTCCATTCATTGTTTAACAAAAAGAATTAGACTTTATTGATCAATTCTTTTAAAAAACGAGAAAATGGGTGGGAAATCAAATGGGCTCAGTAATTGTTTGGATTTATTGCTCGACAATATTTAAACGGAAGAAAAATGGTAAATATTTTGCTTGTATCGCATAGTAAAAATTTAGCAGATGGCGTGGCTGAACTGGTTCGCCAGATGGCACCTTCCGAATCTCTCAAGATAAGAGTGGCCGCTGGTATCGGCGAGGACCACCAGGACCTGGGCACCAACGCCGTTGAGATCATGGAAGCCCTGACCGAGTTACACAGTCCGGATGGTGTTTTGATCTTAATGGATCTGGGAAGTGCGGTCTTGAGCACGGAGATGGCGCTGGATATGCTGGACGACGAAGTCAAAGCCAACGTCCGCATGTGCCCGGCACCCTTTGTGGAAGGCGCCATTGCCGCTGGCGTCCAGGCGAACATGGGTTCAAATCTGGATACGGTCTATCAGGAGGCTATGGGCGCGCTGAGAGCTAAACAGGAACAGGTCGCCCCCGGCACTTCACAACCACAAGCCAAAACCCTGGTTCAGGAAGAATCTCCAGCATCCGGACTGGATGTCGTTGAAGTCCTGCTGACCGTCCCCAATGAATCCGGCTTACACGCCCGACCGGCCGCTCTGTTTGCTAAAACCATCGGCAGCTACAAAGCCAAAGTCTCGGTGACCAATCTTTCCGAGAACAAAGGTCCGATTGTGATCAATGGGCTGATTGCAGTCATGCTCTTGGGGGCAAGAAAGGGTCATAAACTCAAAATCCAAGCAGAAGGTGATCAGAAGGAGGAGGTTGTCTCAGCGTTGAAAGAGCTTTTTGCTAGCAACTTCGGCGAATAGTACCTCGTGTTGGATAGTCATGGCTGGTTCCATGTAAATCCGATCAAATAATTTGTCAGTCAACTCCCTTTCTTTTTTGGCATAACAATTGCACAATCTCCAACAGAAACAGGTACTGTTGGAGATTTTTTATGGAGAATTTCAAAAAACCATTTCAGGTGGCTCTTTTCACGAGCCTGATCGTACTAAACGTATTGATCCTGCTCTCACTGACTTCTACGCCCGAAGCAACATCAAGCGCCAAAGAGCTCCCCCTTCCCCAGGCGACCCTTTCACAGGGACACAAGAATTTTTTGCCGATAATTCGAAAAATTGGAAGCCTTGTATATGTGCAAAGCTCCACCTCCTACCTGGAAGGAAGCGAAAGTGAGATCCTGCATATTGTCGGGGAGGTCTTCAATAATACCGGGAAAACCATCCATAACGTTACCATCATGGCATCCCTCTTTGGCACAGGGAGTTCCACGGAAATTGCCACTCTCCAAGGGCAGCCATTGGCTGGAGTCATTCCACCAGGGCAGAGTGCCTGCTTCAACCTGCATATCGCCAAACCAACCAATTACAACAGTTATTCCCTCGGACTCCCTACTTACCAGCAATATACAGGTATGCTTCCCAATTTAGCATTAGCAAATGTCAGCGGCGGATTTGATGAGGATAACGACTGGTATTATCTCAGCGGGATGGTTCGGAACCCATCTGGAACGCTCCTTGATAATGCCCGGGTGGTGGGAACGCTGTATAACAGGACAAATTTTGTGGTGGGATGCGATCAAACTTATGCGAGTTTCCCCGAAGAAAACCCCTTTGCTGATGGAAGTTTTGACCTGTATTATCTGGATCGACTTTATTCAGATGTCGCCAGCTACAAATTGCAGGTAGTGGGAACCGCGCCATGAGAGCAAGCCAGAAATGTTCCTTATACCTCGCAGATTCCGCTTATCAGTCAGCTTATTTGGATAATCTACGAATTCCATAAGATTTTCACAAGATTAGGCAACAAGAAGCTTAATATTCTTGACAATTAATCTAAAGGGTAATATAGTTCAGCCCGCTTAACTATTAAGACGGATTGATTGTGTCTGAGGCATTATTGGCGCTTTTACACGAATGGGCAGACACCTCCATGCAGCGGTTTATGTCTGCTTCCTTTCATTTTAACCAGGCAAAGGGTTATTCCTTTTTACAAATTTGCGCGTTGTTCTACTTGAATGATCAGTCACAAGCAACCATCAACGACCTTGCCAAACAACTGGGCATCACCAAGGCTGCCGTATCGCAAATGGTTGATTGAATGGTAGAGCAAGGCTTGGTAGACCGCCGGAAGAATCCTAGGGATCGGCGTTGCAGGGTCCTAACTTTGACCGCTCTGGGTAAATGCCAAGTCGAAGAAGCCAGACAAGTTCGTCTGTCTTGGCTGGATGATCTCCAGAAAGGCTTCACTCCTTCCCAACTGTCCATGTTGGAACAGGACCTGAACGTCTTGGTGAATGAAATTCACCAAATGAGCCTTGAAAACAAGCAATGCATAATGCAAGAATCCAAAGAAACTTAAGATTTCAGGAAATTAACCAACTATGAAAAGACTTATCAAATACATTAAACCTTACTGGCCATATATCATTTTGACCATTGGTCTGCTCTATGTCATGGCCAATGCCGATTTAGCACTCCCTGACTATTTGTCGCAGATTGTCAATGTCGGCATCCAACAGAATGGGATTGAATCCACCGTTCCAGAAGCTATGCGCAAGTCCGAGATGGAGAAATTGGCTTTGTTCCAGGCAGAGGAAGAACACACCCAGACCCTGGCTGCCTACAGCCTGGTCGAGCCCCAAACTCCCCAGGCTGCTGAGTGGGTTGAAAAATACCCGAAAGCGGAAACTGAGGCGATTTATGTTCTCAATACCACTGATGAAGCCACTCTAGCAGAGCTAAAAACCATCATGTCCAAACCGCTTGTTCTTATTTATGGCATAAATATCCTCGAGGAAAATCCTGAACAGGCTGCCAGCTTGCTCGGGGAGAATTTTTCCGCCATGATGCAGAGTGTACCAGCAGGCACAGATATTATTAACTTGTTCGATCAGATGCCTGCCGAACAGCGCAGCCAATTATTGATGCAAATCGACCAGCATCTGGCTGCCTTGGAAGGCACCATGCTGGACCAAATGGCAGTACGGGCGATCGGAGGGGAGTATACAGCCCTGGGAGTAGATCTGGAAGAGGTCCAGACCAATTACATCCTGCAGATTGGCGGGCAGATGATCCTGATGGCACTTCTGGCTGCAGCTACGTCCATCAGCGTCAGCTACCTGGCAGCCCGGACTTCCGCCAGCGTGGCACGGGACATTCGCTCAGCTTTGTTTAAACATGTGGAGCAGTTCTCTAGCTCGGAATTCAATAATTTTTCCACTGCTTCCTTGATCACACGCACCACTAACGACATTTCCCAAATACAGCAGGTGGTTTTTATGGTCATGCGTATGGCTTTCACTGCTCCCATCATGGGTATCGGCGGGGTAATACGAGCCATCGATAAAAGCCCCAGCATGTGGTGGCTGATAGCCCTGGCAGTGGGAATACTCATCCTGATAATTACGCTGGTATTCATAATTGCCATGCCCAAGTTTAAGATTATGCAAAGCTTGATAGATCGTCTTAACCTGGTAATCCGGGAGAACCTTTCCGGCTTGATGGTGGTGCGTGCTTTCAATAAACAAGGGTTTGAAGAGGAACGCGTTGATAAAGCCAATAAGAAACTGACCAATACCAACTTGTTTATCGGCAAGGTCATGACGACAGTCTTCCCAACAGTGAGCCTGGTCATGACCGGATTGAGCGTTCTGATCATCTGGGTGGGCGCCCATGAAGTGGCACAATCCACTTTGCAGATAGGCAACATGATTGCCTTTATGCAATACTCAAACCAGATCATGTTCTCATTCATCAACCTGGCTATGCTGCTCATCTTCCTGCCACGCGCAGCAGTATCCGGAGACAGAATTGCCGATGTGCTCGAAACCCCCATTGCCATCCAAGATCCTGCCGAACCTGTCAGGTTTGCCAGCCCTGTGCAGGGGAAAGTCGAATTCGTGGATGTAGATTTCAGCTACCCGGGGGCTGAAGAAGACGTTTTGCATGATATCAGTTTTACGGCTTATCCGGGGCAGACCACTTCGATCATCGGGTCAACCGGCAGTGGTAAATCCACACTAATTAATTTGGTACCACGCTTCTTCGAGGTAAGCAAAGGAAGCATCCTGGTGGATGGCGTTGACATACGGAATGTCACCCAACACGATTTACGCGAGCAAATTGGTTTTATTCCTCAAAAGGGTCTCCTTTTCAGTGGAACGATCGCCTCGAACCTGAAGGTCTCCAAACCTCAAGCTTCAGAGGCTGACATGCTCGAAGCCATTGATATTGCCCAAGCCAGTGAGTTCGTACTTGAAAATCCGGATGGATTGGAGGCAGAAATCTCCCAGGGGGGCACCAACTTGTCTGGTGGTCAAAGGCAACGGCTCTCTATCGCCCGGGCTCTGGTGAAAAAGCCACCCATTTACATCTTTGATGACAGTTTTTCAGCGTTGGACTTCAAGACCGACGCAGCATTGCGCCAAGCACTTAAGCAGAACGTTAATGACAGCACAGTCTTGATCGTCACCCAACGGGTGGCAACAGCCAAAACTTCCGACCAAATCCTGGTTTTGGATAACGGGCACATCGTCGGGAAAGGCACCCATCACGAATTGATGGAAACCTGCCAGACCTACCAGGAAATCGCCAAATCGCAGTTGAGTATGGAGGAATTGGCATGAGCAACAATCCAAAACCCCAAACTAATCAAACACCAGACACACCCATGCCCAAACCCAGTAATAAACCGCAGGGTCCCAGAGTGCATGCTGGCGGACCCATGGCTTTGATGCCGGGTGAGAAAGCCAATGATTTTAAAGGCAGCATGAAGCAATTACTGAGCTACCTGGGCAAGTATCGCTGGACCATAATTCTAGCCTTGGGTATTTCAGCCGTATCCACTGTTTTTACGATTTTCGGACCTAAAACTCTTGGCGAAGCAACCACAGCCCTTTATGAAGGGGTTACCCGTCTCATCACAGGCGATCCTCGCGGGATTGACTTCACTGAAATCAGCAATATCCTGCTGCGGGTCATGGTGCTCTATGGCATCGCGGCTGTGCTGGACCTGATCAGAGGCTTTATGATGAATACCGTCTCTGTGGATATCACCTACCGCTTCCGCAAGGAGATTGAAGCCAAAATCAATCATCTGCCTTTGAGTTACTTTGATAAAATCACCCAGGGAGAAGTGCTCTCACGCGTTACCAATGATGTTGATACCATCAGTCAGACGCTTAACCAGAGTCTTTCTCAAATTATCACTTCCATAACCAGCGTTATAGGCATCCTGATTATGATGTTTACCATCAACTTCACCATGACCCTGATAGCCCTGACGATTGTGCCGCTTTCCGTGCTGGTTATCCGTTTTGTGGTCAGTCATTCCCAAAAATATTTTCGGCAGCAACAGGAGTATCTCGGGCATATCAACGGGCATGTAGAAGAAATGTATGGCGGGCATGTGGTACTGAAAGCCTTCAACGGTGAAGAGGAGAGCATAAATAAATTTGAGGGTTTGAACAATACTCTCTGGAATAGTGCCTGGAAATCGCAACTGCTCTCTACCATGATCATGCCAATCATGCGCTTTATCAGCAACCTGGGCTACGTTGCGGTCGCCATCCTTGGCGGCACCTTGGTAATTCGCAACCAGCTTACAATCGGCAACATCCAGGCATTTATCCAGTACATGCAATCTTTCCAGCAGCCACTGATGAATATTGCCAATATTACCAATATTCTTCAGCAAACCGCAGCAGCCTCTGAACGCGTTTTTCAGTTCCTGAATGAAAATGAAGAAGTCCCGGATACAATCAACGCGGTCATACCTGGCAAGATTCGGGGTGCAGTGGAATTCAAGAATGTTCGCTTTGGCTATGATCCGGACAATATCATCATCAAGGATTTCTCCGTTAAAGTGGAGCCTGGACAAAAAATCGCCATTGTTGGCCCGACCGGTGCGGGCAAGACCACCCTCGTCAAACTGCTGATGCGTTTTTACGAGTTGGATGGGGGTGAGATCTTGGTGGATGGGACCAATATCAACCGCTTTACCCGCAAAGACTTGCGCAGCAGCTTTGGGATGGTTTTGCAAGACACCTGGCTGTTCAATGACACCGTGCGCGAGAACATCCGCTATGGGCGTGAACACGCCACGGATGACGAAGTTGTGCGGGCAGCAGACATGGCATATGCCGATCACTATATCCGCACATTGCCCGGCGGCTACGACATGGTCTTAAATGAAGATTCCAGCAACATCTCAGCCGGACAGAAACAACTGCTGACCATTGCCCGAGCCGTTTTGGCTGACCCGGCCATTCTGATCTTAGATGAAGCCACCAGTTCTGTCGATACCCGTACTGAAGTGCTGATCCAAAAAGCCATGGATAAGCTAATGCACGGACGCACCAGCTTCATTATCGCTCATCGTCTTTCTACAATCCGCAATGCTGACCATATCCTGGTCGTTCGTGATGGGGATATCGTCGAGCAGGGTACGCATGATGAATTGCTGGAGAAAAACGGTTTCTATGCCGATCTTTACAATAGCCAGTTTACAATAGCAGTTTAGGTCGATGCATGATGAGTGTTTGGAAAACTTTTTGCCTAAATCAAAGCCACCTGAAAATGGGTGGCTTTTTGTTTCACTTACAATGCAACCTGAACAACTACAGGATGTGCTCTTGGGGTTCCTGAAATCAAGAAGGAACAGTTTGACCTGTCCCTGAATAAACTCAGGTGATTTTAACCAGATCACACATACCTGGCGATTTCGCAGTAAAATAATCCAGATGATCATCTCACTTACCGCCAACCCCACTGTTGACCGTACACTGCACGTTCCACAACTGCGTTTCAATGAGATTCTTCGGACCCACAACGTCAGGGTGGATTGGGGCGGCAAGGGTTTTAATGTTTCCCGTGCTCTGCGCATTCTCGGACAGGACACACTCGCCTTGGCTTGGGTGGGCGGTGGAGCTGGTAAGATGGTAGAGGATGGCTTGAACAAGCTTGGCATCCAGACTGATTTTGTATGGGTGAAAGAGGAAACCCGCACAAATACTGTCGCCCAAGAGGAAGACGGCGAGTGGTATATCCGGTTAAACGAACCAGGACCACACATTCCCCCAGAAGCCGTCCAGGAACTCCTTGATAAAGCGCTCTCTTACGCCAACCAGGATGATATCTGGGTGGTCTCAGGCAGTCTCCCTCAGGGTGTTGCGGATGATTTCTATGCACAGCTTATCCATTTGCTGAAAGAAAAGGGGGTGCGGGTATTTTTTGATGCCAACGACACTGCCCTCAAATTGGGCTTGGCAGAAGCTCCCTATCTGGTCAATCCTGATATTTCAGAAACGGAAGGGTATGTCGGGTTTCCTATTAAAAACTATGAGGATGCCAAAAGGGCTGCCCTGCCGTTTTTACGGTTAGGGATCCAGTATGTTGGTTTGTCGATTGGCGGGCTGGGATTGTTACTGGCGTCCCAACACGAGATGATTCTCGCCACACCGCCCAAGGTAGCTGTTAAGAATGTGACTGGCGCCGGGGATTCTTTAATGGCCGGCATGGTATATGGGTTTTTCCAGGGTTTGCCCCTGGCAGAAGTGACCCGCTGGGGTGCCGCTTTTGCTGCGGTGGCTCTATCCAGCGAAGCCCTCAGCCAGATCAGTCAGGCGGACGTCTTGGCAATGCTGCCGCGGGTGGATGTACGGACTGTCAATGTGATGTAATTCCAATTGCGTCCCCCTTGCCTAACATTGGTTCATTTTCTGCCGCACTAAATTCAGCAAGAAGCTGATTGAGATATTTCCTGAAAAAAATTATTCTGTCTCTTGCGGTTTTGTGTGGGCAGGGAGTTCCTGCCAATTCACCTGCGAAAACCAGGTGTTCCCGGAGAGTATGTACATGGCCAGCAAGCGCAAGCTCGCACCTCGCGAGTCATGCTTGTCAGTCTCAGCCCTTACCAGAGTTTTCCAAAGGGAATCAATTAGCTCCTGGTCCGCCAGGCAGATGGCAGCCGGCACACTGCAAGCTAACAGCGAAAGCGGGCTGAACCCCCCCATTTCATTACCGGCTCCGCTCCCGAACGAATTAATTTTGGCTGGCAGTTCTGCAGCAGCCGTGCGGACAATGGGTTCCACCTTGCCAGACCAGCGCTTCCAAGAACTTTTTTCCTGCCAGATTCCCGTCAATCCCAATTGAAGAACCAGAAGAGCCAGCCTGGCATCTTCAGCCGAGCCATCCCCCATCAACAGAGCTGTATCGGATTCTAGAATCTCCTGAGCGCCTTTCTCCAACTTTCTGGACATATCCAACCAATGCGCATCCCCGGTAGTTTTGGCAAAAACATCAAAAAAGAACGGGGGAAATACTCCCGTAAACCGATCTGTTTCCGATCCATCGGACGCTTCGCTCAACTTCAGCATCGCGTCCAATCTTTGGCACAATATGACATCATAATGAAAGCGCTCCGAAGTGCCCCACTGTTTGAGAGCAGCCAGCAGAGCAAAGGAAATCCAGGTTTCGCTATGGAAGTCCGGATCAAGCCTTTTGGAGGCAGCCACATCAGGCATGATGCTCCAACTGACCAGGTCGGGAGAACCGGCGCTGGGGTGCGCCAGGCAGAACGCCAACAGGCGGTCAAAACGCAATTGCGCACTCTGGTCATCCCCTGCCATCAAGACGGAAATCAACATAGCAAGACCCTGCTCGAAGCTGTTGGCGGTTACTTGATAACGCAGCCAGTGTTTTTCCACATTGGAGCGTAAAAACTCCCGCCCGAGTTCCATATCTGGCAGCATATACTTGCTCAGCCAATCACCATATGCCAGGCGAATCTTTGTATCCAACTCCTCCCCGCTGGTTGCAGCAGGCAGAAGTTGAGGAGATGTCCGCTCCCTCCGCTGAGGGAAGGGGTAATTGTTGCTGGATTGACTCTCAGTGTCATAGTTCTTGCGGCGTTTGCGCGTTCTCACGATTAAAATGATCACGCATACAATCAAGACCACTAAGAAAAAGATACTAACAATCAGCGTAAGGGCACTGCCAAATTCAGCCTTCATGGATATCCTCGGCAGATTTTCTGGATTTCTCACCAGATTGGGTCGGATTTCTGGAATTGGTCACCTGATCCTGGCCGGAAGATGGCGCTTGAGGTTTTGCATTCCGATTCGGTCTTCCTTTAGGCTGGTAAGTCTTGTTATTCCCGCTTTGCCATTGATCGCTTTTCCCGGCCGGCTTGCCTGGTTTGTCTGCTGCGCTTCGTTCCGAGTATTTTCGCCCGGCACTCTTTTGAGAGGGGGCTTTGGTGGATCGGTCAGTGGTTTGTTCCCTCTTTCCTGTCCAGGTGCCTGGCTTGTGATAAGGTCGCTCCCCAGCCGGGTGCTCAGACCTGGCGGAACCCTGAGTCTTTTCTCGGTTAGTCCAGGTACTTGGTTTGCGATAAGGTCGCTCCTCAGCCGGGTGCTCAGATTTGGCGGAACCCTGAGTCTTTTCTCGGTTAGTCCAGGTGCTTGGTTTGCGATAAGGTCGCTCACCAGCCGGTTTGTCACCATGGTCTCTGCTTTGGTAACTTTCACGGCTATCCGATCCGGTTTTCTGGGGATAGCTGGTATTAGCCCGCTTCCCTTCTGGCCTCCCTTCCGGATGGCGGCTGGCGTTCTGGCGTTCTGCAGGGCGGCGTCTGTGTTCCTGCCAACCTTTCGGAGGTTTATTATTGAAAAAGTCTCCGTAATCATCCCGAATGACACGAACTTCACTGCTTTCCCCGCCTGTCTGTTGAGGAAACGCTTCCCGCTGAGCTGGATAGCGGGAGCTATCCCCGAATCTGGGATAATCTGCTCGGTCAACGGGCTTTTGGCTGCTCCGCTCCGGCTCTACTGCATGGGGGATGGATCGTTTCTTGTCGCGCCAGCCAGTGATCAGGGCTTTTTGCTTCATTTTACCGGCCACACTCTTCTCCACAAACAAAGGTTCACCTGTAAAAGGATCGCGTTCTGTGTAATACATCAGGCTGGCATAAGTGGAAGGCGTCGGGGTGAAGATCTGCACCTGTTCGGGCAGCACACCCAGTTTTTCGCCGGCAAACTGCTGCAGGGCAATCATGTCTTTTTCGGTACAGCCAGGATACGCGGCGATCAGGTAATAGGTGAGGTATTGATCCTTGCCTAGATTTTCAGAGATGGATTCAAAACGATGTTTAAAGGAAAGCAGGCTGGTCGTTCCTGGTTTGCGCATGCGTGTCAGCACAGACTCCTGCGAGTGTTCCGGCGCCAATTTAAGCTGACCGGAGACATGCTGCCCAACCAGTTCCTCCAGGTAGGTGTCACCGTAATTGGTGTCTGCCATGACCAGGTCGTGCCTGATTCCGGAACCAATGAAAACCTTGCGGACACCCTCAATTTTACCCAGTTCCTGGAGCAGCTTTGTCTGAGGCTGATGAGTCAGTCCAAGCAAAGGGCACACTTCCGGATAGATGCAGCTTTTATCCTGACAGGCTCCTCTCAACCCTTTTATCTTGCATTCAAACCCATACATATTGGCAGTCGGTCCGGAAAGGTCGCTGATGATGCCGGTGAAACCCGGGCGCTGGCGCATGCTGCGCGCTTCTGCCAGGATGGATTCCTGCGACCGCCAGCTTACCCTCCGCCCTTCGTGTACGGCAATGGCACAAAAATTACATTCGCCATAGCAGCCGCGATGGGTCGGAATGGAAAAACGAATGGTATCCATTGCCCGTACTTCCCCCATGGCAGCATAATAAGGATGGACATCATATTCAAATGGCAGTCCATAGACAGCATCCATTTCTGCAGTGGTCAGTACGGCAGCCGGGGGATTTTGAACGACATAGCGGTCAGCATAGCGTTGTGCCAAACCTTTAGCGGTAATGGGGTCGTTATTCTGATAGAACTGATGAAACATGCTCGTGAAGACAGCTTTATCTGTCTGGACTTTTTCATAGGAAGGCAGTTCCATATAGCCCTCAGGCATGCTGGAAGCGGCATAACATAATCCGTGCAAATTGGTTGGGTCTCTGCCATCCCGCAGAATGCGTGCCAACTGCAGAACTGACAGGTCCGCCATACCATACAGCAGGTAATCCGCCTTGGCATCCAAAAGGATCGAGCGGCGCAGTGCATCGGACCAGAAATCATAATGTACGACCCGCCGCAACGAGGCTTCCACTCCGCCTAAAACGATCGGAACGGTTCCTTTGAAATAATGCCTGATCAGATTGCTGTAAACGATGCAAGCACGGTCCGGCCGCCTGTCATTGAGACCGCCCGGGGTATAGTCATCCGTGCGGCGGGGCTTGCCCAGAGCTGTGGTATTCGCTACAAGCGAATCGACTGCCCCAGCCGAGACGCCCCAAAACAAACTGGGCTCACCCAGGCGGGTGATGTCTTGCGGGCTGTGGATATCCGGTTGGGCAATGATGCCGACGCGAAAACCATCTGCCAGAAGCTGCCTGCCGATCAGGGCAATTCCATTATAGGGGCTGTCAATATAAGTGTCTCCGCTTACCAGAATCACATCCAGGCTGGGCCAGTTTAGAGCAGTAAGTTCTTCAGGAGTGGTGGGAATAAACATGACTTAATCATACTCGATTAAACCCGCGATTGCTCCTCGTTGGATAAGGCAGATGGACCCGTCCTATTCAAAAAGGATGCTCACAAAGCTGTCGATGATTCTTTCATTCACGCCGGTCTCCGGAGTGCGCAGCGCCATGTAAGGGGAGCAAAGCCCACTGGAAGTGCCAAGCACGGGGGGTGACAAGGTCTCCAACATACGGCAGAACCTTTATAGATGCTGTCGGGTAAGGCAAGACGAACCCATATTTTCCGAAGAGGCTTCTCAAGCCGTTGCCAATAATGCTAAAGTGATTCCCTGAGATCAATCCCATCCACCTTGGAATGAGCAGGTAATCTCTTCCCCTTCCAAGACCACTCCCATCCCATACTCAAAGGTCTGCAACGGGTAGGCTGCCAGCACTTGCGCATGCTCCTGATACAACTTTTCAGCCTGTGACCGGGAAGCATGCCAGGAGACCCAGCTTTGGGCACCATCATTCTCTTCGGCAAATTTGGCTGCACGGCAACTTAGCACCTGACCCAATTCCTCCTGCAGAGCTGCTGGTGTAGCCGGATCGTCAAACCGGGCAAACAAGGCTGGGGTGGCGTCTTCAGATAATCCCCAAACCAGGTATGCAGAGTCCAGATCTTCGCCTTCCATGGCACGATCTAAATTTCGGTCTGCAACTGCGACATCCACATTGATGAATGCGAGCGTCAGCCCAAATGCCAGAAAGCTCAGCAAAAGGACCAAAGCCATACGTTTGAATCTGTTGGTAAGTTCCATCAAGATGAAAACGACCAAGAGCAAGCCAACAAAGACCATAAAGACATGTGCCACCAGTCGGTCCTGGGTAAATCCATAAGCGGCCTCATACAGGCTCAGCCGCTGGAAAGCAGAAACCAAGATCATTCCGACCTGCAGCAGCAAAATGGCAGCGAGCACTGAGAACCAGACCCGCTGCCTCTTTTGTTCGCGCCGGGTGATGCCAGCCAGGGCATACTGCAGCACCAAGCTGATGCAAGCCACCGCCAGAAGTTCAAAGAAACCCCGCCGGGCGTATTCAGCATAGGTAAATCCCTCAAGAGAAACATTTGCCTCCCCAGCAAAAAAATAGCGAAACTGAACTACCAAGAAAGCAGCAAATAGCAGGTTGAGGCTCACCAAGATAATACTGCTTTCCGTACTCCCTAAAAAAGGTTTAAGCAGGGCAGAATCGAGCTCTACCGGCTGCTTTTCAGCGCTGAGAGTGAGGGCATGTTTGAGCGCACCAAACAGCAGATAGGTGATCACCAACACCAGGACGACCTGGGCAACCAAGTCCCCCATATTTTCGATATGAATCCAACTGAATAGCTTTCCAACCTTTTCAGAGAAAATCGTATCCGCAGAGGCAAGCAGCGCTCCAAAAATCAACAGCAAGGGCAGGGCAATCAGTAAACCTCGCAAAACTGCCGCAGCCTTATTTTCTTTCTGTGTAGGATGAAGCATCGTATCTGTTCCCTGATCCGAAGAACCGCTTTTACGAAAAGCTTGGATGACCGTTGCTGGCAAACCAATCAAAACTGAGCCGAGCAGTCTCAGACTTTGGGTAAAGTATTCTCGAATCCGATAAACAACCCATTGACCACTCAATAGACTGGCAGCCAGCAGCACCAGGGCGATTAAGGAAAACAAAACCAGCGCAACGAGAGTGTAGTCTTCCACACGAAAAACCGTGAGTACGACAGCCAGGCTGATCGGAACTGCCAGCCAGTAACTTTTCAGGGGAACCCGGCGATTTTCCAATGAGGCTAATCCGAAGGTCACCAACAAAAGCAGGTTGATAAAAAGCGCCCACTGCAGACCGGTTCTTTGCTTATAGATAATCAGGTCGGTAAAGACCGCCAGCGCAAGCACCACCAGCAAAATCCAACCCGGGTGACGTAAAGTCATGGCAGAGTTATTGTTCATTTTCTGCGGGTTTGCCTGACCTTTCATTTCGGGATGGAATGTGTCCTCCCCTGTACTGGGGGCGGATTGGGAATTTAGGTTGTGCTGAAACGGGGGAGTGAAATCTTGATTGTCATCAATGTGTTCATTCGGATTTTTGATCATAACAAGTTTCCTTTTTTGAGCTTAATATAAGCGATTTTAGAGGGTGATTCGTTTCAAATGCTCTCATTTCCTCTCAAATGTGTTTCTACCTGCTGGCATCAGTGAATATCATCAGGAAGTAAACAATAAGTGAATAGAAACTGTCTGAATTCTGTCACCCCTGTCTTATATCTTATGAAGTAATCTTTTGTTAAGTGCTTTATTACCAACGTTAATGCAAGAGAATCTTTGTCGGGAGTATAATTGATCATTAGTGGGTTCGATGTGTTTCAAATAGGTTTATTCACAGCATTTTTCAACTATGCTATACTCACTCTAAATTTTCATTATTATTAAAAAGGAAGTGAAATGGGAAAAATTTCTATTATTACCGATTCAAGTGCTTATCTGCCGCAAGCTTATGTCGATCAATATCAAATCACGGTCATCCCGTTGACGCTCAACTGGGAAGGTAAATCTTATGCAGATGGCGTGGATATTAGCGCCGTCGATTTTTACCGAAAGCTGAAGACCTCAAAAACCATCCCAACTACCAGCCAACTGAGTACAGGCCAATTCATCAATGTTTTCAAGCCCTTACTTGACGCTGGAAATGATGTGTTTTACGCAGGCATTTCCCTTGGCATATCCGCCACCTATAATTCTGCCATCCAGGCAAGAGCAGACCTGGGCAACCCTCCTAATCTCTTGGTTATGGACTCACAGCTCGTCTCAATGGCTCTGTCATTCTTGATTCTGGAAGTGGCCAAAGCTGCGGAAACAGGTGCCACCTTGGAAGAATGCAAACGGGTGGCAGAAGAAACCTTCCCCAAAATCGGCGTGTTTTTCACTGTGGACACCCTGGAATATCTGCACAAAGGCGGCAGGATTAATACTGCCAAACGACTGCTTGGCTCCACCTTAAATGTGAAACCACTCTTGGAAATCCGTGGTGGGAAAATTGAACTTGTGGAAAGTGTAATTTCGCGCAAAAAAGCCATCGCACGCATGTTAGACCTGGTGGAAAAACGCATTGAAGGCGCATCCCCAGTGCGTCTGGCTCCTTTCCACGCTTTGTGTGAAGATGAATGTCTGGAAATGGAAGCCGCTGCTGTTGAACGCTTCCATCCTGTCGAGATAATCCGCTCCGAGGTCAGCCCGGTAATAGGTGCGCATGTCGGCCCGGGTACTCTATCCCTGGCATGGATGGCTGGTTAGGCAAGAAGCTCCCTCACTAATTATCAGCCTCAATATACTGATAAAACAGACGCGCTGGATTGAGATACATCCAGCGCGTCATAGTTTAATGGGCCTGATTTAAGGCTCGATCACTCTGCCCATGAAGATAATCGTACCGGTGGAGTTTTCCCTGATCAGGAACAAGAACGGATTGTCGATGGTGATATCGTACTGATTCGCAGGCGCTGATGTGACACCCATAGCCACTGCAGTAGCAGCGGCAGCTTCGGTGCCTTCCTCATTCACGTCCACATAAGCTTTGTGGATCAGAGATGAGATGTACAGTTCCTTGGAACCATTCATCCCTGAAAAATCCGCCAAAGTTTCATCAAAAGCATCCACCATCCCCAACATTTCCATCTGTTCAGCTAGTCCAAAAGCAGACTCAATCTTGAATTTTGGCATGGCCAGGTTTACCGAGGCATTACCCAGTGTTCCGAGGACGCTCTCCAGTTTTTGCTGGTCAAGGGATTGCTCAAATTCCTCAAAGCTGCCGGCTTCGGGCATCAGGATGACCATAGAGTACATACCGCCTTCGTAAGGCAGTTCAACCAGCTTTACGCCGCCTTCAACAGCAGCGTTCATGTTACCTATCCGGTGCAACATCGGCACCTGAATGGTAGAACCATCCAGCAAGGTAAAGCTGCCATCCGCAGTGTTGGCTGGGTCAAACTGGGTCTGCCAGGCTGCCTTAAAGTAAACCGCATTGGTTAAAACTAGGCGGGTAAGTTCATTCAATGTGCCGGCCGGAATCAAGCCCTTAATTTTGTCGTTGGTTTGCGCTGCCACCCACAGATTGATCATTTCCCGGGCTGCTTCAGGGTCATTGGCAAAATCTACCGCTTTTAGACCGGCACCGTAATTGGCAGAAAGTACATTCAGGAACTCCGGCAGGAAGGAGTAACCTTGCTGCCCCCACAGGGCATTGGCAACGTTGAAGGCAAATACAGGTTCATCAGCATGCATGCTGCTAGCTTTAAGCTGCAAGCTCAATGCGTTCATCACCACATGGATTTCATCATCGCTGTATGGCAGATGCAAAGCCGACTCCATCTGGCTGGCTGTGGAATTTTCAGCTCCAGCGTAAGTCATCAGGAGCGCCTGATAAATGCTGTAAGGGGAATAGAACAGATTGCCTTCCTGGCTGGAAAGTTGTTTGTAAAGATCCAGCGCAAAGCTGTTGTTGGCATTCGCCAGGGCATTCAGGGCTTCCTCTGTGGCTTGCTGATCAGCGATGTATGCCTGCTTTCCAGTAAATTCCTCCACCTCTCCAGAGGCTGCAGGTTCGGTCGGCTGTTCGGGATCTTCACTAGGTGTAATTGTCTCTGTTGGCTCTGAGGGTTCTTCAGTCTGGATGCCTGGGGCGCAGGCTGTCAGGGTCAGGACGATCAATAGGACTGCGGTGATAAATAGGTTAATTTTTTTCATAAGTATCTCCATCTTGATAAAAAAGTTTTCACTTTCAGACATAAGACGGCAAATCAGTGAATATTGTTCCTTTCAATAGACTCTGCCGCATTTCGGAGGGATTTGCAGCATTTGCACTGAACGGGAAGTTCCTCTCTGGGTGGGAGCACTTCCCCTCAGATGAAAGGCAGCTTGCTTGTGAGGGCGGAAAGGGGGCGGTATAGAAGGGTTCAGAGACGAGTCGCCTGCTAATTTATTAAAGAAACTTGCGCTAATTTATTTAAGAATCTTGGTTTGAGTTTATTTCGAATCTTTGGAGACCTTTTTTCAATCCTGGCAGGCAGTCTCCGGCTGGTATCTTCCCGGGTTTACATCCTGATTAAGAATTACCAAATGTATCAGTCTTAACTATAGAGGGAAAGCTTGCCTAACAAGTAGAGTCGGGCAAGCTGATTATACTTTTCTTAGATACCGGGGGAGGATCCGGAGTTCGTTTATAGAGTTTAAAACAGCAGCTTCAGCCGGTAGAACATTATTCCAAGATACTCATGCAGGATTGAACTGGTCTGGTTGAGGGAATTGCTGCTCGGGACCAGGTTCAACAAAACCGTCTTCCAATCCCAGCGCATCAGGTTATCCCAGGATTGCTGTGTGATCGAATAATCGGTTGGAGCAGGAATGATTTCAAGGTCAGAGTCGCTAAAGTTCATCACCGCCCGGTCCATATGAGCAGCTGAGGTTACCAGGATAATTTTCTTGAATCCCCGTTCGGTTAGGATGGCTTTGGTATACAGAGCGTCTTCTTCTGTGTTTTGGGATTGGTCCTGCAGAATCAGTGCTTTCTCCGGAATGCCCAGAGTAATCATCATGGCGCGCATTTCTTCAGCCGGGGTATATCCACGTGCCTCGCTGAATTCTAAGTTCCCGCCGGAGAGAATGATCACAGGCGCAGCGCCTTCATTATATAGCTTGGCGGCATATAGAACACGGTCACCAGCGCCGTTAACTTCAACCATCTGGCGTGGCGAATCCGGCGATTCCGTTCCACCGCCCAACACCACAGTCACATCCGCCTGGACTTCCTCAGTCGGGGGCATGTAACGCCACTCCATAGAGCGGGTCAGATAAGCGGAGAAATATGCGTTTCCGCCCACTGCTATCAACAATAAAGCCACTATTACCAGCCAGATGGCTTTCTTGGGCTTCTTTTTGATCTGAAACAGACTGATAAACAGCAACAAAGCAGCCAGCCCAGCCGGGTAGACAAATTGTGGTAAAAATTTCGAAAGGTAAATCAGCATTTCAAACTCCTTTAATTAAGACCTTTATAATATAGTTGCAAGAAACGCGCCTATTGCCTATTGGATGAATGTCGAAATTATTTTGGATCGCAATTATTGTTCATTCCGCCCCTGATAGCCCTTAGCAATGTTCCATACATGTAGAGCATTTTCTTGTTACATAATCAGTCTCTGATTCACCAAAGGAAACTAAAGCTTTCACGAATAAGTTGGATGGAGACCCTGCCAGCGCGCTTCAATGAAGCTCATTAAACTGGGTAGATTCGGTCATAAACTTCCGGAACGTACTTTTCCACCATCTCGGAGGAGAGGCTGTTAGTGCGGCAAATATCGGCATACAGGTCCACGCTTTTCCGGCGAAAGCGGGTCTGGGTTTCAGTATCCAAGCCCCACAATCCAAAACGCTGGCTCCAGCCGCGTTCCCATTCAAAGTTGTCCACCAGGCTCCAATGGAAATATCCTTTGACCGGCGCATTGAAATTGACCATGTGCCACAACTTATGGATATGCTCCACCAGGTATTTCCTGCGGAAATCATCCTGGGAATCCTCACAGCCATTTTCGGTGATATAGATCGGCAGGTCAAACTGCCAGCCCCAGCGGATGCACTCGCTAAATGCTTGCGGGTCATTGGCAATAAAGCCATTTTCGGACAGTTCTGCCTCCTTTAAGTAATACCTATCGGTGTAAGCAGATTCTTTTTTTGACAGATTAAAACGCAGGTAATCCCTGGAGTAATAATTAAGCCCGACATAATCCTGGGTACCTTTAGCTTGGGGAATATCCTCTTTGAGCAGCACCCCGTCAAACTTACCCGTTCGCAGGGCTTGGGCAAAGGCATCATTGAAAACTTGTTTGTGCAGGCGCAGGGAATACTTGGTCAGAGGATTTTGGTTGCCTTGGGCAAACCCTCGCCAGTTATGCGCCACGCCTACCTGGGCATCCGGCTGTAGTTCATGGATCACCCGGTAGGCAGCAGCATGCCCCTTAACCAGGTTAGTCAGCACCTTTAAGCCTAATCGGATATCCAACTTTCCGGGTGGAAAACTGCCGCCGAAGTATCCTCCAGTCATATACACATTAGGTTCATTAATCGTCACCCATAAATTACAGTGCGCTTTAAGCGCTTGGACTGTGCGGCGAACATAAGCGGCAAACAAGTCCACCACCTGGTCATTTTCCCAGCCGCCCATTTCCGCCAGCCAGAGCGGGTTGCTGAAATGATGCAGGGTCACCATGGCAGTCAGATGGCGTTCTTTGAGCCCCACCAACATTTCGCGGTAGCGATCCAGGGCATTTTCATCCCACCGGTCTGGTTCTGGTTGAACGCGGGACCATTCCACCGAAAAACGGTGCGCATTTTGATAGGTTTCCTGGGCACGGTCGAAATCTTCGCGCCATTTGCCTGCCCACCAGTCGCAAGCCCGCCCGGATTTATCCCCATCCAGAATGTGCCCTTCGCCTTGCTCCCAAGCCCACCAGTCATTGTTGGTATTGTTGCCTTCCACCTGGTGGGAGGCGGTGGCACACCCCCAAAGGAAATTGTTCGGAAAATTGAAAGTGGCTCGTGGCATGGGTATCCTCAAACTTGATCCGGTTTCTTTCCATTTTACCCGATACTCCCGTTGCCAGCCCGAAAATAAGGGAAATCTGTTGGATCAGTGTCCTGGCAAGTCTATGGTTCTTGCCAAACGCCTTGAGGACCAGCGGCAGGCTGAAAATGATCGGGTTAGTCAGCCGATATCAAGCTTGGTCTGCGCTGGCAAATTTACCCAGTCTCGTGTGATTAAGTTTTCAGACAAATTCTATCGTTCGGAATATCCAATATTGCGGAGCGGATAAAAGCCAGACCTTTATCTTCAAACTGCACCCACTGCCCAACAGGTAGCTGATCCTCAGTAATAGCACTGCCATTCCAGGAAGACAGTATTCCCCGGGAAGTCATCCTGGAGGGGTAAGTATAAGTTTTTATTACCGCAAGGCAATCCTTTCCCAAAAAAGTGTAGGTTGGTTTTGCCGCATCGGGCTGCTCTCGAACGCGCAAAATCCTCTCCCGGGTGACATCAGCAAGCAGCGCTTTTGCGCTTGAAGTGCCCAGGCGGAGGAGGGATAAAAAAGCTTCTTTGGCAGTAGATGCAGCGGCATTATAGGGGGGTGTGGTAATTCCGCTGGCGTTTTCTAACAGAAATCCCAACAGGAATTGATTACCAGAAACGTAAATATCGGATAATTGTTTGGTAGTCTCCGTTTCAAAATAGGCTTTAAAAATCATATCGGCATCCGGGGTTCTTGATAGCCAGGTTCCGTCAGTCTTATAAATAAAATAATCACCCGCTGGATTATTCAAGTTTTCATCCACCGCCAGGAAGTAATTACCGGCAGTGCTGTAGCGGCGCAAGCACAGCCAATATTTCGTACCAGCGGTAAGAGCAGTGGGAAGATACTGAAAGCTGATCCATTGGTAGGCTGTATCACTCAAACCGGAGGGTAAAAAGTTCGTGGCGGTAATGTACCCTGACATATCAGGTTTACCGGATAGATCATTACGGATGTACATCCAAAGCGAGCCGTCTGCCAGGCTGTCTTTCCTGACTCTTACCTGAACCTGGGTGAGGTTGGCTGAGATGCCAGGGGTAAAAGACTGGCAATAATAAACCCAGGTTGAGGTCGTGTTTCCCAAAGTTTCAAAGCCAGCCTGGGCAGGCGTATTGCCCGCAAAGCCGCCAGAACCCTGATAATGTTTCCAGGCAAGGGTTTCAAACCAGCCCCTGCACTCGACTTCAACTCCAAGCTGGCCGAGAGGTGCACCCAAGGGGCGGCAAACAAGCTGGGGGTCTTTTCCCTTTTCTAAAGCGAGGTTCGCCATAGTCAAGGCCTGTTTTTCCGTAATTGTTCCTTGGGGAATGATCTTTTCTTTGACTCCATAGACGGCCTGGCTTGCCAGATCTTGACGCCAGGCGCTGGTCATTTGCTCCCCATACATCCCAGAGCTTGCCAGGGAGGTGTAGGATACCGCCACCCTGTTTGCCAGATCATCCAGTGAGTAAGCAAGCTCAAAGTAATCAAAGGTCTGCCTGGCAGAGTGGATATAGCCCCACCAAATTACGCTGCCCTGGTCATTATAGATTTCAACCGGGCAACGCAGATATCCTTTCCAGACTTCAAAAGGAAAATGAGAATCAGAGATAGTAAGGATAGCTTTTTCAGAGCCGCCTTCACAATTCCAGGAAATCAAGCTGGGCTGAAGGTTGGGGCAGATCTGGGGCTGAAAATCTCTTGAATGTATCACAGTATGATAGGTCATAAGTTGCTCCACAGGAATTAGTCCTTGATTAAGAGTCGCCGATCAAGCATAATTCACTGCCTTGATCCGCATAAGTGAAAAGCAGTGAGGGAAGACAGGAAAAAAAAGAGATGAGGTCATTGAAATCCAAACCAGATTAAAAATAGAGCGTAAATTACCTGGGTAAAAAGCTGCAGACACTTCCATAAAAGCCAGATCACCCCCAACAGCAAGGCGACTTTTATCAAAGCCTGCCACGAAAATTTCACCCGTGGAATCACTCTACAAGACCTGCCTGCGCTTGCGATACCAGGCTTTTAATGAGATTGTGCGTGCCGTTTCAGCCCTATTGGCTGAGGAAACCATAAATAAATAGAGTCGGGCACTGTGTTTCCCGGCCAGGATTGGCGGAGAACCAACCCTGCGATGGGTGATCAATTCGGCATAACTGCGGCTTGTCGCAACCCTGCCACTGAAGCCGTCGTCAGTAATGACATCAGATTGAGCGGCACCGGTAATGGACTGGTAGCAGGTAAACAGATCCTGTGGCAAAAAACCGAGCCAATCCAGTTGAAGGGCATAAGACCCGCTTGTTGGGCAGAGCGCCTGTAAATTCACGGTATAAGGAGTAGAAGCATGGAGCTTGGGCAGGTCTCCCATTGGTAATTGAATGGGAGTGAAAAGGGCAAAACATTGCGTGGTAGAGATGGTTTTCGCAGGGCTTTCAAAGATGGTTGATCCGCCCGCTGTAATTGCAAGACGCAATTGGAGATTGGCGATTGACGGAGCAGTGTGAATGCGCAGAATTGGCAGGAACCATCTGCCATCACAGTCCTGCAAGGTCGAAGAAGGTATCAGAAGGGCAGTCAGTGTCTGCCATCCGGCAGATGTCCAGGTGGCGTTGAAATAACTGCCATTGGAAGCTGAGCTGTCAGTTACCAATGAGCCGGCTGTGCCAGTGGTGATTTCAAACTGCAGGTTTGGGAATTCCCCTTCCGAATCCAACCCAAAAGCTCCCATCCAAAGATCCCCAAGAAAATTTGACGAATAAAGATTGGTAAATTCCAAGCGCATGGGAGGAGGGAAATCAGAACCTAAGCCTGAGGTATCTATCGTGCAGTAATTTTCGTGCGTTTCGGCGGCGTGGTTAAAGATTGTCAGCCCGGAGGTTACATCAGTGCCTGTGGAGTTGCTGAGGGGCAGGGCAATTTCATCACTATCCCAATAGTTCTCGCGAGTCACAATCAGGTCAATCGCAAGGGAACCGGTTTCTTTGTAAATCAAAGTGTTGGGCAGCCCTTCCAAGTGGGCACTGAGAATGTGACTGTAGCGGTATAAGCCGTCATCTTGATCGTACAGCCGCAGGTAATGAGGCTGCCCGACGCCTTCCCGGCTATGACGGTTGATCTTGACCAGATAATCTTCCAACAACTTTATCGTATTGCGAATGCTGGAAGTGCTTCCGCGCAGGGCAATGTGGAGGCTCTCGGTCACCGTACCGCCTGGCTGAATCTTGTAATCATAGGCAGTGCCCAGGAGCGGGGGTTCGATTGAACCTTCATTAAGATTCAACCAAGCGCTTTCCTGGCTATCGCAAAGATTGCCAATGGAGATATTCGCCATGTTTTTACCGATCCGATTTCCAACCTAAAGGCTCCTGCCATAACCAGGCAGCATACGGGCTGCCGCCCTCGCTTTGCAGCCGAAGCAAGCATAGTCGGTCCAGGCATAGGTCGAACTGCCGTGAAAGATGTTCACTCCACAAGCTCAGAATCTCTTTATCCGCCATTACCTTTGGATAACTGCTCAATCCGCTGCGCAGGCAGAAATCAAGAGCATTTGCCCCCGCCCCATAAAGCAGTACGACCAGATGATCCTGCGGGAGGGTGGTTTCCAGGGTTTCATCCAACCCCGCTAATGTATAGTCCTCCTCCAAAATGTGATTCATCTTCTCCAATGCCAGGCGGATAGCCTCCTCCTGGCTCGTGCTTGGGATTGCCAGGTTGTTTGGGTCCAAAAATTGCTGATTCAAGCGCAAACAGACCTCAGAAAGATCGCTCATGCAGTCCTCCCGCTTTGTTTTTTAGCTCCGCTATTTTCGCTTTTCAATAAATGCTGGTATTCCGCCAGGGTAAACACTTTTTTTCTTCCCTGTCGGTCCACCACCACCAAACTGCCATTGGCTTTGATAGCGTAAGCCATCGGATTTGCCCCTGACAGAGCCTCGACCACACCTTTTAATGTTTGGGTGTCCATCCAAATTCCTTCCATTCCATACCTTGCCTTTCCAGATTCACAATCTTTCTCACCAGCCAACCCGCTGCAAAAAATTCGTCAGGAAACTACCACGGGTTGGGTGGGCGCCAATCCTGGTGCCCACCCATTTTCCTGTTACCGGGCTTGATGACCAGTCAGCCCATCCTCCAGGGCAGTGCCCAGGATGTATGCTGCCAGGATGGATAAAATCCCAGCCAGTTCTTCCGTTTCCAATGGAAAGTCAGGCTTCCAGGCTTTGACTACGGTCACTACCAAACCCACCAAGGCAGCCCAAAACTTGCGTGAGCTCAACAACAATTTCCATTTTTCCATAGTTCCTCCAATAGATTGTTTTTAGGCAACATTGCACTTGTACAGCGGGCGGTAATCGTTCACCCAGACTGCCAGGTAATGGCGCACCTTCAAGCGGTGCTCGTCATTGGTAAATACTGCCGGCGAAAGTTCATCCCCGGCCACAAAAATCTCGGGTGCCAGCCCAAAACGCTCGCCTACAAAGATGGCAGGTGCCACGCGCGGGTCGCAGGCGGCAGCCCAGTTGTCTTCATCTGTCCATTCCGGCACTACCACCGGTACAGCGCTGCCTTTAAGCACGTTGTCGTACACAAAGCCCGATTCCCGCACCAGCGCACCCGTACAGATTTCCATAGCGGTCTTTTGCAGTGCCCGAGGCACCATGATGAACTTGGGATTGATTGCCATCATCGGACCTGTGCCCATCACACCCGCGCTGTTCTTGACCAGCATGGGCTGTTGGTAAACTTTGCTGCTGACCGCATCCCAATTCGCTCCACTGAGCGCCAGACTGCCCAGGTTGGCATGCCCGCCCGCAGTGATAACCGCTGTGGTATTGAACAACGCGCCGGTATCGACCATGGTTGGGCCAACACCAGCGTTGGCAGTGAAGACCTGCGAAACCAACTTGGAGATCTTGCGCATTCCTGCTGATGCCAGTTCGCGGGCATAAGAGCGCAGTTTGCGGGTTTCATCCCGGTCAATCAGTTCCAGGGTGAGCGGAATGTAACCGCCATATTTGCTGAAACTGGCCGTCTCCGGCGAATCACCGATGACCAGTTCCGTGTAATTACCACCTTCAGCGATTGCCGGCAGGTCGCCTACCGTCCCGATCAGCGTGCCGGTAATGTCGTGCAGGCTGTTGAAGTGTTCCTGTACGGTGATATCCTTCCACCAGTCATAACCAGCCTTACCCAGCTCTTCCCAGGTGTTGGTCACCAGTTTATTGAGGGCATTTTTGACCAACCCGCTGAAGTCAGCGGTGGTAGCCAACTGTGCCCGCTGGGGATGATATCCGCCATGCAGTTCGTAATCTCCGGTTAATGAAAGATACAGCTCGCGAATGCCGGAAAGCCGGGGCACAGCCGCACTGTGCAGTGCTTTTTCCCGGGGAACGTTAAAAAGATCGTCCACCGCTGCCTGCAGCCTTTCAGCTGGCTCAATCATTCCCTCAATCCGCGCCGGACCTTTCACGGCAGCACCGTTGTCCAGTTCCGCCAAAAAGGCACGGGCTTCACGGATGGCAGCCTGCAATTCCCCGGGGGCAAAAGTGCGCTCCTGGAACTGACTGCGAATTCGTTCAGCCATTGCCTTGGGCAGATTGGCTGTGCTCAGGCTGGTTTCCAGCATCCAAGCGCTCATTTGCTTGCGCATCCCGCGCATTTCCATCAGTTGCGCCTGCAGTTCGGTAGTGTTCTCCGTGGTCTGACCATCCGCTTCAGCCAGTTCAACCTCCTGGAAAGTCGCGTTTACCAAATTTTGTTCACTTGCTGCTTGCATCATTAATTCTCCTTTAAGTTTGGGATTAAAACCAATTTGATTGAGGGCACGTAAAAACATGCCCCCACGGGCTGGGTTGTAAACCAGATCAACCGAAAAGATGCGTAAAATTTTCTCAACCTTTTTTCCTCGGCCATTGAATAAAATATCCGCTGAAAAGCCTACCCGGACCGCCGTCTCGTCCTTGGCTTCCAGGAACTGGCGGCCAATTTCCACCAGCAGACCTGCTGAGGGACCAAAAGCGTGCAGTTCCGCTCGAATCCCCTGGGCTTGCTCATCCCAACTGGCTTTCCGCAAAACCCCGGCAATATCCCGCACCGACCGGGAGTTCCAATCGTGATCGATAAAACAATTCACACCTTCCCACAGCGCCAAGGATTCCCGCAGTGCTTCCACCGGAAATTCCCAACCGTTGGCTGAGCCTGCGGTGATTGCTAAAATCTCGAAGCGCTCTGGGCTGACCGGTTGAACCTCCAGAGCCAGGCGTTGCCTGTGTTCATTCATAAAACTCCTTTCCTGACTGTTTGTTTGATTTTTTCATCCCGTACCTTTTCTCTACTGCCTGGCTGTCTTAGCGCTTCTCTGCCTGCCCTTACACCCATCTCAGGCAGTCAAAAACACATCCGACAGTTCAGGCTTCCGCTTGGGGGCTGGCTAAAGGATTGCCTTCCCGGTTAGTTGAGGAATCTGTATCCAAGTCGTCCACCCCTTCTTCACCTTTCGGCAGGTTCTCCCCTAAGAAACGGTATACCAGCCGCAGCATTTCCGAGGCGTCAATCAGCCCCTGCTGGTAAAGGCTCTGCGCCATTTCCGCCACCGCACTGCCGGCTTCTGCCAGGGTAGCATTATCGCGACTCGCGATATCCCCGGCATGGATTTGGATGGGGGTTTGCGGGTCAATGGCACTGTCAAAGCAAGCCCGCCTGTTCAAGACTACACGCAGTACATCCTCCACCAGCCACTGCAAGAAGCGCTGACGTTGCTCAAAGCGCCGGTAAGTCGGCCCACCGGCAGCTTCTGCGGTAGTACGTGTGGAAGACTCTGGCTCCGCCAAAAAATGCAGCGGTACCCCCACCCCAGCAGCAATCATCTTTTTGATCGCCAGCCCATCCGTAGAAGCGTCCAAGGCTTCCAGGTGCGGTGAGATGGCCGACCACTCCTCGTTTTCATCGGTCACCAGCACCGAACCAGCGCTTGGGGGATTGGCGGCGAGCTGAAGCTGCCTGGCAGAGCGGGCGCTTTCACTGCTAAAACGCGCCTTCACCACGTACATGAAAGAATTGCGGAAACGGTTCAGCCTTACCCGATCTTCCAACCAAGCGGCATAGCGGGAAAGCCATCGCAGTACGGGTGCCAGGTCTGGCTCACCCCATTGGGCGCCAGCAGGCCTGTTGATGGCATAATGGAGCATGACCGGCTGATCCGGATGATCCTTCATTGGGTCATAAGCCAGGTAGACTATCTCCTCCTGTTCTGACGCTGCCCGCCCGATGTAGCGAACTTCCTGCTCGACATCATTGCCGCGTGACTCAATTCGCTCAATATCGCTGGAAGGCACAACCCGCAAGTAAGACATGCCGCTCATATCGGTGGAAACGAGCAGGAACAGGTTACCGCTGCGCACCAGTTCATCGGAAAGCTCTTCCAGGCGGATATCCATGTGGTTCAAGCGATGTTTCCAAAAAGCTTCGATAAATTTTTGTGTGGCAGCATCCTGACAGCTCACCACCATTCCGCCGCCAGCCGCATACTGGCTGGTCAATTCTACAATCCGTCGCGCCAGTGGGTTGAAGCGCCAGGCATCCAGACAGTCTGCCAGCACCTGCTGGCGTTCAAAGCTATGGCGGTCACGCGGCTGGTCACCTGCGGCAGCAGCACCCACCAGCAAGCTGTTTTCGTCCTCCGCCATTGTCAATTGCACCCGCCCGGGCTGGGAAGGGTCTGATGCCTGCCAGTTACCGGAAGCGGAAAAATACCGGGCTTCTTGTTCATCTATCTGTTCTTTTCCTCCGGAATTAACGGTTGGCTCACCAGTCGCGCCGAGATGGCGGGGTTCTTTCTTCAGCCAATTCAAACGCCATGTTTTTTTCATGCTTTCTCTCCTTCCAAAGGAATCTCGCTTTTCGGCCTGAGCGTCGGGTTCAAATCCGCTGGCACCGCCTCGGCTTCCCTTAGGCTGTCTTCATCTGATTTACCACAGGCATAGGAGGGGGTGCCAGCCGTCGTCTTGGCAAGGCATTCCTGTCCATCCAGCGGGCAGATGACCGGCGGCTTTTCAGTCGTCTTGCCGAAATATGCCAGCAAGTCAGCCCTCGTGCCGTTCCAGCGGTTATAGTCCATATACTTGCCCGCCCCGCCGATCGCCGGCGCGCGTTCCGCCGTCTGATGGATCAGCCAGCTTGTGACCCCCTTGGGCAGCATCGGAGGGCAGGGATATTCCGGAGTGTACTTGGGCGGTTCCCTGCGGTATTGATACTGCGCCAGCCACCAGTCCACCTGGGGCAGATCGCCCACTTCCACATGCTCATCAATCCAGAGCGCCCGGGAATAGAGGATCGGGTACCTCCCAGTCTCTTCATACAGCAGGTCAAGGCAGCCTGACAGTGTATTGGTAATGACCGCGCGAGGCTGGCTATGCTCCAGTTCCACATCCAGCACCAGCCGCACGCATTCCAAATCCACCCCGTCTAAAACGTCCAGGAAGGTGTCCATCTGTTTGAGTGCTGCTACTCCGGGGTAAAGCACATGGTACGGAAAGACACATACGCCTATGCGCATCGTCTGTTTCAGAAAGGTCAAGAAAGCCGGGTCCCGATACCCAAAGGATTGGCCGGTGCGCATGGCAATGAATTCCACCTTGGGCACGTGGGCGGCAATCTGGTCAAAATCCGGGTACCGCTTCTGGTCGGAACCAAGATTGTAGACCGAAAGGTCAATCCCCAGTGGGTAAGCTTGATTGTTCATAAAGTAGCTCATCTAAAAACCTCCATCCATTTCCTTGAGTGGGTCCGCCGCCTGGATCAGCTTGGCAGTTCCGGGCAGTCTCCATTCCTGTTCGTCTAGAATCGCCACCAGGGAGGCTGAGAGCACCAAATCGTCGTGCAGCAGGTCCCTTGTCTGCGGGTCCCGCGCTCCCTCTGGCACGCCCCATTGGATCAGGTGTTCCGGACCTGGCCTGACGGTATAGGTCACTCCGGCTAATTGGCGTTGAAACATAGCCTGCAAATTCTGGTTTTCCATCTCTGTTACGGCATAGCTTCCTTCGAAACCAATAAGATCTGTATTGGCGGTATGATCCTGGAAGCGTCCGGTATCGATCACCGCCAAAAAACCCCAGCCCAGCCGGGATTTGATCTGCCGGGTAAAGACCAGCGGGATGACCCGCTCACCGAGTTTATCCGCCAGAAAAGAAGCCAGACCAGCCCCGACCCCGCTGGCATCCACCACCACTTTGCGGGGCTTCCATAGCTCGGTCAATGCCAGCAGGCGGGCATACTGGCTGCTGTGCTTCTCGCCCACCCACAAGTAGCGCCGCACCACCTTGTAGCAGGGTTTCCCGATCAGTGCATCCGCAAGAAGGCGCCCGTCCACTTCCACGACCGTTACGGCGGTGGCATCCCTGCCCGGGTTTGCCAGACTTTCAATACCTGCTTGCATACCGGCAAATCCCTGCCTTGTGCTCTCATCCTCCCCAGCCAGGTCCACCAGCATGGCATAGGTCTTGCCAGGTTCGGGCTCAGCCAGGGCTGGGTGGCAGCCCTGCATCAAGCCCAGGCGCTGTGCGTTAAACAACCCCCCATCGCAGGTAATCTCCTCGCCGAAGTACTGGCTGCGCACCATCGGATGAGAGCGCCCCAGGCGCGCTACTTGCTCATCCACAAAGCGCCCGTAAGCCGGCACCTCACTGCGGACTGCCTCTGCACTCAACTGAAACACTCGTCGGATGCCATCCCGGCTTTCGGCTGCCTGAGCCAGGCGCAATTCCCGCGCCAGCAGGGTCTGCGAGGTCCAGGCAGTCCCCCAGAATATGCGCGTGGCATTGGTGGAAGCTGCCATTGGGGCAATCTGCTTGTCGTACTTTTCGATCTCGATGTCCTGCGCTTCATCCAACTGCAGCAGGGTCGAGGCGGTCGCCCCCACAATGTTGGAGCCAGGTGCGGCGGAAAGGAAGGTCAGATGAGCGTTGCCAAAGCGGTAATGATTGCCGGCTGTCTTATGCCACTGATCCCGTGTCAGCCAGTTGGTTTGCAGGGCTGTTTCCAACCGGCGCATGGCGTTCAGGCTTTGGGGTTGGTAAGTTGGTGAAAGTTTAACCATCTCTGCACCCTTCTGGGCAAACAGCACCATCAGGTATGCTTCCAACTGAGCCTGCAGCAGATTCTTGCCGGATTGCCTCGGGAACATCACTACAATCGAAAGCCCTTTGTTACCCAGGATAGATTCGACGATGCTGCTTGCCACCGCTTTCTGGTACTGGCGCAGTTGGATGCTGCCGAACACCGATGTAAAGTGCTCCACTTCCCGCAGGGATCGCAAAAAAGCCGCCCGATTTTTCTGTCCAGTGGAGGAAGAGGTGACGCCCAGATCGGCAGGGCTGGTCTGGGCTATCGGCTGGCTCGCCGTTTTGGCTTGGGGCGCCGGTGGGCTGGCAAAAGGCTGGCTCCGCTCAAAACCGAGGTTTGGGAATAAGGGAACTGTCAGAGTTTGCAGGTTTTCCAAATCAACCTCCCAGAAAAGACTTCAAAATGGCAACCAGCGACATCAGGTTCGAGCTGCCCGATGCCAGACCGGAAATGATCTTGAATTGAGTGACCCCTTCAGTGGCACTGCGCAGGCGGGTTTCCTGATCAGCTTGCTGGGCTTCCAACTGCCTCACACGCTGTTCCAGCATCTCCAGGGCGTGGTCAAACTGCGTTTCCATCATGCGCAGCCGGGCTTGCAAGACGCTGTTGGCATGCCGCAGCTGGCTGACCGTTAACTGGTTCTCATTCACGGCTGCCTCCCTGCTGTTGATCCCATTCCGCCAGTAGATCTTGCATGGCAGCATTAATGCCCTTAGCCCATTCATCTTGACCTGAGCCCTGCAGTGCCTGGTTCAATCGGATCACATTTCCGAGGCGGCTGCAGGTCAGCCCCAGCAGGTTCAATTCCTTGGCGAGATTGTCGATAACATCCGGTTCTTCAGCGTGATTAACCGCCTGGTAGAAGCGCTTCATGGCAGTGCGCAAGAGCACCACCTCAGCCAGCAGGGTTTGCTGGGCTGCCCTGGCGAGTTCTTCGCGCTGGCCGGGCAGGGTGTTCAGGTAGTAATCCGGCTCCAAGGCGCATTCATCCGCCAGCAGAGCCCGCACTTGCTCCAAGGCAGGGGAGGCAGGTTGGTCTGGCCGGCCTTCAGGCATCCCCAAGGAGGGGGCAGTGCCTGCC
>JBAQLH010000022.1:0-53800 GCA_049301715.1 Anaerolineaceae bacterium
GGAATGCTCTCAGGAACAACCGGCTGTTTCTTTTTTTGTTCCCCTAAAAGCTTTTTTTCGCGCTTGGCTAGGTTTTGTAACGCTTAACCAGGTAAGATTTGCGTTTTAGAAACAAGTTTTTTCAGTATAGTCATAGAAGTCTTTCAATCTACATTTTTCAGATGAATATATTTATCAGCTGCATCGATGCAGCGCTTCCTTCTTGTTTAATTTAAATTACATATCTTGTTGATGATTAATTAAGTAGTAATCATAGTAGGGGCGGTGAATATGTGGATAAGTGCAATCGTTCAGCTATTCTATTTAAAGTTCATTGAAAGAAATGAGAGAATCTAAAACATTATTTCAGGTTTCTTAGCGTTTTAAAGAATAAAGTTATTCACAAGTCTATGTGGATAAAAATATAAAAACAAATAGAAGAGTAGATGATAGCTCTGAGAATCAAATTTAATTTCAAAAGGGTAGAGTATCTATCAGCAAGTTTTCCGCAGATTCTTAGAATATTTGAACGAGTTATTCACATTTTCACAGAGTTATCCACAGAAAAAGGGCACTTATCCACAGTTTTTGGCTGTTTTGGGAAAATGATAGGATACTACAAATTGTATTCTGACTTCCAATCTGAGAGAATGGCTTCAATCTGATCAATAAAATGATCCAGTTTAGAAACCTGCTCTTCCTTGCTGTCGGGACTAAACCCCAGGGTGTTTAGGAAGGTCAGCCAGGTTTCTTGCTGGCTTTTTTCACTTTCCAAAAGCTGGGCTGCCTGTCGCCAGGTTTCGATCATTGGCCAAAAAGCCGCATGGGCAACACCGCTTTCCGCCATAGCATCGCAGCTGTTCAAAAAATAGGCTTTTCGCGCAATGTTCAAGTTAGGGGTGCAGTTGGGAAGGCGACTAGCGGATGCAAGCGCATCCTGCCAGGCGGGGCGCCAATCTTGGTAAGTTTCGGAGGTGGTTTGGTCGTTTCCGATCAGGCGTACCAATTCGCCTGCAAGTTCAAGTTTGTCCATCGCTTCAGCCCGGGCGGGAAAGTCCAACAAGAAGCGGCGGGTAGTCAGTCCCGGTCCGGATAAGACAGCCAAGGCATTGGCGGCACTGCCAATCGTTTTAAAATATTGGTCGGTCCAAGTAACGAAGGGCAAGTTCTGGGGATCCTCCAGCTCGAACCACTGCTGCCGTGCTTTATCGGCAAGAATTTGCGAGCGGGCATAAATCGTCTCGGGGGTGTTAAACTGGGCGCTAACCCCAGCTTGGATGAAATCCATCCAGTGTTCATTATCATATAAGAAGCCACCGTGGCTGCACAGGGCATGACCCAACCAGGGATTTAGGCGCAGCCGGCGATGAAAGGTATAAAAAGATTGGTGATGATGCTGAATATCCAGTGAGATTTCATAACTAACCCGCAACACTTCCCGATCAACCGGAGGATTTTCCTTGTGCACAAATACCATGTCGATATCAGTAGTGCCGCCAATCAGGGGTTCAGGCGTTAGAACGGAGCCTGTCAGGTAGATTGCTACGATATCATTGGGCTGTCTGAGGCGTTTGGCAACGTGGTCTTTGGCGAACTTGATCAGTAAATCCTGGGTGATGCGCACTGATTCTCCTTTGACTCAAGGATTAAGCGGCAGACTCTCCTGATAGGGAGCCATTTTAAGGGTCTGCCGGATGCGGTTGATCACATAGTTGAGGTCGTCCGGGTGGGCGACGATATTGAGATCATCCGTATCGATGGGTAAGAGCCTTCCTTCCCATTGGGAGTGGGCAAAAAAAGTTTCATACGCCCGATTGAGTTGGTCAATGTAAGCGCGTTCCATGTCGCGTTCATACGGGCGGTCCCGGTGGGCAATGCGCTGCATCAGGGTATCGGTGCTGGCGCGCAGATAAACCACCAGATCAGGCTGGGGAATTTTTTCACCCAGGGCTTGATGCACGCGGTGATACATGGTCAGTTCGTCCCCCTGCAGGTTGATGCCGGCGAACAGGGCATCCTTATCGAAGGTATAGTCGGAGATGAGCATTTTGCCGGCAGCAAGGGTTTCGGGAATGACCTTGTGTTGCTGCTGATAGCGGCTGAGCAGGAAAAAAATCTGGGTCTGGAAGGCGTAACGGCTGCGGTCGCTGTAGAAATCGCTCAGGAAAGGATTTTCTTCAAAGACCTCCAACAGCAAATCTGCGCCAAAAGTGGTATGGACAAACCTTGCCAGGGTGGTTTTCCCAACCCCGATGACTCCTTCGATGGCAACATACATGGGCAAAATACTCCGAATGAGGATGATTAAGTAGGTAAAATATACCACATTCGCATTGTGCAGTCAGTAGGGCGGGCAAAGGAGCAAACAACCTCCTATACTGTCTGAGTGTAAATTGCCTAAGACAACCGAACAGATTGCCACCTTAGTCAATCGTACATTGCTTCTACCGCTTTTTATCTCACCATTTTCCAAACGGAAAACAGAGGGATATCAGGGATTGGCTGTTTAACTGTTCCCCCCGATAAAAAAAACGCCTTTCTTGACGACCCTTTCCCCTTTGTACAGTCGGATCAACTTCCGCGTGAAGCGCTGCCAATCGATGATCTGCAATAATTTCCGCAGAAAATGTTCCTGCGGCACGATCTGATCATAGAGGTATTCTCCGTAGAAGGAGTGTTCCCCTGTCTCAACAAACCGCTCGCGTTCCATTTTGTTCTTCCTCCATGGGTTGATTCCCTTATAGTGAATCATATTTTCCCTATATGGTCAATTCTGAATTCGTTTTTCAACACCCTCCAAACAGTAGCTGCTGCGGGGAGGATTCAGTAATAAAATAAAAATAGCGATGGCTCTTTTCCAATCGAATAGGAGAAAAATGAATAAGACAAAATTCATTGCGTTATGTCTATTATTCTCGATGGTTTTGGGTGTACTCTCAATTCCTATAGAAGTAAAGGCTAATGGTATTGATCATACCAAAGTAATAGACACTCTTGAAGCGTATCAAATTTTCCTCTCCTCAAAAAGCTCAAACGGGGATTTTTCACTCACCGACCCCATCGCTAACCTAATAGTAGAACGTCAAAATTTCTATGAAAGATATTTTGATATTGGTCTGCATTCCAACTTATTAATATCCAATCCAGTTTCGACCTGAATAACATGGTGGTTTCGGATACAGGAACAGTTGAAATTTACGAATTTGTAAATTTAACCGGCTCACCTAAACTGAAGGTAGCTGCCGACTACCCAATATATAAAGCGGCGCTGCTTGCCAAACAAGGAACAAACGATATTGAGGTGTCCATCCTTCTTGATGCATATGCAAAAGAAATTTTGGATGGAGTTCAACAATCAATTGATGAAGGCGAATTTACATTCACAATAATCAACAAACACGTTATGGTTTTCGACCCTATAACCTGGACATTAAAAACAGACGGGTTTACCAGTAGAGCAAAAGATGACCCTGGCACTGACGAAGTAAACTGGGTTGATGGGGAATTCATAAAACGAGAACCGGAATTCGAACAAATGGTAGAATATGAAATACACCATACACCTATTGAGACTTTCGCACAAGAAATATTACAGATCCAAACGGAAATCGCATACAATAGAAAGAATCAATTGTCGGGAATGATTACTGATACCGACTACTCGGGGACGGCCGCGGCGTCATATATCCGCACCTGGGTACGAGTAAATAATTTGAACTGTCCAGGTGGTGATATTAAAGATCCAGTTTGGCAGGATTATAGTGCCTATAACTTAAGCCAATACCCTACACGCTATGACTGCCTTGACTGTACAAACTATGCCTCTCAAGCAATGTACTATGGCGGATTACACCAAGAGTTAGGCTGGTTTCCAGATAGTGCCTCTTGGGTAAATGTAAAAACCAATTATTATTGGTTGATAAACACTGGAAAGGCTGTGGTTACTTCTCAACCATATCTATCTCTTGGGGACCTGGGTATTGCTCCATATACGCACACTGCGATGGTTAGTGCGTTAAATCCATTAAGATATAGTAGCCATACCAACGATCGACTCAACTATCCATGGCAATCTGTTTTATCAACTTGTGTGGACGTAATAGGAAATTAGTACCTACAAGTTAGTATGGACAAATAAAAAATGAAAAGAGCCATCGTGTTACTAACCCTGTGTTTGGTTTTGATCAGTTCTTGTTCCTTGTCCACCTTTAATTCTTCCGCAGTGGATAAGACTCTTCAGACTGGTCAAGTGAAAGGTGTTATCTCTGAAGTGGAATCAGAGGATACTATCCCGACAATTGATTCTTTCCCATCCGAAGTATCAGTTCCAATTATCGAACCAAATAAGCCTCTCTTAACGATTTCATATGTTCAGAAAACAAATGACGGTTATGAGATCGTTACCAAACCTCTTAATTCAAACACACAGTACGCGTCTATTCCAGTCAGCAGAGCCACTCATTTTCATAGTCAGTCTGTTAGTGACGAAATGGGGAATGTATACCTGGCGTATGGGGCAAAACAAAATTTTGTAACCAAGCTATCGCCGGATGGCAGTCAGGAAACGGTCGAGCTGCCTTTTAACTGGAGGTTTAAGTCGGTTTGGTCTGGAGGCAGATTATTGGTACTTCCTGAATCAAAGTCCGACGCAATGTATATCGTTGACACCGGGCTAAATGTAGAAACAGTCTCCCCCGCATTAAATGTATACTCTGATGGGTCTTATGGAAGTGGAAGTCTAGGCGTTGCGGAGGGTCCAGAGAGCATCGTGGTCTGGGTTTCGGAATATCCATTAAGCTCTCCCGAAGGTGAGTTTGCTCGGTATAAAACCTATAACATGGATACCGGCGAACAAACCGAAGCAAAGTTAAGTATTTCTCCCTCACCTGAAGGAATTGATTCAAGCGAGGGTTCTCCTAATCGTGGGTTGACATTTGTATATGGCGTGGATATAAAAAGTAAAAATGTATTGTTATGCTTTACAGCCCCGCCAGTGGACAATTTCGTTTACACGTACTTTGAGCTATACTCCAGCACTCAAAATAAGCCGCTAATCTCAAAACAACGATGCTGTCTCAATACTGTCCATGAGATGTATGGCGGGCTGTACATCGAAACCACCTATCCCGATGGTTTTAGTTCGGAGTCCATAGTAAACTGGAGAAACTTCGAACCAGCCGTAGATCTAACCCCGTATCAAGAAAGCTTCTATGTTCTCTTCTCAGATGGATATCATATTTACGTGGCTAATGATTCAGAATTAGTTATCGTACCTTATAACATTGAAGCTGAAATTAGATACCAATTTCCGCCAGATCTACCCACAAACCTGATTCCAGATGTTTCATTTGTGGTCAGTTTCCCGATTGGGGATTGATTGACAGATTAGTCTTGAACTTTATTTGAATTGCCTTTTCAGGATTTTCGTTTGAGGTTGCATATTGTTGCCATACTGATCAGGAGTGGTAAGAGCTGAAGTAATTCAAATACCACAATCAACTCATCTTAAGTTCATAAGAGGTGAACGATGAAACTATTAGTTCAAGCTTTATCTTTGAGTCTGGTAATCCTGGTCTTGGCCTCTTGCGGCACGTCAACGCAGTTCGCAACCGGGAACTCAACTGCCACTCCAGTCATAGCTTCCGAAACGCCTGTCCTCCCAACGGATACCCCACTCGCCAATAACGAAACCCCTGCCTTGCCAACCAATACCCGGGCCATACCAACCTTCACTCTCAGCCCTACACCCACTCAGACACCGCTCCCACCGGCCGCGTTGGTGGTAGAAGAGCACGCGTTGGAAGGTATTAATGGTATTATCTTGGAGGATGTCCTAGCGAAACACGCTGATCAACGAGGTGACGATTTACCACACACGGGCATTCCCGTGAAACTCGAGGTAAATGGGAACACGATTTCGAGAACAACAAATACCACCATAGTGCGCACGGATGACCAAGGGAATAAGTATGGCATTGTGGATGTCATCATAAGTCAGAATGAAACGCCTATCCTTACCATCCCAGTTGGTCCTGTGGATCCAGTCGCTCCCGTCAGGGGATTCTGGTCAGTGAATGGTTCCTGGTTTCTGGAAGTTGCTCAAATTCCAAACGAGCCGGATGAGCCTCATGCCGTAGGAGATATCTATCATGATGGGGAATCTCTCAACCAGCGGGAGGGGTACGAGGAATCGTTTGGCTTCCAGACAATCTATGGAGAGCCTTTCTACTTCTACAAAAGGAATGGGAAGTACGGCTACTTCTATCGAAGACAGGAAACGGCACTGGGGTACACCAAGATCACCCATTATGCCTGCTGCAGCGGTGCGGCGGGCAACCCGGTCAGTTCCAACAGCATGGTAGCCATTCATGCTATGAAGGGCAGTCAGCGCTATTACACTGAAATCGGTGCGTTTGACTAAAAAGTGGGTCACTACATTGGATGGTGGCTTTTTCTGATAATAATAAAATCCGATTAGAGTGCTTCCAGGCGGGAGACCATGCCGTCAATCACATCAAAGCCGCCCTGCCAGAACTCAGGTTTGGTCACGTCCATGCCGGCTTCAGCCAGCAACTCAATCGGCGGCACCGATCCACCGGCGGAAAGAATGCGCAGGTAACTGGGCTTGAAGGCTTCACCTTCCTCCTTGTAACGCTTGTAGAGTGCAAACACCAGCAACTGCCCAAAGGCATAGGCATACACATAAAATGGCGTTCCGTAAATATGCGGGATGGAGACCCATTCCCAACGGAATTCGTCCGAGACCTCCACGGCATCGCCAAATTCCTCCTGGAGGTTGGCCAGATAGGCATCCGAGAGCTCATCCACCGAAGCGCCGTTGACGATCTTTTCGTGAGCTTCGCGTTCAAAGATGGCAAAATAGACCTGGCGCAGGATGGTGGCAAAGGCATCGTCCAACTGACGGAAGAGAATATCCCGCTGGACGGCCGGGTCGGTTTCGCGCTCCAACAGCAGGTCGGTCAGCATCATCTCGCCAAAGGTAGAAGCAGTTTCAGCCAGGGGCAGGCAGGCATGCTGGGTGTAGAGGATGTGATCTTCAGCCATCATTGAGTGAACGGCATGCCCCAATTCGTGTGCCATGGTGGAAACATCATCGGCTTTGCCCTGGTAATTCAACAGAACCCAGGGGGTCAGTTCCGGCAGGATGGTGGCACAAAAGGCTCCGCTGGTTTTGCCCTTGCGAACTTCGCTATCAATGTGCCCGTCTTCAAAGACGCGCCTTGCCAGGCTGGCAAACTTGTGATCGAAACGCTCATAGGCTTCAAAGGTCAGGCGGGTGCCTTCCTCGAAGGAATAGTGCTTGTCTGAACTTGAGACCGGTGCGTAAATATCATAGCGGCGCAGTTTCTCCACTCCAAGCAGTTTGGCTTTGTGCTTGAAGTAACGCTGGAAAATACCCACATTCTGCCGCGTGACCTCAATCAGGGTATCCACCACTGGGTCGGGGATGTCGTTGCCTAAATTGCGGACGGAAATAGGGCTGGAAAAGCCGCGCATGGAGACGTTTTCATTGCGCCAGTCTCGCACCAGGCTCTGGTAAATCTGCCCCAGGATGGGAGCCTCTGCGCCATAGAGGCGGTAAAGCTCCTGATAAGCCTTTTCCCGCAGGTCCGGGTCGGCGCCGCGCACATACGCCATGAGTTCGCCGCGGGTGAGCTCTTTGATCTCACCTTCCACTTCCAGCTTGAAGGTATAGCGGTTGGTGATAGAGTCGTAAAGCATGTTCAAAGCGGAAGCACCGGTCACGTTCTTGACGTTGATGATCTTTTCTTCGGCTTCGCTTAAGGTATAGGGTTTGAAGTTGCGGATTTGCTCCAACCAATAGCGGTAATCCCCGCTTGAGTCCAACAGACGTTTGGCATTGACGTCATCCAGCCCTTTCCACCACAGGCTAAAAAAAAGCGTTTGGTTGGATAATTCGGCAGCGAACTGCTGAATGCGTGCCATGGCGCTTTGAGCTTTTTGATCCTGGGTATCGGCTGAGAAAGAAAGTTCCGCAAAGCCGTACAGACGATAGACCTTTTTTTCGATGGCTTCCATCCCGCCGACTATCTCCATGAACAGGCTCTCGCTGATATCCGGTTTGAGGTGTTCGCGATATTTTTCAAACTGCCCCACCAGATCTTTTAGGTTTTGGTAGGTAGTTTCGATGGTTTGATCTTCAAAGCCGGTAAAGAGGTCATCCAGTTTCCATCTGGTTTGAGCGTAGGTTTCATTCGGGTTCATGGTTTCCTTTTAATGCTTAATAATCGTTAGTTTGGATTTCAGGAGGCTTGTTTCTTGATCTTTTCACGGTAGTTTTTCCGGATCTGGTCGATGGGTTGGCGAGATTGGGTCTCGCTATCCCAATAATACCAGAGCGACCAACCGTTGGCAGGTCCATTGCGTAAGCTTCGCGCCAATTGGTGTATGGATCCGCGCTGCCCGTTGCATGTCAGCGAACCGTCCGCCTGAACCGTAGCTTTAATTTCACCTTCACTGCCAAAAAAGAGTGCCTGTCCGGGTTCAATAAACCCCTGCTCCACCAGTGCTCCAAAAGGGATACGCTCCAGGTTGCGAGGGTTGGGGGTGATGTAAAGGGGCGCGTTGAATTCCAACTGCATATGCTTTGAGAGCCGTTTTTGGGCGCTGCGGACGTAATTTGGCTCGACTTCAATGCCAATGAAGTGGCGCTGTAGTTTTTTTGCCATGGCGCCAGTCGTGCCAGTGCCAAAGAAGGGATCCAGCACCACGTCGCCGGGGTTGGTGGTTGCCAGCAGGATACGGTAGAGCAGCGCTTCAGGCTTTTGGGTAGGATGCACCTTATGGCCGCCTTCCTTCAGGCGTTCTGTGCCGGTGCAGAGCGGGATGAACCAGTCTGAGCGCATTTGCAGGTCATCGTTCAAGGCTTTCATGGCGTGGTAATTGAAGGTGTACTTGGCGCCCATAGTCTTTTGCGCCCATATCAAGGTCTCGTGGGCATTGGTAAAGCGTACCCCGCGGAAGTTGGGCATAGGGTTGGATTTGACCCACACAATGTCGTTCAGAATCCAATAGTCCAAGTCTTGCAGGATACTCCCGACGCGGTAGATGTTGTGATATGAGCCGATTACCCACAGAGTGCCGATGGGTTTGAGGACGCGCCGGCACTCTGTCAGCCAGGCTTTGGTGAATTCGTCATAAGCATTGAGATTCTCGAACTTGTCCCAGGCTTCGCTGACGCCATCCACCTTGGTGGTGTTGGGGCGCCAGAGTTCTGCGCTGAGCTGAAGGTTGTAGGGGGGGTCCGCAAAGATCAAATCGACAGATTCGGCGGGAAGCGTGGGCATGACTTCCAGACAGTTACCCAAAACAATCTTGTCGAGCCAGCTTGAGAGCGGATTCTCCATGATGGCTTAATTGTACCGGAGGCTGGGTAAAAATGGTATGCAAATGCTGAGCCTTGCTGAAAGAGTGCTGTTATTGGATATAATTCTTAGGAGGAAACCCGACAAATGACTTCCATTACACCTTCTTATCCCACTGAGTTTTTATTTTACCATCCGATTGCCGTCCGCTTCGCCGACCTGGATACGCACCGGCATGTCAACAACATCAAAATACTGGAGTATGTCGAAACAGCCCGGACAGCATATTACGAAGCCAGCGGCATCTGGGATGGTGTGACGGTTGAGAATATGGGCATGGTGGTGGCTTCGGTCAAAATTGACTACCTCGAATCGATCCGTTATGGGCAGAGCGTGCGCGTGGGTTTGATGGTGAGCAGTATCGGTAGCAAAAGCATCCGCTTCCGTTTCCAGGTGGAGGAAGACAAGGGCGAAAGCGTGTTTGCCCGTGGAGAGGTCATCATGGTCGCCTATGACCACACGCAAGGACATTCCCGCCTGGTGCCGGATGATTGGCATACCAAGTTGGCAGCATTTGAAAATAGAGAGGACCTGGCATGATCACACAATTACCTGAGTTGGATTACCCATACCTGAAAGACTTTTTAGTCCGCATCCTGAACACCCCCAGCCCGACCGGCTGTGCTGACGCAGCGATTGAACTGGTGAAGGAAACGCTGGCGGTTTTCCCGGAAGTGTCTTTGCGTCGGACTAAAAAGGGCGCTCTGCTGGCTGAGATAGCGGGGGAAAATGAAACCGGAGCGGGAGCAAAACGGGCGCTGACAGCCCATGTGGATACTCTGGGCGGGATGGTTAAAGTAATCAAACCGAGCGGCAGGCTGGAACTGACCAACATTGGCGGATTTGCCTGGAACAGCTTTGAGGGCGAAGGCTGCAGCGTGCATACGCGCGGAAAGGGGTTGGTGCGGGGCAGTTTGCTGCCCAACAAGGCTTCGGTACATGTGTACACCAGCGTCCCGGAGGATAAACGCAGCGCCGAGAGCATGGAAGTGCGGCTGGACGCACGTACCAGCAGTGCGGAAGAGACTCGCGCTCTGGGGATTGAAGTGGGGGATTTTGTTTCGTTTGACCCACGCGTGGAACTGACCAATGGTTTTGTGCGCTCGCGCCACCTGGATGATAAAGCCTCGGTGGCGATCCTTGTAGCTGCCATCCAGGCACTGCACCAAGCCAGGCGTAAACCTGCCAAGAACACCTGCTTTTTATTCAGCAACTTCGAAGAGGTCGGCCATGGCGGGGCAGCCGATATTCCGGAGACGGTGGAGGAACTGGTGGCGGTGGACATGGCAGCCATCGGGGAGGGGCAGGCTTCGGATGAGTTCCATGCCACCCTTTGCATTAAGGATAGCGGCGGACCGTATCATCAGGGATTGAGCAACCAACTTCGGGATTTGGCGGTGCAGTATGACATTCCGCATAAGGTGGATATCTACCCGTATTACGGCTCGGATGCCACAGCCTATTGGCGTGCTGGAGGTGCGGCGGCAGTGGCGCTGATTGGGCCAGGGGTGGATTCCTCGCACCATTACGAGCGCACACATCAAGAGGCGCTGGTGGCAAGCGCACAGTGGGTGCTGGCGTATTTGCTTTCGTGATATTTTGAGGCGATACAGGGGCACGGGAGAACATGCCGAAGGAGCGTTAATGCCTTGGACCTGCCAAAGAACCCTGTCAAATCGCAGCTCTGTTCACGCCGGTGTTCTTAGTGCAAACCCTGCGGGCTTTGACCGCCGGGCTTTTTCATTCATGTCACTATTTACACCGTTTGGGTTGAGGGCGATATTAATTTGGTGAACAAGAGTTTTTTTGCCAGAAACCCAACTATTTTTCAAATGAGTACCTGTACGTTGGGTTTCGCGGATCACGAGTTATTTCGGATGAGTGTAATACCCGCTCAACCCAACCTATAAAACAGGACGCTCCGGTCATACCGGTCTTTAGGGTACAACACCCGCCAAAGTGACCGTACCGCAAGTGCAAAGGCAATAGATGGGCAGACCTGCTTTGAGCGTGTTTCCTTATAAAGTATGCCAAACCGATATTCACAGGTTGGGAATCACCCTGTGTACGAAAGAGTGAGTTTTTCCACACCTGATAAACAGGGGTGCCGGACGGGAAACGGCCCTATACGTAGAGGGATAACTGGTTTAGTTGGGAAAGCAAAGCGGGTTTGTCTTCCTGAAAGTACTCGAGGGTGAGCCAGGCAGGATTGGAACGGGCAAGTGTCCATTCGAGCAGGCGGTAATCTTCCTCCTGGAGGGGCTGGTGGGCATCGTAGAGGCGGCCTTTTTCGTTCCGTCTCACCCCTGCCATATGAATCTGAACGGCTTTTTCCAGGGGCAGGGCTGAAAGATACTCTTCCACAGGTATATTACGCACCTCCGCAGCGATGCGGGCATGAGCCAGGTCCAACAGCAGATTGCAATCGCTCTCCTCCAATACCTGACGTATGACGGCCGGCTCGCTTTCAAAGCAGTAGTGGGTGGGGTGTAGCGACGGCATGTTTTCCAGAATGACCGGTAGGAAAGAACGATTCTTGAGAGCCAGCACCTGGTTGATAAACCTCCTGATGGCACTCTGGGGGTTGGGACCAGGCAGGTAGATATGTGATCGCAGGGCGGGATAAGTCCACAGCATGGGTAGGGGGGCCAGGTGGATGGAAATATGCGGGGATTCGGGACAGACAGATAAATACTCCTCAAGGTGGGTGTACCCGTTTTTGGTAAAGTGCATCCGCCCGGGGTGAAAGTGGAAGGGCAGATTGGGAAATTTGGAACGGGTCTGACGGATCAGGTTTAACCCCAGATTATCAACCCACTCAATAGCGTCAACATGAACCTGATTGGTCTGAATCAGGTCCAGCAGGGCTGATGAGTGGTTGACAGAGAGTTTCATAGTAATTTAGTCTTATTATAAGTCATGGGGTTGAAAAAGGAACAAAAAGTCAGGAAAAGTCAGGAATATTTTCAAGCAAGCCCTATTTACAGGCAGATAAGTCTGTCGGAAATCTAACCTGTAAGGGTTCAGAGCAAGGGCGGTAAACGGTATGGGACTATTCCTTCTTGGATGAGTAAAACTGGACAGCTATCAGACCTATCGTTGCCATTACCAACCCGACGATCTGTAACGCAGATAAAGATTCCTTCAAGAAAACCCAGGCAAGTATGGAAATCTGCACCAACATGCTGTTGTTGATCAGGACTGAATCGAGAGCTGGTAAGACCACAAGCGTCTTGTTCCAGAGTTGATAGGCAAAGGCAGTATTAACCAACGCTAACCAGAGGGTCAGCAACCAATGAACCGGAGTGAGCGCAGGCAGGTCTTCCACTGCGAGGCCGACGCCCAATAATAAAAACGCGCCAATCCCCATACTCAGGGTTGTTACCAGAAGAGGAGCGATTTGCCCGGTTTTGTTGATCTTTCTTCCCAGTATGGCAGATAAAGAGTTGGCTGCCATAGTGATAATGCCTACGGTAATTCCGATTAGCGAAACAGAATTTTCCAATCCATTCCAGAAATAAACCAGAGCGCCTATCAAGTACAGACCTAAGCCGAGCCACTGCGGCAGTGTCGGTTTCTCCTTTAGTAAAAGCATTCCTAAAAAAGCAACCACTACCGATGTAAAACTTATGATCAAGCTAAGGGTGTTGGCGGGAAGATAGGATAGCCCAAGATTTTGACCGCCTGGCGTGATGGCATAATAGAGGATGCCCAGCAGGGCAACTTCCAACCAGGCGTGTCGATTCATCCCTTTGATCTGAGCGATATTTTCTTTTTTCAAGCTAAATGGAGCGAGAAATAAAAATGCAATCACAAAACGGAGACCGGCGAAAGTCAGCGGCGGCAGATCTTTTAGGGCAAATTTGATAAGCACCCAAGAGGTTGACCATAAGAAGGTGACGAAAAAAGCCTGCAAAACAGCAGTATTATGTCCTTTAGACAAGTGTTTCATCGGTAATTTTCTTTTATACCCACAGGCTTTTAGCGTCTGACGGCCGCACTGATTTTGATACGCACAAGCAATTATTGAACGATGCTTACTGGTTCTTTGAAAGCTCCTGGTGGATTAATTGAGATATTTGACCGAACTCCGGGCTGAAGCGTACTTCCTCCTGGCGCGGGCGGGGCAGATCAATTGGCATGTCCAGGCTTATCCGAGCCGGACGGCTGGTGAGGACCAGAACCCGGTCTGCCAGGTAAATGGCTTCCGGGATGGAATGGGTGACCATCAGGACAGTCTTGCGTTTTTCACCCCAAATGCGCAGCAATTCTTCACCCATGCGCTCGCGGGTCAGTGCGTCCAACTGCCCAAAGGGCTCATCCAGAAGCAAAATATCGGGGTCCTGGACCAGTGAACGGGCAATTGCCACCCGTTGAGCCATGCCGCCTGAAAGTTCGTGCGGATAGTTCTTTTCAAAACCCCGCAAGCCGACCAGGTCGATCATCTCTGACGTGATTTGCTGGACTTCGGCTTTAGATTTGCCAGCCAGTTCAAGGGGCATGCTGATATTCTCCGCCAGGGTGCGCCAAGGCATCAAGTTGGGTTTTTGGAAAACCAGCCCGGTTTGATGTTTCTGGCTGGCATGCTGCGGGAAAAAGATCTGCCCTGAAGTTGGGGAAATCAAGCCGCTCAGCGCGCGCAAAAGGGTGCTTTTACCTCCGCCGGAAGGACCAATGAAACATACGAAGGCATTTTCTTCGATGGAAAAAGAAAGGTTATCCAACACCTCCAAACTGCCGTCGCTCTCGATGAAGTTAACAGTCAGCTTGCGTACTTCCAGGGCGATTTTAGGGGAGGAAGGCATCGCTGAAGGCTCCCTGCAGGTCAATGGGTTGGCTCATCAGCCCGATCTGGAGCAGGATTTCTTGCATATTTTCCCAGCGTGCCAGGTTTTCCTGCTTGGAGGGTGTGAGATTCCACAACTTGATGGACTCGAGCAAGACCTGTTTTTGAACCGCCTCGTCGGAACTGGTGAGGTTGTCGATATACTTCAGACAGATCTGGTAAGCCTCATCCGGGTTTTTGGCGGTAAATTCATTGGCGCGCAGCATGACGCGCACCATTTTTTGCACCAGCTCCGGATCGTTGGCAATGGTTTCTTCGTTGGTTATCAGACCATTGCCTACCAACTCCAGATAATCCGCCACACGGATGACATTGATTTCGTGACCCAAGGCGCGCAGTTGGACGGGCTCGTTGGCTACATAGATTACAGCCGCATCAACCGACTTGCTGACCAGCGACTCTACCTGGGTATAGCCAATGGATTCCAGACTGTAATCCGTATCCGATAGACCAATCTGATTTGCCAGGGCTTCAAAGCCGATATAATTGGCACCGTAAAGTCCAGGCAAGCCAATCGATTTTCCCTTCAAGTCTTGCGGGGTGAGGATGTTGTTTTCTGCCAGGGATACCACCCCAACAGGGTAGTCCTTGTACCAATCCAGTACGTTAACGACTGGCAGCCCTTGTGCACGCCCCAACAGCACCTGCTCGCCAGAAGCGACCATAAACTGCTGGCTGCCCGATCCAATCAGGGCGATCAGGTCGGATTCGTTGCCATAACTCAGATTGACCTGTAGACCTTCCTCCTGGTAATACCCTTTTTCAATAGCCACGTAAAAGGGCGCAAACTGAATATTGGGAATGTAGGTCAGGTTGAGGGTGATTTCGGTAAGACCGGACTCAGGATCGCTTGGTTCAGCCTGGCAGGCTGAAAGAATCAGGGATAAAAGCAATAACAAGGGTAAGAAACGTCTCATTTACTATGCTCCAATGTGTTCTTCAAGCTTCCTGCCTCCAGGTTTGCCAGGAAAGCAGGCGCGATTCCAATAATAATATCAGACCATACAAACTCGATGCCAGAACCATCAATGTGATCACCGCCACAAAGACCAGGGCTGTGTCGTATTGACCTCTCCCCACGTTAATGAGAAATCCCAGCCCGCGATCCGAGCCGACCAATTCACCAACAATGGCACCAATGACGGAAAGTGTGGCGCCGACGCGCAAGCCTCCCAAGAAAACCGGAAGGCTGGCGGGCAGCTCCAGGTAGCGCAGGGTTTGGGCTGGGGTGGCTTTCATGGAACGCATCAGGTCATGCAAGTCTTGCGGAACCTCACGCAGTCCAACCAGGGTATTGACCAGCACGGGAAAGAATACTACCAGCGAACAAATCAGAACCTTGGAAAACAACCCAGGTCCGAACCAGATCACCAGCAAGGGTGCTATGGCAACAACTGGGATGGATTGGCTTGCCACCAGATAAGGGGAGAGAAAGCGCTCCATTCGGGGGGATTTTGAGAGCCAATAGCCTAGGAGCGATGCCAGCAGGCTGCCAATCAGCAGACCCAGCAGGACTTCTAACAGGGTGTAGGAGAAATGGCGCCATAAAAGGCCGTTTTGGATGACTTGGATGAATTTCTTCCAAACCATGGCTGGGCTAGGCAGGATGAAGTTGGGCAAGTCGAGCAGTAAATAGAGCAACTCCCAAACTGCCACCGCCACTAGAATTGCCAACAGGAACATGACGATGCGGTTGGAGCTCAAGCGCTGGAGCGGGGTTTTGGGTTGGCTAATTTGGGTTAATGATTTCATTATTCAAGACCGGGGGTGCATTGTTCAGCAATCTTCCAGAGTATACGGATATTATAGACCCATGTCAAACAGAAATCTCTGAGGTTGGCAAATTTAGGTATTTGTCAATAGGTTCGGGGGAAGGGGCAAGCCACGCAAGAACAGGGGAGTTGTCATTCGGAACAAATTGAGGAATCTTTTTCTCTCATGTGTCTCCCGCATGAGGGTAGATACGAAAAGATTAATGGCAAATTAGTGGATATATCCTCGATCCACCATCCGGCCATTCTCAATAAGCTATGCGCGGATCAATCCATGAGGGTAATTAGCGACTATAATAAACAGGTATGCTTTCTACTTTGCCGGTTCCGACCAATATCCTCCTGATGCCCAACGCGGACATTCCCAAAGCCCTTCAATTGGCAGGTGAGATTAGCCGTTTTCTTTCAGACAGGGCTGTAAATCACAAGTTGTTTGAATATGACTATGAACGCCCCAAGCAGACACCCGATCTTACCGGAAGGGACTTGCTGATTGTGCTGGGTGGGGATGGAACACTGCTGCGCGCAGGGCATCTCTGTGCGCCTTTGGGCATCCCGCTTTTAGGCGTGCAAGCTGGCAGGCTGGGTTTCTTGGTGGAACTGAGCGAGGCAAACTGGCAGGAAAAACTTGAAAAGCTGCTCTCGGGCGACTATCGCATCGAGCGACGCATGATGCTATCAGCCGCGTTTCTCCACGAGGATATTATAGTCCAGGAATGGGACGTAATCAACGAACTGGTGGTCTCACGAGGCAGGGTTGTACGTCCAATCGAGATCCGGGTGGACTTGAACGAAGGGTATCTGACTTCTTACATCGCCGATGGACTGATTGTTTCCACCGCTACCGGTTCAACTGCTTATGCTCTGGCTGCGGGCGGACCGATTCTGCCGCCTGAACTGCGCAATATGCTGATTCTGCCAATTGCACCGCATCTTTCTCTTGACCGGGCAGTGGTTTTGGCGGAGGGTGCCACGGTCCTCCTGCATGCCCAATGTGACCATGAAACTGTGATGAGTGTGGATGGGACTGGCCCGATCACAATGGGCAACGAAGACAGTGTCCGTGTTACTGCCAACAAACACTCTCTGCAAATGGTGCGTTTTGGCGAACCCAACTACTTCTACCGCGGGGTGGCTGCCATGATGCAGAACAACCCGATGTTAAGATAATATCACCATGGATAACAAATCTCCTAATTCTTCTACTCAGCCTCCTGAACCTGAAATCGTCCTGCGCTGCAACCGCTGTGATAAGCCCATTACTCCTGAAACGGCGGTATTGACCCCCACCGGTTACCGCTGCAAGGAGTGTGTCAAAGCCCAACAGAAGGTTTTTGATACCAGCAAGAGCATTGATATCCCGGTCGGGTTCCTTATTGCTATGCTGATTACTTTTGCTGGCAGTTGGCTTGCTACGCGCTTGGGTTTCCTGATCCTGCTGGCAGCTCCGGGCATTGGTATGCTTATTGCCAATGTGGTGCGCTGGGCAGTCAAGAAGCGCCGCAGCAAATCTCTAAGCAAGGCAGTCCTGTGGGGGGCGATCGTAGGTTGTCTGCCGTTATTAGTGCTGCAAGTTGTTCCGTTGTTTTTTGCTGAAGGTGGGCTCATCCCTGCCATTGGCAGTCTGATGCCGCTAATCTGGCAAGTAGTTTATTCTCTGCTGACTGTGTCCACCGCGTATTATCAGTTTAGTGGGATACGTTTATCTTAAGGAATTCCATGCTGGCAGAACTGCACATCCAAAACTTCGCCATCATTCAGGAAATGACGCTTAATTTCAGCCAGGGGCTGGTGGTATTTACCGGTGAAACCGGCGCCGGCAAATCCATCATTTTGGATGCTCTCAGCGCGGTTTTGGGCGGACGGGTGGATGCCACGAGCATCCGCAAGGGCAGTGAAAAGGCTTTAATTGAAGCCTCCTTCCGGTTGAATGAACAGACTCGGGCCGCAGTTCAGCCGATCCTGGAAGAAGAAGCGCTGATGGATGACCCGGTGCAGTTGACGATGGGTAGGGAAATCCGCTCAGGCGGGCGGAACATTGCCAGGATTAACGGGCGTAGTGTCAATGTCTCGCTCCAGGCGGAAATCGGCGCGCTGCTGGTGGATATGCACGGACAGTCTGAACATCTTTCCTTGCTGAAAGTGAAACATCACCTGGAATTGTTGGACCGTTTTGCCCATCACGAGATAGACTTGAAAGCTTACCAGGCACAGTATGCACAATGGTCAAATCTGCGGGCGGAATACAAGGATTTGAAACAGACCCAGCAGCATGCTAAGGACCGGGCAGATATGCTCAAGTACCAAATTCAGGAAATATCCTCGGCGCATTTGAAGGCGGATGAAGAGGCTGAATTGCGACAAGAACGCACCCGCCTCTCTAACGCTGAGACGCTGCACAGCCTGAGCCGGCAAGCCCTGGAAGCACTGGATGAGGGAGGCTCGGATTCACTCCCAGTAACGGACCTGCTGGGGGGCGCAGTGCAAAACCTGACAGAATTGGGCAGGATTGACCCGCTATTGGAAATCCTGAGGGATCGGGCCGATCAGGCACTCGGCGGCATCGCCGAGATTGCCTATGAACTGCGCAGTTACATGGATCAGATAGAATTCAATCCCAGCCGACTGGACCAAATTGAAGAACGGCTTAACTTGATCAATTTCCTGAAGCGCAAATACGGCGGTTCGTTTGAGAGCATCACCGAATATCTGGAAATATCCAAGCTTGAGTTGGAGAAAGTTGAGAATTTAGAAGAGCAGATAGAACAAGTGGAGCAAAAAATAGCTGAGATTAAGCAAGAACTGGCAAAATCTGCTGCGATACTTTCAATAGCTCGTTTGACGGCTTCGCAAAAACTGACCGTTGGCATTGAAGCGCAATTGGAGAACCTGCAAATGAAGTCGGCTCATTTCATGGTGCAGCTCCAACAACAGCCGGAAGCCGGCGGGCTTCCGATGGACGGGCAGGAACTGGCTTTTGACTCGAACGGCGTGGACAGGGTGGAGTTCTTGATAGAAACCAATCCGGGAGAAGGTTTTAAACCCCTGGTAAAGGTTGCTTCAGGTGGAGAAACTTCCCGGTTAATGTTGGCATTGAAACACGTTTTGGCGGAAGCCGATCAGATCCCCATCCTGGTTTTCGATGAGATTGACCAGGGCATTGGCGGCAGGGTTGGCATGACGGTAGGGAAGATGCTCTGGCAGCTTGGGCGGGAACACCAGGTGATGTGTGTGACCCACCTGCCTCAATTGGCGGCTTTTGGAGACCAACATTTCTGCATCTCCAAGCAGGAGAAAGAGGGACGCACCCTTACTCGGGCAGTCGAACTTGACAGCAAAGCGCGGGAGCAGGAACTTGCCAGCATGGTTGGACCTGTAAGTGTCGGAACGCTCCAGTCCGCGCAAGAAATCCTGGCTTCAGTCCAGAAATTTACGGGTAAAATTACCAAGAACGGGTAAGTCTGCCTGGTTTGTCTCTTTATTGGTTTGTTTTTCTTTACTAGGTCATTCAAATTCAGTATCTTTGGGAATGTGCGGAAAGGAAACCAAATAATGCCCAAAACGAATGAAATTTTAGCGATAATCTTAGGTGGAGGTCAGGGAAAGCGTCTATATCCTCTGACGGTGGAACGATCCAAACCGGCTGTTCCAATCGCAGGGAAATATCGGCTGATTGACATTCCCATCAGCAATTGTATCAATTCCGGAATTTATATGATTTCTGTACTGACCCAATTCAACTCCGTTTCTCTGCACCGCCACATATCCCGCACCTATAATTTTGATGCCTTTCATTACGGATGGGTCCAAATTTGGGCTGCCGAACAGACCATAGAACATAAGGATTGGTATCAGGGTACGGCGGACGCAGTGCGGAAGCAACTGGGTGAGATCAAGTCTACTAATTGCCCTTACTGTCTGATCCTGGCTGGAGACCATCTCTATCGTATGGATTATACTGACATGGCACATTTCCACTGGGATAACAATGCCGATATCACCGTAGCAGTGCAGCCGGTTCTTACAGAGGAAGCTTCGCGCTTTGGGTTGCTAAAACGCTCGGAGGACGGGCGCATCACCGATTTCGCAGAAAAACCCAAGGACCCTGAGACGCTTGCACGCATGGTCAGCCGTGATGACCCTGATAAGCCCTTTCTGGGTTCTATGGGCATTTATCTTTTCAATACCGACCTGCTGGTTGAGACGCTGCGCAACGATAAACACAACGAAAAATTGGACGATTTTGGTGGAGACATCCTTCCCTATCTGATCCGTCAGGGCGCCGCTGTCTACGGCTACAACTTTGACGGTTATTGGCGTGATATTGGAACCATCCGCTCTTTCTATGAAACTAACCTGGAACTGACTGACGACCACCCCGGGTTTGACTTCTACGATCCCGAAAATCCCATTTTCACTCATCCGCGCTTCTTACCAGGCTCTCGGATTAATGGCTGCGAGTTAAAGAATGTGCTTGTGGCAGAGGGCTGCGAAATCAACCAGGCCCGTATCGAACATTCGATCATCGGGTTGAGAAGTCAAATCGGAGCGGGTAGCAAAATCAAAGATACCATTATGATGGGTGCGGACTATTATGGATTCTTACTGAATGGGGCTCCTTTGGGTATTGGTCGGAATTGTGATATCAACCGCGCCATCATCGACAAAAATGCCAGCATCGGTGATAACGTCGTTATCAGGGCCTTTCCAGAGGATGAAGAAGTGGATCATCCGCTCTATACGGTCCGAGACGGGATCGTTGTTATTCCCAAGCATACTACCATTCCGGCTGGTACGGTGATTGAGCCGTGAGGCGATAAATTTTGCCTAACAAAACGACTCCGGAGGGAACCTCAGGGTCGTTGCTATTCAAGGAGAATTTCTGGCGAACTGCAACCAGTAAGCAGCGATGCCAAACGCCACGGAAACGTTCAGGGAGCCTTTATCGCCCAACATGGGCAGGGAGAGCGTGGCATCCGCCAGTTTCAAAACCTGTGGGTCTATGCCGGCTGGCTCATTGCCGACCACCAATGCAACTGATAAACCGGGTGTGGCTGGAAAACTGGATTCGAACAAGACCTGAGAGGTGGCGGTCACTTCTAATGCCAGGATCAGCGTCCCTTCTGTTTGGAGTTGTTTGACGAGAGCGGGGGTGTTGGGATGGTACTGCCAGGGTGTACCCAACTGGCTACCCAAGGCAGTTTTAGCCAGGTTGGGATGGTCTTCCGGGGTCGGGGTTATTCCGCATAGATGCAATTCCTCCAAGCCGGCTCCATCAGCAGTGCGGAAAATGGAGCCAACATTATGTATGGAGCGGATATTATCAAGCACACCCACCAGCCGATGCCGGGCAGCAAGCAAATCAGCAGGCAGTTTGGATTGGACGAGGGCGGCACAATCCTGGTCAAGTGGGGCACCGCAGCGCGGGCAGTAGCTGCCCTTGAATTGACTCAAATCCAAGGGAAAACGCAGCAGGCACTCCCGGTTGGTACATTGAACAAAGAATAACCTGTTTTTCATGACAGCCATAATCCTAAATCCAGTTGACGGAATTTGCGCCGTTAAATGTTAGACGCCTGGGTGAGGGGGGCACCCAAGCGTCTAACACAATAAGTATACACGGTTTTTCGATGGATTGCAAGAATCAATCAGCCTACGAGTTGTTAAATATTTATTAATATTTAATTGTTCTAACCTACCGCATGGAACAAGAGTGATCATTACTGAGTTGGGTAGATGCAGAGAAAGTCTGCGCCTTGGCTTATCGGTTCAGTTCCTGTCCGTTGGCTGTGCAATAAGGCTGGAAAGTGTAACCGCGCAGGGTTAATTCGTGCAAAATCAATCCAAGTGCCCTGACGGTTACTGTGCGATCTTCTCCGCCATCATGCATTAGCACGACTTTATAGGGTTGCAGGTTTTTCATCACCGTGTCGAATATCTCTTCGGCGGTGGGGTTGGTCCAATCTAATGTGTCCAATTGCCATAAGGAGATGGCATAGTTCATCCCGAACGCAGTGCTGTAAACGGTATCATTCACGGCTCCATAAGGGGGTCTTAGGCAAGGCGTGACCTGATCTTCCAATTCTGGATTGGCTGCAAGAGCATCGCGGATGGCGGTTTCAGTGTCCATGACCTCTAAATAGAAATCGGCATAACCGAGTTTGGTAAGATCAATGTGATTGTAGCCGTGCAATCCGATCATCTGGCCTGCCTGGGCTACTTGCAAGACTGTTTCAGAGAAACTACGGGCATTGCGGCCGATCATGTAAAAAGTGGCGGTGGCGTGATAGCTTTGCAGTAATTCCAAAATTTGCGGTGTCCATTTTGGATCTGGTCCATCATCGAAAGTCAGGTAGATCACATTATCGGGGTTAGCTTGTGGAAGCTCTGAAATGGAGTCTGCAGGCAAAACGGGTTTCGTCCACTGATCCACCAACTGGTTGAACTGCTGGGTCAAGCCAGGATCCGGAAGGTTTTGTTCGGAGTCGATTGGATAGTCCAAACTTGCTGCCACGGAGGACCTGACCGGAGAAAGACTCAAGCCCAAGGCCAATAGCAATAAAGTGAAAAGACGAAAAGACTTGCTCATAATAGATCAAATACCTGCTCTATCTTGAATTATACCTGTCTTTGTATAATGGTAACCCTTTGCAACCAGAGTGTGCAACTCTCGAGCCACCCTCGCTCTGTTTGCCAATCTTTCAGAATGTGTTATTATCTGCCCCATGTTGGCAAGTTTTTACCAGGTCAGGAAGGCAATATAAACTTCCGACCCGTCTTGATAAGGGTTAACTTTATAGAGTTTGGAATAAAGTAACCTGACGTAAACTGGAAAACCACGATTATGAAAAGATGGATACTTTATGCGATGACCAGCCTGGGATTTGGGGTTTTTGACTGGTTCTTTATTTCGAAGATTTCGCTTGTTTGGGCTCCTGAATCGAAAGTCCCGACGGTGGCCCAAGCCGGCGCGTATTTCTTCAATGTTGCTTTCTGGTTGGTACCGATCCTTCCCATTACCATTCATGAAGCCGGGCTATCCGAACAAGCTAAAAGACCTATTAAAGCGGGGATTCTTACTTGGACTTGTGCTGTGCTGGCTTACTACGCCACCTACGCGGTGCGGCTTTCGTTGGGCAAGGTTAAAGGCTGGGAACATCTCAACATCATGGCTGGCAAAGAAAACGAGTTTTGGCCGCAGTACTGGGAGCGATTTAATGCGTTGATCCTTTCGCAGATCTTGGATTGGATCTGGGTGGCAATTCTGGGAGGGGCAATTATAGGTTGGCTGGCTTTCCGGGTATTTGGATTGCACCCTGAAGAAACAAGCCAGGGCTGAATCAACACGATAGCTCAGTAATATCTAGGGAAACAGGTGTTTTATTCTGAAAGCTTGGCACTGAGCAACTGCCAGGTTTCTCCTCCATCTTCTGTTTGATAGAGGTAATTCTCATCCAGGTGGTTCATATCTGCTGTAGTGGCCACCAGATAACCGTTCCGGGAGTCCACAAAGTCAAAATTGAGCGGGGATAAGCCAGCCGGAAGGCTTGCAGTAAGGTCCTTCCAGGTGTGAGCGCCATCGGTGGTACGGAAGAAGCTGCTTTCACCCATCGCCCAACCAGTGGAGCCATCTACAAACTCGTGCTGGATGGTGTCGGGGATGCTGGAGAGATAATTCCACGACCCACCCGCGTCCGTCGAGGTAAAAATTAAGGTGCTGGATGAGTTATCTGCGGCATATTTTCGGACAGGAAGAAAGCCAGTTGTTTGGTCGGTAAAAATAGGCGGGAAGGATGAATACATATTGTCAGTGGCGGCATCAGGAAGATTAATACTCACCAGATCCCAATTCACGCCGCCATTTACGGTGTGATATAAGTAAATGAAGTCAGAAACAGGAACATTTCCGCTAACCCAACCATTATTAACGTCCAGAAAAGTGAATCCAGATTTGTTTCCAGCAGAGGGAAGCGAGGTTGGATTGTCTTCGGGAGGCTGCGCAAAGCGCTGTTGCCAGGTTAAGCCGGCATCCTCGGTGAAGTACAGGGCAACGTACTCGGAACCGGCGGCGATGCCTTGGCAGCTCAGTAGGTAACCAACTTGTGCATCCAGAAAGTACATAGAACCGGCCGAAGTGTCCATCTCGTTGGCGGTCCAGGTGGTTCCACCGTTGCTGGTGTGATAAAGAAAGGATGTTTCATCGTTTGGGAGGCTAAACCAGGCATTTAACCCATCCAGAAAGAAGGAAAAAACGGCGCCGGATCTGCCTGCCAGGTCTGCCTCTGTTGGGCTGACATTGGCCCAGGTGGCAGCGCTGTCTGCGGTGTGAAAGATAGCGCTCTGATCGAGGTCGTACCCCCAGCCCGCGCCACTTGGAAAAATACTGAGGTGAGCGATGGGCACACCCGCAGTTCCCGGTGTGGGTGTTGGGCTGGTGACAGGGTAAATGTCTGACGCGAGCGGGCTTTCCATAGCTTCAAACGGATAGGGTTGGCTTGGCGTGGCTGTTGTGGGCACGTTTGTACCTGTTGAAAGGTCTGTGGAGGTGGGGCTGGTTTGACTACAGGCAGAAACGCTTGCAAGTAATAAGATGCACACCAACGCGGGGAAGAATTTCTTTAGCATAGTATCTCTCCTTATTTGGATTTTACCACTGCCTGAGAAGTAAATTTAGGCAAGAAGACGCGGGGAGGGCAGAAGCTTGCAAAGGAAAAGGCAGAAAAAAATGAAATGCCCTTGGCGCGATTCGAACGCGCAACCTACTGCTCCGCAAGCAGGTGCTCTATCCATTAAGCTACAAGGGCAGATTGCTCTGAGGCGAAGATTCTATACCCATTTGGGAAATGGGTCAAGGGAAATCCGTCCGCTGACGGTAATAAGCAATAATTACTCAGCGGACGCTTGATGCCCATACCAGACTACGCCGGTGAGCTTAACCAATCTTATCTTGTTCAACGTTTGGATTCAGTGGCTGTTGAGAGCTCTAAAATTCAGTATTTCAAGGGAGCTCTAACAAAATATTTCATAATGGGTATTAAATCAATCCAAGGGGTGTGGAGCCTGATTATGAATTGGCTCATCAGGATGACTTATGAGGTCTATGAAATCGTTCCCTAATTGCTATTTATGATTTATCTGACCAATAGAGGGGCAAACGTTGAAAAAAGAATAGCTTGGGCCTGTAATGCCAACCCCAGTTCTCGGATAATAAATGTAGTGAAATTTCAACCCACTCATGCACAGAACGGAGATCATTATGAACGAAGTAAGAATCTTGCTTTGTAAACGTGATAAAAATTCTTTTGATCATCAGCATCTCTAAGATGACAGGCTCCTGCTGCTGTGCTTTCCTGACGATTCCGAATGGCGGATTTTGTGGGTAAAAGATTCAATATTGTTTCATGTGAAACATGCGTCAGCATTTCTTGACTGTTTCACGTGAAACAATCAGGGCACGATCAGTTGGCGTTTCTGGATGTCCAATTCAGCTTCTTTGATCAGAAATGCCAGTGCCTGCCCGGTGGTATCGTCCATTACCAAGTCGAGGTGGTGATTGGGGCGGTAATCGCTGACCAGAATCAGCCGCAAGACTTTTTCCAACGCACCTTCGACCTCGATCCACTTGGAAAGGCGGTTGGGTGTGCTCTGGAAAAAAGGCTGATTAAAATGATCTCTGCCAATACTGATTGAAAGGGGGTAAATCTGTCCTTCCAACAGGTCTTGGAAGAAGTGTGTGCCCAGGGATGGCTCAGCAGCAACTCCATTGAGTCCGCCAACCAGCTCAATCAAAGCTTTGCTGTTGAATATATCGGCATAATCAATATGAATGCCTAAATCCGGGTTGGAAGTGCCCCAACGCCCTGGCCCGACGCAAATAAAGCTTTCATATTTGAGGGCGGCGTTTAACTTCCCGATGGAGCGTTCTAACTGATAACGTTCAGTGCTAGTTTGGATGGCAAAATAGGCTTCTGGAGGTACATACACCACGTATTGGATGTTCTGGACAGTGCCCCCTGAAACCAGACTGGTAGCACTGAAGACTTTATCGGTTTCAGAGACCTGCTGCGGCAGGATATAGACACTTTCTTTGATGGTGCTCAAAGGACGGCACTGGATTAAGGTGATGTGGACATTAGGTCGAGAGTTCTCTTCTGTGATCCTGGCAGTGAATTCAACGTCCACTGGGGCTCCGTATTCCTTTTCCAGGATATTAAGCAGCTCTTTCATTAGCAGTGGAAAAGTGGTGCTGTTGAGCAACTCATTGAAAGTCAAGATCAAGTCCTTGGGATTGCCTTCCACCAGGTTGCTGCGGAGGGAGTGGATGTACCCTTCGCTATCTAATTGCGCCAGAAAGCGCAATTGGGGCAGCTGGGGTCCCAGGAGTGTGGAAACAGGCAGGGTCGAGAAGGTGTTGTCTTTGAGGTCAATCAGGTCGATATACTGCTGGGAATAGCGCCGGATTGCCTGGGTTGAGCTGGAAGGGGTGAGGGTTGGATGACTGAGGGCGACCAGGCGGGGATAATCGTTACCGACCCGATCCACTGCCCGTGTGCCCAGCCCCCACACCAGGCGAATGAAGCCATCTGCGGAGCGTATTTGAGGGGACCAGCGGTATTGGTTTTGGCTGTAAGCCACACCAGCCAATTGCGGGAAGTAGTACTGGCCAACCTGTTGCCCCTCCACCACCTGAATAAGCAACGCCATGCGCTCGTCATAATCGAGCAGCCCGCGGCTTTTTCGGTAGAGCAGGGCGGTTGGGTTGAGGGTAGTAGCGTAAATGCGCGCCATCGCCAACTGTAATGCGCGTAGATTAACTTCAGGGTCAGCCTGATTGGGGAGAAAGATGCTCTCGTACTTACCGGCAAAGGCGGTGCCAAAGTTGTCTTCCAACAGACTGGAGGATCGCACAATCAGCGGACGCTTCCCCACCATGCTCAACACACTCTCCAGGTGCTGAATAGCGCTGGGTGGAAAATCCCCTTTTTCAAAATCTTGCAGGATTTGGGGATAGTCGCGGCGCATTTGCTCTTCAGTCTTGTATTTCTGTTCGTTCCAATGCAGCAAATTGTTAATGGAGATGAAGGAATAGAACAAATCCGAGCCAACGTAAAACGAGGTGGGGGTTTGCAGGCTTTCGCGAAGCTGCATGCTTGACTTTTCTTTGAGGATGCGGGCAGCCAGCAGCATGCCGGCAGCTTTGCCGCCAACCTTTCCACGGCCTAATTTGTGCTGGCGAATTTCTGCCAGATCAGAAATGGTAAACCAATCCTTGGCGATATTGATATAGCGCAATTGGTCGCTGATCATACTGCGGATAAGCACCACCTTGATCTCGTGCAGCCGGGCTTCGTAGGGCGCGCGCTGGCTTTCAGGCAGCTTTTCAATCATCATGCCCTGGGTGAAGAGCAACTCCATAGGCGCTGTTTCCGGGTTGAACTCTACCATCACATCCGGTACCTGAACTCCCCGTTCAGACAGTGCCTGCTGGATCAAACCGGTAAGCTTCTCGAAGGATAAGTGCCTGGCAAAATAGGAATCGGTTAATTGGTCCAGGACGACCGATTTGCGGTGTTCCCAGGTATCGGGAGCCTCTTCGGAGAGTGGGTCGTGCAGACCTTCCCTTTCTTGGGACTGAATGGCTTCCTGGTTGGCTTCTTGCAGCAAAGCCTGCGGCTTAATGATGCCCTGACGGTAAAGTTCCTGGCGCATCAGTTCACGAATGCGCCCGGATAGGATGGGGTACTGCGAAATTGCCAGATAGATGCTGTAATAGCGGTCGCTGCCGCTGCGTGGAAGGGTCATGGTCGCACCTCAGGTTTTCTTGAATGGAATGATTTTATCATTTTAGAGGGGAATTGATGAAGCGCGGATGATGCACACAAGCAGGATGGGCGCAGTGGGTGACCTTATTCTCAAACAAGGACAAACTGCCTTTTGCAGGCATTTTTACAGCTTATCAGCGCTTTCTTGGGCACGAATAGTGCCTATTATCGAGCAACTTTGGCGGGTTCTTTATCTATACTAAGAGACAAAAAACTAACCGCAATAATCTGGTAAATGACCAGATTTTTCGCTATTATCAGAGGGTATCCTCTGATCTTATTTCCCTCTGTCTGACCAAGGTTCACGGATGTGATCTTGGCAAATGCGCTAAGAGGAAATTGTTTTGAACCTCCAAAACTGAAGCTGATAATTTGTTTGGGGCTTCGTTCCAGTACAGTCAGAAAGAATTATTATCGAACTGTTAAAATCCCTTTCTGCAACAGACCAGGTTTGTGTCCTTCCCAAGCTCTCATTTTCAGCATCAGGGCAGAATAATAATTTCCTGCACATACGCATTATGGGGACCTGCTATTGAAGCTATCCCAACAAAAACATTAAAATTTGTCCACTTATCCATATTACTTTCAAGGCTATACCTCGTTTGCTGAGACCACCACCGCAAACGGAACATCCAAAGCTTCGAAATGCTTCTGGCCGCAATGGATCTTGTCCGATTCACTATTTCGAAGCTGCATCAAATTATGAGTTCCTTTGGTTTCGCGGACCAGATACAGGGTCTGATCTTCCTCTTTGACGATGGCCCAGTCTGGAATGTATTTACCTACTGGAGTATCGATTTGGAACCAACTAGGGAGTTTAACGAACAGTTTGATATCTTCACGCTGATCCAACTGACGAGCAAACTCGCACTCTACTTCAGAATCGTAAACAACGTATTCGTAAATGGATTTATCAACTTTCAGAGAATTGAGATAATTGACGATCTCTTCGTTCTTAAAAAGTAGCATTTCCCACTCAGAATCCGGGTCGCTGCCCGGTATTTTTTCATATTTGATGCCATCCACTAGTAAGCGGTGCAATTCATTCTTAATAATTCGGGCGGCAGTATCCATAAACCGCTGGGGGTCGTTGAAAAGCTCATTCAAGCGCCCGGATTCTTTGAGAATGCGTACCAAGGTGGAGCGCGTCAATTCAGTCTCGTTTTGAAGATAAGCGAGCACATCTGGCACGAGGTGACTGCCATAGCTGATTTTTTCTTCTGCGACGCTCATCGGCGTAGCAGTTACCCCGCCTTTCGCGACTACTACCTGCCCGGCAACCACATTGACTTTGGGAGTCTCAATGGATTCCATCCGTTTCAAGGCAGTCACAGCCTGGCGGACAAGGTCTTCTGTCTGGAACTCGACCCGGTAGGTGGTTTTGGGTTTAATACGCTCCCAGAGCGCCTGAAATTCCGGGCTGAGTTCAATTTGTTTCCGTAAGTGATTGCCGCCTTCATCTTTTTCTTTGCGGATATGGCGTTCAATCTGATAGGTGGAGAGGAGATCAATTACCGCCGGCGCCAGGTCTTGATGTGCTGCCGGCAAATTGAGATTGAAGCCTGCCCGGCGCGGATCAAACGCCGGCTGAATGCGTCCTTCGTTATCCAGCATTTTTTGGGCGACTAATGCAGTGCGAATTTCTTCTGCTGCAGGGCGTCCTATGGGTTGTTCCTGTCCATCCACTACACGGATCAGTTTCGCAATCGAAGTCAGGGGTACTTTGCCAAAGGTGACACCGCAATCTTCTTCGTATTCGGTTTGCAACGCGCTGGCAAATTCCTCGTAACTTTCGTTCGCCATCACATACAGCTTATTGATGGATTCATCCCGCACGCGGAAACCACTTTGATCTACTGGCAACCGCAGACCACGCCCAATTTCCTGACGTTTTTTCATAGAGCTGCGAGTTTCATTCAGGGTACAAATTTGGAAGACATTGGGGTTATCCCAACCTTCACGCAAAGCTGAATGGCTGAAGATGAAACGCAGGGGTTCATCCATGGATAACAGACGTTCCTTTTCTTTCATAATCAGGTTATAGACGTAATCATCGGCCTGGGTGTCACCGCGAGTATCCTTTAACACCCCCTTCTTATCCTGAGCAAAATAGCCGTTATGGAGTTTCTCGACTGGCAGCTTATGCCAATCCAATACCTGATAACGTGGGTCTTGAGCCAATTCAGCCAGAGCAGCTTCAAACGCCAGTGCAAATTTTCCTTTAATAGCGTGCCCGTCGGCATCATAATCGCGGTAATTGGCTACCCGATCCACAAAGAAGAGACTGAGCACCTTGATGCCGCGCTGCCACACCAGCAGTTCTTTTTCCAGATGGCGCTTGATCGTGTGTTTTATCTGTACGCGCCAGATATCCTCACGGATACCGCCGCTTTCTTCTCCCAAACGCAGAACTCGCCCGTTATTAAAGCGGATCGTTTCATTTCCGGGTTCAGCGTTGATCTCTGCTATAGAGTAACCCTCCTGATAAACAGCGCGTTCGTTAGAGAGTTCATAGAGATCTGCCCTATTCTTTACCGTGACGGTTTTTTCTCTGGGTCCATCTGGTGTCTGCACGTGGATGCGCAGTTTGGCTTTGATACCATTTTTATACTCCACCTGTTCGACACGCACAAAGGCATCATTGGCATTCCCATTACCGCTGGCGCTGGCTACGACGATCTGCTTGACCAATTTCAACTCAAAGGCGCGTACGGGATCCAAGCGGTAAACCAGGTTATATGGATTGCGATGGGTAGCTGAGTAACGCAGAGTACACAACGGGTTAAGCGCTTTGATGGCTTCCTGAGCTTTGTCGGTATTATCCACACTCTGGGGTTCATCAATGATGACAATGGGGCGAGCAGCTTGGACGAATTCGATAGGCTGCCGGCCGGAAAGCTTGTCGCTTTCCTTATAAATGACGTTGCTTTTTTGCTCTGCTTCGGTGCCGGTAAAGTTCTTGCGGAAGGCGTCAATGTTGATCACCAGAATCTGCAACGTGTTGCTGACCGCAAACTGGCGCAGGCGGTTGATCTTGCGAGCATCATAAACGAAATGCTCAAACGGAATGTTGTTATAAAGGGCGCGGAAATGGTCAGTGGTAATTTCGATATTTTTCAGCACACCCTCACGGATGGCCACGCTGGGGACGACAATAATAAATTTTTGAAATCCATAACGCTGTGAAAGCTCAAAAATCGTGCGCAAATAGACATACGTTTTGCCGGTGCCGGTCTCCATCTCTACTGAAAAATGAGGACAGAGCCGGGAGGTATTGGCGGGAACATCGAATAGTTCCCAGGCTTCCAGGGGAGCGGTTTCGTCCGCGACTTCGATATCATTCAGAGTTTGGATTTTGCGGGTGTTATCATGCAATTTCTCTTCAGCCAACAATAGATGATTACCAACACCCAGCTCGGTGCGTGCCTGGCCGGCCAGTAGACCACCATAATCGCCTACGTTGATGACACTATACTCTGGAGTACCCTGCGGCTGACCATCGAAAAGGTCAGTGATAGCTATGATGGCATCGAGCTGAAATTGTTGGTTGGGGTCAAATTGAAGCTTCATTGTTTCTTCTTTCCCGTGAGTCGCTTCGTTTCTTTTTCAAAATCACTTTCAAAGGCGCGATCTTGCTCGACGCGGAAGCGTTCATATTCCCCCCTGTGCAAGTCGGGCGGCTACTTCATGCGAGACCTTACCGGGGTTATTTAAAATTTCATATTCGTTGAAATCAAGAAAAGCGTCCAGTTTCTCTACCCAATCCTGCATGCGCATGGGGATTTGGCGTTCAGCTTGAAGATCAGCATAATCGAGGTACATGGTGACGATGCGTTCCAGTTCCTTGATCTCTTTTTCATTCAAGTAATTCTTGGCGACAACGACATCTGATTTGAGAATCTTGCCATGTGGGGCATTCTTCCATGTGGTCAGACCCATATTGGGCAGTGAGGCTTTTGCCCGTGAGGCAACGATCTCGGCAGCAGTTTGCCCTGTGATGGCCCAGTGGAGCTTATTCTGCACGGTCTGAAAGAATGTCTTGGTGATTTCAGCAGTGGGGGAGTAATCGATGCTGCACTGTTCGTAAATGTCGGTGATCTTCAAATAGAAGCGGCGTTCACTGGCACGGATTTCACGAATCCGCTCGAGAAGTTCATTGAAATAGTCTGGCCCGAAGCGTTTATTTAATTTGAGACGTTCGTCATCCAGCACAAAACCTTTGACGATAAACTCGCGCAAGGTTTGTGTGGCCCAGATGCGGAATTGGGTAGCGCGCAAGCTGTTGACACGATAACCGACGGCAATGATGACATCCAGATTGTAGAACTGGGAAGTATAGGTTTTTCCATCAGCCGCAGTATGTGCAAAAATTGCACATACTGAATTTTCATTAAGCTCATTTGATTTGAAGATGTTGCCTATGTGCTTGGTAATTACTGAACGATCCACACCATAGAGTTCTGCCATTTCGCGTTGACTTAACCAAAATGTCTCTCCCTGGTAGACCACCTCTACTTTAGTGACTCCTTCGGGAGTGGTGTAAAAGATGATTTCTCCTTCGCGGGGTGTTTGTTTTTCAGCCATAAAATCAACTTTTACCCTTTCTCATTTCTTAACCACGAACGACACAAAATACACGAAAAAATCTTTTACAAAACGATTCTTTCAACTGTTGCGCGAGGATAATGACCAAAATTTACCAGTAATCCCAAATGGAAACCGGTGGCTTTCAGGTAGTTGAATACCTGGGCGCGGTGTTCATCTCCAACGTCTTTAACCGCTTTCAATTCAACAATGATCTTGTCGTAACAAATAAAATCGGGCTTATAAGATTGCAACAATGGTTCTTCTTTATATCTTAGAAGCAATTCGGCCTGAGCACGAAATGGTATGTGGCAAGTAGAAAACTCTTTGCATAGGCATTCCTGATAGACGGCTTCAAGAAACCCACAACCCATCGTACGGTAAACCTCAAATATGGCTCCCTGAATCGCAAAGCTTTCTTCTTTATACATAATTTTTGCATTACTTTCGTGCTTTTCGTGTATTTCGTGGTCCATATCACACCGTTTTGAAGCTGGGAACGCCCTGAGTCTTGAAAATCTCAACAGCGTTCGTCTTGAGCTGATCGTTGCCGGCAAAACCAGCGTCCAGACAGACCACACGTTCAGGTTTGAGAGCGGCCATGTCGCGAATAACCTCCATTGTTAACTCCGGTTCGAGACAAATAAGCAGTTCTCCGCCGGCAACGCTAAAAACTTTTTTGCCGGCCAACATAAGAGACTCGATAGGAGTTGTGATCGGGAAGCCGCTCTTGAGGAGGAGCTCATAGAGGATATCATCCTGATTTCGACCTTCGCGAATATGCTCAATGTGTAATTCGAGTTGTTGTTCGAGAGCAGCAGCATCTTTGGGCAGGTCGGCATTCCAGGGTTTGAAGTTGGATGGAGACAACTTAAACACACGGAAACCGCGATCTTGTGGTGCTTCGAGAGGAAGTTGCCCAGCTTCGCTGTCATCTATTTTTTTGATGACGCGACGAACGCGCTCTTTGGTGATCTCAGCGATGGTGAGGTAATCTTCTCTGCCAGTAGGTTCGGGAAGCTGGACAAGGATAAATTTGCGATTGCCGCCGTCTTCTTTGTTCAATTCAAAGATAGCTTGGGAGGTTGTTCCAGAACCTGCGAAAAAATCCATTATCAAATCATTTTTGTCAACTGAAAATGAAATGATTGCCTTTAATAAACTTGTTGGTTTTGGATAAATTGCTATACTTTCATCTAATATTTGTTGCAATTCACGTGTTCCCTCTGAATTTAAACCAACATCATTCATCCAAGTGGAAACCGGATTAACTGCGCTTTTTAACTCCGATCTAAATCTCTTAATCATTGGCCTTTTTGTTGTATCATCAGGAAACACCACTCGATTTTCTTGTAGTAATTTATTCATGGACTCAGGTATAAAACTCCAAACACGGTTTGGGTTAGCCGGGTAAGTTTTTCCAGTAACAGGATTAGTCAGTGGATAATATTGATTTGGTCTTTGTTCTTTTGACATTCCAACAGTTAAATCACCCGCTACCCATTCGCCGCGAGGGTCATTGTCCGGATTAGAATAGCTTGAATATTCTTTAGCTTTTCCCATTGAAATAAAAACTTGTTTTTGAAAAGCTAATACATATTCGTGATCTGTAGAAACTAATTTTTCCGCCAATGCTGATGGTGCACGTCTTCTCCAAACAAAAGTACCAATAAAATTTTCTTCACCAAAAATATCGTTGCATATTATTTTCAAATCCGAATTTTCATTATCATCAATACTTATAAAAATTACCCCGTCGTCGCGAAGCAAATTTTTCGCTAAATATAGACGCGGATACATCATATTCAACCAACGTGAATGGAAGCGACCGTCAGTATCGCTGTTAGTACCGAACTTTTTGCCTTCAGCATCTATCTGACCTGTGTATTCCAGGTAAGTTTGCAGACTCTCGCTGTAATTATCGGGATAAATAAAGTCGTTACCGGTATTATAGGGCGGGTCAATGTAGATCATCTTGATCTTGCCCAGGTAGGATTTTTGCAGGAGCTTAAGTACTTCGAGGTTATCGCCTTCAATAATTAAGTTCTCGGTTGTGTCAAAGTTGACGCTCTCTTCGGGGCAGGGTAACAACGTGCCGGTGCTGGGAGTCTGAATTGCGCGGAAACAATCCGCTTTGCCGGGCCAGTTCATGCCGTAGCGCTCTTTACCCACGTCCACCGTCTCACCCAGGGTCAGCTTGAGGCGGTCAAAGTCAATCTTGCCGTCCTCGGTACGCGCTTCCGGGAAAAGGTCGAGCAATTCCTGCCGTTTTTCAGCAGAGATATCCAATGAATTAAGGTCCAGTTTTTCAGGTTTAGCCATAGATTAAATATCCTCTGTGTCGTTTTCTATTTCATCAAAATCAATCTCAGAACCTGGTTGGTTTTGTCGGATGATGCCTTTACCTGTTGCTTGTTCAATACGTGTCAATAAAGCTTCTCGCCTTGCATTGAAAAAGGCTTGAAAATCGTTTGACAGTATTTTTTCGACAGCAATCGCATGAGACAACAAAATTTGATTCTGGCGACTTACATCGATTCCTTCCCTTTCACGCAACTTTTGTAAGTAAACACTTGGAGCGTTTCCTCCAATAATACGATTAGTCTGGTAAGAAAGGGCTGTTTTGTTGATGATCGAATCATATATTTTTGCGTCAATTCCCTGTCTTTGACACCAGTCTTTCGGAAAAATATGGTGGATATCAATATCTTCATCAAAATATGTATTCACCTCAATCGGAACGCCTGTACGAAAGTCTAAACAGCCATCACGTAACAATAGATTGAATACACCTTTATAAGCTGCGCTGTTACGGCTACGTAAAGTATCCAATCGACTAGGAACGAAGTTACAATCCAAAATTGTTGTAGATTCAGCCGCACCATTGATCCAGGCTAAAACATCAGCCATGTCTTTTGCAAAGCGGGTTTCCGTGGCACTTCCATATAACTCTCCGAATACTCCGCTCCAATACCAATGAGCAATTTTAATTCGAACTGAATCATTCTGATCTCGGTCTACTAATTGGGCTAAAATTGCTGCGAATGGGACTATCTGCGTGGTATATGGTAAGTCACGGTTGTTGAATATTTTTTGTTGGAATAGAAATTTTGCGGCCTTAATAAAGCCGTCAGTAGCTTGTTCAACGTATTTTTGAAAATCAGAAAGGGTGAGCTTAAGAATGTCTGCGCGTTTGCAGCTTACAGCAGCTTCCGGGTTGTTAAGCTTGCGATTGTAAGTGGTTAATAGAGTGACTACTTGCAGTAATTCATCCGCACCGACCGATCGAAGAACACGTTGTTCATGTAAGTGGTCTTTCCTACCATTTGCCACTTTTCTACCACGAGCATCCAGCTTACCTTCCCAATCCTCTCGTAAGTTGAATCCTTCAGCAGCAAATCCTGCGGTAACTAATTCAAACACTGATAAAGAGACCCCACCTGTATTTACTTTTTCAAAGACCTGGCAGACTGCTACCTTAGGTGTATCTTTGAGCAATTTAATTACTGGAACCTGATATTGTTCAAATCGCTTAATAATGTTTTTTTCAAATTGATCAAAGAGTTTGATTTTTTCTTGATCGTAATTCCAATAATGAATAAAACTTGAACGCCAATCTGAGCAATCGAACATCTGAGAAATCGGGAAGATCATTTCTTGATATTCATAATCAGTTGTCGAGTAATCTTTTAATACTTCATTTCGAAAGTTTTTTATTTTCTTATCTTCCGGAATACTCAGAATCGCTTCCTCGCGATCGGAGTTTGGGTTTAAAGCTGAATTGATGTCAATATAATACCAACGAAATATTTCTTTTTTACGAATATCGCGAGTTTTCACTACTTTATGCAGAAATAGTGCTTGATACAAAGAAGTTAATCGTTGTTGTCCATCAAGTATGAATCGTTCAGGTTCTTTGTCAGTAGCTAACTCGACACCTTCTACTGGACGTGGTTTAAATCTCACCTCTGGATTACCATTTTCCAACATCATCACAGCACCAATTGGGTAGGAAAGAGACACACTCGCTAATAAGCTGACGATATGATCATCATCCCAAATCCAACCCCGCTGGAATTCGGGTAATTGATAACCGCCTCTAGATATTACCTTCAGGATATCTTGTAACGATTCTTTATCGCTTGTGAAAGTGGTCATTCCGTCCATGTTTTTTCCTCGATGAAAAACTGGAATAAGAGTTCATAAAGATAATTATCTTATGTCTTCAGCAAAGGCAATTATCGAACAACAAAGATTGTCGAGATTAGCAGATGTCAATTTTTCATTGTAAGCCGCAGTTACCCATTCGGCGATAAAGAGGTTGTTTTTTTCAAGTCCACCCTCTTGGGCATAATTTACCCTCGCTGCTTCAGTTAATTGAGTATATTTAGTACCAAAATCTTTTTGCACTATGTCAGTTAGATTAGTTGGCCAAATTGTATAATTATCTCCCCGGACTATATCAGTTGGAAACACATCACAAGTTGCTCCTAATAAAGATATTAGCGTGCGGTTATCTATCTCATGTTTTTTTCGATGATCCTCACGTTTTGTATCTCCGTCTGCGTCAAAAAGGACATAGACAGGAAGATTAAGCTCTGTTAGTATGGCCAATGGGGTAATTATTTTATCCTTACAGTTTGCTGGTACGAGATGACAACCCAATTTTCTAAACTCAGGCCAGAGTCCAGATAAGTGCAAATAAGTGGTTATATATGAGACATCTTCTAATCCCTCAACCAATATTGGTACCGAAGCGAAAAACATTTCTGCGATTCCTGGTTGAAGGGATTGGTGTATCTTTGCCAGCATGCCACTAATTTTTGGCTTTAGGGGTTCGCCGCTTGCTGCTTGGATTCTTCGACAAAGAGATTCGTTTGTCAAACCGTGGACATAGGCACCAGCTCTTGGATGACGAACAACTCTGGTGTTTTCAAATCCCTCACCATTTACAAACAATGGTGAGTGAGTCGTGATCACAACCTGGTTATTTCCTTCCGTTAATTGTTCCAGAACATCTGCAAGATGCCGAATTTGAGGGGGATGTTGGTAAAGTTCTGGTTCTTCACACGCTAGAATCATTGTTGGTGCATCTGGAAGATCCGAACCAGCGAGTTCTTGCAAGAGCGCCAAAAGATATGAACGTTGTAGGCCATTACCCATTCGAGCTAAAGCTCCAACAAAATCACCTTCTCCGGTACTTATCCCTGCAACAGGAGATTGAACCGTGACTGATTTGTTAGGGTCGGACATCCATGCCATTTCCAGTCGAACATCAGGATGTGCCCAGTCAGCGAGTCTTCTTTGTAGCGCTTGAGAAATCTCGTTGAGGCTTTCCTGATTTTTAGTTAATAATTCTGAATATTTTGTCAGAGTCTCTTGTTTAATCGCTTCAATTTGAGCCTCAAAATTTATCTTAGTTCTCACCGTTCTGGCGATTAATTTACCTAAAGCAGTATTTTTTGCTTCTTGCCCCTCTTCACAAGCATCTTTCACTGCTGGAATATAAACCCATTGAATATAAGGTCCGAGTTTTCCAGAACCATTGATCCCGTAAAAATTGTCCTCACTAGGAATTAAAACGCAACCATCTGGGTGCGCATTTTCATAAGCATGCAAAGCCTCTTTTTTACCATCTTTTGAATTCGCTGATGGCAAATCAGGGAATTGTTTTTGCAAATCTGCATAAATCTCGTTTAATTCGGAAGCTTTTGTTCCCATTTTTTCTGCATCAAAAAAACGACGAAATTCTTCTTTGCCAAGGCGTTGACCAAAAAAGTGAATTGTTCCGGAACCTACTCTTGCATCAAAAATTGCTTCTGCAGTGACTGTTAACTCAGATTGACGAAAATAATCTTTTAGCTCAGATTGAGCTGTAGCATTTAGTCCATCAAATGTAACTGTAATTCTGATGGGGTCAGCAGTATTTTTATTCCAGTAATCTTCGTCAATTAATTTGCTTGTGTCTGTAGTGGAAGGGGATTGCTCATGAAAGAAAATATTTAGAGCTGCTAGAATTGTTGATTTACCAGCTCCATTGGGTCCGACAAAACATGTATATTTATTTAAAATGATCGTTTCATCATGGAAACAACGATAATTTTCAATTCTTATTGATTTTATTTTCATTTATCCTCCTAAAGTGAATAAAACAAGAAGCATTACTCAATTTTCCGATGGATTATGAAAAGATTCTCTTGACATATGCTGATTTCATCCAGAAGAGCCTCTTTTTGACGATCCAATTCCCGGCCAGCTTCATCATAATTACGTCAGGCAGTATCACATTTCGTGTTGACGTTCCAAGACACCCTGCCGGTAAATTCCTGTCGTATCAACTCCCGAATACGCCTTGCCAATATGGGGTAGCTGGGAGGGTGCCAGATAACCGCTGCAACAACAATCACTGCCGCTGCGTGGCAGGGTCATACACCTCTTCAGGTAATATATTATTTTATCATTCTGCACGTAGGATGGGTTAAGCGATAATGAAGCTAAGTAATCACCCTATGGCCTGAAATAAAAAACCGCTGAGAGTTCAACTCTCGCCAGCGGTCGTTGGTTCTTTGAGGAAATATTTACCTCGAGATATTCATCCATTACGATAGGAATCCTGATCACTTTCAACGCTCTGAGTTGGTCGTAGGTAATCTGCTGGACCGTTCACTTTGGTTGGAAAGTTACCGGGCAAAGTGACAATCAAAAACCATCGATTCCATTCCATGATAATCTCTGCCTCAACGCAGTATGATGATTTCCTGAATGGTTCCGTAGTCTGGCTTTTCTGTCTGCTCTGAAAATCTGTCCTGCAATAAGACGGTAACTTTTAGCCCTGTGGCCAGGTCTGTACTGGAAAGCAAGCTATATCCAGCGCCCATCTTTTCCCAAATTAATGTTTCTTTACCAATGTCCAACGTTGCCTCATTCACGTCTGGGTACAATGGGGAACTGTTCACTGTGAAAGTCACCTGCATGGGATAATACGGATTCATTGTCTCTTCAAGCAGCGTAATCACCCCTTCGAATTGGGGAGTCAGAAATGTGGACATGGGCGTGTTGCTCTCTACCGCTCCTGGGCTGATAAAGACAACGTGGCTGGCTCTGCCCGACCAGGGATAGGATTCCAATATCTCCGTGAACCAAATCTCAACTTTCTGACCAACTGCCAAGTCAGTGATGCTCGCTTCTTGTTCAACGCCATCTACCAGCTTCCAAAACTGACAGTCCTCATTAAATGAAACCCTGCCATTCGTGATAATCCCCTGGGTTTCATCCTTAATTTCACCAAAATCGATCACTGGCCGGGATGTCCCTTCAATGACCCTCAGCACTACTCCGCGCATCAAAACCCCGGGGAATGGAGTGTTCGTCACACTGGCTGACGGGGTTGATGTGCTTTCGGGAGGCATAGAACAGGCAGCAAGGGAAAAGCAAAGCAGAATACTGAAAGAAGTTAAGAAGACCAGTGCTTTTTTCTGTTTTTTCACGGAGCTCCTCCATTTAGTTAACAGGTGTAAGAGGTAAAATTTTAGCAAGTTGGGTTGCCAAATTCCCATACTGGTGCTCCGCTGTTACTGCCAATAGTATCATTATCGTAATAGGTAAAAAACGGTTCGGAATGCAGCGGAGAAGCCAACCCAAACCACATTTGCTTTCCATATTCGTCTTTATCCTGTGGGTAACCCGCTACTTGTAGGTAATTACCCGAGCCAGAACCATTGTATGGTGTAAACCATAAGAAGCCTGAGAAATGTTGCAAGCCATGCCCAGTACCGGATATGGTTTGGCTATGCATTATGCGAGATGAAATAAACATGACCTTCCCCAAAGCGCAGATCGAACTTATATATCACATGTAACTTTGATTTATTAATTGGTCTTCTTACATGAATATACAACTTTCCTCACTTAAAAACAAACACCGGATGAGAATTCCCACCCGGTGTCAGCATTCTTTAGCACTTCTTACCTCGAGATGTTCATCGGCATGATGATATGCTTGAAGGTTTCGTCCCCAACCGGGCGGATCATGCCGGGGGTGTTGGCAGCGTTGGTCTCGAGCACCACATTGGGCGTCTTGATGACTTCCAGCACTTCGCGCAGGTAGCGGATGTTGAAAGAGATCAGCAAAGGGGTACCATCCACGGAGGCATCTACAATCACTTCCGAGGAGCCGGTCTGTTCGGAGTTGGCGGAAATTTCCAATTGTGGGGGTTTTTCTCCGCTGCTCTCTGGCTGGATATCCAAGCGGGCAATGAAATTCCCTTCGCGGGCGATAATCTCTGTCTGCCGGCAGGCTTTAAGCAGTTCGGCAGTGGAAAGAACTGTGCGGGTTTTGAATGAGGGCGGAATGATGGCAGCATAATTGGGGAAATTGCCTTCAATCAACTGCGAGACCAGCTCCACATCTTTCAAATGGAAAATCACCTGACCGCGCCCCGCAGGGAAAGCCATTTGGAGGGTCTCTTCGCCATTAACTGCCACACGCGAAAGCTCACTGAGGGCACGGGCGGGAATCAGGGCATCCAGTTTTTGGGCTGGTTTCTGAGCCATGATGGCGCTGGAGATGGAAATGCGGTAGCCATCTGTGGCAGCCAGCACCAGATGATCCCCTTCAACGGTAAGATGCACCCCGGTCAGGTTGGGTCGGGTGTCTTCGGTGGAGGCGGCAAAAACGACCTGCTGGATCATGTCCTTGAAATTGGTTACATTCAAGGGGATGCTGGTAGCCATATCAGGGGCAGGCATGGGAGGGAATTCTTCGGCACTGATGCCCTTAATATCGGTATTTAACGTGCCGCAGTGTAGATTCAGGGTCTGGGTGCGCTGATCGACTGTCAGGGTGACCTCATCACTGGGAAGATTGCTAACCAGATCTACAAAGGTGCGCGCTGGAATGGTCACTCCGCCTTCCTCCTGAACCTTGGCGCCAATCCAGGTGCTGATTCCGAGTTCCAGGTTAGTGGCGGAGAGTTTAAGCCGGCCGGCATCGGTCTTTACCAGGATGTTGGAAAGAACTGGCAGAGTGCTGCGTGATGTGACAGCGCGGGCAACAATCCCAACCCCGTGGGATAGTTGCTGTTGGTTAACGATGGCTTTCATGGGACCCTCCCGTAATTGCTTTTGATATCAAGCTTAAAGTATACCTTGAAGGAGCTTTTTTTACCATATTTTGATGATTTATGGCGGATATTGAACAGGAAATTTATCATGGACGCTCTGAAAGAGTGGTTTCAAAACCTCCCGCTAAAATTCTAAACTGAAGTAAGAACATTTGTGGACTTGTTTTATTCATTGGAACGGTTCTGGCACAATGGGCCTGAGAATGCTGCCCATTCGTTTCAGAAAATCTGCCTGGACGGGGAGTATAATGGCAGGAGGGTTGTTTTTCGGTTGGGAAAAGAACCCAACTATTTGCACGTTTAAACAACGACCCAGGGAATAACCATGCCTGCCGATCAACGTCTGCTCAGAAAAAACATCCTGCTCTTCAGCTTGTACTTCCTGGTGATGTTTGCAGCCATGGGGGTCATCCAGCCTTTCTTAACCCTGCACTTCAAAGCCATTGGCTTCAGTGGTGTGCAGATCGGCTCGTTGATTGTAGTCAGTTCTCTGGTGCTGATTTTCAGTGCTCCCCAATATGGTTTATTGTTTGATAACAGCCGGCACAAAAAGCGCACGCTGCTGATTTCCGCAGTCATCCTTACGATTGCCCTGTTCTTTGTTCCTTTTCTGCGATCCTACGGGCTGGTGCTCTTTTTCTATACCATCTTCAGAGTGGTAAATTCCTCCAGCGTTTCAGCCACCGAAAACCTGTCCTACCAGGTCTCAGCCTCAGCCGACCAACAGCAAAAGCCTGCCTTTGGCAGCCTAAGGCTGTGGGGCTCGATAGGTTTTGGAGTGACTGCCATAATCGGCGGCAAGATCTATGAACAATCCGGAATCATGCTGGATAACTGGCTATTCCTGGGGTTGATGGCATTCTCGATTTTGATTCTGTTGGTCATGCCCGAGAGCCTCTTCCGGAATCACCAGCCGGAACAACCTGAAGCGAGCCGATTAAGCATGGGCGGGATCCTAAAATTGATCTTCAGCGACCGCTTCCTGCTGCTGACCGTGATAGCATTGGCGATTACGGATACGCTCAACGATGGAATACGCTCCTTTGAACCTATTTATATGCAGGAACTGCAATTGACAGAAGGAACCATCGGACTGGCCGCCACCCTGAGCGCGCTCTTTGAAGTGCCTTTCATGTTTTGGTCGGATCGCCTGATCGAGAAATTTGGTATCCGAAAGATTGTACTGTTTATCTTCGTGTTTGACTTGGTGCGCAGGCTGGCAGTATGGTTTTTCCCCGTTGGATGGGTGGTTTTCGCCATGAGTGTTGCCACCTGTGTCAGTTTTACCCTCAGGCTGGTCAGCACCATTTACCTGGTCAATCTGTGCATCCCACAGCAATACACCACCACAGCCATTACCTTTATCAGTGTTACCCTCAATGGAGCCTCGCATATTCTCAGCAACGCCATCAGTGGAGTGGTCTATGACGTCTATGGCGGGAGGGAGTTGTACCTGATGAGCGCCATCCTGTGCCTGGTTTCGCTCGGAATTGCCCTGGCAGCCGGGCAGCCTAAGGCTAAGATAGATATGAAAGAGCCTGCGTAAATGGTTTCAACAGAACTCAGCCCTTCATTCCAGGTACGCATGGATCCGGAAGAGGTGGTCAGAATTGTGCAGCTGATGGATGCGCACGGCATTTTTCTGTGCCTGGATGGCGGATGGGCGATGGATGCGCTTCTGGGGGAGCAAACCCGCCCGCATAAAGACCTGGATGTGGCTTTGCACAGCCGGGACCTGCCCAGGCTGTTGGAACTGCTGGCTGAAAGCGGCTATCAGCACTTGCTTACCCGGGGTGAATGGGAGCATAACTTTGTCCTGGCAGACAGTCTGGGGCACCAGGTGGACTTGCACACCTTTGTCATGGATGATGACGGTAAGATCGTGGGCGGGGTGGACTACCCTCCGGAATCGCTCACCGGGCAGGGAATGATCCTGGACCAGGAGGTTCGGTGTATCGAGGCAGTTTGGTTGGTGGATTTTCACGGCGGATATACTTTGGACACAGAAGATTACCATGATGTGTGTCTGTTGTGCAAGCAGTTTGGAATTCCCCTGCCGGTGGAGTATCGGCGCTCTGAATCCGGGGATGGATGGAAGCGCTGGCACAAGCGGACGGCGGCGTCGACCATCGGCGCTCTGAATCCGGGGATGGATGCCCTTGAAAATGGTTTCATGTATAAAACCGATTAAAATAGACCGGGGAAGTTAAAGTAGTTATAGTAAGTGGATGTTATAAATTTGTCAGAATCGTAAAATGGATCTTATTATTCGTCTGGTTCATAAATCAGGAACGAATATTAACTCAAGAAGAAATAATTGATTTGGGATGGGCAAAGGCTCGACTCACAGGTTGCCAATAGAGGGTATCCCTCTGCGCAGTTGTGATAATTGAAAGATAAGTCATAAAGACTTGAAGAAGTAATCGGTGTATATTTGTACTGTTACACCAACGTTAGTTTGGACCTGAGACTGAAATAAATTACAGTTCCAATGAAAGGAGATTAACCATGATTCGTGTAGCTGAGTATGCAAACATGCTGAACAGGGAGTTGGAAATCATCCACCAACAGACTGAAGGGCTGGCTGATCAGGATACCTTGATCCAGCCTCCCCATGGGGGCAACTGCATGGCTTGGGTGTTGGGTCACATTGCCGATGGTATGACTACCATCCTGACCAACCTGGGAGGTGCACTTCCGGAAGGTCTGCCAGCCCTGACCCGTTACCAGCGTGGCTCTGAACCCATCTTGGGCGCTGAGCCGGGGTTGGTTCTACTCGACAAGCTGCTGGAAAGCATTGATAAGCTGAACCAATCCATCCAGTCCCAGTTGGCGGGTATGACCGAAGCAGATTTTGATGAAGAGATCAACTTGTTTGGCAGCCAAAAAGCCCGGCGGGGCTGGGGAGCTTTCTTCATGTTCTTCCACCATACTTACCATATCGGGCAGTTGGAAGTCCTGCGGAATTTGGCTGGAAAGACGGAAAAAATCATTTAAAACGTTGAATCTCACCAAAAGTGGGTGAATAATCTCAAAAAAACCGCAAAAGAAAAGCACTTTAATAAATATTTGCTGTAAATGGTCACAGAGTATCTGAACCGCAGTTAAAAAGGGTGTATGATTCAGCAATTACGTGTTTTGGAGTAACTGATGATCAAGATTATCACTGACAGCACCTGCGACTTGCCTGACGAAATAATTGCTCAATACGGCATTATGGTAGTTCCTTCCTATATCATCTGGGGCAACGAACAGTATTTGGACCGCGTTTCACTGACACCGGAACAGTTTTACGACCGGATAAAAAGTGATCCCGTGCACCCGACCACGTCTCAACCCACTCTTGCAGATTTTTTATTTGCCTATGACCAAGCTGTGAAGCAAGGTGCGGAGGAGATTATTTGCATCACTGTCAGCAGTGCTATGAGTGGTACTTACATGATGGCAGTGAATGCGGGAAAGTTTGCCAAGGTGCCAGTGTTTGTAGTTGATTCAAAAGGGCCAACCATGATGCTGGGATGGCAGGTGCTGAATGCAGCCCGGGCGGTTGTTGCCGGCAAGAACTCAGCAGAAGTCCTAGCCGAAGTGGAGAAAGTGCGTCAAAGTATTGTCCTGTTGGTGGGAATGGAGACTTTGAGCTTTCTTGATAAGGGTGGGCGCATTGGGGATGCTGTCATGTGGTTGGGTAATATTCTGGCAGTCAAACCCTTGGTGCAAATTAACCGGGATAGTGGAAAAGTCGTCCCGATTGCACTGGCACGCACGCATAAATCTATGGTGGAAGGACTTTACAATAGATTCGTTGAATCCCTTCAAAACGCTTCCAACTTCCATATTGCTATTTTGCATGGGAATGCCCTGGTGGAAGCACAAAAGCTTGCAGAACGTATTCTCAGTGACCTGCATCCGGTGGAGTTAATCATCAACATCACCGGCCCGATATTGGGAATCAATACCGGACCTGGCGCCTTGGCGCTATGCGGCTACGGCGACGACCTGTAAATCTCCAAGAATAGTTAAGCATGCCATCAGAACAGAAACAGAAACGACCGGTTGGGTTGATCCTGCTGATCTTTCTGGCGTTTATTGCCCTGGGCATGCCGGATGGCTTGTTGGGGGTTGGCTGGCCTTCCATTCGGGGGGGCTTTGGCATCCCGCTTGATTCGCTGGGTCTGCTGCTGTTTACCTCGATGGTCGGCTACCTGACTTCCAGTTTTTTGAGCGGAAGTTTGACCAGCCGCTGGGGGGTCGGTAGATTGCTGATCATTAGTTGCGCCCTGACCGGGGCAGGTTTGATTGGATATACTCTCGTGCCTGTCTGGTGGATGATGGTTGCGTTGGGGGTAATTGCAGGTCTGGGAGCGGGAGCAATTGACGCAAGCCTGAACACCTATGTTGCCGGACATTTTGGACCAGGATTGATGCAGTGGTTGCATGCCAGTTATGGCATTGGGGTGACCACCGGTCCGTTGATCATGACCTTTGCACTGACCAATTTCCAGAATTGGCGCCTGGGTTATCTGGTTGTGGGGGGATTTCAATTGGTGCTTTCAATCAGTTTCTTGATCTGCCTGCCGATCTGGCAGAAGGAAGCTGCCCCGATCAGTCAGGAGGAAGTAAAGAGCGCAGAGGAGAGTCCGAGCCTTGCTGCAACCTTGAAAGACTCGCGGGTCAGGTGGAGCCTGGCTCTGTTTTTCTTCTATACCGGTTCAGAGGTAACCCTGGGCACATGGGTTTATTCTCTGCTGACGGAAGGGCGGGGGATTGACCCAGAGCTGGCGGGTTTGTTTGCTGGCAGTTATTGGGCAACTTTCACAATCGGTCGTATTTTGGGTGGGGTTGTGGCGCGCAAGGTCAGGATTCAAAAACTGGTCCAAGGGTGTATCCTGCTGGCTTTGCTGGGGGCGGTTCTGTTGTGGTGGAACCCAGCCACCTGGGTCAGTCTGGCGGCGGTGGCGTTGGTTGGGCTGGCTTTCGCGCCGGTATTTCCCGGGCTGGTATCGGGGACACCTCAGCGAGTTGGTTCTGATCACATGAACAACGCCATTGGGATGCAAACCGCAGCAGCTAGCTTGGGCGGCACTGTGCTGACCAGCCTGGTGGGTGTGCTGGCGAGGGCAACCAGCCTGGAAGTAGTCCCCATGATGTTGGTGGTGTTCCTGCTATGCCTGTCTGCATTGTTCCAGATCACACAGCGTAAGAGCGATCAGCCAGCTTGAGCGGTTTTTAGGGGGAGTTGTAGCGGTGGAGTATGCCCTTACCCCACTCTGCTTCAGACTCTATAGGTTGGTGTTGAGCGGGCAAGGAAGAATAGAGGCTTCACTGCCTTCAATATAACTCACTGCTTGTTATCCCGAGCAGCCCATAGATTTTGTGATTCACTCCTATTACCATGATCAGGGAGTGGCATGCCAACTGCTCCGGGCAACGGTTGAGGAATTTTGGCACAGGAAAAATACCTGCGTGCTAATTCTGTCGATCGAATAGGAAAGCCATCCCGAATTGCATCAAATGCTTGAGGAAACCGCCTTTACCCAGGAAAATCGGGGCAATGTCAGTATCTAATATCCTGTTGGAGTTGTGAGAAACTCCTCAGGATGTGACGACAGTTCCCGCAACATGGCTTGGTGTCTCTTAAGTTATTCTGCCCTCGCCATTCCAATAATCAAAAACTAGCTGATTGACCTGAAAAATTATTTCTGGCTGGCTTGGTTGGAGAATTTCAGGATGTCAGTCTTGGCAGTTTCAATTTCTTCCATGACCGCCCTAGCATCGGCTTTGACTTCTTCGGGAGTGCTGGGTGAGTAACTGATCAGTTTGACCAGTTCAAAGGCTTTACGCAGCTCTTCCTTCACCTGGGCAACATAGCTAAAGTACTCCCAGCCGGCAGACTCGGGGACGGGCAGGTCTTTGGCACCCTGGATCAGGCGTCGTGCCTGGCTGATGCGGGCAGTAGGGGTAAGGCATTTTGCCATGGACACCTCGGAATTGTTTTTGATGGCATCAATTTTAGCATAATCAGGTCTTTAGAAACATAGACAAAGTTGTGGCTATGCCTGCCTGATTACTCAAGGGTTATTCATTTTGCGAACTGAAGCCAAATTAATTCCTTGGCGTTGCAATTTCAGTAAGACTTGGATGCAGTTTTTTTACTAATCCGTAGAAGAATCTGCTGAGAATACTTCATAAGATTGGAAAAGCTATGAGATGAGGGAAATCAATCTGCTCTTTTTATTGATTTTACAAAAATAATGTTACACTACCCAATGAGGTAACCAAATGTCAGAGGAACAGTGTGGAAGATTCGAAAGCTTATATTCTGATCAAAACGTACTAAGTGATTTAAGAGATACTAATCAACAAGCGTGTGATCTACTTCACTTGCAAGTTAGCATCATCTTTCTCTGGTCCGGCAAGAAATTCATAACTGCTGCATCCCAGGGATGTGATACAGAAAAAGTAGAAATCAACCCTGAGAGTATGTCTATCCAGGCTTTACGGTCTGGAAAAACCTCAATTAAGTGGAATCGCTGGGAGCCTTGCGATGACCAAGAACTGACAATTCTCTTCGATAGTTTGGAAGTAGATAACGGGCTCCTGGTTCCGCTTTTCGAGAATAGTAAACTATCCGGAATATGGTTAGCAGCAGCACAAGGCAAACATTTGATAAGCGAAACTGATGAATTGGTGCTGCATACTTTATCGCAAAATATCACACTAATAATAAAAAACTTCTTTATCACCACCGAAAATTTGCACAACCATCACGAAATAGAAGCTTTATACAAGATCGGTACAGAAATCTCTCAACTCCAGGAAATTGATCAGGTACTTGAACTGATTGTTGAGAAAGCATGCGATCTTCTTAATGCAGAGATCAGTTATCTTGCGTTAGCGGATGATGAAGCGCAGATGATTCGGGTCTGTGTTACACACGGTACACGAGGAGATGCACTGCGCAGCCTAACGCACAAATATGGGGAGGGCGTAGGTGGTAACGTCGCGGTCACAAGAATGCCTGTAATAGTAAATAATTATCCAAATGGCGAATGGCCAAAACCACCTGGTATCCCTGATCTGGTAGCCACAGAAGATATCATTTCATCTCTCTGCGTTCCCATGTGTACTCGCAGGGGCTTAGTTGGAGTGTTGTATGCGGCAAGTCGGCATGAGGACGCTTTTACTCAGTCTCATCTTAATCTTCTACAAGCCTTGGGGACTCAGGCAGCCATAGCTATCGAAAATGCCCGGCTTTATGATGAACAGAAAGCATCAAATGAATCGCTGCGAGAAGGGATATCTACTAATGAACGCCTTCTGAGTTTGGTGCTTGATAATCAAGGTTTGCAGGGAATTGCTGATACTCTTTCGGATCTTGTTCATTGTCCAATTCTTGTAGAGGACAGTAGATTTCGTATTCTCTGCTCGTCGCTTCATGGTTACCCGGAAGCAGACCAGACTGAAATTCAAGCTCTCCGGGTCTCATCTATCGACTTTTGTCATACTCCCGAATTAAGCGAAAGCCTGGCTTTATTACAGAATACACGCCATAGTATCCGTGTTACTCAAAACTCACAACTTGGAAGCCCTCTTTCCCGTATTATTGTGCCCATCGTGACCGGTGTAGGGCTTGTTGGTTATGTGTCCGTGCTGGAAACTGGACAGCCCCTGAGTGCGCAAAAGCATTCAACAACCGAGCAAGCCTCCATTGTCTTCGCTCTTGAATTCGTGAAGCAAGAGGCTGCCCGAACTAACTTACTACAGCATGTGATCAACGCCCAAGAAGAAGAGCGCAAACGAATCGCCAGGGAATTGCATGATGAAACCAGCCAAGCTCTCACTGCACTGATGGTTGGGCTCGATACTACCAATCTGGCTTTAGCTGTCAATTCAAAGGAGGCAACCAGCCGCCTGAGTGCCGCAAAATCTATAGCAGAGGGATTGCTGAAGGATATTCAACGCATCATCGCTGATCTGCGGCCTTCCTTGCTGGATGATCTAGGATTAGTGCCCGCCATAGCCTGGTATGGTGAGCAAAGACTCAAACCCTTAGGTATCACTTTCATTTTGGAAGGAAATGCCTTAGAAAATCGATTGCCTTCCAGCATGGAAGCCGCTCTCTTCCGTATTGTCCAGGAAGCCATCACCAATGTTATCCGCCATGCGCACGCTTCAAAAGTATCGGTGCGGCTGGATATTCAGGATAATTACTTGACGCTTCAGGTAACCGACAATGGCATGGGTTTTGACCCCAAGGTATTACAGACACCTAATTCATCTGGTAAAGCTCTTGGTCTATGGGGCATACAGGAGCGAATTCGTATCCTTGAAGGCGAATTCGAACTGCAAACAGCGCCGGGAAAGGGTACTACCATTGCTGTCCAGGTACCTGTGCCATAAAGGAAATAAAATGTCAAAGGTCCGAATACTTTTAGTAGACGATCACGCTATTCTGCGGGAGGGTTTGCGCGCTCTTTTATGCTATTACGATGACATGGAGGTAGTTGGTGAAGCACAAAATGGAGCAGAAGCCTTAAACCAAGCGAACGATCTGCTTCCCAATGTGGTTGTCATGGATGTGGCAATGCCCATCATGGGTGGTATCGAAGCCACCCGCTTGATTCACAAAGAGCACCCAGAAATTCGCATTCTCGTTCTTACCCAGTATGATGATTGGCGTTATATTCAACCTTTACTACAAGCTGGCGCGTCTGGATATGTTACAAAACGTGCATTAGGGACTGACCTGATTGAAGCACTGCGCACTGTCAGCCGAGGTGAAACTTTTTTTCAACCCAATGTTGCCTCTACAATAGCAGAACAAATCCGACAATGTGCGGAACCTACGGACTTAGCAACTGCATCTCTCACCCCTAGGGAGCAAGAGATTCTTAAGTTCATTGCCTTGGGGAAAACCAATCTACAAATCGCGATGATACTCTCTCTTAGCGTAAAAACTGTAGAGTGGCACCGCACAAATATGATGCGTAAGTTAGATGCTCACAGTGTTGCCGATTTGGTTCGTTTTGCTTTACAGAATGGGTTGGTTGACGAAAAACAATAACTAACTTCAGAGTTAAGAAAAAGCTCCGCACACAAAGCGTAAGCCCTTCACAATACCCAGGTAAATCCCTAGTATCACCCCAGGGGTTTACCTGTTCTTCTTTAATCGCAGGGGTGATACCATCCTTTATAGCTTCTTATGCGACAAATTATTTACTTACTTGTGCGCTGGAAAGAGTTTATTAACATTCTAATTGCTTTGCTTTTCTTAGTCGGAGAGCACTCACCCTATAGAATTGGATGATTAAGTGAGCTAATTATTCTCCCTTGCTATTTAATAAAGTCATATTTCTCTCTTTTACAACAAGGACTTTTTGCAATAAAGTCATAAATACAGTGAAGTGTAGGAAAGAAAAGGAGAAAAAATAGAGAATATAACGAATAGAAGATCAATATTTAGAAGTGCTTAGGTTTATTCAAAAATAAAGTAATCGAAATGACCATAGGAGAAAATATGGGTAAATGGAACAGGGGTGTATCTATTATTGGCGCAGCATACACCCAATTTGGTAATGTCTTAGAGACTCCTGCGCTTAAAGGTATGACTTATCAGGATCTTGTCTCTTGGGCAGCGCTTGAAGCATTAGAAAATGCTGGAATAACGACTAAAGATGTAGATTCATTATTAGTCGCTAACTTCCAGTCAGAGACGATTAAAGCACACTCACTTAACACCGTTATTGCTGAATGGCTTGGATTGAAGACAAAGCCATCCATTACTTATGAAACTGCCTGTGCAAGTGGTGCTACTGGCCTTAGACTGGGAGGGTCATTGATAGCCTCTGGAATTGACGATATTGTATTATTAGTAGGAACCGAAATCTTCAATAGTATCTCGGATGATGATTTGACCGAGTATCGTAAACAACCCGCTGTGCGTGTCCCGCTAGATCCTAACTTGTGGCTAGACTACGTATCGTATGGTTTCGATCAAGCATACGTTCTTCCCGTTGGTTTTGACGTATCAGCATCAATGTATGCATTCCCCATAGAATCATACGCCAAGAAGTATGGCCTCACTCCTGAACAACTGGATGACGCCTTAAATGCGACCGCTATCAATAATAGGCGTAATGCCGCTAAAAACCCACGGGCATGGCGCCGTGAGGAATTCTCTGTCGAAGCGAAAAAAGCGGGTTTTGCCAGTGAGCAAGAATATCTGAAGTCAAAATACAATCCTTTTGTGTCTTGGCCTCTTCGCGCTTCACAAATGGCAGTAATGGCTGATGGCGCTGCAGCGCTTGTATTGTGCCCGGCAGATCAAGCAAAGAAATACACCAAGACTCCCGTCGACGTGGTTGGTGTGGGGCACGGGGCTGGATATTATTATGAGCCCGATTCGATTAATCTTTCAGCAGAAATGGCAGCTTTTGACCAAGCCTACAAGATGTCTGGCATAAATCCTAAAGACATTGAGTATTTAGGCTTGCATGACTGCTGTACACACACACACATCACAGTATCTGAAATGGCTGGCTATTTTGCTCCAGGTGAGGCTTGGAAAGCAGTCCTTGAAGGACGAACCGCCTATGATGGTGATAAACCGATTAACACACTTGGGGGGTGCACCTCTATGGGTAATGTTGGTCCAACCTCTGGCATCGCTGAAATAGGCGAAGCTGTCATGCAAATGAGAGGCGAATGCGGCGATCGACAGATGAACCATCCGCCCAAATTGGCAGTGTGTCATGCCTTAGGTGGCGGACCAAACTACGGTGTTTCAGTTTTGGAAAAGAGGGATTAGTCATGGATACTCATGAACGTTATGTTGATAAATTTTATAACTACTTGGCTGAAGGTAAATTAATGGGCCAAAAGTGCGATGATTGTGGCACGTACACCCTCTTCCCCGTTCCGGTCTGTAATAACTGCAAGGGAACCCATATGTCGTGGACAGAACTCAGTGGAGAAGCGAAACTATTGTTTATCTCGGTCTCCAAATTTCCTGCTGCTCGATTCGCAAAATTTGCGCCCTGTGGCTTTGGCTCAATTCAACTGAAGGAAGGTCCAGTATTTTTTGGGATTGTCGATGGAATAGACGTCAAGGATCCGGTCAATGATTACAATCGGCTGCCTATAGACGTAGACATCGTGATTCGGGAAATAGCTGGTAACCATGTGCCAACAGCTAAGGTTCGTTAAAGAGTACGATGGATTGACCGGTAATTTTAACAGATCCTTTTACCCGATTACTGGATTATCCATTAGTAAGATTTAGTTTTACTAATTGGCGGGTATCTCCATAGAGATGCCCGCCAATGGTCAAGCAAATCTAGAATCATTCAAATCATAAGATACAAGATTACTGAAGGAAAACGCAATGGAACTGATGATGAAAAATAAAGTGGTTCTGCTTGTGGGCGGTTGTGGTGGAACCGGAAAGGCAGCGTCGCTTCTTTTTGCTAAAGAAGGAGTAAAGGTTGTAATCGCGGATATTCGTGAAGATGTGGGAGAAGAAATTGTAGAGCAAGTTAAGCGGTCTGGCGGTGATGCAGCCTTTGTTAAATGTGATGTGTTATCTGAGGAAGATGTCGCAGCAGCGACCCGATTTGCGCTTGATAAATATGGTAAGGTAGACTATGCAGTGAATATTGTAGGATTGAACAACAAATTTACTGGCATCGCTGACCTTACTAAAGACGATTTTGATGATGAGATAAAGATTTCCCTTCGCAGCAGCTTCTTTGCTATGAAGTATGAGATTCCCGCAATGATCAAAACCGGAGCAGGATCCATTGTTAATGTAGGCTCTCCTGCTTCTCTCGTTGCCGTGCTTGCTCATGGAGCATATACTCCAGCGGAACATGCTTTGGTCGGATTGACGAAATCAGCGGCATTGGACTACGCCAAGCAAGGAATCCGTGTCAATATTGTTTGCCCGGGGATAATGCTTTCAGATGCTTTGAAAAAACTTCTAGATAATGACCCACACTATGGCGAAAAACTATTGGCTAATATGCCATCAGGCAAATTCACCAGTCAAGAGGATGTCGCAGCAGCATATGTCTATTTGTGTTCCCAATATGCTTCGAACATTACAGGTGCGGTACTTACTATGGATGGTGGCTGGGTAGCTTAATTCCAGATTGAGAGGGCTTGTACTATAACAAGTGAGCTCATCAATTAAGCGTCATCTAATGAAAAATAAAAATTGTTTGAGTCTTCTGAAAAACTTCAAAAAACAGAGAAGGCCGCTATATGTGTG
>JBAQLH010000023.1:0-29828 GCA_049301715.1 Anaerolineaceae bacterium
GCTGCCGACATGCTTCACTCACATTCCCCAGTGCTTCAGCCAGTTGCAATACGCTGAGTTTCTGTTGCGCTACCTTTGCTTCTGCTTTCATTGTGATCTCCTTGTATAATATTACTGTTTTTCACAATGTTAGGCAAGTAACTTTAGAGTACAAATAATTTTAGAAGGCCCCCGCCTGACCTTCAAGACCGTGATCGCCTTCGAACGGCTAGACTTTGGCTGGTTTGAAGATCGCCTCTTTTTTGCCCTTGTACTTTTGTCTGTTTTTTTGCGCCCGCTCGCGCTTGATCTGTCTGCGGCTTGACCTTTCAGATAACAACATCCCGACAGCGGTGAACTGTATCGTGGGTTGGATGGACCAAACCGGCGCTCTGGCCATGCCTGCTTGATTTTCTCAATTCCATGCCTTGAGAGGGTTAGCAGTGCGAGCAGACATCCCAATTGCCATTAAGCCACCCTTGGTCATTCCATTATTTCTTTTCTCCGGCAAGTATCTTGTTAAGATTGTAAGAATTTCCCTGACGGGATCAGGTAATTCGTTTGAAATGATAGAATCTGTAAATCTGAATCATTCCTATGAAAACCCGGGTTAATCTGATGAAAAAACACATTCGCAATTCAGTCAAAGCAGTGATCATCCGCGAGGGCAAAATATTGGTACTTCGCAAACAGGATGGTGTCAGTTCGTATGCGGTCCTGCCCGGTGGCGGACAAAAGAAAGGTGAACAACTCCCGATTGCCTTAATCCGTGAATGCCAAGAAGAGATCAACGCCACGGTTATGGTGGGAGAGTTGCTCTTCGTGCGGGACTACATCGCAGACAATCATGAATTTGCGGAGTTTTCCGATCACCTGCACCAGGTGGAGTTTTATTTTGCCTGTACTTTGCCGGAGCATTACCAACCCAGTGCTGGCAGCCGACCTGACTCCGGGCAATTTGAAGTCTGTTGGGTGCCTTTGAACCAGCTTAATCAGATCGGGCTCTACCCCCGCCAACTCTGCCGGTTCCTGTCTGCCTTGGATGATCCTACCCGCCCGATCTACCTTGGGGATGTGAACTGAGGCAGGCTTCTCTGCCAGAATTGCTTTTCTCTTCCGAAGGTATAATTACCATTCAAGTGGCGTTCGGGCTACAAAATCAAACCTTTTCTCGCCCGCGTCAAGGAGCTTCTCATGCGCCAAACCATGCTAACCAACGAACAAATGCTCTTCCTACAGCAAGAAAAGGCTTCCCTCGCGAAGGTGTACCAGGAGCTTTCAGACTTCAACCTGCCCAAAGACGCGCTGGATACCCTCCAAAAAGCTATCCAGCAGTTGGATGAGCTCTTTTTAATTGTGGTAGTGGGTGAGTTCAATTCCGGCAAAAGCGCCCTGATCAATGCCCTGCTGGGTCAGCGCGTCTTAGTCGAAGGGGTAACCCCGACCACCGTTCGTGTGACCCTGGTGCGCTGGGGGGAGCAGGTTTCGGAACAGGTGGTGGATGAAGGTTTTTCCATCTTTACTTACCCTTTGCCCTTACTTAAAGAACTCAATATTGTAGACTCTCCGGGCACAAACGCCATTATTCGCCAGCACGAGCGCCTGACCAATGAATACGTCCCTCGCAGCGATCTGGTGCTTTTTACCACCTCATCGGACCGTCCTCTGACGGAGAGTGAACGGCAGTTCTTGGAAAAAATCCTCTCCTGGGGTAAAAAGGTCACCCTAATCATCAATAAGTCCGATATTTTGGAGAACAACGCTGCGGTGGAACAGGTGCGAAACTTTGTGCTGACACACACCAGCAACATCCTGGGCGTACAGCCTGAAATTTTTGTTACTTCCGCTAAATTAGCACAAAAAGCCACCCTGATAGAAGATCCTGAAGAAAAAGCCCGCTTGCGCGCCGCCAGCGGCCTGGACGCACTTGAGAGCTATATTACTGACACGTTGGATGACAAAGCCCGTCTGGAACTTAAACTTCAAAACCCGCTCGGTGTGGCAGGCAACCTGCAGCGCCAGGCAGAAGAATTCAATCGCGCCCAGACGGAGGATTTGCAAGAGGATAACCTGCTGGTTCAGTCCCTGGAAGGCATGATTTCCAACTACGAGAAGGAACTTCAATCCGAAATTCCTCCCCGGTTGGCTGAGGTTGAAAATATCTTGCAGAAATTTGAGACGCGCGGGCAGGAGTTCTTTGACAGTACCATGCGCCTGGCAAATATCGGCAAGATGGCAAAAAGCGAAAAAATCAAAACCAAATTTGAGCAGGAAGTCATGGCGGATGTCTCCCAAGAAATCGATGAAAAAGTCCAGAGCCTGATTGACTGGCTGGTGGACAAGGATTTGAACGTCTGGTATCAGGTCATGGCTGCCCTGGAACGTCGTCAAGCCGCCAGCCAAAACCTGGTAATCAGCAGCGAAACCAATCCGCAAACCCTGCGCCGCAAGGAATTGATCGAAAGCGTCGGTCAAACTATCAAGACCATTGTTAATAGCTACAATCACAAGAAGGAAGCAGAAGAGTTGAGCTCATTTGTGCAAGGCGCCGTCTCCCAGACAGCATTGTTCGAGGTGGGCGCAGTTGGTCTGGGAGCCCTGGTTTCCACTGCCCTCTTTTCCTCCGCTATGGACGTAACCGGCATCGTAGCCGCCAGTACCCTGGCAATTCTGGGTCTGTTTGTAATCCCTTACAAACGCAAGCAAGCCAAACAGAATTTCAAAGAAAAAATGGAGGAGCTGCGCACCAGCTTGATGGGCACCTTAAATACCACCTTCAACCGGGAATTTAAAATGGCTATAAGGCGGCTGGAGGATAAAATTTCCCCTTACACCAATGAAGTCCATGCCGAACAGGAAAAGGTTAAGCAGGACGCTCAAACCCTGGTTGAAATAAAATCTAAATTGAAGGAGATACAGGGTCAGATAAGCTCAGTCCTGTAAATTTACCAAATAAATATGAAGAACAAATCCAGAAGTACGCAACTGTTATTCGCAAGCCTGGTAGTAGCATTGGTCGTTTCAGCTTGCAGCAGCCAGGAACCCACTGCCGCACCTACGGCGGCCCCTACTGCCACTGAAGCAGCAGCAATTGAAGGAACCACTTTCACCGTCTTCCAAGGAGGTTATTCATTCACGGCTCCGCTGGAATGTACCGTGAGCATCGAGGGTCCAAGCGCAACCCTGAGCTCAGATTCCGATTCTCTTCTGTTTTCATTGATTGGTCTTTATGATATGAGTGAAGATAAGGATGCTGCTACCATTCTGGATACGATGCTTTCCTCGCTCTTCAGCGCCGAGCAGAGCAATCTCAAAAAATCTGACCCTATTTCTGCCACAGTCGAAGGAAACGAGGGAATTGCCTATGATTTTAGCGGTAAGTTCTCCGCGTCAGAAGTGGAGGGGCGCGCTTTTGTGGTAAAACCCAGCCAGGATCGCTATGTTTTTATGCTTGGCATGGCAATGGTTGGAGAACAAGCCGACCTGTGGCAAACCAGCGGCAAAGACCTGTTCAACGCCATCCTTGCCAGCCTCGTCATCATTCCTGAGGAAGAATTGACCACTGCTGATCTCTGCCCGATTTCCCCGGATAAGGATTACGGTTTCTTGCCCGAAAACCCCATTAAGGTAGGGGGCGGACTTGACAGCGGCCTCATGCGCGAACTCGCTTTTCTGGATAACTTGCTGGGTCCCAATGGTGAAGAAGTAACTTATGAGCGGGTTGGTTCAATTGAGAGCCCTGATAGCATCGTAGATGAGTACAAACTCACCGTCGGGTCGCAGGAATTCACGCTTTACTTGGATGAATATTCCTTTGGCGTAATTAATGCCCCACGCGGCTTAGGCTGCATGGGCGCCTTCCCAATCAGCGAACCATAAGAGTACAAAATGCTATCTATAATCCAAATGACCAGGCAGTTTTTCCGTAAATGCCAAGGATGATTCAAATACGGTCTGGATGTTTGAAATGAAATGTAATCCATAAAAGCCCATAGTGCAATTTTTTCTTGACACAGTGCAATTACCCCAGGAACGAACCAGCGATCAAAAAATCTGCACAATTTCTCCGTCCAGCTATAACTGCGATTGCCGAAAACGAGCAAGGCGTTGTCGTTCGTTTGCCGTGTGTAGCGCTATCCTGTTGGAACAAGTGAATAGGAACTGTCACCAACCCGCTTCTTGTCTTAATCTTTGCCAGATGGAGTGTTAATCCCGCTCGTTGCTCACCAACGTCCCGACCGATTCGCCTTGAATACCCAAGATCAGCGCTTCCGGATCCCATAAATTCAGTACCAGAATCGGGATGTTATTTTCCATACAAAGCGTTACCGCAGTGCTGTCCATCACTTCCAAACGCAGATTGACCGTTTCCATATAGCTCAGGCGGTCAAACTTGACCGCTTCCGGGTGTGTTTTAGGATCACAATTGTAAACACCGTCGACCTTGGTAGCCTTGATGACCACATCCGCCCCTATTTCAGTAGCGCGTAAAGCCGCTGCTGTGTCAGTTGAGAAATACGGGTTGCCTGTTCCACCACCAAAAATTACCACACGCCCTTTTTCCAGATGTCGGATAGCACGACGGCGGATGTATGGCTCTGCCACTGAACGCATCTCGATGGCTGACTGCACCCGAGTCAGCACATCTATCCGTTCCAAAGCATCCATCAGCGCCAGGGCATTCATCATTGTAGCAAGCATGCCCATATAATCCGCCGTGGCACGATCCATTCCGCTGTTCTCACCTGTAGCCCCCCGCCAAAGGTTGCCGGCACCAATCACAATTGCCACATCCACACCCATTTGGTGCACCCGCTTGACCAATTCAGCGATATTTGCCGCCTCGATTGGATCAATCCCAAAGCCGCTTGGTCCTGCTAGCGATTCGCCTGAGATTTTGAGCAGAATACGTTTGTATTTAACTGGTTTGGCTTGGTTGCCCATACTTCCTCCCGGTTCTAAAAATCGAGCCAACTTTTGGTTGGCTCTACATGGTTTACTCTTCGGGTTCCGCTTGCTTGGTCGTTTCACCAAGCGCCCAGCGGACAAAGCGCCTCACGATGATATTTTCTCCCAACGAACTGACTTTATCATTGACGATGTCACTAACAGTCCGGCTCTCATCGCGGATATATTTTTGGTTTAGCAGAACGTTTTCGTCTTTGAATTTCTTGATGTAACCATCTACAATCTTGGGGATAATGGCTTCCGGTTTGCCTTCAGCGCGAACCCGTTCGGCAACTGCATTAATTTCAGCTTCAATCACTTCAGCGGGAATTTCCGCCTCGGAAACGTATTTGGGATTAGCTGCAGCGATTTGTAGTGCCAGTTCATGTGCCAGCTCTTGGAAGGGAGCAGTCTTGGCAACAAAGTCAGTTTCGCAGTTTACCTCTACCACAACCACCAGACGACCTTCACTGTGAATGTAGACTTCCAAACGCCCTTCAGATGCGACCCGGTCTGCCCGCTTCTCAGCAGTCTTCAAGCCTTTTTCACGCAATTCGGCTAGAGCTTTGTCAAAATTGCCTTCAGCATTTTCAAGAGCTGTGCGACAATCCATAATGCCACAACCAGTCTTTTCGCGCAGGTCTTTGATCATATCAATGGTAATTTTCATGCTTTTTCCCTTTTATGCCCGCGTGTAAAACTTAGGCATCCTTTTCTTCTTGGTCAAGTTCTTCTTTTATCTCTTCTTCAGCAATTTCATCTTCAAAGATGTCTTCGACAATATCCTTCACCGTAATTTTAGCGCGGGTAGATTCGCCCAATAAATCTTCATCATCCAGTTCAAGGTCCTCTTCAATCTTACGGGAGATCATGGAAGGAGCTTCACTGACCGGTTCTTCCTCTTCCATATCCTTACGCATGGACTTGCCTTCGATAACTGCATCAGCGATGCGCCCAACCAGCAATTTGATAGCGCGGATGGCATCATCATTGGAGGGGATCACATAGTCAATCTTACGGGGATCGCAATTGGTATCCACCATGGCAACTACCGGAATTTCCTTGATGTACGCTTCGTGTACGGCTGTAGCTTCGTGTTCAATATCCACAACAAATACCATATCTGGCAGGTTTTTCATGTTGCGAATGCCGCTCAGGCGTGATTTCAAGCGCAGAATCTCACGCTCAATCAACAAACCTTCCTTTTTAGTAAGCTGGTTGATCTCACCTGTTTCGAACAATTTCTCCAGCCGTGTCAGTTCAACTATACGTTGCTGAATGGTAACCCAGTTAGTCAGGGTTCCGCCCAGCCAACGCTGGTTCACATAGGGCGAACCGCAGCGTTCAGCTTCTTCCTGGATGGTTTCCTGAGCCTGGCGCTTGGTACCAACAAATAGGATCGTGCCGCCATCGGCAACGCAGTCGCGCACTTTATTGTAAGCCTCATCCAACATCTTGACAGTCTGTTGCAGATCGATAATGTGGATGCCATTGCGTTCCGTAAAAATATACGGACTCATCATGGGATTCCATTTATTTGTACGATGTCCAAAATGGACGCCGCTCTCGAGGAGCGATTTCATAGATACAGCGGGTGACATAATACTCCTTTTGCGTTATGCCTCCGCCCGGCTTTACGACCGCTCCTAACCCTTATGGGCACGCGGGAGGGTCTATTCCGAGGCGTGTGTAATAGTGTCCCCGGCAAGCGCCGGAGCGTGCAAAAGTATAACACAAATTTTCGTCAAGGACGGATAAGGAAAGAAACCTCCCTCTATCCTCTCTATAAAATGTGGGGGGGTGAAACTGTACCCCACATAATCTCTTCACACCCCCACTTCATCAGACGTTTGACGGCATCTTGAATTCCTGCTATCATCGATCCAATGAATAATTCAGGCAAAAAAGAAAATTGGTTTTCACGAACCCGTAAAAAGCTCCGGTTGGAAGCACGCTGGTTAATGCCCGGCACGGGGTATAAGCGTTGGATCGTGCTGACCATCTTCGGCGCAATGCTTCTGGGGTTAGGTTTAGCTATTCTGGTTCTGGATTATTACCACACCGCCAGCAACCCCACCATAGTGCCTATTCTGGCTTTCCTCTCATTGCGCTGGCTTGACCGTCCAATTCGGTTCGTGGTCTTTGGCGGAATTGGTTTGATCTTGATCTTGACTGGAATCTGGGGCGCCAACCGGGCTCTACTCAAACCTTTTGAGAATAACGGCAAACCGGTTTTGGATATGATCCACCACTACCGCCAGAGAGAAAAAGGCATCCGGGTGGTGGTAATCGGAGGTGGGCATGGCTTGGCATCCCTTTTGCGCGGGCTGAAGGAATACACGCATAATCTTACTGCCATTGTCACAGTCGCCGATAACGGCGGCTCATCCGGGGAATTGAAACGAGATCTGGGCGTCCTCCCACCCGGCGACATTCGTAACTGCCTGTCTGCCCTGAGCAGTGATGAAGCCTTGCTTTCCCAGGTGTTTCAGTACCGCTTTAAAGCCGGCGCCGGCTTGGAAGGGCATTCTTTGGGGAATTTGTTTATCACCGCGCTCGCAGAAATCACCGGCAGTTTCGAAGAAGCAGTCGCAGAATCCGGACGTGTCCTGGCAATTTATGGTCAGGTCCTGCCCGCCACCCTTTCCAATGTGGAATTGGCCGGTGAAATTGAAGACCCGGTATCAAACGAGATTGTCAGAGTCAGTGGCGAATCAGAACTTACTGAAACACCCGGGAAAATCCAAAGGGTTTGGCTGGACCCTGCTAACACACCAGCTTACCCGCCTGCCGTCTCAGCTATCCTTTCAGCAGACCTGATCATTCTCGGACCGGGCAGCTTGTATACCAGCCTTATACCCAACCTGCTTGTCACCGGGCTGGCAGATGCCATAGAAGCCAGCCGGGCTCAGAAGTATTTTATCTGTAACGTTGCCACCCAGCGCGGGGAGACCGAGGGATATAATGCCTCGGATCACCTACAGGTAATTGAGCGCCACATCGGCCGTGATATGTTTGACATGGTTCTATGCAACCGCAACTTCAAAGGCAAGCTTGGGCATGATGTGGATTGGGTGGTGGCAGACCAGGCATTGCATGAGAATTACAACGTCTACGAAGCCGACCTGGTGGATGAGGTTTACCCCTGGCGGCACGACTCGAAAAAATTGGCTAAAGTAATTATTAACTTGTTTGAAGAACGCACTGGACCCCTTTCATAGAATCAAAATACTTGAAGGATAATGAAATTCATACAACATTTTTGTTTTAATGGATTTTCATTTTTGCTGGTGGTAAAATTAATCAAAACATTCAATTTCCCATGGAGGTTTTTGTATGAAAACAAAAGTAGGTATTAACGGATTTGGCCGAATCGGCCGCCAGGTGCTCAAAGCACTGATGGAACGCGCCGGGGATGAACTGGAAGTGGTGGCAATCAATGATCTCTTTGATGCCAAAACCAATGCTCACCTTTTTAAGTATGATTCAAATTATGGCATTTTTGACGGATCTGTCGATGTCGTTGATGGCAACCTGGTCGTTAATGGTCACACCATCAAGGTCTTTGCCGAAAAAGACCCGGGCAATCTGCCCTGGAAAGATCTGGGGGTGGATATTGTAATTGAATCTACTGGCCTCTTCACCACTGCCAAGACCGATGAAACCACTGGCAAAGCCGGAGCAGATGCCCACATCCTGCGCGGTGGCGCCAAAAAAGTCATTATCTCCGCTCCAGCCAAGGGCGAAGACCTGACCATCGTTTTGGGCGTGAATGAAAATCAGTACGACCCCGCCAAGCATCACATCCTCTCCAATGCTTCCTGCACCACCAACTGTCTTGCCCCAGCCGCCAAGGTGGTTCATGATAAATACACCATCCTCAATGCCGTGATGACCACCATTCACTCGTACACCAACGACCAGGTCATCCTTGATCAGGGTCACAAGAAAGAATTGCGCCGCTCCCGCGCTGCCGGACTGAACATCATTCCGACCACTACTGGCGCAGCCAAAGCGGTTGCTTTGGTTATTCCTGATCTTAAGGGCAAGTTTGACGGTTATTCTTTACGCGTCCCGACCCCGACCGTTTCAATCGTGGATTTCGTCGCCAACATTGAAAAGCCCACCACCAAAGATGAATTGAATGCCACCTTCGTGGAAGCCGCCAATGGGCACCTCAAAGGTATTCTCGGCTACACCACCGGCGAATACAATCAGCCTCTGGTTTCAATGGACTTCAAGGGCGATCCCCGCTCTTCAATCGTTGACCTGCCTAACACCATGGTCATGGGCGGCAACCTGATCAAGGTCGTCACCTGGTACGATAATGAATGGGGTTACTCTTGCCGGACTGCCGATCTGGCAAAATTGGTTGCAAAATCTCTGTAGTTCGAGATAAGGCTTTCAATAAATGACAGTGCGCAATGCTGTTTGCCAAGACAGTATGGCGCACTATTCTTAACCAAGGAGAATGACTATGTTTAATAAGAAAATGGTAACCGATCTAAATGTTCGCAATAAAAAGGTTCTGGTGCGGGTTGATTTTAATGTCCCGATTAAGGAAGGGAAAATAAAGGATGCCACCCGCATTGCCGCCGCACTGCCCACCATCCAGTACCTGCTCGATCACGGTGCTGCCGTGATCCTGTGCTCACACCTGGGGCGCCCCAAGGACGCCCCCGATCCTGCGTTCAGTATGAAACCTGTGGCGGACTACCTAGGGACGCTGATCACAGCGCCGGTAAAATTCGCCGAGGACTGCATCGGGCCTGTTGCTAATGCTGCTGCCGCAGAGCTGAAACCGGGAGAGGTGCTGGTGTTGGAAAACACCCGCTTCCATCCCGAAGAAACCAAGAACGATCCCGCCATGGCTAAAGCCCTGGCTTCCCTGGCAGATTTGTACGTCAACGACGCTTTCGGTTCAGCACACCGCGCCCATGCCTCCACGGCTGGTGTGGCGGAATTCCTGCCCTCCGCAGCCGGATTCTTGATGGAAAAGGAAATTCAATACCTGGGCAATGCCATTGCCGATCCGGTGCGTCCGTTTGTGGCGATCTTAGGCGGTGCCAAGATCAGCGATAAGATCGGTGTGATTGAAAATTTGCTTAAAAAAGCCGACAAGATTTTGATCGGTGGTGGGATGGCTAACACATTCCTGCGAGCCAAGGGGTATGAAATGGCTGATTCGTTGGTGGAAGCGGAAGTTCTGGATATTGCCAAGGGCTTGCTGGAAAAATCCGAGGGTAAGTTGGTATTACCTCTGGATATGGTGATTGCAGACGCCTTTGATGCAGAAGCCCAAAAACAAACTATCCCGCTGGGAAACATCCCATCCGGCTGGCGCGTTTTGGACATCGGACCTGAGACGGTTAAAGCTTTTGGGGCTGAAATCGCCAGCGCCGGCACGATTGTCTGGAATGGTCCTATGGGCGTGTTCGAATTCCCGCGCTTTGCCGAAGGAACCTATGCAATTGCCCAAAAGGTGGCTGACAGCCAGGCAGTCAGCATCATTGGCGGTGGTGATTCCGTAGCTGCCATCAACCAATCCGGTCTGAGTGACAAAATCACTCACATTTCAACCGGTGGTGGTGCTTCTTTGGAAATGTTGGAAGGCTTGGAACTGCCCGGTCTGGCGGTCCTCTCAGACAAGTAACCTTTTGATCAAACAAACGCCGCTCTACAGGGCGGCTTTTTGTTGCTTAAACGCTCAGCTTGGTACTCAATCCACACTTTTTTGAGTTGACGATCAGAAAAGGTTGGGGTAGGATGAAGACACATTGATTTTTTAATGTCTCACAAGGAGTATCTCATGAAAACAGGAAACCTGTCAAAGAGGATAGTTTGGTTGAGCCTGATGATGGTAATCACTTTCATGGCGAGTGCCTGTGAACCCAAGGCAACCCCCACTTCCGCTGCCGAGGTCATCGCCACCAGTGTGGCTCAGACCATGCAAGCCAAAGCCGCGCAGGATATGCAGGAAACATTAGCCGCGCGAATGACCCAGCAAAGCGTTCCAACCAATACCGCCACCATCGCACCGACCTTCACCCCGGCAGTGCTTGCCACGCCCATTCCCCTGCCTACCTCTGTCCCCCCCACTGTCGCCTATGTTGCGCCCTTGCCCAGCGCCACCAGCACCACTGCAAAGCTCTGCTTGCAGGCAGGATTTGTGAGTGACGTAACCGTTCCCGATGGTACTGAATTAGAAGCAGGCAAAACATTCACCAAAACCTGGAAATTTCAGAATAATGGAACCTGCACCTGGACGCCCGAGTTCGATATATTCTTCGTCAGTGGCGATCAAATGGGTGCGCCGTCTGTGGTGGACTTCCCGGCTACAGTCGGCCCTGGTGGTACGGTTGAGGTGAGCATCCAGATGACTGCCCCCGCGAGCGCAGGTACCTATACCGGTTACTGGACCTTTGCGGACCAGGGCGCTGTCAGGTTTGGCACCGGCACAAAAGGCACAGATTATTTCTCGGTCAAGATCGTAGTAAAATGAGCCGTATTTTAAGGAGATCGCCATGCGAATAAGTGGCATCTTCGCGAAATAATAAGACAGCGGATGAGGATTAATACGTTATAATGACAATAATCCTATTACTGCCAGACAGGAATTTACTTGAAAGAAAAGTTAGGAGCAATTGAAAAGATGAAAAACCAAACTGCAAAAAAATGGATGGGCTTGTTAGGCTTGATGATTATCAGCGTAATCGCCCTCAGTGCCTGTCAACCTTCCGGCACACCAACCCCCTCACCTGAGGAAATCGCCCAACGGGTGGCATATACCCAGCAGGCGGCTGCTACCGAGCAATCTATCCAGACCCTGGTTGCCAAGCTGGATCAGGTAATCAACCAACCTACCTGGACCCCCATGCCAACCTATACCCCTTACCCCACTCCAACCGCTCCGGCACCCACCGCGCTTGTCGGGGAGACTACCCCCACGACCGCAGTTCAGGCACCCACCGTACCATCAGGGCAGAAATGTCTGCAGATGGAATTCTGGGGGGATGTTAATTATCCGCCTGATTCAGTTGTGACCCCTGGCAAGGTTTTTACCAAAACCTGGAAGGTCAAAAATATTGGCACCTGTACCTGGTCCGAATATGATCTTGTCTTTGTTGGCGGAGACAAACTCGGTGGAAATGCAGACATTGACAAAGAAGTGAAACCCGGCGACATCGTTGAAGTTTCCGTCACTATCACTGCTCCAAAAACTGCAGGTACTTACTGGGCTTACTGGATGATTCAGGAACCAGGGGGGGCCCGCTTTGGTTATGGCAATGATTATTCTCTTGCCATCAAAATTCAGGTTTCCAAATGACCTTTCCAGCAAGGAAAACGATATGATGAACCCTCAAGCCGCTCAAATGGGTGGCTTGATTTTTTCTGAACAAATTGCTTGGAACAAAACAGGGGCTTAGATCGTCTTTAATAAGATAAAGGATTCTTTTTAATTTAGAGGAGTGTGAGATGAAAGACCAAAATATTCGATCGAAGAAATGGATGATTTCCCTTTCGTTAATTCTCCTGACCGGTTTCGTTTTAGCTGCCTGTAACGTCCCTTCCAACCAGACTGAGACTGTCGACGATGCTGTAGAAAAAGCCATGCAGACCCTGCAGGCTCAGGCAACCTTGGACGCGTTTCAAACTGCGGTTGCCCAGCCTACTGCGACCATGCCTGGCACGCAAATCCAACCCACCCAGGTAGTCCCAGGGGATACCCAAGCTGCTGCGACAGCCACCCAGGTGCCGCCAACCGCAACCGCGACTCAGGTTCCCCCAACCGCCACCCACATACCGCCAACAGCTACGCTGGTGCCTCCCACACCAACACGCATTCCGCCAACCCCAACACCCGTGCCCTGCAACTGGGTGAGTTTTGTCAGTGATGTTTCAATCCCGGATGGCACGGATATTGTTGCGGGAACAAGCTTTACCAAGACCTGGCGGCTAAAGAATATCGGTTCCTGCACCTGGACCACAGAATATGATATTGCATTTGTCAAGGGTGACCAGCTTTCGGCTCCCAAGATCATTGACCTGCCCAAGGCTGTCAAACCCGGCGAAAGTATCGACATCAGCATTGCCATGGTCGCCCCGAGTTCATCGGGTGATTACACCGGTCACTGGATGCTGGTGAACCAGAATGGGGTCCGCTTTGGGACCGGCGCAGATACCAAGGGCACTTTCTGGGTGGATATTGACGTTATCAAAGGCAGCGGCGAAGTCTACAGCTTTTCCTCCAATGCCTGCAGCGCCCATTGGCTGTCCAAGAATTCTGACCCGTTGGCTTGCTCCGGTAAGGAAAGCGACGTCAGCTCGGGTTACATTATTGTCAAGGCTGCTCCCGTTCGCGAAGATGGCGGGAAAGAGAATGAGCCCGGATTGGTAACCCGCCCGGACAGCGCAGCTGACGGGTACATCCAGGGTATCTACCCTGCCTTTACGGTTCAATCAGGCGATAAATTTAGAGCCACCCTCCAATGCGAAGGCGGCAGCCCCAAGTGCGATGTCTACTTTGACTTGAGTTACCGCATCGGAACCGACCCGGTAGTCAATCTTGGCAATTGGCGTGAGCTATCTGAGGGGAATTGGAACAAGATAGAAGTAGACCTCTCCTCATTGGCGGGTAAGAATGTGCAGTTCATCCTAACTGTCAGAAATGGCAGCACAGCCGAGGACAATAAAGCTCTCTGGCTTCACCCAATGATTTACCGTCCGTAATTACTCTTTAACTTTGAACTGAGACTGCTTTCGGGCAGTCTCTTTTTTTTACGCAAACATCATTTCCCCAGCCGTCTACATGCTCCAAGGTCAGTCCTTATGTTGCTTTCCAACTTTCTCAGTAAAGCCTGCCTTTCACTTCAACATGTTTCTCTCATGATAAAATCAGGTCAGTTCAGATCAAATCTTCGGATGGAAAGGAAGCACACATGAAAACTCGTAAACCTATGGTTGCTGGCAACTGGAAAATGAATAAAAACCTGTACGAAACCAGGGATCTAATCCGGGAGATGGCTCCCGCCCTGAGCGGAATCACAGATGTGGATATTTTAATCTGCCCGCCTTTAATCAACCTGGGTGTGGCAAAGCGCGAAACGGAAGATACTCCCATCCTGTTAGGCGCCCAAAATATGCACTGGGAAGCCTCCGGCGCTTATACCGGCGAAGTCTCCGCCAGCATGGTGGCGGTTTTGTGCCAATATGTGATTATTGGCCACTCCGAACGCCGGGCAATGTTTGGTGAGACAGACGAAACAGTCAACCAGAAAATCCATGCCGCCCTCAAAGCTGGTCTTATACCGCTCCTTTGTGTTGGTGAAACGCTGGCGGAAAATCAAGCCGGGCAGACCGCTGAAGTAATTTCCAGAATGGTGCGGGAAGGTTTGAAAGACGTGGATCCAGACCAGACCGCTAACCTGGTCATCGCCTACGAACCCGTTTGGGCGATTGGAACCGGGCTGGCAGCCACACCCGAGGGAGCCAATGGTGTCCACAAGGATGTGATCCGCCCAATCCTGCGCGAAATGTTTGGCAGTGAAAAGGGTGACGCCATGCGCATCCTCTACGGTGGTTCGGTCACAGCCTCCAATGCATCAGAGTTGTTCAGCCAATCCGATATTGACGGTGGTTTGGTAGGCGGCGCCAGCCTGAAACCAGATTCCTTTATAGCGATCGTCAAGGCCGCGCTGTAAACGTAGACCGCATCTTTTAATAAACAAGACGGCCTGCATACAGGCCGTCATTGCTTTAAGCATCTCTTCAACCAATTCACAATAATATATTCTTGTTTACCTTTCGAATTGATTGAAATTCCCAGGAATGACCAGCTACCCACAGCAAAAAAGTGCCCTGGCAAGCACAGAGGGTGTTGAAAAATGTCATTAGCAAGTCTTCGGAGAAGCAATCTCAGGTTTTGGAAAATGAGATCGCTAAACTTTGTATCTTATGGGCACGGTGTTTTTGCCTGTTGCGTCCATAGAAATGGGAATGACACGCAAGGTTTTTCAACACTCACAATCACACACTCGCATTCAAAACCAACCTTGACCAACCCACTCGTTCACCCTATAATAGAACCATCAACGGTGAACGAGGAAAGTAGCCCATCCCGACCCAACAGGGAAGTGCCGTCCCGACTGCAAGCGGCGCCTGGTAAGAGATGGAACAAGTTCCCTCGGGAGTTGTACGGGTGAAATGAGAGTAGTCCGCACCGGGAATTCCCGTTACAGAAGAACCTTGAGAGGGCTGCAAAATTGCCAGCGGCATGAGATGCAGCCAAAAAGGGTGGTACCACGGCTTTGATTGCCCGTCCCTTTACTTGGACGGGCTTTTTCTTGCAGTCCGCTAAATTAATGAACGGAGAGGTGCAGTATGTCAGTTGAACAATCACAATTTGAACAGGAACAATCCCTGGCGCTCTCGGAACTGGAAAGCATCCAAACCCAAGAAGCCCTGGAAGCCTGGCGCCTGGCACATTTGGGCAAGTCTTCACGGGTTATGCAAGCTTTTTCCAGTCTGGGGCAGCTTTCAAAAGAAGATCGCCCCACCATTGGCAAGGCAGCCAACACAGTTAAAGTCTCCCTCGAAGCTGCCTTTACTGCCAAAAACGAGCAGATCAGACAGGCCGCCCTCAATCAAGCCCTCACCAGCCAGCAGTTGGATGTGACCCTGCCAGGTCGCCCCATCCGGCGCGGTCGCCTGCACCCCCTTAATATGACCCTGCGGGAAATTTACCGCATCTTTGGCGATATGGGCTTCCAAATCTACCGCTCGCCCGAAGTGGAAACGGACGACTTCAACTTCACCTTCCTGAACATGCCACCCTACCACCCCGCCCGCGACATGTGGGACACCTTCTACACTGAAAATGAGGGTGTGCTGCTACGCACGCACACCTCACCCGGGCAGATCCATGTCATGCGGGAACGTGCGCCGGAAAACATCCGCGCCATCCTGCCTGGTGCCACCATGCGTTACGAACAATTGACCGCCCGCTCAGAAATTGAATTCATTCAGGTAGAAGTTTTGGTAGTTGGCAAAGGCATCACTTTTGCTGACATGAAGGGCACATTAACCGATTTTGCTGCCCGCACTTTTGGCAATGAAGCCCGTACACGCCTGCGCCCCTCGCATTTCCCTTTCACTGAGCCAAGCGCTGAGATGGATGTGGAATGTTTTGTCTGCGGGGGCAAGGGATGCGGGGTTTGCAAAGGCACCGGCTGGTTGGAAATCCTCGGTTGTGGCATGGTGCACCCCACCGTCCTAAAATATGGCGGGTACAACCCAGCTGTCTTTTCCGGCTTTGCTGCCGGAATGGGGATTGACCGTTCCACCCTGATGCGTTACCGCGTGGATGATATCCGGCACTTCCGCAATAACGACGTGCGCTTTCTAGAACAATTTTAAGGTCAGGTAAGGAGATAAACGTGAAAGCACCCTTAAGTTGGATCAAAGATTATGTAGACCTGGATGGGCTTAGCATCGAGGAAATAGCCAATTCCCTGACCATGGTTGGGCTGGAAGTAGATGGAATTTTACTGGTGGGTCTGCCCAAACCGGAAGGTAATAAACATGAATTCAAGTATGAAGGCTTGAGCTGGAATGCGGACAAATTTGTCGTAGCCCAGGTGAACGAGGTTATGCCCCACCCAAATGCTGACCGGCTGGTGCTCTGCCGCCTGAACGATGGCAGTCAGGAATTAATTGTTTTAACAGGTGCACCCAACCTTTACCCGTATAAGAGTATAGGTCCGCTCGAGCGACCCCTGAAAGTTGCCTATGCCCGCGAAGGCGCTCAACTCTACGACGGGCATCAACCGGGTCAGGTCTTGACCAAACTGAAGAGAATGAATATTCGCGGGATCGAATCCTTCTCGATGATTTGCTCCGAGAAAGAGCTGGGCATCTCGGAAGAACACGATGGCGTGATCATCCTGGATGACGACGCCCCGGTAGGTATGCCCCTGGTAGAGTATATGGGCGATGCGGTTTTCGATATTTCCATCCTGCCAAACATGGCGCGGGATGCTTCCATAATCGGGATCGCGCGCGAGCTGGCGGCAGTGACCAAGCGTGAACTTAATCTACCCCATAGTCTTGAATTAACCAACGGTAATAAGCTACACGAAATGGCCGATCTGAAAATCCGCAATCCGGAAATGAACCCGCGGTTCATGCTTGGCATGGTGGAAAAAGTGACCCCCAGGCCAAGCCCTTACCAAGTGCAGCGCCGGCTCAGCCTTTCAGGCATGCGCCCAATCGACGCCTTGGTGGACGCCACCAATTATACCATGTTAGAAACTGGCGAACCTCTGCATGCCTTCGATTACGATTTGCTGCGCGCCCGGGCTGGCGGCGCCAACCCAACCATCATTACCCGTACCGCCAGTGAGGGGGAAGAACTGACCACCCTGGACGGTATTACGCACACTCTGGACACAACTATGGAATTGGTCTGTGACGCAGTTGGTCCGCTTTCCCTGGCAGGCATCATGGGCGGCAGTGAGACCGGTATCAATTCCCAGACTCGCCGGGTTCTGCTGGAGGCGGCCTCCTGGAATTTCATCAATATTCGAAAAACTGTCAGTAAACTTAAAATCACCAGCGAAGCTGCCTGGCGCTTCAGCCGCGGCGTTCACCCTGCATTGGCAGAAGTATCCCTGCGTCTGTGCCTGCAGCGCATCTTAGCCTGGGGCGGTGGCAGCCTCGTGGATGGTGTTATCGACTTATACCCACAGCCACCGCTTGACCCCAAAGTGACCCTCAGCGAAGCTGAAGTGGTCAAAGCTCTGGGGGCTCCCATCCCACTCGAAGAAGCCGCGGATATCCTCTGCCGGCTTGGCTTCGACTGCGAAGTGGAGGGCGAAATCTTGCAAGCAAAAACACCGCCAACCCGTCTGGATATTGAAGAAGGTCTGATCGGAAAAGCCAATCTGATCGAGGAGATCAGCCGGATTTACGGCTATGATCGCATTCCTGCCACCCGTCTGGCAGACGAACTGCCCCCTCAGTTTGGCAATGCCTCCCTGGAAGCTGAGGAGAACATCCGCGACATCCTGGTGAGTATGGGCTTGCAAGACACTATGGCTTACCGCCAGACCTCTCCGGAACGGGAAGCCCGGATCACCCCCGACAAGGTCATTGACCCCGGGCTGCCTTATGTGCGGATCAAAAACCCGATCACACCCGATCGCACGGTCATGCGGCGCAGCATCCTCGCCACCATGCTGGAACTGTTGGAATACAACTGCAAATTCCGATCCGGACTGGCAATGTTCGAGTTGGGACCAGTCTTTTTGCCGGTTGAGGGGCAGCAGCTCCCCCACGAGGCTCAACGCCTTTCGATTGGTCTGACCGGGCTGCGCGAAAGCCCCACCTGGCAGAAGAATCCGTCTGTGGAAAGAGATTTCTTTGACCTTAAAGGCGTGGTTGAAGCCCTGTTGAAAGGTCTGCATATCCCCGATGTAAGCTTTCAACCCGCCCATTACCCCACCTTCCATCCCGGTAAATGTGCCCGGGTGCTGGTGGGAGATAAGGTTTTGGGCATTTTGGGCGAACTGCATCCGCTGGTACGTGAGCACTATGAATTTGGCACCACACCGGTCTTGGCTGCCGAACTGGACGCTGATCTTTTGGTGGAACTGAGTAAAGTTGAGTTTCACAACATACCTATTTCGAGTTTTCCAATCATGGTGGAAGATATTGCCGTGATCGTGGATGAAGAGGTGCCTGCAGCAGACCTGGAGGATGCCATTCGTCAGGCTGGTGGGAAGCTGTTGGTAGGTGTGCGCTTGTTTGATATCTACCGCGGCGAAAAGCTGGGAGCAGGAAAAAAGAGCATGGCTTACCAGCTTACCTATCAAGCTTATGACCGCACCCTGACCGACAAAGACGCCGAGAACATCCGCAACCGGGTAGTACGCAACCTTGCCAAACAGTTCGGGGCAGTCCTGCGAAGCCAGTAATTTCAGCAATTTGTCTATAGGGGTTGACACTGATGTTAACCCCTTTATTTTTATTTATCTCCACAAAGTGAGATGATTACTAACATTTTCATAGAATTAACAGGGCTTACCGACTAACGGTTAAAAGTGACTTCCCGGTTCGACAACCATTGCACGTGTGGGACAATTTGATCCCTTAACTGCCCAACAACTAAAGCGGCAATTATCGAGCAAAGTTGTCATTCCAAATGGCAGACTCCTGTACATTCATTGGTAATGAACCATTCCTTTATAGCATAATAGTATAAAAAGTAGGAGTTAAAATGGTTAAATATCAAGTCATTTTTCATCTGGACGAGGACGATTCCGCCAAAGTTAATCTTGTTATTAACAATATCTTCAATTTACTGGAAGATCTGGGCAGAGATAATGTATTAATCGAACTGCTGGTCAATGGACCGGCAGTGAAAGCCTTCCAAAAAAACAGCCAGAACATCGCTGAACGGGTAAGACAACTGGCGGACCAAGGAGTTACATTTGCCCTGTGCAACAACTCTCTTAAAATGTTTGGTTTTAGAGCCGAAGATATGCTGGAACAAGTCATCATAGTCCCGGCTGGTGTGGGCGAACTGGTCAAAAAACAATCCGAGGGTTGGGCTTATATTCGCCCATAGGCAAGCTTCGTTCCACATACAGAGGGATCAACATCCTCTTCCGCAGCCCTGGTAAAAGCCCGCTATGACAGGGTGGAGAGCTGCGTTTAAAGTTCCCGGTGGAACCTTCCAGCAGGCTTTGTGCTGTGGAATCCAATTGAAAGAATATCCCTGCGATGCTATCGTCACGCACCGCTGCTTCTTTTCTATAACCACCCGGTATTCCATAACCGAATTGATGCAAATAATCCTTGACTTTTTTTATGGTCAACCTATAATTATCTTAATACCATTGGTATAGAATAGGTTGAAATGGATCTATCAAGGCATAAATTAAATAATTTCCCGCCGCTCTATTCGCAGATCAGACGCTCTTGGAAATCAGCTATTGCAGAGCAGAATTTGCCTTCTGCCCAGGTATTACCCTGTCTGGATGAACGATATGTTTTGTTCAGAGTAATCCATAAAACAATCAACAAAGCTCACCATGGGTTGAACAGGGATGGCTTGCTGCTCTCAACAATTGAGAATGGAATCTGTTTTTTTCAACCGCAAATAAAAGGACCCTCAACAAAATTCGTTGGGGGTTCTTTTATTCCATTTTCCTGTGGGCGCCAATCGTTATATTTTTTATCGTTCAAGTCTACTAGTAATGCGGAAAACATCGCTAAAGCTCCGGGCATGGCCCCAAAAATCCGGGTTTTAACACTCACCTGCTCTTCCCTGGATAAGGACCAATTGATTCCGGTTGTACTCACCTGTCTTCAACCTGATCAAGTCCGGCCGGAACCAATACCTTCAACAGAAGCATCTCTTGCCAATGTCTAAAGCCGGGAAAGGAAGGCAGCAGTTACCGGTTTAAAGCGTTTAAACTAACCAGGCATAAAGTTAGCTATAAGCACAATGCATGTGCCAGCAGAAAGGAGAGAAACTATCGTAAAGACGCATTATAGTTGTTTTGCAGACAAGATTTTTAATCATCACTTGTGGAGGAACAGATTATGATCTTTACCGCATTAATTCTCGCATTATGGGCTTATATCTGTGTATTTGATATGCTCGGCCCAAACTTTATTATGGCCTCCAGGCCCCTCATCGCTGGTTTTGTTACCGGCTTGATCATTGGTGATGTCGAATCCGGTTTGATGATCGGTGGCACACTCGAATTGATGGCTCTGGGCGTCTACACCTATGGAGGTGCGACCATCCCGGACTATACGGTAGGTGCCATCCTGGGCACTTACTTCGGCAGGGGTGGTAACTTTGAAACTGGAATTGCCCTGGCAATTCCAGCCGCCCTCCTGCTGACCCAGGTTGATATTCTTAACCGTTTCTTGAACTTCATCTTCGTCCATAGGGCAGATAAATATGCCGAAGAAGGTAATGACAAAGCCTTTGACCGCATGATGGTCTCACAAAGCCATCTCATCTGGGGTTTATCGCGGGCCATTCCGGTATTCCTCGCCATTGCTTTTGGTCAACCCTTGGTGGAAAAGCTGACAGCCTTCTTCAACGCCAACCCTTGGATTAATCGGGGAATCAGTGTGGCCGGAGGAATCCTGCCAGCGCTCGGTTTTGCGATGCTCCTCAAAATCCTCCCGGTTCAAAAGTATCCAGCTTTTCTGATCCTTGGATTTGTGGTCTTTGCTTATCTGAAAATGCCGTTGGTAGGTATTGCCCTATTAGGCGTTGCAGTCGCCATGATCTATCAATACCTCAAGTATGGAAAAGCGGAGGCATAAGATGGAAGACACATCCAAGAAAATTACCCGTGCCGATTTGATGAAATCCTTTTGGCGCTACATTTGGTTGTTCCAATGTGGCTGGAACTACGAACGCATGCAGTCCGTTGGCTACGCCTATGCCATTCTGCCGATCCTGAAGAAAACCCGTCCGGACCCGGAGGAGTTCAAGGAAGCATTCCTGACCAACCTTAACTTCTTTAACACCAACCCTGTCGTTGGCGCACCCTTAATTCTTGGTGCCCACATTGCCCTGGAGGAAAATGGGGCGTCTCTTGAGACGACCGAAGGTCTAAAGGTCGGGTTGATGGGTCCCCTCGCTGGTGTTGGCGACACTGTCTTGTGGGCTCTCTACAACAGTATCATTTTCAGCATTGGCGCCAGCATGGCTTTGAGCGGCAATGTCTTTGGCCCCATCCTGGTGATGCTGCTAGTTTTCTTCCCTTATATGGGTGTCCGCTACTGGCAGTTCACTTGGGCTTACAAGCAGGGAAGCAACCTGATGCAATCTTTGGGCAGCGGCGCCATTGGCAAAATCACCGAGCTCGCTACTATTGTGGGGTTGATTGTTATCGGTGGTTTCGCTCCGTCTATTGTCAAACTTTCCACACCGCTGGAACTCAAGTCGACATCTGTTTTAAATGGTGAGGAGGTTGTCACCACGGTGAACATCCAACAGCAATTGGATGCCATCTTCCCCTACCTTCTGCCCGTTTTGATCACTGGTTTGGCATACTGGCTGCTCAAAAAGGGTTGGAAGCCCACCCAGGTTATTTTGCTCCTGCTTGCCATTGGCTTTATCGGCGGAGCACTGGGAATCTTTGGATAAAGCTTAACTCAAGCCTGGTGAGTCGACAGGGTAATTGGTATTAATACCAATTACCCTGTCCGTAAATATTCTTTTTGTGGAGGTATTATGAATACAACTTATTTGGATTTGGCAATTAATAAACTCGAAGAGATTAAAGCCACTCAGGGTGAGAATATCACCAGAGCTGCTCAGTTAATTGGGGATACTCTAATTGCCAGTAAATGGGTCTACACTTTTGGCAGCGGACATTCGCAGCTTTTAGCAATTGAACTGCATGGCCGAGCTGGAGGGCTTTACCCGATTGTGCACATCCCGGACCCGATGAATGGAAAAGCTGAACGTATTGAGGGCTTTGGGGAAGTATTACTGAAGGGTTTTCCATTTCAGGCGGGTGAGACGATTATTGTCATCTCCAACTCGGGCCGTAACCCGGAACCTATCGAGGTCGCTCTAATTGCTAAGCAGGCAGGGCTGAAGGTCATCGCCCTGACTTCATTAGAGCATTCCCGGTCAGTCAGTTCCCGTCATTCCAGCGGCAAGCTGCTCTTCGAGGTTGCCGATATCGTTCTGGACTCCCTGGTGCCGCCTGGGGATGCTTCAATCCAATTTGAAGGCATGACGCCGCGAACGGGTGCACTCTCCACAGTTTTAGGCGCTGCCTTGCTGAATGCTGTCACGGTGGAAGCGATTGAATACATGCTCAGCCAGGGCGTTGAACCCCCGGTTCTGCTCAGCGCCAATCTGGATGGTTCAGATGAATTCAACGACGCCATCAAGAATAAGTACGGTCCGATGCCTTCTCAGCCAGGTATGTAGCCACCATTGGGGAGGAGACAATGATCGGAATCGTACTGGTAAGTCATGGTAATTTTGCCCAGGGATTGCTGGACGCTGCCCAATTAATCACCGGTGAGCAGGAGCAGATTAAGTGCATCGGCCTGCAAATAACCGATGACACAGATGAATTGGTTGAATGCATCCGGTCGGCCGTAATGGAGGTGGATGATCCACAAGGCGTTCTTTTGATGGTGGACTTGTTTGGGGGCAGCCCGTTTAATGCCAGCGGAAGGGTGGCGTTGGGTTTAAAAGACCACCTGGAAGTAATTACCGGGATGAACTTACCGATGCTGGTGGAGCTGCTGGTAAGGCGGGAAGGTTTGGATCTCGACAAAGCCACTCAAATCGCCCTTGAAACAGGGAAAAACGGTATCTGTTTGTTATCAGATACAATAAAGTAAGCACAGTTTTTTACCAAAAGGAGTCAAAATGCCTGTTACTCATGTTCGTATGGATAATCGTTTGATCCATGGGCAGATTTTAGTCTCATGGAATTCCCATTTAAAGATAGACCACCTGATCGTAACCAACGATAAGGTCGCCAGTGATCCCTTGCAGGTCACTCTATTAAAAGCTGTTACTCCCATCGGCGGAAAGGTTTCCATCCTCACCATTCAGGACTGCGTTAATTACTGCCTGAGCCCTGAAGCCGAAAAGGGAAACATCTTCATCATCACTAAATTCCCGGAGGATGGTTTGGCTCTGGTCGAAAATGGTTTGCAGCTTCCCATTTTAAACCTTGGCAACCAAGCTTTTGTTCGAAATTCAAAAAAGCTTTCGAATAGTGTCTTTTTGACCGAATCGGGTGTCAGGGCACTGAAAGCCATCCATGAAAAAGGGATCAAAATTACCTGCAGAATGATGCCAACAGATCCCGAAACGGAGTTTTGGCCTGTCATCGAAAAGAATTTTCCCGAATGGGTCAAATGATTCTCTAAAAACACACACAGAGAAAAGAGAAATTATGCAAGCCATGAATGAGTACGCCAACGCTATCAGAAAGCTTCTGGATGAAATCATTTCATCACAGACTCCTAATATCGAACGGGCTGCCCGCCTGATGGCGAATGCTATCGAAAAAGATGGCATCCTCTATACCTTTGGCACTGGTCACTCACACATTATCGCTGAGGATGTGGCTTACCGCACGGGCGGGTTGGTTCCGGTGGATGCTATTCTCGAACCCAGCCTGACTGGCCATCAACAGGTGCACAAAAGTGAAACCATGGAGCGTGTCGAGGGAATTGCCAAGGTGATTTTTGATTATTACCAGATTTCAGCCAAAGATGTCATGATCATCATCTCCAATTCAGGCCGCAACGCTGCTCCAATCGAAATGGCGCAACTCTGCCAGCAACAGGGCGCGCCTGTAATTGCCATAACCTCTATGCAACATACCACCGGCACAACTTCACGGCACTCTTCGGGCTCAAAACTTTTTCAGCACGCGGACGTAGTGATTGACAATCTGTGCCCGTTGGGGGACTGTCTGATCCACTTGGAGAAATTGCCTCAACCAGTTGGACCTGCATCCGGGGTCAGCGGTCTTTTCATCCTTCAGATGATGATGGTCCAAACCATTCAAAACCTTCTGAATGATGGGAAGGAACCCCCGGTCTTTCGCAGCGGCAATCTGGACGGCAGCGATGTGTTCAACCAAAAATACCTGGAGGCGTACAAAGGGCGGATCAAACTATGGTAACCGAGCACCTATCCGCCAGATTTCTGGCTGGAGCCTCCGAGGTGGATATCACCCCGCCAATCGGGGGATTTATGGCCGGCTATGCGGCAAGAACAGAAAAAAGCCAAGGAATCCATGACCCGCTCAAAGCCCAGGCGCTTTACCTGCAGCAGGGAGTGGCCCAGATACTGATCCTGACCTGTGACATGATCGGCATAGACTTGGAATTTACCAGCCAGGTGCGTCAAGCTATCGGCAGCGCCTTGAATATCTCCCAAAAGAGCATCCTGCTGGCTTGTTCCCATACTCACTCGGGACCTCAGGGCTTTCTGCCAGATATGCCCATTATGTCCAACCTGAAGGACCCGGTATTAACGGAAATCACCAAAAGAAAACTTGTGGGGGCTGCCCAATGGGCGGTTGCCAATAGCCAGCCTGCCAGCTTGTCTTATGGTTGCCACAACCTGACCGGCCTCGGAAAAAATCGCAACGATCCCATCCAAGGAGCCTTTGACTCTCAGTTGAGCTTGCTGCGCCTTGATGACCCTGCCAAGAACCCACTGGCGGTTCTGTTCAATTTCGGCTGTCACCCCACGATCATGGGTTATGACAACCTGCAGATTTCTGCGGACTATCCGGGCTCCGCCAGACAATTTCTGAAACAGCATTTTCCTGCTTGTACCTTCCTTTTCACAAATGGCGCCAGCGGGGACGTCAGCACTCGCTTTACCAGGCGCGAACAGGGCTTTAATGAGGTTGAGCGAATGGGGCTGCTTTTGGCTGGCGGCGTTTTGCAAGCCATGCTCAATGCAGAGCCGCTGGATACAGAACCAATCAACACGGAATCTGTTCCAGTCGAGTTGCCTTTGCGTGACTTCCCGACTAAGGCTGAAACCCTGACAAAAATTGAGCAGATTAAAGCCGAGTTGGAAAGGTTTAAGCAAGCAAAGGCTTCTCCGGCAGCCATGCGCAAGATAGTGACCCAATTAGAGGGTGCCCGCGGTCAGTTGGAAATGGCAAGCCGGTTTGAAAATGTCAAATCAGTCCAGGCGGAACTGCAATTCCTGCGGATAGGGTCAATAGTCCTGATTGGAATTCCAGGCGAACCTTTCTCTCAGACTGTCCTGGATATCAAGAAAACCTGCCGGCCCAGGATCGCTATCCCAATCAGCTATGCCAACGATTATCAAGGCTATTTCCCCGACCAGGCCGCCGTCGAATATGGCACATACGAAGCTTTGATCTCCCCGTACGATCAACGGGTGTCGGAGGTGATTTATCAGTCTGCGGTACAAAACGTGGTAAAGGATTAGGTCATGGATTCAACTATCTACATTAGGGGTTTGGGTATTTTCTTTATTATTGCCGGAATCCTGGTCAAGCTGGGGATATGGAAAAGTTGGTTTTGGCGTTCCCGAGGCGGCGTTTACGCTTATATTCCAATGGGTATTGCCTTCATTCTTTACTCTTACATTCCAATATTTTCTGAAAGAGGGGGGTATCAATTCACCCTCTATATCCTTATTTTTCTCTTGACGATTGCTCTGGCCATCTATTTCTCCCTAAAACCGCCGGTCTGGATGAAACCAAAATGGGTGCATTGGACCGAAAAATATTCCCAATCCACCCTTAAAGCAATTAAGCAAGCCGTAGTGGATCGCGAGTTGGATTGGAAAGGTGTGTTGGATAGCGAGGAATCAATGGACCGATGGGTTAAAAAGTTTATGAAAGCCAGGCAATCCTCAGCTCCAGCCAAAAACAAATAAAGGAAGCGGATGTGGCTGCAGGTCATTTTCTTAGAGCAAGGATTTGAATTTGTTTACCCGCGGATTGATCAAAGATATGCATACCCCTTTTCATAGAGGATTTTCGCCAGGAAGGTAAAAGCGTTCTTTGTAACTTGAACAGCAGGAGCGACTACACTGCCGCCCAGGCGCAAACATTGTCTGCGCAAAAGATAGCCTATTGAACCATTGCTTGGAACGAAACATTTCCGTCAAAACGCTTCAGAACTTTAACAATTTGATTGAAGAAGGAACCGTAGGCAAACTCCGTCCAGAATTCCGGAGGCTCGGATTAACCCTGACTCTCCCGGGCTTTCCTTTCCTCAGCCTTTTTTTGCGCTTCTAGGATCAACCGCATCGGGATTCTGGCAACCACCCCCAGCAAAAAGGTACCCAACCAGGCAGCAAGCACACCCAGCACAATCCAATACCAAGGATAGCCTTGTTGGAAAAGATAACTGGCAAAAAGAGCATAGGCAGGGTAGGTCAGCCAAACCAAAAAACTGAGCGGTTTGTATAATTGACGAATAAACACAACCTGGAACAGGCTCTCTAAAAAGACCAACACGGCGATCCCGGCTATGATGCCGGTTTTCAGCCCAAAAAACCAGGTAACCAGCACGAAAACAATCACAGTCAGGTCATGCGGAATGGATTGCCATCCCACCCGCTCCTGCTGGTAAGTCCGTGCATCCTGCGTTTGTTGCAGGATGTAATTGAAATTGGCTTCATCTACGAGGGAAAACTCTTCTGCCCACTGCTGCAAATCTGTTTCTGTCGGGCGGGTTAGCTTTTTGATCGGCAGATCATAAAGCATGCTGGCAAACTTGCGTCCTTCGACTTCAATTTGATTTTGTTGGCTTTTTGATGGCATAATTAGTCTCGTAGTTTGCAGGGAATTTATATGATTATAAATCAGTCATTTTTAACAGTCAAACTTTACCCGGGAGGATAAACACGTGAAAACAATCCTAAAAAACTGTATTGTGGTACTTCCAGAAGGGCTGCTCCCTGACGGCGCCGTGGTAATCGACGAGAGTGGCAGAATCGAGTACGTTGGCTCAGAATCAAATCTGCCCGCCATTGAAGGAACATATCGAGACCTGGGAGGCAGATATCTGGCTCCCGGTTTAATTGATATTCACGTCCACGGCGGCAATGGAATCACTTTCGGGGAAAATGATCTGGCAGCTACAACCGCTTTCTATTCCAACTGGGCAGCCTCTAATGGCGTTACCGGCTACCTGATGTCGGTAGCAGAGGAAACCAGCCAGGCTCTGTTGGAAATGATCACTGATTATGTAAAGGTCTTTCGCAACCCACCTGCAGGCGCGGAGCCTCTGGGTCTGCACCTGGAAGGTCCGTACCTTTCCGTGGAAAAGAAAGGCGCTTTTAATCCTGCCTGGTTACGCAATCCCGATGTCAAGGAAGCCAAGGCTTACCTTCAGGCTGGTCAGGGCTGGATTCATCAGATCACAATCGCTCCGGAACTGCCCAATGTCAGCCAAGTCGCCAGGATTTTCCGGGAAGCCGATGTGGTTGTGGCACTGGGTCACACCAACATCAGCTATGAGGAAGCTTCACAAGCCTTGAAGGGAGATTTCAATCATGTCACCCATGCCTTCAATGCTCAACGAGGCTTTGATCATCGCGCACCGGGTGTTTTCGGGGCTGTACTTACCTCAGAGACCGTCACCGCGGAACTCATCGCCGATTGTGTCCACGTGCACCCTGGTGCAATGAAGCTGCTCTTGCGCTGTCTGGGCAGCGATCGGGTGGTTGCCATTACCGATGCCATGTCTGGCGCGGGGCTTGCCGAGGGCAATTATCATCTGGTCGGTCACTCTGTCACCGTTAAAGACGGCCGCGCCACTCTGGAAAACGGCACCCTGGCAGGCAGTGTTGCCACTTTGAATCAATGTGTAGCTAACTTGATCAAATACGTAGACCTGCCACTCCATGAAGCGGTAAAGATGGCCAGTCTCAATCCAGCCCGTGTCATCGGTGCAGCAGACCGGCTGGGAAGCATTACTGAGGGCAAAGACGCCAATCTAATCGTTATTGATGAAGACATCAATGTTTTTCAAACGATGGTGAAGGGGCAGATTGTTTATAACCAGTATGATCAGGAGTAAAGCGCCATGGTTCAAAAACTGAACGTCGGAATTATCGGTTTGGGATACATCGGGAAAGTTCACGCTCAAGCTTACCGCAGCATTCCCCTTGCTTTTCCTGCCGCGCTGGTACTGCCAGAGCTGAAAGCGGTCTGGCGAACTTCACTTGGACGCGATGAGGAGTTTATTCGCAGTTGCAACTTTGAAACCATCACAACCGACTTGGATGAATTCTTCAGGGCGCCTTTGGATCTGATTGATGTCTGCACACCTACAGGAATGCATACCGAATTCGTGACCGCTGCAATACAGCATGGTAAGGCGATCTACTGCGAAAAGCCATTGGGGCTTCACTTGGCCGATGCCCGGCAGATGTCTGAACTGGCTGAAAATTCTGGCGTCCCGACCCGGGTGGCTTTCGTCATGCGCTACATCCCAGCCATTCGTCAGATGAAAAACTTGTTGGATTCTGGTGAACTTGGGGAGGTACTCAACTTCCGCGCCCATATGTTCCACAGTAGCTACCTAGCCCCCAACCGCCCGATGGCATGGCGCTTGCGCAAATTCCAATCCGGTGGCGGCGCTTTTGCCGACCTGGGTGCCCACTTGCTTGATCTAGTGCAATACTTGTTAGGGAATCCGCGCACCATCCAGGCTCAGATGCGTACCTTCATCAAGCAGCGACCGGTAAAAGCCGGCTCGTCAGAGATGGAAACGGTGGACGTGGATGATTGGGTTGATTGCACCCTGGAACTGGATAATGGCGTGCTCGGCCAGCTTGAGGCAGCCCGCACAGCTGGCGGTATTCCAGATGAGACTGTCTTTCAGGTATTTTGCAGAAAAGGTTCGCTTTTTTTCAATGGCAATTCTCCCGAAATGCTTTCTGTTTATGACCTGCAACAGGATAAATGGATCAGGGGTGGTTTTGAAGAGCGCCCACAGGGAAACGAACACCCCATCTCCAGCATCTGGCCTCCTTCGAAGGTTTCGATGGGCTACCTGCTAAATGCCCACCTGGCCTGCCAATATGACTTCCTGCAGAGCCTCGTCTCCGGGAAGCACTGCGGTCCTGATTTCCGGTCAGCCGTAAACGTGCAGCAAGTTTTGGAAGCCGGCTATGCCTCCGCCGCCAAATCCGGGGAGAAGATCGCCTTACTGATGGAATAGCAAGAATCATGCAGAAGGAATAGCTCAGGAAAAACTGAGCAGGTTCAAACACATGTGAGACAAGAGGGATAGACAAAAACGACAATCGGGGTCATCCTAAAGGGTGGAAAACCTGGAAGGAGGAACCCCGATGCGGCAGATCTATCTGCGGAAAGAATTTT
>JBAQLH010000024.1:0-37942 GCA_049301715.1 Anaerolineaceae bacterium
TGTTCCCCTAAAAGCTTTTTTTCGCGCTTGGCTAGGTTTTGTAACGCTTAACCAGGTAAGATTTGCGTTTTAGAAACAAGTTTTTTCAGTAGAGTCATAAAATAATTTGATTTTTATTTTCATTTCAATTTTATTAATATCTGCCTGTTCAACTACCCCTAATGAACATGCAATACAAACTGCCATAGTGCAAATGCAAAGTGTATTACCAACAGAAACTTTTACACTACTTCCGACCAATACCTTTACCGTATCCCCAACAAATACGAATACGCCAACCAAGACAAATACTCCCACACCTACCAGTACTTTTACCCTACTCCCGCCTGCGACATTGACCAGACAAGCGAGAGAAGCAACCTCAACCTAACAGTCAATAGCTGTCACTGCTACTAGGGATCAATACTATATAAACTCAACCACAACCCAGGATGTCAGAAATGAGTTGGCAACTGCCACATCAACTAATAAAACTACAACTGCTCAGGTTAAGGCAGCTACAGCCACTGAAATGGCATCTTACAAAACTATCTATTGGAAGGATTTAGCCACCTATCCCTACACATATTTGGGGGATAAAGTAAAAATTACAGGCTGAATTTTCAATGTTGTTGGGAATGCACTCCAAATTTATTTTACTGGAACTTGTGAAGCTCTGTACATAAAATTAAACACAGATCCATCGGGAGTATATGAAGGAGATAATATTACGGTCTATGGGGTTGTGGATGGAGAAGAATGTTTTAAGAATGCTTACGGAGGGACAATCTGTCAACCCGCAGTAAAGAATGCCTGGTTCACAAAACCATAAGAGCGTGAATGGCAGAATTCCGGTCCGCCACATCTGTTATCCTGAGGAGTTAAAAAGCGCAGAATCAATAGCCTTTTCCAGAGGAGTGAAAACAGCAAAGGTTGTCACCCTGAGGAACGAAGGGTCTTTCCTAATTTATGAATTCAAATACCACCAGGGCAAGATGCTTTACTGCGTTCAGCATGACAGTCTAGCATAGGATGGGTTGAGTTGGGATTCCGTCTGCTTAATACGTATTGACGTCAGCGAAACCCATCATCACCATGCAGTCCGCCATGGCAAGCCTCTTTTGCGTGGCAATTTCTCTTATTCTGTCGGAGTTAAATTGGTAGAAACACTGCATTGTTGGGTTTCGCTGGAGGTAATCTTGAATTGTTGGGTTTCGCTGGAGGTAATCTTGATTTGTCTGATCTTCTTTACCCGCTCAACACCAACCTATAGGGTCTGAAATAGCTTGCTAAGTCCGAGCAGGGTGGTCAAATCTCTGCTATAGCTCACCAATTGTGCCAAGGCAAGATGCTTCACTGCGTTCAGCATGACAGATTGCATTCTTGGGTTTCGTTGAAGGCAGCCTTGTTATTCCTTGTCTTCCTTACCCGCTCAACACCAATCTTTAGAGTCTGGAACCCATCCCCTAACCTGTGGTTTTCCATTACAATTCATTTATGCTGCTCATTCATAACACATCCCAACTCATCACCCTCTCCGGCGGGACACAGCGCGGGCACCAGCTCGGCACGCTCAACGTAATCAAAAACGGCGCCATCCTGCTGGATGGTGACCGCATTCTGGCGGTCGGTTCTGCTGCTGACCTGCTGCTCCAACACCCCGAAGCTGATCTTCTTGACGCTGGTGGCAATGCCGTCCTGCCCGGCTTTGTCGACCCTCATACCCACCTGGTCTGGGCGGGCGATCGTGCTGCCGAATTTGAAATGCGCCTGCAGGGTAAAACCTACCTGGAGATCATGGCAGCCGGCGGCGGCATCCTTTCAACGCTTCAAGCCACCCGCAAAGCAAGTTTGAATGAATTGCTGGCACAATCCCGCCAGCGTGCCCGGACTGCCTTCCGCTACGGTACCACCACCCTGGAAGCCAAGACTGGCTACGGCCTCGACTTAGAGACGGAGTTCAAACAATTACAGGTCATTCTGGATTTAAACACCGAAGGCCCGCTGCAGCTTGTCCCCACCTATTTGGGTGCGCATGCCATACCCCCGGAATACACCGGTAATCCTGACGGCTATACCCACTTTCTGTGCACCCAAGCCCTGCCGGCAGTCCAAGCCTGGTGGCATGAACATGTCCCCGGGCAAACGCTACCCTTTGTGGATGTGTTCTGCGAGAAAGGCGCCTTTGACCTCAGTCAGACCCGGCAGATACTCACCACCGCCCAATCGCTCGGTTTCCCGCTTAAACTGCATGTGGATGAATTTGCCAACCTGGGCGGCGCCAGCCTGGCAGCAGAACTTGGTGCGGTCTCGGCCGACCACCTGGTTAAAACCTCCCCGGAGGGTATTCGTGCCCTGGCAGCCTCAGACACCGTGGCTGTTTCTCTGCCGGGGACGCCCTTTGGGCTTGCCCAGAGCGAATATACCCCCACCCGGGAACTGCTGAAAGCTGATGGCATTCTGGCGCTGGCTTCCGACCTCAACCCGGGCACGACCTGGAATGAATCCATGCAGTTCATCCAGGCATTGGCTTGCCGCTACCTCAAATTGACCCCAGCCCAGGCTCTGGCAGCTTCAACCATCAACGCTGCCGCGGCACTCAGCCTGTCTGATCAACTTGGTTCACTTGAAACAGGCAAACAAGCGGACCTGGTGATCCTGAATGTCCCGGATTATCGTATGCTCAGCTACCGCTACGGCACAAATCTTGTATCCCATGTGATCAAGAAAGGGATCGTGTATCCGGTAGGATAGCTTATGTTTGATTTTCTAAACCTGGAGTTCCTCAGACAGGCAAACAATATCATCATCATTGCCCTGGGCGCCCTGGCAATTATCTTTGTCTTGCGGGGGGTATTCAAGGTCGCCTGGCGGGTAATTAAATTGGTGCTGATCTTCTTGGGAATTCTGGTGGTGGTGGGGTATCTAACCGGCTGGCTCAACATCTCAATCAGTTAATGAAGCTTATATACTTACATTTATTCTTCCCAAATAAAGATCAATATCTTTTTCTCTTTAATAATTCTTTGTCACGCGTCTAATAATCTTGTCATAACGGATGCGGGTAACATGTGAGCCATTTGGGATGGAACCTGCATGTTCCGCCGGCTGTTTTTATTGGCGCGCCCCATTCCCGCCATGATGATGGCATTTATGTATTGGTCTGCGTTAAGTGGAACCCCACATGCACAGACTTCAAACCATTTATCCGGCACCATTGGCAAACCATTAATCTCAATGGCATAGAGTTGATCATCAGCCATCATCAAGTCGCAGCGGGAGTAATCACGCACTCCGGCGCTCTCAAAGGCTTTCCCGGCAAACTCAGCCAGCCGTTTTCGAAGGATTGGGTCCTTTACCTGAATGGCTTGGGCAAGATGATTTTCTTTGTCCTGGGTGGTTACAATTCTGATGGGCTTTGCCTGTTTCAATTTTATTTCTGCCGGCATCAGTAATTTCTGATTTCCGTTTCCGATCATTGCCACAGTATATTCGTGCAGATTTTTGGCATTCCCCAGGAATTTTTCCACAAGGACGGCATTGTATTTCCCCAGCATCTCAACTGCTTTGTTTTCTAAGGCGTTGCGATCAAACACAATGGAATCCTGATCCAACCCCCTGCTGTTTCCTTCCCGATCCGGTTTCAGAATATAAGGGTAATCAGCCGCATTTATGGCTTCTTCCAGACCCACAATTCCAGATCCGACCTTGCTCACTTTGAAAAATCGGGGGGTCGGAATCTTATCTTTTTGCCATTTCAATTTGAGGTCAAATTTTGAGAGGACCAGCTCCAGCTTTTCCGGAGCTGAGCCGACATAAGGTATATTATTATCCTCCAGTATCCGATGAATGCTGACCAAGCTTCGCTGTTCATCTTCAACGTAGTAATTTGCGCAATAAACCAGGTCTGGTTTTTCAGATCCCAAAATGCGTAATAAATCGTATTTTGTCTGAACAGTACAGTAATTTCCAGAGACCCCCCCAAGCCTTAGTGAAGTTAACATTTGTTGGAAACGCAGTTGATCAACTTGTGTTTGACCTTCTTTTGGGCGATTAAGTAAAACTATTTTCATGACTCTACTCCTTCAGCAGCGCAAGTCTCATCTTCAAGCAAGACCAAAGATTACAGACGCTCTGTTGCTATCTGTACACCCCTGATAAAATAATTTGATTGAGTTTGACACTAACAATCTGCTATGGCCAAATTGGAAGCATTATTTGTATCTGGATAGGCAGCCGTCTTTGTGGTTCCTATAAGATTGGTCAATCCACCCGCTTCCTTACTTGGTTTCTTGACCCGGCGACAAACATGATGTACTCCAATGAATAGTTCTCAGAGGCTTTCCATCGGAATAATAAAATTTTACCACATTGCCCTCACAGCCGTAGACGCTCCGTCCGGGAAAGGCTACAATTAGGACCGTGGAATCACTTCTGAAAACAGGGATGGTACAGATTTATGCCAACAATTGAACAAGCCCGCACCTGGTATCAGGACGCCGACCCCGTGCACGACTTTGAGCACGTCCTGCGGGTGTATCGTGTCTCTGAAAGAATCGCTCTGACGGAAGGGGCAGATCTTGAGGTCGTCCATGCCGCCGCTTTGCTGCACGATTCGGTCGGCTCTGCCCCTGGCGGGGATGGCAAGGAGCGCCTGGGGCATCATCTGGCTTCGGCTCAGTTTGCCGGGCAGGTGCTTTCAGCCGAAGGTTGGCAAGAAGAACGCATTCAGGCAGTGCAGCACTGCATTCGGGCTCACCGCTTCCGCCATACCGGCGAACGCCCGGAAACTATCGAAGCTCAGGCGCTCTACGACGCGGATAAATTGGACGTACTGGGCGCCATTGGGGTGGCGCGCACCATCGCCTTTGCCGCCCTGGCAGGGCAGCCAGCCTATGCCGAGCCTTCAGAAAAATTCCTGCGGGAGGGGGTAAAAGAGCCCGGCGAGCCTCATAGTTCCTACCACGAATACCTGTTTAAACTGTGCCGGGTCAAAGACCAGTTGTTCACCCAAACCGGCAAAAGTATGGCTGAAAAACGCCATGCCTTTCTGGAGGCATATTACCAGCAGCTTCAGGCGGAATGCCGCGGGGAACGCTGACCAGCAGAGCATATCATGCTTGGAGCAGTCATCGGCGGTATTGTCGGATCGGTTTACGAATTCCACAACCACCATTCTGCTGATTTCCCGCTCTTTTCAGAACTCTCAGACTTCACAGATAACAGTGTTCTGAGCTTCGCCACTGCCAAAGCCCTTCTGGATGGCTGGGGTTATGCCTCTGCCCACCAGGATTTTTCGCGCCGCTACCCTGGGCACAGTTACGGGAGCACTTACGCCTGCTGGATCTTTTAGGACAACTCCTGACTCTACTTGACCTCCACAGTAATTGCAAAGCTGTTCGAGTCCTCGGTGGCAGTGCCATAAATAAGGGTCAGGGTGGTTGTGCCAGTTCCGACCGCGTTGAACCGCAAAGTTGTAATTCCACCAGCAGAGTCGGCATTTTCATCCTGGATATATTCTATGTCGCCTTCCTGGGTCAGAATCTTGGTGTCGATTTCTTCCACCTGCCATTCACTCCCCTCCTTGGGAATCGTCGGTATTTGCACTTCGAGAATGTCCCCAACCTTCACGCTGGCGGAATTCCCTTTGATTGCCGGTGTTACAACGATCGTTTCACCTTCGCTGGCTATGCTGCTGCTCTCACAGGCAGCAAATAGAAGACATATCATCGCTATAATGGGAAAGGCTTTTTTGGTTATCATTTCAGCTCCTTACATTATTTACATCTTACATTGATGACGAAATATTATAGGAAAAGGTCCAAATCTTATTATATACTTGTTCTAATATGTTAAAATAAAGACACATAAACTGAGTGGTTTTTTATGCACAGCGTGCGCGGTCTTTTCCATTAAAAACATATCTAATATCATGGGTTTTCCAGTCCTTTAGCGTTTAATTTTTATAAGGAGAAAAATGAGAAAGAAATACAACATAAATTTCGAGACAGCAATTTTTTTATGCACAGCGATTATATTCACCTTCACCTTGCTCGGCGGTTCTTGGAGAAGCGCCTTTGCTCAAGATATACCTGATGACAACCCATCGGGTACCTCCACAGATATCCCCGCGGATATCCCTGCAATGGATCAAACCGAGGATACCACCATCGAGATAGCCAGCCCATATTTAACCATAATTCATACCACTCTCGAGGATGGAACCCAAGAGGAAGGCTATGTCATCAACGGACCTTCCCATCCCTTGGAAGAGTTTGCCGAAGAGTATGCCGCCTCTACAATTGGGGGAACGGTTGACGGCACCTTGCCCAGCTTTCCAGCCTTCACCTGGGTCTTTGGCTGCTCAGCCGTTTCAGCCGCCATGATTGCCGCCTATTATGACCGGGGGTCTTATCCCAATATGTATTCTGGCGCCACCAACGGGGGGGTCATGCCATTAACCGATGCCTCTTGGACAACCTGGTCGGATGGTGACGAAACCTACCCCAATAACCCCCTGATTGCATCCCATAAAGATGTGGACGGCAGAACCATCAGAGGCTCGATTGATGATTATTGGGTCAAGTACGATAGCCCTACTGCAGATCCTTACATCACCGGCGGCTGGACCCAACACACCTGGGGAAGTGCCATTGGGGACTATATGAAAACCAGCCAATCAGCCTATGAGAACACCGATGGTTCCACAGTTTTTTGGAATTATGTCTCCAATTCGGGCCCATATAGCTGCACAAATCTGATCGCCAACGGGCATTCCGAGGATGGAACGGTTGGCCGCAAGTTGTTTTACGAAGCCCGCGGATATACCGTTACGGATTGCTACAACCAAAAAACGGATAATAACGGCGGCGGTTTCGCCCTGGCAAACTTCCAGGCGGAAATTAACGCGGGGAACCCGGTGCTCTTGAATCTATCCGGGCACTCTGTGGTGGGGTACGGATACAGTGGATCGACCATCTATATACGGGATACCTGGGATACCAATACCCATACCATGACCTGGGGAGGCAGTTATGAGAGCATGGGACTTCGGTCTGTCAGCATTGTACACCTGGCAGCGCCTGCTCCAACGCCGGGTGAAAAAACTTATCTGCCCCTGGTGTTACGAAGCGCCGGATCTCCGACTGATATCGGGCTCTCCAACGCTTCCATTATGGAAAACCAGTCGGTGAATACGGTTATCGGTTCACTCACCACCACTTCTGCTGCGGTCGGAGATTCATTTACTTATAGTTTGGTCAGCGGTACAGGCAGTACCGATAATGGTTCCTTTAATATATCCGGCAATAATCTTCGCTCTTCGATTGTATTTGACTATGAAGCCAAGAAAAGTTTCACCATTCGCATCCGCTCAACCGGTCAAAACGGGTTTATCGAAAAAGCCTTTACCATTACCATTTTGGATGTGAACGAGGGAACTGGTTCTTTGATCAATGGCAATTTCGAGAGTCAATCACTGGGTTGGACAGAATCTTCATCCGGTGGCTACGACCTGATCGTAAACGACTTTGAAACTAACGCGGTTACGCCCCACGGCGGATCCTGGGCCGCTTGGTTGGGCGGCGCTGATAACGAGACTTCCATCCTCTCTCAAACCGTCACCGTGCCCTCCGCCACTCCCTATCTGCATTTCTGGTATTGGATTGGCTCTGAAGATATTTGTAACTGGGATTACTTCTACATCAGGATGAACGATGCCAATGTGCACACAAGGACGCTGTGTGAGGACAACAATACTAACGGATGGGTGCAGGGAGTCGTGAATCTGTCTGCCTACGCAGGGACCAGTAATATTTTAAGGTTCAGGGTCACTACGGATACCGTAAACAACAGCAATTTATTCCTGGATGACATTTTCTTTTCTTCAAGTCCTACAGCCAGCAACGAATTTTTTGGAACGCAAGGCATAGATAGTATGCCCAAATAGCCAGAGAAGAAGGTCCTTTTCACTGGATCACCACCGGGTGACAGCCAATTTTCATATCGCACAAACCCTCAAGACGAACTTGAGGGTTTGTGCATATCATGATAATCCTCCTGTTTGCGCCAGTTTCTCCACCCTCCGTGCCACCGGAGATTGCCATTCTGAAGGGAAGAGTCTTATCTTGCTACCAGACATAAGATCTTTCGCACTGCATTCAGAAAGGTGGGGCGGCGGAGCGGGTCCCCGCTTCGATTTGTTCTACGCATGGTGTGTTCCCACTGTAAAAACGCTTCTTAGAGCATTCCTTTGATATACTTATCCCATAAATAAGGCAAAATGGGATTTACTGACATCCCGTTCAACCACAGTGTTGACCTATGACCGCTCAAAACCCCCAACCGCCACTCAAAAAGCGTCTGCTGCAACTGGCAGGGCTATTCCTTAAAATCGGTTCCATTAATTTCGGTGGTCCAATGGCTCTGATCGCTATCATGGAAGACGAGTTCGTGGTCAAACGCAAATGGCTCAGTCAGGAACACTATTTGGACCTGGTGGCGGCCACCAACATGGTGCCCGGACCCAATGCCTGTGAAATGGCTGGTCATATCGGCTTTGTTCGGGCGGGCTACCCCGGCTTGGTCGTGGCAGAATTTTCGTTCTTAATCCCCGCTGTACTCCTAAGCACTGCTTTGGGGGTCATCTATACCCGATACGGCAGTCTGCCCCAGGTGGGCGCCCTTTTTTATGGCATTAACCCAGTCATTCTGGCACTGATCCTCATGTCTACTTATCGGCTGGGCAAAAAGACTCTGGTGAACGGCTCCCAGGTCGTGATCTTCTGCCTGGCGCTGCTGGCAAGCTTTCTCGATGTCAATGAAGTGATTGTCATTTTTGGTTCAGGTCTGCTGGCGGTACTGATTTCTGAGGGTCCCCGCATTATCAAGAAAAGTACCCCCTTGATGGCCATGGTTCCCTTCTTTACCAACAGTACCTCCATTAAATTGGCTCAAGTTGCTGCCGACAATGTTCTAATGAAGTTATTTCTGTTCTTTCTGAAGACAGGCAGCTTGATCTTTGGCTCAGGCATGGTGCTGTTTGCCTTCATTCAAGAAGACATTGTGGAACGTTACGGCTGGCTGACCCAGCAGCAATTGATCGATGCCATTGCTGTGGGGCAAATGACCCCCGGGCCGGTAACTTCCACTTCCGCCTTCATCGGTTATCTCATTGCCGGCTTTCCGGGGGCAGTGGTTTCCTCTGTCGGGAATTTCTTGCCATCTTTTTTGATTGTTGCCGCTGTCGGGCCGCTCATCCCCAAAATGCGTCAATCCAAACCTTTGCAAGCCCTGTTGCGGGGAATTAACGCCGCGGTGATTGCTCTGATGATCAGCATCTGTCTGACCATTGCCCAGAATGCGGTTGTGGACGTTTGGACGCTTCTGGTAGTGCTTGCCAGCGGGCTGATCCTGTTCTTTTACCGGGTGGATTCGATCTGGCTGGTACTGGGAGGGGCAGCGGTTGGCTTGCTGCGCTTCTTTCTGGGTTGATCCACACCCCGAGAGTCGATCATCATCCAGCAGATTATCTGGTTCAGATGCGCCAATGCTGCAGAAACAGCCTGGTTGTCTCGTTTTGAGGATGATTAAGCACTTGTTCTACCGGACCGGATTCAACCACCCTGCCCTGGTCAAGAAAAATTACTTCTTCCGCCAGCCGTAAAGCCTGAGCAGGAGAGTGGGTGGAAAAGATCAAGGTACAACCGGTTTCCGCCACATATTTTAGCAAGTTACCCTCAATCAGGTCGGTCCCTTTGATGTCGGTAGAGGAGGTCGGTTCGTCCAGCAGGATTAACTTGCGCGGTTTGGCAATCAGGCGCGCGAACGCCATACGCTGGGCTTCCCCGCCAGAGAGCTTATTGCCGCGTGCTTGCGCCAGGCTTTCCATGCCGACCTTTCGGATGGCTTGGAGCGCCTGCCGTTCCTTGTTGGGGCTTTTATCCAGTGCCATTTCCACATTTTTCTGGACGCTGAAACTGAAAGCATAAGGGCTTTGCGGCATGTAGCCCATGCCATCCGCCGATGATTGGGTAACTTCGCCGGTGGTGGGCTTCAGAGTACCGCTCAGGATGCGCAGCAAGGTCGTTTTTCCGCTGCCATTTTCGCCGATCAACCCGTAGCGCTTTCCTGCTTCAAAAACTAGGCACGGAATATCCAAAACCATTCGGTCAGCATAGCTAATGGAAATATTGGTCAGCGTGATCATACCTGGCTCGTGCTTTCCTGGATGCGACTCACCACCGAATTAATGACGAACGAAATGATTAATAAAACGATCCCTAAGGCAATCGCAAACTCAAAATGTCCCATGTTGGTTTGCATCATGATAGCGGTGGTCATTACCCTGGTTTTATATTGGACATTCCCACCCACCATCTGGACGGCGCCGACCTCGGAAATGGCTCTTCCGAAGCCGGTCAGGATTGTGGAAATGAATTGGGTACGGCATTCATAGATGGTATAAAGCATGCGCTTAAAAGGTTTAAGCCCGATCCCAGCCGCGGTTTCCTGGATCAGTGGAGCTTTGAGGGAAACAATGTTGGCAGTCAGCCCGGTAATGATCGGGGTGATCAGGATCACCTGGGCAATCACCATGGCAGTGACAGAGTAGAGCAGTTTAAACGTCCCCAGCGGTCCGCTGCGGGATAGCAATAAAAACACAAACAAACCAGCCACCACAGGGGGCAAACCCATTAGAGTGTGCATGATCCGGGTTACCAAGCGTTTGGCACGGAATTGGGTGCTGCCTATGAGTACCCCCAATGGAATCCCCAACAGGGAAGATATCAAGGTGCTCAAGAGCGACATGCGCAGTGTTACCGCGATGATCTTTCGGAGCTCGGGATCAGTTCCAAAAAGTAGATTTAAGATGCGATTAATTGTTTCCAATTGTGCCTAATTAATCGTGAAGAAATTCAGAGGGCAGACCGGGCACAGAAATCTGTGCCCGGCTTTTTACTATTGCGAAATACCTTTTCCTGTGTTCCGAGTATTGCAAACAAAACCTGCCCCGCAGTTTTCAGCCCACAGTAAAAGAAGCCCTACCCAGACAGGCTGGTATTAGTCGGACTCCAGGATAAAAAACAGTTGCTCGCCGTATTCTTCCACTCCAAACTTGGAAATCAGGTCGGCAGCCTTATCGGAGGTCATCCATTCTATGAAGGCTTGGGCACCTTCATAGTTAGTATCAGCAAAGCGTTCCGGGGTGATGGCGATCATGGAGTAGGTGTTCTTCATGTCGTCTGTTTCTTCCAGCAGCAGGCTCAAGTCATTGTCATGTGCCAGGTAGGTGGCTTTGTCGGTGAAGGTATACCCCATGACTTCATCAGCCACGGTCAGAGTTTTGCCCATGCTGTCACCAACGCTCATATACCAGGGCTGACCGCTCGGATCATAGTTTAGGGCGGTCCAAATCTTCAGTTCCGCCTTGTTAGTGCCGCTATCGTCCCCGCGGGAAACGAATGTGGCGCCGGCATCTGCGATCTTCTGGAAAGCTTCAGCAGCCGTTGTGGAGCCTTTCACACCGGCCGGGTCATCCTCGGGCCCAACAATTACGAAGAAGTTATACATGAAAGGCACACGGATTTCTCCGAAACCTTCACCGATAAATTCCTCCTCGGAAGCTTTGGCATGCACAAGCAGACAATCGGCATCGCCAGTGCGTCCTTTTTCGATAGCCGCGCCGGTACCCGCCGAGGTGATCTCAAGCGTGTAACCGGTATCCTTTTCAAAGGTGGGCTGCAGGTAAGCCATAAGGCCGGAATCGTTGACCGATGTAGTCGTCGATAGCCGGATGACAGGATTCTCAATAGTGCTTGAGCAGGCTGTAAGACTGAAAATCAAAACCCCCAACATTAAAACAAAAGACAACTTTTTCACTTCATTCTCCTTTCCAAACTGGGAGGCGCTGCTGTTTCCGGCAACACCCTTGAGCAAGCGACCAGTGGGATTTATCGCTTGCTGCCGCTCAAAACTCCTTGCGCTGTGCTGAAGGAGAAATGAGTCGAAGAAACAAAGAAATTATACTATGGGGCAGGGAATAATCATTAGTTCTTCTCGTTGTTGTAGTGGCAAAGTGGCAATTTTCTTCAAGGGGATGAAAAGTAGGCTTGTTTGTTCACATGTCGGCGTCAGAAGCTCCTGTAAAAACCTGCATGACGGGTATCCAATTCTTTACCTTCGATTTACAGTTTACAAATATAAAGATTCTGGCACAGAGTGGTAATTTATTTCCGTGTTTTAACAAACGATCTGCTCAATAGGCATCGTCCTATAGTGATTAATGTCCTAAGATAAAACAAGGTTGTCAAACAGAGTATCAACTCATATCACAGATTTAGCAAGTAATAACATAATGCTTACTTAAAGTACTTAACTGAATGAAAGAAGGCATTTCTCGACCGCCTTTCACAGCAATACTCCACCCAGAAAGAAGTTTGTATTCAACAATTCTCATACCCGTGCAAGCATGATAACATTTCAGAAAGACGGACAATTTGTCTGATTCAGATAGAATTCGTTCAGATTTAAGGAGATAAAAATGGAAAAGCCAGCCGTATTAGAAGGGATCAGCAACCGAATGGTGGAAACCACCCGCCTGACCCAAAACGTCTACTTTTCTGGTAGTGATACAGCCGTACCGGTAGTGTTTTTGCACGGTAATTGTTCAGCTGCCTTATATTGGGAAGAAACAATGCTTAATCTGCCGAAAGGCTATCGCGGCATTGCTCCTGATTTTCGCGGTTACGGTTGGACGGAAGACCTGATAGCCGATGCCACGCGGGGAATGAAGGACTGGAGTGATGACATTATCGCCTTACTGGAAGCACTAAAACTGCCCTCGGCTCACTTTGTGGGTTGGTCCATGGGGGCAGGGGTGCTTTACCGTCTCATCACTGACTACCCACAGCGGGTCATGTCTGCCACGTTGATCTGTCCAGTCAGCCCGTATGGCTTTGGTGGCACTAAAGGGCCCGATGGTCAACCGTGTTGGGAAGATTTTGCCGGCTCTGGTGGTGGGGTTGTAAACCAGGACTTTGTACGGTTGATCAAAGCCGGGGATCGCAGCACCGCTAATCCCAACTCCCCCCGCAACGTAATAAATGCCTATTACTTCAAACCGCCCTTTAAAGCTGCCCGCGAAGAGGACTTCCTGACAGCCTTGCTGGCAGAAAAGATCGGAGATGACCGCTACCCTGGTGATTTTGCTCTCTCCCCCCATTGGCCGGGGGTAGGTCCCGGGAAATTCGGCCCTGTTAATAGCTGGTCTCCCAAGTATCTTATGACCGATGCTGAGGAACTAATTGGGGTGCATCCCAAGCCCCCGATCCTGTGGGTGCGGGGAGATTCGGATCTGATCGTATCAGACAACTCATTCTTTGACCTGGGCACACTGGGAGCCTTGGGGTACATTCCTGGATGGCCCGGGAATGAGATCTATCCACCTCAGCCCATGGTAACTCAGACCCGCACCGTCCTGGAAAAGTATGCCAGTCAGGGAGGGATTGTTCATGAGTATGTGATCAAAGACGCTGGTCATAGCGTCTATATCGAGAAACCAAAGGAGTTCAACACGCTTTTCCACGCTTTTTTGAAAGATCATTCCTGATCGGGTTGGATAGCACTGGTCCATATCCTGTCAGTTTTTATCGCTGGCTGGGTATGGATCAGTTTTCCAAACTGCCACTTATAGGTTGATTCCATTGTTCGCGCCGGTCTCTATTGGACTTCTCACCTTGGAGGCTGACGCGGACAGCACACCCAACGGTTAAATTAAAAAACCAATTGACCGGATCGCAGAATAAAGAAGCACAAAACCTGACTTTGCCAAAAACATTTTGCCTTCAACTGTCCATTCTCGCCCCCAATTCAAAGTTGGAAATGGGCAATAGCCAAGCCAACCATTCAATAAATTTGTATTAATATTAAAAACCATCTCCATAAATCCTTGCATAGTATAATCTTAACGATTCTTCGACTCACTGCACCTAAATCATGGATAAGGGTATGTGAGCGGCGGCAAGCGATAAATCCCAGTGGTCGCTTGCTCAAGGGTGCTGCCGGAAACAGCAGCGCCTCCCAGTTTGGAAAGGAGAATGAAGTGAAAAAGTTGTCATATATTTTAATGTTGGGGGTCATCGTATTCATGTCAGGGTGCAGTACGCCCGTTGAGGAAGCCACTGATGTGGCGCCTGTCGAAACCACCGGCGAAGTCCCTGTTACAGTTCTGGAATTGGTCAAAGATGATACAAGCGTATATCTGACCATGGACCAGCTCAAAGCCCTGCCTTCCGTTGAAGGATTGGGTGGGATTATGTCCAGTACCGGCAAGATCACTGCACCTGCCACGTATAAAGGTGTTCTGATCACCACCTTGTTGGATGAAATGGGGGGAATGAGCGAGGACCGAAGCGTTGAAGTACTCGCTGAAGATGGTTATTCGATCACCTATTCAGCGAATCAACTTATTAATGGGGAGTACATCACCTATGATGTTTCGAGCGGTGATGAGATCGATACCATCGGCACCCTCCAAACGATCATTGCATATGAACGGGAAGGGGAACCCCTCAACGCCGAATCGGAAGGGCAACTGAGGCTGGTGGTTATTGGCGACTCTCCTCTTCAGGTAGTGGATGGGCATTGGTCGGTCAAATTTGTCAACAAAATCAATCTGAAACAAGCTGTCGAAGATTGGACGGTCGACTTTATTGGTGCGATTGATGAACCAATGGATCGAGCCACCTTTGAATCTGGTGCTGCAGAAGGCTGCCATATGGCAACCTGGACAGATGATGAAGGCAAGGAATGGACAGGTATCCCACTGTTCTACCTGCTGGGCCGCGTTGACGATGAAGTTAAGCATGGTGATGACGCCTACCGTGATGATTTGGCAAAGGCAGGTTACACCATCGATGTGATTTCTGCGGATGGGTATACCGTAACATTGGATTCCTACCCGGTGATGCGAAATGACAATATTATTGTCGCTTACCTTGTCGATGGAGAGCCAATTTCCGGAGAGGATTTCCCGCTCCGCTTGGTAGGCTCTGATCTGACCAAAAAAGAAATGGTCGGTGGGATAGCCAAGATCGTAATCAACTTCCCCACTGCTGCAACTGAGGAAACTACCGTTGAACCCTCTGAGGAAGTCACAAGTGAAGCGCCGGCTGTTGCAGGTCCCGCTGATGCCACCCTGACTATTAAAGGGCTGGTTGACGCCGAGAAAACCCTGACCATGGCGGATCTCTCAAACATGAAGGTTCAAAATATCAACGTGGAACATCCCAAGAAAGGCGCCATGGATGTAACAGGTGTGCTGATGACCGATGTGCTTGCCCTGGTCACAATTGATCCCGCTGCAACTACTGTTTCCCTGGTCGCCGGGGACGGTTTCTCAGCGGATATTCCTCTGGCAGATTTGCTGGCATGCAAGAATTGCCTGGCAGGCTGGGACGAGGAGATGCTCAGATCTTACATGCCCGGGCTTGACTCCAATTTCTGGGTCAAAGACCTGGCAATTATTGAAATTAAATAAAACTCAGGAATGTTCCGGGGGTACAGGTTCTTCTGTTCCCCCGGTTCTTTAAGGAATCATGAAGAAATATTCTCCAGTAGTAATCCTGTTAATAGGGGCCTTGTGCCTCAACGCTTGCTCTCCAAAAGAAAAGACCCCGTTGGTTGTTTTTGCAGCCGGAAGCCTAATCCAGCCGTTCACAGAGCTTGAAAAAGCATTTGAGGAAAAATATCCGGAAATTGACGTTTTGTCCGAATACCACGGCTCCATTCAGGTAATGCGGCACGTTACCGAATTGCACGAGGAAATTGATGTTGTCGCCACTGCCGACCAGTCCCTCATCCCTATGTTAATGTACCAGGTGAATATCCCGGGGACTGATCAGCCCTATGCGGATTGGTACATCTCCATGGCGACCAACCAGTTAGGGATTGCCTACGGTCCGGAAAGCAAATACGCGGATGAAATCAATTCCGAGAACTGGTGGGAAATCCTTTCTCGGCCGGATGTAAGGGTCGGATTGTCAGACCCGCGTTTTGATGCAGTCGGGTATCGCACTTTGATGGTATTTGCTTTGGCGCAGGATGTATATGGCAGCCAGAAAATCTTTGATGACTTCCTGGATGGACAGTTTACGCACTCCATTAACCTGGTTGATCTGGGAAACATGAAAATCATCCATGTCCCAGAAATCCTGGAAACAACGTCCGACAGCCATATTCTCATGCGCGGTTCCAGCGTTGCGCTCATTTCCCTGTTGGAAGCTGGGGAAGTTGACTATGCTTTCGAATACGAAAGTGTGATCCAGCAGCATGGCTTCAACCTCCTGGAGCTTCCCGCAAGCCTGAATCTCGGTGAAGCCGACCTGAACGAGCAATACGGAAAGGTTACCGTTCAAATGGATTTCCAGCGTTTTACGAGCGTCAACCCGGTGTTTCAAGGGGAACAAATTCGCTATGGCATCACCATTCCAACAAACGCTCCCCATCCTGAAGAAGCATCTCTGTATATTCAGTTTTTATACAGCCCGGAAGGTCAGTTGATCATGCAGCAAAACTCTCATCCTTTGTTGATCCCGCCCTCCGCAGATCGACCCGAGAACCTGCCTGAAAGTTTGCAGAGGATGCTTCAATCAGAGTGAAAAAAATCCATTTTCCTCCCGGTTTCGTGGTTGCTGCCAGCCTGTTGATTCTATTCATCATTTTGCCTGTCTTGGTTACCCTATTCTCCACATCGTTAGAGACCTTGCTGGAAACCATCACCGATAAGGAGGTGGCTCAGTCCATTGGGTTAACTTTTTATGCCGGCGCCATCTCAACATCAATTGGGCTGCTCCTTGGAATACCTCTGGCATACATTATGGCAAGGGGGAAATTCTGGGGCAAATCCATTCTTTCGGGAATAATCGATCTTCCACTGATCATCCCGCATACCGCAGCCGGCATCGCGCTCCTGCTTGTGTTTGGCAGGCAGGGAATTATGGGGAAGGCTTTCGCCCGGATAGGGATCTATTTCACAGATCAACTGGGGGGAATTGTCATTGGCATGTTGTTTGTCAGTCTGCCCCTGCTTATCAATGCCAGCCGGGAGGCTTTTGCTTCCGTGGATCAGGAGTATGAGCGTTCCGCGCTCGTAGACGGTGGCAGCCCCTGGCAGGTCTTTTGGCATATCACCCTGCCTCTGGCATGGCGGGGTATTCTGAGCGGCGCTATCATGATGTGGGCTCGCGGGATAAGCGAGTTTGGAGCGGTGGTGATTCTGGCTTATAGCCCGAAAATCATTCCCGTTTTGATTTACGAACGCTATCAGGGTTTTGGGCTCTCCTCTGCCACCCCGGTCGCTGCGCTTTTACTTTTGGTGGTGTTGTTCCTGTTTGTTATCCTGCGCTGGCTGGCACGTTCATTGGACGACTAATCGGCAGGTCGAAGACCCTTGTTTGGGAGCTACAGAATAATAGCCGGGCGCCTGCAAGGAAACCGGCTTAAAAATTTAGTTTCTGCCGCACTCGTAAGCTTCTCCGCGCAGCGTCTCGACCGCATGCGGCAGGGCTGGCAGAAACACCTGCAAGCACTCTACTGCTGCTTTGGGGCTGCCAGGCAGATTGATGATCAGCGTACGTTTGCGGATTCCCGCGGTTGCCCTGGAAAGCATGGCACGGTCGGTGATCTTGCGGCTTTCCGCCCGCATTGCTTCAGTAATGCCGGGTACAGCCCGATCAATCACACTTTTGGTGGCTTCCGGGGTGATATCCCTGGGTGACAGCCCGGTTCCCCCGGTGGTCAAGATCAAATCCACCTGACCGTCTTCGCATAATTCCACCAGAGCAGCCTGAATTTGCGTGAACTCATCAGGCAGGATCAGAGTGTGTTTCACAAGGGCATACCCCTTAAGCGCCTCCACCAATGCCGGCCCGCTCTTGTCTTCCCGGATTCCAGCAGCGCCTTTGTCACTGATGGTGATGACAGCTACATTGACCGCTGGAACAATGCTGATCTCATCCTTCGGTTTGATTACCCCGCCCATCAGCACCCGGGTAAAGATGCCTTCGGTGGGCATAATGCACATCCCCACCTGCTGGTAAACCTGACAGTGGGCGTGGCACTCTTTGCCAATCTGGGTAACTTCCAGCTCAGTCTCGCCTACCAGCAGGTGCGTGCCAATTGGCAGCGAATGAAGTTCAATACCCTCGGTGGTGATATTCTCGGCAAAGATGCCAGGTTGGAGGTTCGTGGCGCCTAGTTCAATCATTTTGTTCACGCTCTCCTGACTCAACAAGCTGACTTGCCTGTGCCAATCCCCGGCATGGGCATCGCCTTCAATGCCGTAGTTCACCCGGAGCGTCGCCTGATCGACCGGCTGCTTGATTGTGCCAGTGTGTGTGCTGATATTGATTGAAATTACCTTTGCCAATGTTTATCCTCCAATCCTGCTCATATTCCGGTCTGAATAGGAACAGGTCTCAAATTCATGCCCAACCGGCTTGGTATAGATCGCCTGGCGGATGGTTTCAAGCAGGGTTTCATCTTCTTGTTTGAGGGCTTCCACCAGCGAGACTTCTGTATCTACCCCCAGACAGGGACGCAGTTTGCCATCACTCATCAAGCGGATACGATTGCAATCCGCACAAAACTTGTGTGAAATTGGGCTGATGAAACCCACTCTGCCACAAAAGCCCTCCGCCTGGTAATCCCGGGAGGGCTGCCCCGCGTAGCGGGCGGGCACAGGTTTAAGGTAGGGTCTGGCTTTGATCAGGTCATCATTCGAAACCTGCCGGCTGTTATTCTGGCCGAGGTCGCCAATTGGCATCAATTCAATAAAACGCACGTCAATCGGTTTATCGCGCGTCAGAGCAATGAAATCATCAACCTCGCCGTCATTAACGCCTTTTACCACTACCATATTGACCTTCACCGGCAGCAATCCAGCCTCAATTACCTCATCAATTCCACACAAGACCAGCCCAAGCTCTCCGCCAGTCATGGCATGAAAAGTCTGTGGGTTAAGCGAGTCCAAACTGATGTTCAGCCGATTCAAGCCAGCTTGTTTGAGCCCGGCTGCCTTGCCAGGGAGTTGTTGGGCATTGGTGGTCATGGAGATATCTCTGATTCCTGGGATCCGGGCAATACGCTGCACAATATCCAAGATATCCCGGCGCAGCAGCGGCTCGCCGCCGGTTATGCGCACCTTGCTGATCCCGAGGGAAACAAATGCCCGCACGATCCGCTCAAACTCCCCCGCAGAGAGTTCCTCCGCTTTGGGGCAGAAACCTTCTTCGACCCGGCAGTAGGTGCAGCGCAGGGTGCAGCGCTCGGTTACCGAGAGGCGCAGATAAGTAATGTTTCTTCCGTATTGATCAATCATCAGAAGGGATTATACCCTCTCTCTGGTAAGACCCGGATTTTCCGCCGCTCTTACTCTCCAGACGCACGCCAATGATTTCCATGCCCCTGTCTACGGCTTTGCACATATCGTAGATCGTCAGAGCTGCCACGCTGGCAGCCGTAAGCGCCTCCATCTCGATACCAGTCTGGTAAGTGGTTTTGACAGTTGCCAGAATCAGCACGATATCCGGTTCCTGCACAGTCAATTCTACGGTAGCCTGGCTGATTGGAATGGGATGGCAGAGCGGAATCAAATCGGCTGTGCGCTTGGCAGCCATGATTGCAGCCACGCGTGCCACAGCAAAAACATCCCCTTTTTTAATTTCGCCTTGTTGGATCAGCCGCAGAGTTTCGGGTTTCATTCGGACAGCAGCGCTCGCAACCGCCACGCGTTCAGTCACGTCCTTCCGACTGATATCCACCATGCGTGCTCTACCGTTTTCATCCAGGTGTGTTAATTCCATAGCCTCACCTCTCCCGGGTGGTTCAAGGTATACCCGCCCATTTTATTTAAGCGGTGGGATAACTCCCCGCTATGCAAGACTTCCAGAAGTTTTTGAACCATTTCTAGTTCCAAGGCTTCCTTCGCAAAAAGCAGGTCATACTGTTCTTCAGCAATTGGGATAAAATCCAGGTCGTAAATGCGGGCAGCCGAAAGGATGCCCAGCCCCGCATCGGCAGTGCCTGCCGCAATAGCCGCCGCCACAGCAGTATGGGTGAACTCCTCCCGATCGTAGCCAGGAATGTTGGCAGGGTCCAGCCCCAACTGCCCGGCCAGGTAATCACACAAAATGCGGGTTCCGCTGCCTTTCTGACGGTTGACGTATTGCCTGCCCACCAAGTCTTGTAAACTCTGGATGCCTTTGGGATTGCCTTTGGGAACCATCAAGCCCTGGCTGCGCTGTACACATTCCATCAAAATCACACCGCCTTGCGGGAAATACTTTCTGAGGTAAGGGATGTTGTATGTGCCGCTGGTCTCGTCCAACAGGTGGATGCCGCCCAAGTGGGCTTCTCCCCGCTTGAGCGCCATGATCCCGCCCATACTGCCGACGTGCGAAGATGCTACCTGGCTCTCTGGCCAGCGCCGCTTCATAATATCAGCAACCTCATCCAGAAGCGGGTCATGGCTTCCGGTAATCACCAGAGTGCGGTTGATCTCATCTAGATTGCGTACTAACTGCACTGAAACTTGTTCCCCAGCTTCATACCCTTCGGTATTTTGGGGAATGTAGATGATCCCATCCGCCTTGACAAAGGAACTGACCACCCCTGCCCCGCGGTTGAGCGGCACTGCCACAATTTTGCCCCCAACTTTCCCTAAGCGGGTGCGCACAAACTCCAGGTATTTCAATGAAGAGGTCAACCGGCGGGAAATGGTAGCTTCGATAAATTCTGTTTTCACTGCGGGTTGGCAGGTCAGCATGTTGATTACCGGTTTAAACAACTGTTCCAAGACGAGGATGCCTGAAACGGGATACCCAGGCAGTCCCAGGATCGGGATAACGTCTTCAGAGCTGTTCCGAGGTGCATAAGCCAGGATGGCGGGCTTGCCCGGCTTGATGGCAATTCCATGTAGCACCACCTCGCCAACCTTTCGGATTGCTTCGACAGAGTAGTCTTTTCGTCCGGCGGAAGAGCCGGCATTCAGCACCACAGCATCACACTCTTGCAGAGCGATTTTCAGAGCAGCTTCAATCAGCTCGGCCGAATCCCGCACGCTTGGGTATATCCTGGGCTGGCAGCCCCAGTCAGTCAGCATGCCGGCAAAAATACTCGAATTGGACTCGATGATGTCACCTTCCCGCGGGGTATCCGTCGGCGCTATCAATTCGTTGCCGGTCGGAATGATCCCAACCACCGGGCGGGTGATTACCTCCACAGTCGTTACGCCGGTTTCAAGCAGCGCACCCATTGCGGAGGGATTGAGTTTGGTATACGAGGGAATAATCATATCCCCGGCGCTGATGTCCTCCCCAATCTGGCGGATGTTTTGCCAGGGAATAGCAGCGGCATACAGAGTCACAAAGCCTTGTCCCTGCACTACGTCCTCCACCATTACGACGGCATCATAACCCTTGGGTAAGGGGTCACCGGTGTTGACCCAAACAAAGTCACTTTCAGTCAATCGCACCGGAGTAGTTTCGGTAGCCCCGAAAGTTTTTCTGGCGTCCAGAGCAATTCCATCCATGGCGCAGGCGTTGTAATGCGGAGCGCTAATTTTGGCATAGACTGCCCGAGCAGTTACCCGATTAAGCCCTGCGACTGTAAGAATCGTCTCGCTTTTCGACTTCAAACCTTGTGCAAGCAGTGTCTCCAGGTAGATTTGCCTGGCTTCTTCCAAGGGAATGTTGGTCAGATATTCAAAAGACATGCTTACCTCCCAAAAAGTGTAATTTCAACCGCTTCTCCCTGCCTCAGCCCTTCCAGGTCCCGCGGGATGCGCAGAAAACCATCGGCGGAGGATAAGGTGGTGATCAGCCCGGATTTGCTGGCAATCGGATGAGCCATTCCATCGCTCACCCGCACTGGAACAAACTCTTCCCGTCCGTGGTTGGAAGGAACAGCCCGAGCCACTGGCAGGATAACCTTTCGATCTATCGGGGCAGTCCCCAACATGGAAGAAAGCAGAGGCCGCACCAGTACATAAAACATGAAATAGGCTGCCACCGGGTTGCCGGGCAGACCAAAGACAGGCTTGTCCCGGATGGCACCAAACAGGGTGGGCTTGCCGGGTTTGGCAGCCACTCCGTGCACCAGCAGTTCACCCAGAGTAGAAATAACGCTAGGTACAGCGTCTTTCGCGCCGACCGAAGTACCCCCTGAAATTAAGAGCATGTCATACTCCTGAATAGCTCCCTGAACTGCACCCTCGACCGCCAGGGCATCATCTTGGATAATTCCCAGGAATTGCGGCTCTCCGCCCGCCTCCAGTACGGCATTGAAAAGCATGGGGGCATTGACATCCCGGATTTTACCGGGTGTGAGTGGCACGCCGGGAGGGATGAGCTCATCCCCGGTTGAGAAGATTGCTACCCTGGGGGGCTGGCGCAGTATGATTTTTGGAATGCCGATGGCTGCCAGAGAACCGATATCAGCTATATTAAGACGTTTGCCCGTCGGGAATACCAGGTCCCCCGGTCTCAGGTCATCCCCGCGGAAGATTATGTTGCTGCCGGGGGCAGAAGCTTTGTAGACGGCGATTTCACCATCACCCAGGTTTTCGGCCTCCTCCAGCATGATCATGCTATCCGCTCCTTCCGGAACTTCCGCTCCGGTTGGTACGTAAACACACTGACCTGCCTCCACTCTCAAGTTGGTGGGAGCGCCCATGCGGGCTTCGCCAATCTGGATTAATAAAGCTGGGATCGAATCTGAACAGCCGAAAACATCTTGTGCCCTTACCGCAAAACCATCCACTGTTGAACGATTAAAATCCGGCACAAACTCGGCGACATTCACCTCTTCTGCCAGAATGCGGTTCAAGGCGGCTTCCAAGGGGACTTGTTCTTTCCCGCTTTTCAGGTTTCCAAAACGTTCCAGGATGATGCGGTTGGCTTCTGCGATCGATTTGACATTCAACATGTTTGCATCCTAATAAAATCCGCTGTTCAAACTTCTATCTTACCAGAGATGTGAATAGTTATAATGACTTGCCAGCATACTTTTGCGGAACTGTAAAAGGTTTACAGTCTGTCATCGGCAATTTAATTTCAAACAATAAAAAATTTGAAGTTCTGGGTATCAACATTCGGAGTCTCTTGCCGGTGTGATTTATTCCAGCAATTTCGGCTGGCTCACCCCCTGCAGTTCCAATAGTTCGATGGTTTCAAATTGCCATTTCTCGTCGGCAAGGTAGCATTGACTCAGGCAAAAGGCATGATTCCAGCGGCTTTGCTCCATCCTTGAAGAGCCTTTAATATATCGGTTAATCAATGTGCGGGCATATTTCGCCAGTTTCCACTGCGATTCGTTGCTGTAATAGCCAAAGGCTGAGCGGAATGAACCGATCAGCAAATCGGTCAGCTGCAAAAGCTGGCAGTCATCAAAATCCTGGGAACCGTCCTTGCCCGGATCGCTGCCCCGGTCGTCAATCAGGTCATCTTTACTCTCGATACAGCAGTATTCCCGCAAACCTGTCAGACGGTCGACCACCCGCTGTTTGTCCATATGCCGGCCATGATGCTGGAAGCCATCAAAATGCAGCCGGGTGATCCGCGCCGGCTGGCTGTAACTGAAAAGAAAGTGCAGCCCACCCTTGAAACCCATTCTGAATGATGTTTCGATTTTGCTGGTTGCGTCCGGGTAATGCAGCATGTCTTCATGGTTCTCACGTTCCCTAAAGAGAATGAATCTTACCCCCGATGCGCTCTCATCCAGCTTTTGGTAACAAATCCCATCCGCATTCTTTTCGCCAGTGCAGTAATAATAGGGCAGCCCCTTGGGGGAGGAGCGCAGAAAACCAACTGCTATGCTCAGCCAGGCATTGGCGAGGTCATACTTGGCACCAGCCCGATTGATTTTTTTGAAACTAATCTTATGCGTGTAACCTACCTGCGTTCTGGCAGTCACCAGGCAGTTGATCAGGGCTTCCTTTTTTTCAATCGGAACCAACAGCATGCCATGCCAATAGCCTTCTTTTGTGGATTCATCATGATAAAGTTCGTAATCCGTCATATAACCTGCCAGCCTAATCCGATTCGTATTGAAAATTGTACCGCAACAGGCCGTTATTTCTCTGCAAAGAGCAGATTGTTTATTCATTATAGTTATAGAGTAGGCTGAGGGGTATTGATGTAGTCAATCAAGATCTCTTGATCCGAAACCTAACAATGCTTCACTCATGTGCATGGGTCGGGTTTCGCTGATGATAATGCGCTCAGGGAAAACCTTATTCCCGCTCAACCCAACCCATAGCTGCAACAATCTAAACAGGCCGGAATTGTTTCTGCCAAATTCCTGGACTCTCACTCCTTCACCCTTGGTTGATCACCCCTGGAGAGACTATAGGAAGAAACTGAATGAGAAACCTGCTGTCACTGCTGACCAGTAAGATATTTCTGCTTAGTCTTGACAGATCATAATCGTCTATTTCGCAGGGAGGATATAACAAAAGGCTATCGTCTTATAATTAACCACACCCCCAAAATCCACCGATTTATTCACTCCGCGGTTCGATAAATATGATCAATTCAGGGAATGAAGATAATGAAGATTTGGATAATATCAAAATGTTTGCCCTTGCATCGCCCCTATTAAAAACATTGCTTTTCATGGGGGATAAGGGAGAGTTTTATGTGTTCTGCGAAACCTGCCAATTTGGCAAGCTATGTTCCCACGCAAGTGAAAAAATTGGGATTTTGCTGCTTTTTTCCTGACTTTACCATCAAATCCTGAAAAGCTTGTTATGATTAACTCAAACAGTTCGAAAGGCTCAGGATATGAACACCTTACCAAAAACCCCCAAAACACATACTGATCGGAACCTTTACCTCTCCGTGGTTGTGCCGGAAGTACAAATTGCTGATGTGCCCTTCAACACAGCCCAAATTCTTTCCGCCATGACCGAAGCCACTAGTCGCGTTCCTTCGCCTCATCTGCTTCTCTTCCCAGAGCTTTGCCTGACCGGTGTTTCCTGTGCGGACCTGTTCTTCCAGCCTCTTTTAATCGAGCAAGTCAAAAATGCTCTCCCCAAGCTGCTTGAACAAGCGCGGCAACTTGATTTGTGGATAGTGATTGGTCTACCCCTCCAGCATTCTGGCAAGCTATACAACGCCGCTACCCTCATCGGTCCGCAAGGAATAGCTGGGATTTCCCTTGAGCGCCATCCCACTGACCCGACTGGCGTAGGTCCCAGCCGGTATTTTTCTCCCGGCGCGGACTTCCCCGATCTGCAGATAGACCTGCTGGGCGAAACACTCCCCGTCTGCCCGGATTTGAGCCTGCGTCTACCCGACCTAATGGACCAACCTTTGCAAATTCTGGTTGGTCGCCCCGGCAATGTATTACTTAACATGCATAGCGGTTTGCTACTCAACCCCTGCGCTATTCCTGCCATTGCCTACCCCGAAAGCAATCCCAATCCCTGGAATAATTTCATTCCAAGCAATCATCAGGCTTTTGTGGCTTATACTTCCTGCGGGCCTTCTGAATCGACCGCTGACCAGGTGTACAGCGGCTCTGCCGCCATTCTTAAGAATGGTTCAACTCTGGCGCAAACTGAACCTCTCCAGTTCACTGCCCAGTCAGCCACTGCCTTGCTGGCATTCTCCAACCAGCCCCAAGAAGTCCACACAGGACCTGTTGCACCGAAAAGGACACGATCCAGCCTGGCAGCATCAGCACAGACGCCTTTTATCTCCTCAGACATGCCAGAAGCCCAATTCAAACAGGTTCTGGATATCCAGGCTGCCAGCTTAATTGGGCGCATGCGTCACATCCACCTCTCAAGAGTGGTGCTGGGTTTATCCGGTGGGGCTGATTCAAGCCTGGCACTACTAGTCTGCTTGCATGCTTTCAACCAAATGCATCTTGAGCCGCAGGGAATCATCGCTGTTTCCATGCCAGGCCCGGGCAATTCCAAAGCCTCGCAGGAACGGGCAGCCGCTTTTGCCAACTTATGCGGCGCCACTCACCGGACCATCCCGATCGACCAGGCACTTAAAGGACATCTGGAGGATATCGGACATCAACCCAATCTTTATGACACCACCTATGAAAATGCCCAGGCACGCGAACGCACCCAAATCCTGATGGACCTGGCAAATCAGCACGATGCCTTGATGATTGGCACTGGCGACCTTTCTGAGATCGCCCTGGGCTGGTGCACCTTCAACGGAGATCACATGTCCATGTATGATGTCAACGCCGGCTTGCCCAAGACGCTGCTGCTGCGGGTTTTGGCTTGGGCGAGCCAGGCACTGCTCGGACCGAAAGGGCAGGCGCTGGCAGATCAGGTCTGCTCCGCCACCATTTCCCCTGAACTTCTGCCCGTCGCCCCTGATCAGGATGCCAGCCAATCCACCGAAGCGTCCATCGGTCCCTATTTGCTGCACGATTTTTTCTTGTTCCATGCCATTGGTCATCATCAGCCTCCGCGTGAGGTATTCAGACTGGCCAAAGAAGCCTTCAACGGGATTTATACTCCCAGGATTATCCTGAGTTGGCTGAAGGTCTTTTATCAACGCTTTTTCACCCAGCAGTTCAAGCGTTCCGCTTCCTCAGACGGACCCCAGGTAACTGCGGTGAGCCTCTCTCCGCATGGCGGCTGGCTAATGCCCAGCGACGCCAGCCCGGCAATCTGGCTGGCGGAAGTAGACATGCTGACTGCTGCCTTGGATAAAGAACAACAATGACTGAGGTCCAACAACCGCTGCTGTTGGTATTTGGTACATCCGCTGATCCTTTCCATCAGGGGCATGCCAATCTGATTGTAGCGGCTGCCCGAGCCCTTCTCCGAAAGGAATACCAGATCAGTCAGGTAATGATCATGCCGGTATACCGGCATCACAACACTCGGGATGCGATTAAACGCTCACTGCCCTTCACCTATGAGAGCCGTTTTGCCATCTGCCAGCTGGCAGCCGATGAAATCGGAGCGGAACTGGCCGGGTCAGTCGAACGGGTATCGGTCAGCCGTCTGGAAGAGAAGTTGGTAAAAGATAACCACCGCCCCAACCTGACGGCTGAAACGTTCGCGTCCCTGCGGGAGCAAGTGGACGCTGGCATTGAACTGGCTTTTCTGATGGGAATGGACAACCTGGCAGGGGAAGATCCGCCCTTCAACCATTGGTATCAGATGGACAAGTTCATCCAATTGGCTTCCCTGGTGATCTGCCCGCGCAGGGGATTTGAAGCCAACCCAGAATTCATCAAGAGCCTGCAGGAAAAAGGCGCCAGGTTGATTTTTCTGGAAGATGTGCTGGTTCCGGAAATTTCCTCTTCGGAAATCCGCGGGCAGCTTGAAAAAGGCACAGATCCGGAGCAGATGGTGAGGGCAGGTTTTCTCAGCCCGGCTATTGCAAATTACATTGAGGAAAACAACCTGGCGGAAACTTGGCGGCAGTTGGATTCCTCCCAATCCACTACGGGTAAACAGATAGCCTCAGTGGAGCTGACCAGCATTGAAGCAAGAATCGGAAAAATCCTTAGTGAGCGCAAACTGACCCTGGCACTTGCAGAAAGCTGTACTGGTGGGCTGGTCAGTCACCGCATTACCAACGTTCCCGGCTCGTCAGAATATTTTATTGGCGGGGTGGTCAGTTATGCCTATGCTGCAAAGGTAGATGTCTTGGGTGTGAGATGGGATACCCTCAAGGCTTTTGGAGCTGTCAGCAGCGAGACGGTGCTGGAAATGGCACGCGGCGCCAGGAGGGCTCTCAAGACCGATATTGGACTTTCGGTCAGCTGCATTGCCGGCCCGGGCGGCGCCACCCCCAATAAACCGGTCGGCACCAGTTGGGTTGGGCTTGTCGCAGCGGATGGCGAATGGTCCCGGCACTTTTTGCTGCACGGGGATCGGCTGGGTAACAAGGAAGCTCTGGCACAAAAAGCGCTGGAACTGCTGTTGGAATATTTGGAGGGATGAAGATTAGGCAAAAGGATGCAAAGCAACCAGAGAGTACCAGCTTTTCTGCACCTCTTCCTAAAAAAACTGACAAGGGAAAATCCTGCACAAATTTCGCCCTTCTTACGGTTTGTTCACTTGCGACAGGATTGGTACCAGGGCAGGCAACCTCCTATCGCCTGAGCCTTTATCCCCTGAACCGACCGAAGGGTTTTGCTACAGACTTAGGTGACATATAACGCCGTACGCGTGACAGTCAGGCGGGAAGCCTGACGAACAACCAAATTGGTAAATTCAGCTAATGAGATCGTTAATGGAACGACAATGTTTTCGCTCGGATATATCCAACAATGATTGAGGCTTTTGGATGAAGTGATGACCAGTACCAACCCCAACCCAGAAAATCCTGCGCAGAATTCCGGCTTTACCTCGCCTAAACGGGATGAAACCCGAGTCCATATTCCGGCTTTCATGCCCTTTTTCTGGTTGGGCTGCGCTGTTATCAGCGGGGCGGTCTGCGCAGACCTGCTCAGGCTATCCTGGAAATATTGGGCGGGTGGGTTGGCGATTTCCGGACTGTTCTGGGCTATCCGGGTAGCACGAACTTCCCGATTGCAGACACAAAATAAGCTGCCTGCCTCTACGGTAATTTTCTTTTTATGTCTGGCAGGGCTGCTATACCAACTCTCCCTGCCCGGCAGCAGTCCCGACCAGACGCTCTATTACAATGAAAAGGGGGATGTTGAGGTGGTAGGTGTGGTGGTTGCCCCACCAGACCAACAAGATGACACCATCAACCTGATCATACAGGTCGTCTCGCTGGAGCCGCTCAGTTCTGATCCCTTCCCAGTTGACCCGGAACAGGTGCGGGGAAAGGTTTTGCTGCAAGTCCCTCTGGGGAGCGAATACCAATACGGCGACAAGCTCTCCATCCGTGGCGGGCTTGATACTCCGCCAGAAGCTGCAACTTTTTCGTATCGTAATTACCTCTCCCATCAGGGCATCTACTCCCTCAGCCAGTTTTCGTATGTGAAGCTGCTGGCATCTGACCAGGGCAATCCCATGCGGGCTGCCATTTACCGCCTGCGCAGTCGTTCCCAGGAAGTGCTAAAAGAAATCTTCCCGGAGCCGGAAAGCGCCCTGCTGCGCGGAATCCTTCTGGGGGATGAGAGCGGGCTTTCCAAAGAGCTGCAGCAGGCTTACTCGGTTACCGGAACAGCCCATATCATTGCCATTTCCGGTTTCAATATGGCGGTTTTAGCGGGACTGGTGACCCGTTTATTCACTAAAAAACTTGGGGTCTGCAAAGGCGGATTGCTTGCCATCCTGACTTTGGCGCTCTATGCGGTGTTGGTGGGGGCTTCGGCTTCTGTGGTGCGGGCTGCTGTGATGGGTTCAGTTACCATTCTGGGCTCATCCATTCACAGACGCGGCAACCTGCTGAACAGCCTGGGCTTGTGCGTGTTTTTGATGGTATTGTTCAATCCGCACCTGCCTTGGGATATTGGATTCCAGCTTTCGGTTATGGCAACACTGGGCTTGGGTCTTTACGCCAGACCTTTGCAAGCCCGCCTGAATAAGTGGATCGAATCCCACCACGGGGAAGAAACTGCCACCCGCCTGAGCGGGCCGATTGGCGAGTATTTCCTGGTGACCTTGTCTGCCCAGGTTCTGGTTCTGCCTCTGATCCTTTACCATTTTCGGGAGGTTTCGGCGCTCTTTTTGATTGCCAATCCGCTGATCCTGCCCGCTCAACCGCTGGTGATGGTGCTTGGACTGACAGCCCTAGCTGGTGGGCTGCTCTGGTTGGGGCTCGGCAAGGCTCTGGCTTGGCTCGCCTGGCCTTTTGCGGCGTACACTAACCGCATGGTTGAATTCCTGGCTGGGCTGGCCCCCTCTGGCTGGCAGATACCCCGAATCAGCTTCTTGTGGGTTGCGGCTTATTATTTGATTTTCTTCCTGCTCACCCTGCCCGGGAAGCCTAAACCGGAAAGCAAATTTCAGGTGCGCCCATCGGCACTGCTAACAGGCTTGGGTTGCCTGACTGTTTTGGTATGGTCAGCAGCAGGGTCTTTGCCGGATGGCAAATTGAACTTGAGGGTCTTGGGGGATTCCGAACAGCCGGTGGTGCTGGTGGAATCAGCTGAAGGCAGATATATGCTGGTAGGTGGATCCTTACCCTCAGCCAGCCTGGCGGAGCAGTTAGGGAAATTCCTGCCTCCATTTACCAGGGAACTGGACCTGGTAGTCATTCCAGCCTGTGGAAAAGCGGATGTCAGCGGTTTGTTTGGGCTGGCTGGACAATTTAGGATTGGACAGGTCTTATGGGCTTGTGATCCTGAGCGCATCCAGACTACCGAGCGCCTTTACCAATCTTTCCAAAAAGAACAGGTTTTGCAGAGACGGTTGGTTCCCGGGATGTCTCTTGATCTTGGCGGAGGAGGACAAGCATATTTCACATTCTCGGAGGAGGACTTGGCTTCGATCCAGTTAACTCAGGGAGATTTCCATGCCCAGGTGGTCTTTGATGATTCTCAAATCAATGCGGGCGAAAACCTGACAGTGCTGATTACTGCGTCTCAATCCAGAGAGGCTGAAACAATTGGGAAGACAGCCAAACCCCAGGTGACCATCCTGACATCGATCCCCAAGCTTGAGCAGGCAGCTCAATTCGCTTCAAGCTATTTTCCCGTCCGGGCAGGCGATTACCGCTGGGTGGAGGTAAGCAGCGACGGCCGGCAGTTTTGGCTTTCGGGAAAGAGGGAATGATTGTTTCCAAAAAGGCGTTGACACAAGAGAATGATTACAACCGTCAGCCATACCTGATCGGGCAGGCACGAACGGAACAACTCCAGGGCAGGTTGAGTTGAGTAGAAATTAAACTCACCAAATGATGACCATTATCCGCGAAACCCAACATAAGAATATGGAGAGCGTTGGTTAAATTTCCCCTTCAGACCGGAGCCTGGTGCGAACAAGGGTACGATACCCGGCAGATCACACAATGAGAGCTACATAGAACAGGTCCTGCCCGTAAACAGAGCATAGCCCACCTTATTTGACCAATTTATGGGTTGTGTGAGCACTGATCCGCGTCAAATTTCGTTTTCCCGGCAGCAGGGCACTTGCCAGCCAGTGGGCAGCCATTGCAGGCGCCTCTTCCTTGCTTTCTCTCACGCAAAAGGTTCCTGATGATTGCAATTGCAATGATCAACAAGATTACCGAGAGCACAATCGTTGCTATCATGCCCGACCTCCATCAGCGGTTGCTGCAAAAACTGATTTCCGGGCGGTTTTGACATCCTTTGGCTTCCGAAAAAGCAGATACATAAATCCAGTTGCAAGGAGCAGCGCTATTACAGTCCAAATCGTAAACGGCTGTCCTGTTACCCAGCTTCCGATCTGGTAAAAGCACAAAGACACCACGTACGCAAATACCGTTTGATAGATCAGGGCAAACCAGGTCCAACCAGAATTGTTCATCTCGTGTTTGATGGCTCCAACAGCAGCAAAACAAGGTGTACAAAGCAGATTAAACAGCAGGAAGGAATACGCAGACAGGGTAGTGAAGTTTGCAGCAACCGTACCCCAGATTTCAGCGCCATTCTCGGTAACTTCCGCAAAACCATAAAGGATACTGAACGTGGAAATAATATTTTCTTTTGCCACCAACCCAGTTATCGTTGCAACGGCTGCCTTCCAGTCACCCCATCCGAGCGGGGTAAATATCCAGGCGATTGCACTTCCAAACACCGCTAAAAACCCATTGGATAAATCCTCAACCATCTGGATATTGCCATCCACCATTCCGAAATTAGAGGTGAACCAAATGACAATTGTCGAGAGAAGGATAATTGTGCCCGCTTTTTTGATGAAGCTCCGTCCGCGGTCCGTGGTAGATCGAATAACATTCGAGGGGGATGGAACGTGGTAGGCTGGCAGTTCCATGACGAAAGGTGAGGCCTCTCCATTGAAGCGTTTAGTTTTCTTTAGGATAATGCCTGAAGTTATTACTGCGACAATTCCAGCAAAATAAGCGCTTGGACCTACCCACCAGGCTCCTCCAAAGAGAGACCCGGCAATCAGTGCTATGATGGGCAGCTTGGCAGTGCATGGAATGAAGCTCGTCGTCATAACTGTCATGCGACGGTCATTTTCATTTTCAATCGTCCGTGAAGCCATAATGCCTGGAACGCTGCAGCCAGTTCCAATCAACATCGGGATAAAGCTTTTCCCAGACAGCCCAAAACGTCGAAAAATTCTGTCCATGATAAAAGCAATTCGGGCCATATATCCGCTATCTTCCAGGATGGCAAGGAAAAGGAATAGGACCAGCATCTGTGGCACGAAACCAAGAACCGCCCCGACCCCGCCAATAATTCCATCCAAAATCAGACTTTTCATCCATGCAGCAGTCCCAACAGAGGAGAGGAACCCTTCAACAGCCGGAGCAACAATTTCACCAAATAAAACTTCATTGGTCCAGTCGGTAACGATCGTGCCAACCGATGTTACCGAGATATAGTACACAAGGAACATTACCAAAGCAAAAATTGGAAGCGCCAGCCATCGGTTGGTAACCACTCTGTCGATCTTGTCGGATGTCGAAAGCGATTCTTTGCTTTTTGTAGACAGGCTTATCTTGATAATTTCAGATACGTTCTGATAACGTTCAAAGGTAATGATGCTTTCGGAATCATCATCCAGCGCCCCTTCGCATTTTTCAATAACTGCATCTATATCTTCGATTTGGGCGGCACTCAAGTCCAATTTTTCAGCAATCGCTTCATCCCTCTCAAATAATTTCAAGGCATACCAGCGCTTTTTATCAGAGGGTATGCTTTTCAGCACTCGTGTCTGGATGGCTTCCAAAGCCTCCTCGACTTCTTCTGAGAACGTATGAGCTGAAGGGCTAAGGCCGTGTTCCCCTACTAACTTTTCTGCAATTTGAGCGACCTGTTTAACGCCATTGCCTTTCAGTGCAGAAATCTCCATCACTGGGCAGCCGAGAGCTGAAGAAAGTTTCTGATCATCCAGGCGATCCCCTCGGTTGGTCATTATATCCAACATGTTTACCGCCACAATCATAGGAAGCCCCAGTTCGGCAAGTTGAGTGGTCAGGTATAAGTTACGCTCCAGATTGGTTCCATCTACAATATTTAAAATGGCATCCGGCTTTTCTTCCAGCAGGTAATCTCTGGCTATGATCTCTTCCAGTGATGTTGAAGACAAAGAATAAATTCCAGGCAAATCCACGATGACAACATTTTGGTTACCGCGCAAATGGCCTTCTTTCTTCTCAACGGTCACCCCGGGCCAATTACCGACAAATTGATTGGAACCGGTTAGAGCATTAAATAAGGTCGTTTTCCCTGAATTTGGATTTCCTGCTAATGCAATTCTCAATGCCATTATGTCTCTTTGTTCCTGTTTATCTTCTATCTGACTTCTCTTCAGATAACCACTCTCAATTGATCTCGGGGAGCTGATTTACAGGCTGAACCTCGATTATTTCCGCGTCAATCTTACGGATGGACAGCTCGTATCCCCTGAGATTAACTTCAATCGGATCTCCCAAAGGGGCGACTTTGCGGATCATCAACTCGGTTCCCTTGGTGATACCCATATCCATCAGACGGCGTTTCACAGGCCCTGCCCCATGCAGCCTGACGACCGTGACGGTATCTCCGGGCTTGGCTTGTCTCAATGTTTGCATCCTCAATCTCCTTGTCACTCACAAATATCCTGCTCGCCACCTCAGAACTGATGGCGATCCGCGTTGCCTTAATTCCAACTATCATGCTTCCATTCAGAATGGTCACCACCGTGACCGGCGAACCAAATGTGAAACCCAGCTCGGCAATGTGATGGCGCATTCGGGAATTCCCGCTAATCTTCGCAACATATCCTGTCTCACCTAAACCAATCATTGACAACGGCAGCATTTCATCACCTCTTTTATTGCCCAACAACCAGTTAGGACAACCTAACTGTTAAGGTTAGCACTGCCTAACTCTTTTGTCAATAGGTTTAATCAAATCTTATTTATTATTGTAGAGGCACCTGCTGAAGATTCACCGTAAATACGGGTACAATATTTATGGAGTATTACTATGAAAATTCAAGAAGCAGCCGAGATGTATCTTGAAACCATTCTGATTCTAAGCGAGAACCTCGACAAGGTACGCTCTATTGATGTTGCCAATGAGATGAACTACGCCAAACCCACTGTCTCGGTGATGATGAAACAATTCCGGAATGAAGACTACATCAACTTCGCAGACGACGGAACTATCACCCTGACAGAAAAAGGCAGGAAAATTGCGGAACGTATCTATGAACGTCATAAGGTTTTGACAAATATTTTGATTGCGTTTGGTGTAGATCCGCAAGTGGCGCAGAAAGATGCTTGTAAGATGGAGCACGATATCAGCGATGAAACCTTTGCCTGTTTGCGCGCCCAATATAATAAGAACAAAGTCTTAAGCAAATAACGCTGCTTCAGATATAGCTGCGATCCTGTTTCTCTTGTTATTCATACCTATATTATCAAAAACAGCGTCTTTTCTATAGAAAAAGTAAGCTTTTTATAATAATTGTGATAAACTAATACAGTAATCATTTTTTGTTTTCTTTTCCGCGTTTATTTAACAAAAAAAGAGCAGATCATGACAATGCAAATAACCAATCAGGCAGACTACGCTTTACGGTCAATGCTTTTCATCGCTCCCCTCGGAACTGACAAGCCGATTCCTTCCAACGTGATTGCAGAAGAGATGCAAATTTCCAGGATTTTTCTTTCCCGGATCAATTCACAGCTCGGAAACGCCGGCTTGATTAAGACCCGGCGGGGGGCCCGAGGCGGCATCGTGCTGGCAAAAAAACCGGCCGATATTTCCATTTATGATATTCTTATTGCCGTGGACGGTAACATCAACCTGATCCATTGCTCCAAAGATCCAGAAGGCTGCCCATTAAGTGATAATTGCCCTTATATGGCTTTTTGGAAAGAAACAGAATATCTGTTGATCTCAAAGATGAAGCAAACTTCCCTTCAAGACATTCTTGAACAATATACACCCGCCAAATAGATCATCCTTCCCTCAGATAGCCCTGAATTTTTAAATACTGCTATTTCGCCATGTCTGACCATCTTTCCCATAGTACTAAAATAGGGACTGCCCTCTTTACCCTTGCCCGAACAGTAATTAATTTCGAATATCGCATAGCATATTCAATATTGCCGATGTTCGCAGCCGGTTTTGGGTAGCCTGCCTGGTTACGATTATTTTAAACTTACTGGTATTGCTTCTGATTCGCCGAATAAAGATTATTCCACAGTCTGGGAATACCTCATAATTATTTTGCCGTTCCCTTTCTTGTTAATTATTAAACTATTCAGGGCTTTTTCTGGTTTAAAGAGAGACCCTTCAATAAACTGAAGCAAGAGGGCTTATACTTTAAGTACCTGAACTTCTTGGAAGGAACAATCCATGGATAAATTTATCGTCATTGCCGGGAACATTGGAGTAGGAAAATCTACCTTGGTACAGTTGCTAAGTGAGCGTCTTAATCTTGAACCATTCTATGAACCCGTCAACGATAATCCTTATCTGGCTGATTTTTATCAGGATATGGAAACCTGGTCATTCCATTCACAGTTATACTTTCTGACACGCCGGCTTCGTATTCATAAACAGCTACTGGAAGCACAAGGCTCGGTAATTCAGGATCGCAGTGTCTACGAAGATGCAGAAATTTTTGCCCGCAATCTCTATTTGCAGGGTGATATTAGCACACGGGATTATGGTATTTATCAGGATTTGTATCAAATCTTGATCTCACTGCTGCCCCCACCAGATTTAATCGTCTATCTGCGGGCTTCGGTGGATACTCTTATCAGCAGAATTGCTTCACGCGGAAGAGATTATGAAATTGGAATTTCAAGAGATTATCTTTCCCACCTTAATGATCTCTATGAAGAATGGATTAATTCTTTTACTCAGTGCCCAATTTTAATCATTCCAAGTGATAATCTTAATCTTGTTTCCAGTGACGCTCATATTCAGCAGGTCATACAATTGGTGCAGGATAAGCTGATGGGTAAAACAGAAATGTTTCTGTAAGTTTCAATTAATAGAAGACTTCACTGCAAAAACGACCAGATAGAATTAGTCCAAATTATACCCTCTGCAAACGGCCAAAAGTTTAATATAATGAAGCTATCCCAGTCACAAGGCCAAAATCATGTTCAAAGAAAACCATCGCCATTTCCAATTACCCCTCACTAGCAACGTAGACGAACTACCTCCAAAGCTAAGGAAGCGTCTGGATACCTCCTGGTCGGGAGCCTTCTACCGGGAATTCTTCTGTCGTCTGGATGAAACACCCTTCGCAATACTCTATGCAGATTGCCCGTCGCGGCCCAATATCCCGGTCAATGTATTGGTTGGACTGGAGTATTTGAAAGCAGGGAATGGATGGACTGACGAAGAGATGTTTGATGAGTTTGGCTATAACTCACAGGTTCGATATGCCCTTGGATTTCGGCAATTGGGAGAGGGTGACTTCGAGCCCCGCACGCTGTACTACTTTCGCGAACGCTTGAGCCGCTACATGCAAGAGACCGGGATAAACCTGCTGGATCAGGCCTTCGAGCAGGTGACAGACAAACAGATCACAGCTTATCATCTAAAGACCGGTAAACAGAGAATGGACAGCACGCAGATCGCCAGCAACATTCGCGAAGTCAGCCGTTTGCAGCTGCTGGTGGAAGTGTTGCAGCGTGTCTATCGAATGTTAACAGAGGAAGACCAGGGTTATTACGCCGAAGTGTTTGCCCCCTATATTCAAGGCCACGCCGGACAGTATGTTTATCATATCAAGGGACAGGACACGGGCGAACATTTGCAGAAGATCGGCGAACTAATGCAGCACCTGCTGGTTGAACTTGGGTCGAATTATGCTCAGGAGCCGGTCTATCAGATGTTTATGCGGGTATTTGGCGAACATTTCCGGGTGGAAGAAAAAGCATTAAAGATCAAGGAGGGTAAGGAACTGAGTGCCAGTAGTTTGCAATCCCCTGATGATCTGGAAGCCACTTACAGACAGAAAAACAATCAGTCCTTCAGAGGATATGTCGCCAATCTAACTGAAACGTGTGATCCAGAGAATCCATTGCAACTCGTTACCAAAGTCCAGGTAGCCTCCAATCACACTGAAGATGCGGAAATGTTGATAGAAGCCTTACCCAATTTGAAGGAGCGGACTGAACTGGATACCGTGTATACAGACGGTGGTTATGGAAGTACCGATGCAGACCAGCTCTTACAAGCTAACCATGTCGAACAAATCCAGACAGCCATTCGTGGACGAGCGCCCAGCACTAAAAAACTCAACCTGGCCGATTTCGAGATCAAACTGGCAGAAAGCAAGAAACCGACCCAGATCACCTGCCCACAAGGACAAATGGTTATGGTTCAATCCAGCAGCCGGAAGAAGGCCTATGTGGCTCACTTTGAAGATAATGTCTGTCTGGCTTGCCCCTTTTTAGAAAAGTGTCCGGTACAAAGGGGTAAACGCGATCTCCGCTTTCACTTGCGTTTTAATCAGAAGCAAATCAATATGTCCGAGAGGCGACAGAGGAGTTTGATCCACCAGGAAGAAGGACGTAACCTACGAGCTGCTGTTGAAGCCACAGTCCGTCAGGTGAAACATCCTTTCCCGGCCAGCAAGTTGCCGGTGCGAGGTCGGTTCAGAGTATTCTGTATGGTAATTGGATCGGCAATGATCACCAATGTTCGCCGTATCCAACGCTATCTGGAATCCAAAACAAAGCTGGAAAATGAGCAAATGAAGGCCCAGAGAGAGCAGGAATGCTCTCAGGAACAACCGGCTGTTTCTTTTTTTGTTCCCCTAAAAGCTTTTTTTCGCGCTTGGCTAGGTTTTGTAACGCTTAACCAGGTAAGATTTGCGTTTTAGAAACAAGTTTTTTCAGTA
>JBAQLH010000025.1:0-20399 GCA_049301715.1 Anaerolineaceae bacterium
TGAAGGGAAACAGGTTGAGGAGAGCCGGGCGGAAATGGAACTCGAAACCGACTTCCCTGCCCCCACGGCGCCGCCAAACCTGACAATCGTGCCGGAAACACCATTTCCAACCATCGTGTGGCCCACCCGTCACCCCGTTACCTTCACCTTCTCCATCGCCCACAATCACGCGAACCCCCACCCTTCCAGCATATCCATAAACGGTTCTCTGTAATCCAATATGTTCCAAGGGGAGCTTTTGCTCCCCCTGGAAGTGTTTTATTACCCGTCAAATGGAATTTCCTTTAATTAAGGATATTGGCGATGTTCTCAATAACTTATTATGATCGGAACTATCCTTTTTTGTCTATCCCTTTTCTATGAACTTTTGATATGGTAACTGCGTATATAATTCATTTTTCAATTTCTGAATTTTATTGTATAATTCCTTTAACAAAACATTATATGCTCATGAGTTCTGCCTGAAGAATTTCGCAAGGACCGTGGCTTAGAGATCTGCAAAAGATCTTGCTTGGATAGTGTAACGCCAGGAATTCTGGCTTTATGATTTTTGGTACGAAATAATGCATACTTGTTTGCTGGTTGATTCGATGTACACGCGTTGTTGGGTATGACGAATAATGATTTGCCGGAGCTTTTACTTCGAGCAAGTAGACCGATCGCAGGTCTTATTGACTGGATATGCTGACATAGTAATTATTCGTATCAAGAAATAAACCGATTTTACTTACTGGTCCGCTCTTGCAAGAGAGCTGGATTGTTATAGAATCCCGAATCGGGTACTGTCCAAAAAGAAGCCATGGTCTGTCTGAGACCGTGGCTTCTTGGTTGAAATGGAAAAAGAAATTACAGCAATAGAAGCGCAAAAGCGCAATCACAACCGCCTCAATATCAGTTTGGACGGCGAATATGCTTTTTCGCTGGACCGCCTGACTGCCGCCTGGCTGAATCCGGGCAAAAAGTTGAGCGAGGCTGAGATTGAGCGCCTGTTGGCACAGGATGAATTGGAAAGTGTCTATGCCCGCGTGCTTCATTTTTTGGGCTTTCGTGCCCGCTCTGCCCAGGAACTGGAAAAATTCCTTCAGCAGAAGGGGTGCGACAACCGTGTCACCCTTGCTGTGATCACCCGCCTGGAACAAAATGGCTACCTGGACGATGTCCGTTTCTCCCAAGATTGGGTGGAGAACCGCTGCACTTTCCGCCCCCGCAGCCAGAGTCTGCTGAAAGCTGAACTGCACCAAAAAGGCGTCTCTGATCCGATCATTCAAGCCACTTTGGAGAAAGCAGCTCTGGATGATGCCCAGTTGGCTTACCAAGCCGGATGTAAAGTTGCCGACCGGTATGCCAGACAGCCCTGGGAAGGTTTTCGCAATAAGCTTTCCAACTACTTGCTGCGGCGAGGTTTTAGTTACCAAATTGCCAAAGAGATTACTCACCAACTTTGGATCGAAGTACAGAATCGTGAGCATAACAATGCAACCACTACGAATATGGAGCACTTGACACAATGAAAGATTTTTATATATTACCGCAAGGACCGCTGGGAATCGTCTTTCTCGCGCTTGCCTTGTTGCTGGGAGCGTTAATCGGTTTTCTGGTCTTTTCCTCCATCCGCAAGCGTCAGGATGTGAAACTTCAGCAGACCGCTAAAGACATCATCGCCGAAGCACAAGAAAAAGCCCGCCTGACAGAATTGGAGGCAAAAGATACCGCCCTCAAGATTACCCGTGAAGCTGAAGCAGACCTGCAGCACAAGCGCAACGAACTGAACAAGGAAGATGATCGGCTGGTCAAGCGCCGTGAGGAGCAGGACCACCGCTTTGACCAAATGCAGCAGCGCGAAGCTGCTTTGAACAAACGCCAGAGCAGCATAGACCGCCGCGCCAATGAAATTGAAACTCTGTACGGGCAACACTTGGCAGAACTGCAGCGTGTCTCTGAGATGACCACCGATGAAGCCCGTGCCGTCCTGATGGAAGAGGTGGAAAAGAGTTCACGTGCGGATATGGCACGTATCATCCGCCAGTTTGAAACCGAAGCCCGTGAAACTGGTCAGGAAAAAGCCCGCGAGTTGATTGCCGATGCCATTCAACGCGTGGCGTCAGACAAGGTCGCCGAGGTTACTACCTCGCTGGTGACCCTTCCCAATGAAGAAATGAAGGGCCGCATCGTGGGGCGCAACGGGCGCAACATCCGCTCATTTGAACAGGCTGCCGGCGTGGACGTGATCGTAGACGACACCCCCGAGGCGGTCACCATTTCCTGCTTTGATTCTGTTCGCCGCGAAATTGCCCGGCGCACCCTCAGCCGTCTAGTAGTGGATGGCCGCATCCACCCAGCCTACATCGAAAAGATCCTGGAAGAGGAGCGTGGGCTGATGGATGAGGATATTCAAAAAGCCGGCAGTGAAGCCGCTTACGAAGCCGGGGTACACGGCTTGCATCCAGAAATCATCAAGAAACTTGGCCGCCTCAAATACCGCACTTCATACGGGCAAAACCAGTTGGCGCATTCAGTGGAAACCTCCAAGATTGCCAGTGTGCTGGCTTCCGAACTGGGTGCCAACGTGGAAGTTGCCAAGGCTGGGGCTTTGCTGCATGACCTTGGCAAAGCCATGGACCATAACACCGAAGGCACACACGCCATGATCGGGGCCGAGTTTGCCAAGCGGCACGGGGTGAATGCTGCCGTGGTAAACGTGATCGCCTCGCATCATCACGAGGTTGAACAGGCTTCGGTAGAAGCAGTAATCGTTGAAGCCTCCGATGCTATCTCCGGCGCCCGACCGGGCGCCCGACGTGAAGACCTGGAGCAGTACATCAAGCGCCTGAAAGCCCTGGAAGCGATTGCCAATTCTTATAAGGGTGTCGAGCAGAGTTTTGCCATTCAGGCCGGACGTGAAGTACGCATCATCGTCAAGCCGGAAGAGATTGACGACCTGCAAGCGCATACCATTGCCAAAGACATTGCCAATGAAATTGAGGAAACCATGCAATATCCCGGTCAGATCCGTGTAACGGTCATCCGGGAGACCCGCGCAATTACCTACGCCAAGTAGGGATTGTACTGTTTTTCGTGTAGAACACTGCTTTCCGGTCCATGACCGGGGAGTAGTGTTGTTTTATCCGGCAGAGTAAACACCTGTTCCCGAATTTTGGCGATCAGGGTGGTGTAATCGCCTCCAGGGAGATCAGTGCGTCCGATGCTCTCGTGAAAGATGGCATCCCCAGTAAAGGCAACTTGCAGGCTTGGGCAATAAAACAGGACGGAACCAGGGCTGTGACCGGGGACTTCCCGCACTTCCACAATGAGCTCCCCGCCTTCCGGGTTTAGCGCCAATTGCTGCCCCTGCTGGAAGGGAATATCCACCTGCGGAACCGGATCAATCGGGACGCCGAAACTGACTGGATTCTTTTGACCGGCTGCCCAGGCAAAGGCGTCAGGATGCATGCCGATCAACGGCGGCGGGGTAATGGAGTGCTGGAGGATAGCTGCTCCGGTGGTATGGTCATAATGCCCATGGGTCAGCCAGATTTGGCGCAGCTTCCAGCCTGCCCGTTCGATTTCCGCTAACTGTTTTCCGGGTTCAAAAGAAGGATCGATGATGACCGCATCGCGGCTGTCTTCATCGCCCAGCAGGTAAACATTATTTTGAAGGGGACCCAAGATCATCCGGATAATTGCGAGCTGCATTATTTTCTCCTATTCCATCATTGTCGAGCTGTGTTCAGATAAGTGATTCTTGATTGCTGACCTGTGACGATTGACCACGAAAGTCAGGCACAAGCTCACCAATAAGATTATCAGGCTGACCGGATACACGCTTTCGGGGTTTCGATCATAAATCAAACCTGCCAATACGGGCGCGGCAAGATAAGCCAGATTGTTGGCTGCCTCCACAAAGCCGAACGCCAACCCCACCTGAGCATCGCCTACCACTGGCCGCACAAAAGCTGAACTGAGGGATCGTGAAAGGCGGTAGCCGCCCAAAAGCAAATATCCCAACCCATAGCTGAACATCCCAGAGCCCTTCCACAGCAGGGCTGAAAAACCCATCAGAGCCACCTGACCAAGCATAAATGCAGTCATTGGCGGCAAATGCCCCAGCACCAGCAAAAAGATTACATTTCCGATATTCTGAATGGATCCCAGTCGTCCGATGGCAGCCAGCGATAGTCCGCGTTCATTCTGTAGAAAATTTGAGGTGAGCGGCTGGGGCAGGTAAAGGGCAAACATGATCATCAGAATCATTCCCAAAGAAAGTACAAAGCGGGGATTTTTCAATAGACTTGGGCTTTTCTCGTGCACTTCCATATTTTCAACCGGCTGTTTGCGGATGAAGAGAAGGATCAGAGTGGAAATAACAAAAAAGCCTGAAGCCACTATATAAACAGAACGCAGGCCAAAGCGCTCGGCAATCAGCCCCCCAGTCAGCGGGCCCAGGGTGGCGCCGACGTTATAGGCGGCTGAGGTAAAGCTGAGCGCCCTTCCAACCGACCAGTCCCCGCGTGCTTGGGCAACATAACTATTCATGGGAGCCAAAGCAGCCGAAGTAAGCCCATACAAAACCAGACCGATCACAAAGGCGGTTAGCCCTTGTGCTGAAGCCATTATTACGGCAGCAATCACACCCATGATCCAGGTGAACCACATCAACGGGCGTCGTCCGATCCGATCTGAGAGATAGCCCGCCGGGATTTGTGCCAAAGCCATGCCAAAACCATTGATTCCCAAGATGGTCCCGATCAGAACCGGGTCAGCCCCAAGCTCTTGCAGATAAAGTGGTTGGAAGATATAGAACAATCCTTCCCCCGCCCCCCACGTCAGCAGGGAGGCTGCCACCAGATAAAGATCCCGCCTCTGTTTCAAGGGATCAAATCTTCAGAGAATCAAACGGCACGACCTGCCTGGGCAGGTCGGTCAGGCTATCCAAACCCCCGGAAGTAACAACCACATCATCTTCAATCCGTACTCCGCCCCGGCCAGGCAAATAAATCCCCGGTTCGATGGTAAAGGTCATGCCAGGCTCGAGCAACAGAGCGTTTCCGCCGTAAATATAAGGGGCTTCATGGGCTTCCATGCCAAGTCCGTGCCCGGTACGATGGGTGAACCAATCTCCATAGCCTGCGCTTTCGATCACCTGACGAGCCGCCTGATCGACCAATCCGGCAGCCAACCCAGGCTTGGCAATTATGCGCCCTTTGGTATTGGCAGCCAGCACAACTTCGCCTATGCGCAAGAATTCCGGGGAAACCCGCCCGACCGTAAAGGTGCGGGTGATATCCGAAAAATAGCCTTCATGGCTGGCACCCCAGTCAAACAGCAGCAGGTCACCCTCCTGCAAAGTACGATCAGAGGGTACAGCATGGGGGTTGGCAGTGTTGGGGCCCGTGCTGACGATAGGCTGAAATGGCAGTTCAATTTCAGAGCCAGCCTGGTAAAGGTGCACTACCAATTCGGCAGCAATTTGCTTTTCGGTCATGCCGATTTGCACGCGTTTGAGCGTTTCCAATAGGGCTTGCTGGGCAATCAGGGCAGCCCGGTGCATTTTTAACAGTTCTTCTTCATCCTTAACCATGCGCAGATCAGAAAGAACCGCAGAGGCGTCAGCAAATTCAGCTTTGGGCGCGCCGGCTTCCAAAAAGCGCAGCTCCAGCACGCGCAGACGGGTTGGTTCGAGACCAATCTTACTGCCGGTCAGGTCAAGCGCATGGAGAGCCTGATAAAAGGCTGAGCCCCAGGTGCCGGGGTCGTCCCCGAAAGGAAAAACATCCAACGCAAAAGGCAGACTCTCAAGTTTTTGCTGCTCCAGGGCGGGCAGGATCAGCCCGACACGTCCGGTGGCAGTGAATAAAGCCACAGTTGGGCGCTCCATCAGGTGAAACTGCAGCCCCGTCAGGTAAGCCAGGGAGGGTCCCGGGTTGAGGGCAATGGCATCCAGATGATACTGGGTGAGCAGTTGGGTCAGTCGGGAAAGTCGTGTGTACATGGGAAATCCTTGTCAGATTTTTGCTGATTATAATGCAGGCTTTCTGAAGCTGGTTCTGTATTGACAGATTCTCGGGTCCTAACTTGGAATGTCTCAAATACTTTTGGACGGATTCAGCATAGTCACAAGGAGCCTCAATCTGTCCTTGTACACAAAACTATACCTGTTGGAATCTTTTTTACCGTTGTTCTTAAATGCTTAAAGATATAAGGACGAAGTCAGTAAGTTCGCGTTTTAGTGAGATTAAGTAAATCAAATTTTACTCCCGATCCTGGTTTAGGCTTGTTTCCTCACTTGTTTGAACAAATAAAAGATCTTATACGCACTCACAAAGCTATCATAGTAAGGATAGCTCCATGTATTTGCCCTTAGAATTCAGGAGAGCTATTATGGTGATGTAAGATTATTTTTCATTTTTCTGAAGGGTCTAATGCTAATCATTGTATAGCTTTCCAGCAAAGCTGTGTACAAACAAAGGCTTTACGTATAAAGCACTTGGATTTTAAGCATATTCCCTATAGTGCAGGTTGAATCTTGAAACCTGACCGACAGGGTCTGTAAAGTGTACTATAAGTTGAACAAAGTCACATTCTCATTACAGGATTTTGTTAATGCTTAGCTATCTCGAAAACATTTACTTATTGATTATTAAAAAACTGAGGAGGCTGACTTGATAAATATTGCCTATAGCCTCCTCGTTCTCGATATTAGTTATACCAGACACTATGGTACAGAAATGGAATCACCATCTAAGACATATTTCGAGTTCGAAGCAGAAACCACAAATTGGTGATAAGTGTTCACACTTATTCGATGTGCATCGTTTTCACTTTGACAAGATGTCAAAAAAGTGCCCGAATTACTATAATCTATATAGGCACTCATCGAATTATAGTTAGCAAGACCACCAAACTGTTCTCCATCTATCACTGTCCCATTGCACCATACTTGATTTGAACGTGTAGTCCATCCGATTGTGCCTATAGCAGCTGAAGCACTGCTCATACTTGCACTATCAAAATACGTCGGAGAAATGTATCTTACTTCATTACTCGTATTCCAATATATATTAGTTCCAGGAATTAGTCCGGAACCACTCGTCACACCATTGCTTGGAGAAACCTGTAAACCGAATTCTTCAATTACCTGGTTAATCTCTGCCGTTGCTGAATCCATCTTTTCAACAAGGATGGTTTCGCTACGATAGATTATTGGGTTTCCAGATTCAAGATTAAATATTGTCCTTACCTCATCACAAGATCCTGTTTGTAAATTATATATTGCGGTTACTGTACTGGATAGAACCGGATATTCAACTTGATTAAATTCAATCGGATCTACATACTGGGTCGAATATGAAACGACATATTTATCCCCTGCCATATCAACCTTGATTGTGTTTGCCGTTATTGTGACTTGATTTCCCTCATCCATTGCAAGATTTAGATTCTTAAAAAAGTTAAAATCATATCTGTTTATCCCAGATATTGAGGAGCTTTCGAGTTTTACGGAAGGCAAATATTCAGGGAATGTAAGATTGTATGCAATGCTATTAATGAATACAACTTCCTGAATGACTTTTCCATCAATATCAAATACTCGAGAGACCCCATTTTTAATATTTCCTTCAGTCGATAGGGTATACCAAGTTTCATGAATTGTTTCAGTGGGAATCAGCGAACCGTCCGGATAAGTTCTCTTAAGCTCAGACGGTAAGGAATATCTTGATTTGAGATGGTACCAACTGCCATTGGACTCATCTATTTTAGTAGAATAATTTGTCGTCAGAGTGTCTAGGGTATCTATGATTGTATAGGATTGATTTAGAGATTGCCAGGGAAGAAAAGGCTTCGCCTTAGCATTCGATACTTGGATCAGCAGAGACACGATTAACAAGAATATTGAACCCATTCCTAAAAGCCGTTTCATTTTTCCTCCTACACTAAAATGCTCGATTAGAATTACTATGTCCTTCATCCGTCATGATTTATGTTTTTGATAGCCTTCATTCTCTCCTCTCTGTATTGGTCAACTTTAATTTTGCAAATTAAGCGCACGACTTAAACTGAGAAAAGTCAATAAATTTTGACTTAACAAAACATGCGGTTTAATACTTAAATTATCAATTAGGCATAAGATTCTCTTTCGATCAATTATTTAGTTCACTTTATTAGCACACTGAAAGGAGATCTAGAGAGACGATCTCCTTTCAAGTACCAATACGCTTTTATTGAGTGACTTGATCTAGCAATTCGAATACTCTCGTTGGAGGCTCTCCGATATGCTCCATAACTCTATAATACGTTTGCCACCAGGTAATTTCTGTGCTATCTTCCAGATGAAAGACTACTTCATTTTTTAGAATAAGCCCCGTTTTCAGGTCAAGCCAATACCTGTTTTCAATTCCAGCAAGAGGTTTAGAAACTTTGCCGAATTTTTTCGCTGGTACAAAATTATCTCGTATACTTATAAACAGACAATCACGCCCATCATACATTTCTTCCTCAGTCGTTACTATGTCTTCTGCGCCTGAGTTCCGTATTTCTTCCGCTAATCGGCTTTTTAATGGAAGCATGTCGCTTTCTGTCAGTTCATTTGCATCTCCTGTCGTAAAGTTTACAAAGGTGGTACCTACTCGGGCTTCTTCTGAAATTATTTCACCATCAACTGTTTTACCAATTGTTACCGATTCAAGCATTTGCCCTTGTTCATCAATATAGGTCCAACTCTCATTAATAGAATGTCTAACCCCAAACTGACGCCCACTCGTATACAGTTCTGAATCTTCTGCTTCAATCTGTTCGTTCAAGCTGTGTATCCAACCAGATTCACCATATCTATACTCAAACCCTTTGTTGATTAATTCTTCCACTTCCTGAGCCAATACAGCATTAGTTGTTAATGGAATTTGTGATTCTTCTCTTGCTGGTGTTATTGTTGGATTTGTAGGCAGAGGCTCTGTAATTTCAGGAGGAGTGAAATTAATCTGTAAGCCTCCAGGAATGGAGCCTGGTGTCCAATAAATTTCCCAAGGTCCTTGAACATTGTATGACAATAACACTACTTTGATTTGCAGTTTCCCCTGGCTGTGTTCGCTTAGCAGTATCGCTGGGCGCAAAAATCCGTCTTCTACCTCACTTCCCCCCCCGCCGCGAGAACCTGTACAAACAGGTTCAGCACATCGCAACATCAAATCAGCTAATCCTTGCTGGTCCTCAACACTGAAAACAAGTCTCAACTCACTATTATCATCTTTCTGTAAATCGGCACCCACAACATGTAATTTGTAAGGTAGAATTTCGACCCATTCATCCAACTGCCAATGTTGACCTACAAAAGGATCTTGACCCAGGTCAAGACTGAAATTCGGTTCTGAGCTGTCAAAAATTGGCTCAGTGGCTAAAGTCAGTGAACTGAGTGTGAAAACCATGTTGGCATCGTCTGATAAAGCACTTGTATGAACTAGAAAGGTTCGGTTGCTGCCATCAATACTCTTGTCGAAAGTCACCGGATAGCTTTGGCCTTGATCATCTTTCAAGATAATCTGAGAGGACCAATCCGAGTTTATGACATCGTTCAAGGTGGGAGTCTGGAAGCGTATAGTTAAGTAAGTTTTATTTGGACTATGCAGAATTTGTAGGATTTCCAATGAGATGCCATTCAAAGTGGCACTGCTTCGCGTATTGCTCCATCTCTCAGGTAGCACATCCTCCATTGTGGATTTACGCATCACCAGATTAAATACCCAATCCTCAGGCGCAAATCCTTTCTGAGTCTGGGGAATTTGAGGTAAAAAAAGGATGATCGAACTATTGTCTGCATTACTTATCGCGGGAAACTGATACTCAGCATAAAGAGCTTCCCCATAATAAATATCCCAATGATTAGCTGCTACCTTTGTCTCAGGATCAACCTGCAGGTAAGGTGCTTCGGGTAATTCACTGATTTGCGAGAAGTACTCAGGGTTTTCCACTGATCCGTCTACCTTAATCCTCAGCCAGGTTCGCTCAGGAGAAGTGACAAGGTTTTCGATGGTGACTGTATACCCATCCCGTGATTCGACTACTTGCTTCTCCAGAACTGAAATTTGATTGACATCTTCGACAATGCCGACCCCTGGTAAAAACCAGGAAGACACAGTAGCCCAAACAGTCTTTGGTCCAATTGCTACGATACCAATTGCAAAAAAGATGAACATGGCACCTGCAAAAGCCCATCCTTTTAACGCTGTCTTTGATTTCCTGTCAGATTCGTTCTTTTGCTTAGCAATACTCTCAGATAGTTGAATCCATACTTTGTTGATTGACTGACTATCGGCTTCTGGAACATCCAGAATGGCAATAACCTCTCGTTCTAACTTAAGCGAATATGCTTCACTCATCGTACACCTCCATTTGGCTTTGCAGCCATCGCATCACTCGTGAATGTGACTTTCGAACAGTATCTTCACGCTTTCCAAGTAATTTACCCATATCAGCAAAACTTAACCCGGCAATATAACGAAGTCTTAATAAATCCTGTTTGTTTTCGGGCATAGCTTTGATAATCCTCGCCAGCTCCAACTTTTCATCGGCATTCTTTGCAGAACTCCAATCGTCTTGAAACATCAGCAGGTCATCTATTTCGACATTATCACTAGTTCGGTCTTTCTTTCTGAAGTAATCCCGAACCTTATTTCTAGCAATAGTAAAGAGCCAAGCCGAAAATTGATCTTGATGTCGGTATTTAGGTAATTTCTCGTAAACTGCCAGAAATGTCTGGGACGTTATATCTTCAGCATCTGAAACATTTCCGACCCGAGAAAGAGCATAGCGATAAACCGGTTGGAACCAATATGCGAAAAGCGGTTCAAATTTGCTCAGATCGGACTGCGCTGTCAGGACAATGTCATTTTCATAATCACTTGGCCGGTCTGCAATTATTGGATTTGCTTCTGCGGTTTTATTCATGCATTCTCCTAATCATTTTTATTTGAAGCGCTTCTATTAAGTAAAACGCATGACACGGTAAAATCGGACAATCCCCTGATAAAATCTAATGCCCTTTTTATAGAATAAGTCTAATTCAATATAAGGTATTTTTATTGATAGGTACTATTTCATTCCACCCTAATCTATTTCTTTGTGTAAATTCATAGGACTAAAAAATACAGTTTATTAGATTCTGCTGATTAAGTAAACCTTACCCGAAGCCTTTTTGTCCAAGCTTTCACTTGACATGCTCTCTGCTATAGCTATAATGTGGACATGATATTTGAACGGATTGCATTACAAATTTCATCCATGCAAATTTCCTGCATATGTCTGGGGCGGGGTAGTTAACCGCCTCTTCTCTCCCGTTTAATTCAGCCAGTTGAGAGCACGGCGGTACTCCCCCGCACAAATTGCTGTGCAGAACAGATGCGCAGTCTTTGGTTAACTGGCTGTTTTTTTTTAATCAATCATTATTTGGAGACATCATGCCCATTTACGAAAACCTTACTCAACTCACCGGCAACACACCCCTGGTGCGCATCCGCAAGCTCAACCCGCAAGGCAATGCCACCATCCTGGCAAAACTGGAATTCTTTAATCCAACCCATAGCGTCAAGGACCGGATCGCCGTCGCCATGGTGGACGCTGGCGACAGTCAGGGTCTGCTTCATCCCGATTCGATCATTCTGGAAGCTACCAGCGGCAACACTGGTATTGGTCTGGCTTTTACTGCCGCAGCCCGCGGCTACAAGAGCACCATAACCATGCCCGAATCGGTCAGCAGTGAGCGCAAGCTGCTTCTGCGCGCTCTTGGGGCGGAGCTAATTCTGACCCCCGCCAACCTTGGCATGGCTGGAGCGGTGGAGAAAGCAGAAGCGCTGCGCAGTCAGGACAGCCGTTACTTCCTGGCAGACCAATTTAACAACCCTGCCAACCCAGAAGCTCACCGCCGCACGACCGGTGAAGAGATCTGGCACGATACCAACGGAGAGGTAGACATCCTGGTGGCGGGTGTAGGCACAGGCGGTACCATCACCGGCGCCGGTGAGCGCCTGCGGGAATATAACCCTTCCCTGAAGGTCATAGCGGTTGAACCAGCCGCATCACCAGTCTTATCTGGAGGCAAAAAAGGTCCTCATCCGCTGCAGGGTATCGGCGCCGGCTTCATCCCTTCCGTACTCAATATGAACCTCCTGGATGAGATCATCCAGGTACAGGCGGAGGACGCTTTTGAGGTGGCGCGCAAAATGGCGACAGAGGAAGGCATTCCGGTGGGGATTTCCTCTGGCGCTGCAACTTGGGCAGCCATTCAGGTCGCCAGCCGTCCCGAAAATCAGGGCAAGCACATTGTGGTGATCATCCCCAGCTTTGCTGAGCGCTACCTGAGCACGGACCTTTTTGCCAACCTGAAAGAGGTCCCAGATGGAAAACAGTAAGCCTTTGCAGCAAACCATTCCGATCGAACCCGCCCAGACTCATCCAAAACGAATGGGCATCTTCAGCCTGATGGCGGAAGACCTGCACACCGCCGTCCAGCGTGACCCGGCTGCCCGGTCATCCTTTGAAGTGGCGACCACTTACGCCGGCGTGCACGCCCTGTGGGCACACCGCATTTCGCATTGGCTGTGGAAGCGCCATCTTTTCTGGCTGGCACGAGCCCATTCCCAGATCGCCCGTTTCTTCACCGGAGTGGAAATTCACCCCGCCGCCATTATCGGCAGGCGATTTTTCATCGATCATGGTATGGGCGTGGTGATCGGTGAAACCGCTGAAATCGGTGATGACGTCACACTCTATCACGGAGTCACGCTGGGCGGGGTTAGTTTAGAAAAGGTCAAACGTCACCCCACAATCGAACAGGGTGTGGTGATAGGTGCGGGCGCTAAAGTATTGGGTAATATCACCATAGGCAGGTACAGCCATATCGGCGCCAATGCTGTGGTGGTCAAACCTGTGCCACCCGATTCTGTGGTGGTGGGCGTACCCGGGCAAGTCATTCAACAAAAAGGTGAACTTGCTCGTAAAACCGACCCAACCCAATCCAACCAGCCCGATGCCATTGTACATTCCCTGCGGGATATGAATAAACGCCTGGCGGTCCTGGAAGCTCAAATGAATGTTAATAACAATCCTGACACATCCCTGCACCTGCAGGCGGATGATGTCTGGCGCTTCGATGAACAGGAGGATTACGTGATTTGACTGGGCAAAGCCAGCACAATACCACTCCGTAGGAAAAAGTTTCCCGTTCAGAACCTTCCCAAAATTATCACAAAAAAAGGACTGATTGTTTCAGTCCTTTTTTTATATCAAACTGTTACCCTAATTATTGGATTTCTTGCGGTAGTACAGGACTTCCCGCAGTACTCCAGCCAAGGTGATCAATACCAAAATTCCACCCATGATGATGATTCCATCAATATTGACCACGGGTGGTTCATTTTGCCCATTGGCAGTGTTATCGGCAATTGTTGTTGGCGTTATTTCTAAGGCAAGTTGTGTAGCCTCTGGGGTAATCGTTTGTAAGGGTTGCTGGTCTGGCACGGAAATGACCACCATCACCAGTGCAATCACCACAACCATCAGGATGATCAAGGCAGCAATATTACTCGAAAATCTATCCTGCTGTGGTGTTTTTTTTGATATACCAGAATCTGCACTACTCATTGAAGACTCTCCACGGCTTGTTTTGCCGTTTCGCTGGGGTCTGCATTGTCCCGCAAGATCAGCAAGGTGGCATTCCGCAATACTGGGGCAACGCTGGTCATAACCTCATTAGATGGATAAACCACTGCTTCGGAGGAAATTATACTCAACCTGGGTTTAAGCTGTAGATCCTGCCAGGCGTCCAATGCTGAGGGCCTTGCCGGCAGCCTACCCAGCGCTTCAGTCCAGCCGGCTAAAAAGTCCGGCTTTACCAGGTCCTCTGCTAAAGCCACCGCCAATTTTTGGCGCTCAGGCTGCGAGGTGGTAACTGCCAAAACCCAGCCAGTCGCTATTGAATTAGGTGTTTCCGACAGTGCCGGTTGTGGCAAACCAGTGCGATCCTGTTTGAGAGCCTGCAAAACCCGACTGACCGGCACCACCACCATGTCTGCTTGCCCTTTATCAAAGGCTTCCCAAACCTGGTCTTTGTCTTGGTATTGCAGCGAAGTCAGGGTAATCCGGCCGGCAATATTGGCATCTTTCAATAACTGCAATGCCTCGGTCAGAGGCTCCACCTCCAACATGGGATGGCGTTGATTGTCTTCAACCTGCCCACCCAAAGACAGGTAAAGCGTCAGGGTATATGAGGCTTGGGGATCATCAATTGCCAGTGCCAGCCTGCCGGCATTGGCAGCAACGCTTGTCCAATCCGGTAAGGGAGCAGGGTTCAGAGTGGAATCATAAACCAATGTCAGTGGGTCACCTACGAAAGGGATGCCATAAACTACATTTTGAATCAAACCGAGATTGCGGGAATAAGGGAACCAATCCTCGCCATCCACAATTGTGGTGAGACTGTCCAACGGATAGATCAGCGACTTTAATGCCGCTGTTTCCATATCTTTTTGATTGAGGACAATCAGGTCAGGCAAGGCGGCGGGTGCGGCAGCATTGGTAACGGTCAGCGCGTCTAAAAGCCCGCCCGTTCCGGAAAGATTCTTGATACGCACCTGGATCTCCAAACCTTGCGATTTGCTGAAGGCATCCAGACGGGATTGCAACAAAGCCGCAGCCTGATCATCTCCTTCAGGGTTCAATTCTGGTGGCAGCCAGACGACTAACTTCTCTGGGGTGGGTACTGGTGTAGAGGTGGCATCGGCAAAATCTTCCGTAGGCTGAACTGGCTGACTTGTTTCCGTTTGTGGGGATGATTCCGGCTGTTGGGTCGAATTTATCCAGGGCAGTGTCCAGGGCAGTGACACATCGAATGGCAAAGAGTTGCAGCCAACCAAGCTGATTAGCACCAGCCCGGTCAAAAGCCAAAACGGCTTGTTCGTATGTCCTTTTCTGCTTTTTTTTGAATTTATTTTAAGCATTACTGCGCTTGTTTCCTGTCTCAATCCCATCCATATCATTCAGATGGTTTACAGCGATTCTACCCCAAGGTAATTTCTTTATTCAACAGGGCTGCCAGGAGCGTGATGCAATGCTCCACATCGCCCCGATCCACCATCTCGGAAGGGGAATGAATGTAACGGCAGGGAATGGAAAGGCACCCGGCCGGCACGCCGGCATGGGCAAGTTGGATCGCCCTCCCGTCCGTTCCGCCCGCTTCTAAAACCTCTAACTGGTAAGGCATTTCCAAGGCTTTAGCTTCTCTCACCATCCAATTAACCACGCGCGGATCAGCCATAAAGGAAGAGTCGCGCACCTTGATGGCAGGACCGTCACCCAGTGCCACTTCCATTTTCACGGTTTTGGGAGTATCTCCCGTACGAGTCACATCCACTGCCAATCCGACATCCGGGTTGACCCCATAAGCGGCAGTGGTTGCCCCCCGGATGCCAACTTCTTCTTGAACACTGAAGACGAAATAGATTTCATTGGGGCCGTGCTTAATCGCCCGCATGGCTTCTATAGCCACCACAGCAGCAATGCGGTCATCCATAGACTTGGCCACCAAGCGTTTGCCAAGGTCAACGAAGGGTCGCTCAAATCCGCACACATCACCCACCTTAACCGGGCAATCTTCGCGTGAGGTTGCGCCAACATCAATATACAGCTTATCCAGCGTGGGCAAGGCGGTAAGTTCCAGCCGTTCCACGCCTATCACACCCCGCGTTCCATTCATAAAGAGGACCCTACCCCCAATACAGGTCAGTGGGGAAACACCGCCAATGGTGATAAAGCGGGCAAAGCCATTGGAATCCACATGAGTAACCATTAAACCAATTTCATCAATGTGGGCAGAAATCATGACGCGCATTCCGTTGGGCTTTTTAGTGCCAACACGGGCGATCAGGTTGCCCAGTGCATCGGTGCGAACCTCATCCGCCAATCCCTTGATCTCCTCTTGAACGGTTGTCCGGATGGCATGTTCCGCTCCGGAAGGTCCGGGAGTCTCCACCAACTTCTTTATCAAATCCAGCAAATCATCGTTCTCGGGTTTTTTCTCATTTTCCTTGGTCATATTAATCCTCCTGCCGAATTAGAACTTTAACATCCAGGCGTGCCAGAGCGCAATACATCAGGCGCAGGGTATTTGCCCAATCTTCAAAGCGTACCAGGCCGGCTGCCGAATGCAGATAACGCTGCGGGACCGAAACAGAGACACTTGGTACCCCTGCGCGAGTCTTGTGGATCGCTCCAGCATCCGTTCCGCCCTGATTAGGCTGGCGGTACTGCCAGGGGATGCCTTCCGCTTCAGCACTGGCTTTCAGCCAGTCTGTAAGGCGCCGATCTGCAATTGTGGCTCCGTCCATTAAATAGATAGCCGGACCGTGATCCAACTGGGTGTTGTAGCGGGTATTTTCCTCGTCCGAATCGTAGGCAGGTAGGTCATTGGCGGGGGTCGAATCCAGCGCGATGCCCACCTGCGGGTCAAAGCGGTAAGCTGCTACATGCGCCCCGCGCAAGCCCACTTCTTCTTGGACGGTAAAAGCTGCCAGCAAGTCGATGTTTTCCGGGGCATGCTTCACCAGTTCAATCAGATTGACCACACCCAGACGGTCATCCAGCGCCTTGGCGCGTATGCTGGGTCCTAAGATTTCGAATTGGGTGCCAAATCCAGCACGATCACCGACTTTGGCTTTGTTGCTGCCTTCTGGGCCTAAGTCTATCCGCAGTTGGTCCACTTTAAGAGCGTTCTTACGTTCTTCGGGCGTGGTTAAGTGGATAGCTTTGGCACCTATCACTGCTGGCAGATGCTCCCTGCCAACAATCACATGCTTGCCAACCAATTGGCGCTCGTCAATGCCGCCCACAACCGCAAACTCAAACAGTCCGCCCTCTTCCCCCTTGGTAAGCATAAAGCCGACCTCGTCCATATGCGCGGCTATCATCACACGCACCCGGTTTTCACCCCGACCTGTTTTGGTCACCAGAACGTTACCGAGCGCGTCGACTTCCACCGAATCAGCGAAGGGCTGAATCTGTTCCAGCACAATCTGCCTTACTTCCTGTTCATCACCCGAAATCGCCAAGGCATTGCACAGGCGGGTCAACAGGTCAATCTGTTCCTGACCGATTTCAGGTGCTTTATTTGCATTTGCTTGTTGTTTTTTGCTCATCGCTTATTCCCAGTTAATCGTTGTCATAAAGTCAACCGGCAGTCCGCTGATGAATTCTGCCATCAGGCGCCCTGCCCTACGGATATCTTTGAGAGAAACCAGCTCTACCGGTGTGTGCATATAGCGAAGGGGCACACCGATCAGCAGGCAGGGAATGCCCTGCTGAACCACTTGAATGGCATAGGTATCTGTGCCGGTCATGTTGGGCGCCGGCTCACGGGTGTATGGAATGTCTACTTCGTCAGCAGTATTGGTAATGGCGGTAAACAGCGCCGGATGGATGTTGGGTCCCCATGCCAGGGTGATGCCCTTGCCAAGCTCACAAGTGCGCCATTCAGAACTGCCCGGACCTTTGGCAAAAGTCACGTCAATGACAATTGCAAAATCGGGCTGTATCTCCACCGCTGAGGATGAAGCACCCGCCTCGCCAATCTCCTCTTGGCTGGTGGCGACAGCCCATACATCCCAGGTGTGTTTACGGCGCTGCAGCAAGTCCAGACAGACTGTTACAGCAGCAACCGAAGCACGGTTATCCAGGGTATGCCCTGCCACTGTGTCACCGGTCAATTCCAGCGGGGTCTGGGCAAAAGAAATTACATCTCCTACCTGAACCAGTTCTGCCACTTCTGCCGAGCGCAGACCGGTATCCACCAGCAGGTATTTTAACGGCAGCGGTCCATTGCCAGCATCAGGGGGTAATAAGAAAGCCGGTGGCATCACAACCATGCCGGGTAGATCCCGCTTGCCATGCACAATCACCCTTTGTCCGGGCAGGATGCGCGGATCAATTCCGCCTACCTGGGTGAAGCGCAGTAACCCCTCCTGGATGGCGGTTACCATCATGCCAATGGCATCCATATGAGCGGAAAGCATTACTTTAGGGCGGGGTTCGGGTCCATCGCCACGTTTGAGCGCTTGCAGGCTGCCCACCCGGCTGATGTTGATCTGGTCGGTCAGAGGCTCCCATGCCTCCTGGATAATGCTGCAGACCGGAGCTTCATATCCGGAAAGACCCGGCGCAGAGATCATTTTCTTTAGATGCGGCAAGAGTTCGTATGTCATGGGTTTCTCGTTAGGGTGTAGTTTCTGTAAAAGTTTCAGTTGGCAAAGCAGTGTCGGTCGGCAGCGGTGTTTCAGTGGCAGTGGCGGTATCGGTTGGCACTGGCGTTTCGGTTGGGGTGGATGTCAGCGACGGGGTAAAAGTCACCGTTGGAGTTTCTGTGGAAGTTGGTGTGAGAGTGATCGTAGCGGTATTCGTTACGGTTGGAGTGATGGTCAGCGTACGGGTCAGGTAAGGTGTCAGGGTAATGGTGGCAGTCTTGGTAATGGTGGGGGTCATGGTAACAGTGGGCGTGGCGGAAAGAGGTCCCTGGTCCAAGCGCAGAAGAATAATCCCCAACAGATAACACGGAATAGTGATGAGGATTAACAATTTGAGCAGATATCGTGTATGCGTGCGCTTTGAAAGCGAGTCCAAAAGCTTTTCTCCGATAATTCCATCATATCACCAGGCATAGGCACTGGCAAGCAATCTAATGATACCATCATGCCAAACTTGGCAGAGCAAATTTGCGTTATAATTGGGGCTGTTCGACCCGCATATTATCGTTTAGTTTCAAGGAGGTGCCCCATGGCAAGCAAAGATAAAGCCGGACGCGAAGAACGGAAGAAACCCAAATTAAACCCCAAAGAAAAGCGTAAGGTCAAAGAAGAAAAGAAAAAGACCAGTACTGTGGTCAATACCGACGCTTAGCAGCAAGAAAATCAAAACACCAGGCACACCCGATCAGTTGCCTGGTTCGTTTAATGGATGAAATGAGAGGTTTTCGGGGAAGAACACAGCGGTCTTTAGGCTAATCCCTTCCAAAACCATGTCCTGCCCCCCACCCTTGTGGATGGATAGACCATTGACATGCAGCCTTTGTAATAGGCAACTTGACCTTCAAGCCCGCTCGCCAACAAAAGATGCAAAGATCCCATAATCTTGAGCTGTTGTGATAGTGAACTTGAATTCTTTACGGTTTCAGTCGGCCATTACAGGTACAAAGATTATTATGAATTTCATTATGGCATAATGTATAGGAGATAAAAGTGTCATACATCAATCCAGCGGAACTTCAAGAACTTAAAAAAGTCATCGAAAACCTCACGATTCAGCTCGAAGAGGCAAAGCTTGTAGTTAAGCAGTGGAATGATGCCTCGGCTCAATTATCTCAGAATGCGGCTGAAGCAAGAGCTAAGAACCAAAATGTTGGATATGGTATTGGAGGAGTATTGTTCGGTTCTAAATATCGTGCAGCGGTACGTCGAGAAGCATCCGCATCTAATGCATCAATAGCAAAGCAAGTAGCAGAAAAACGAGGCCAGATATTAAAAGGAAAAACTGAAGCTCAAGAACGGGTTCGGAAAATCCAATTAGATTTGAAATTGACAAAGTTAGAGTATCAAAAATTATTAGCCCTTGAAAAAGAACAAAATAAAGATAAATTAACTAAAACAAAAGCTTCAACGCAGTCTATTGATCTTCTTCAGAAGTTAAAAGAAGCGTATGACCTCGGTTTATTAACAGACGAAGAATATGAAGAGAAACGTAAAAAATATGCTTCGGATATTTAAATAAATATGAAATTACTTATTTAAATATCCAATAACGCTCGAATAAATTTTAGGATTTCAGCGCCCTATTTATCTTGACCATGCTGGTGCTCCCGGCACCTTGCCTTTCAAGGGGACAGTCGACATTGAAAACGACTTGATTACCCAAATAAGGGACTCCTCCTAGGATAATCCAATGCAAATCTTCTTTGCCGTCTTTAACCCAACAGGTATTTTGCCCTTGTGTGCCCAAGCCTGATTAAGCTCTGGCATGCCCCAACCTCCACCTCTCACTCCCTTTCGCCCGTCTCGACGTAGCGGGTCAGTTCACCCACGCTCAGCTCCTTGATGCCAAGTTTATCCAGGGTGCGCCCTCTGCGCCAGTAATCCGTATTATGGATGATGCATGCCATTCGGATGATCGCATCAATCCCATTGACCGATACCCCGTACCTCTGCCCCAAAGCCGCAATCGGCACCAGGCTCATCGGCACTTCCTCAAAGATATAGCGGTGGTTCAGGCTGGGCGGCGCCTTGATGCCATAATAGCCAGCCTGGTTGTGTATGGCTTCGTGCAGGTCGGCTCCGCGGGCGTTATAAGCCAGCTCCAGCCACTCCAGCCCGGTG
>JBAQLH010000026.1:0-11634 GCA_049301715.1 Anaerolineaceae bacterium
GCTTCCCGTATCAGAACAGCCATCGGAAACAGAACTTCCAAACTAAAAAACACAGAAAAGGAAATCCAGGAACCGTCCACACAGCCAGTTTTCCAGTGTTGAAGTCTGGGAAAATGTCCGTGCCTTATGCCAATTTATTCAAGGCTATAATCAATGAAGATCTTCCTCTTTCGTCCTGATCACGGACATTTGAAACAGATACACAGGGTTTTATTCTGGGTGGTTTTGATTGATAAATAAAGGAAAGCACCTGTTAGGATGGCTATCGTGGTGGGAATTGTTGTTAGTTGTTTGCAGGCATTGTTTTATTAGGTTCCGACCAACTACCAGATACCAGTACACTTGTGATACAATTCTCCCATGAGATACTGAAAGCCAACCTAACCCTCACCCGTGGTTGGTTTTTTTAATTTAAGTTCCCACCAAAGGAGGATTCCGTGGAACCTTTAAACTTGCCAGGACCAAAAGCCCGCCACCTGATTGAGCGCGACAGGGCTGTCATTTCACCTTCCTACCCACGTGGTTACCCCTTCGTGATGGATCACGGCAAAGGTACCGAAGTTTGGGATGTGGACGGCAACCGCTTTTTAGACTTTGAAGCTGGCATTGCAGTTGCCTCAACCGGTCACAGCAACCCGGCAGTGGTAAAAGCTATCCAGGACCAGGCAGAACAATTCATCCACATATCCTCGGATTTCTACCACGAGAAATGGATTAGGTTGGCAGAAAAACTGGACCAGATTGCCCCCTGGAGCGGACCCTCCGCCTGTTTTATGACCAACTCGGGCACCGAGAGTGTCGAGGCAGCCATCAAGCTGGCGCGTTATCATACCGGCAGTACTCAGTTCATCGGCTTCTTGGGCGCCTTTCACGGTCGCACGCTCGGCGCGGTCACCTTCACCGCCAGCAAGGCTCATTACAAGGAAGGCTTTTTCCCCTTAATGAATGGCGTTGTGCATGTGCCCTTCCCCAACCCCTACCGCCCAATCCTTGAGCGGAAACACGGCATGGGTGATGGAGAGACTGTGGTGGCATACATCGAAGAAGAAATCCTGGGGCGCCTGATCCCCGGAGATGACGTGGCGGGCATCCTGGTTGAGCCAGTCCAGGGCGAAGGCGGCTATATTTTCCCTCCAGATGATTTCTTTCCGGCGTTACGCCAATTGTGTGACGTGTACGGCATCCTGCTGATCGTAGACGAGGTTCAGTCTGGCATGGGTCGTACTGGTAGATGGTGGGCAATTGAAAACTACGGCGTTGAGCCGGATATTGTGCTGACCGCCAAAGGCATTGCCTCCGGAATGCCGCTTGGTGCCATGATCACTAAAAAAGAAGTCATGGATTGGCCCAAGGGCTCACATGGCAACACTTACGGCGGCAATCCGCTGGCTTGTGCCGCTGCCCTGGCGACCATCAAACTTATCGACGAACAATACCTTGAAAACACCCGTGTGACCGGTGCGTACACCAAGGAAGCCTTGGAGGAACTACAAGCCAAGCACCCCAGCATGGGTGATGTGCGGGGGATGGGTTTCATGCTAGGTGTAGAATTCGTGAATGACCGTGAGACCAAGCATCCTGCTGAAGAACTGCGCGATGATGTGGTAAATTTCGCTTTTGAGCGTGGCTTATTGACATTGGGTTGCGGTAAGAGTGTCATCCGCATCACCCCACCACTTTCGACCACCAAATCGGAAGTGGATGAAGCCATGGTCATTTTTGACGAAGCCATCAGCCTGGCTGAGAAGAAACACCAGGTAATTTAATATTTATTGCTAAATCGGGCGTAATCTCTTCGAGCTTTGTGCTCGATTCTTTTAACCTGGGATACAATTGACCCATGCTACCTGATTACCGAGTAAGGCAACGCGATTATTTACTGGAAATCTCCCGTGCCATGACGGAAGAGTTGGACCTGCATGCTCTGCTCACCCGCATCCTGCGGGTGGCAGTAGAGATGCTGACTGGTCATGCGGGCTATATCGCCCTGTTGGATGAGCATAAAGGCTGGTATATTGCCGTCCGTGAAGGCCTCCCGGATGCCCTATATAATTACCTTGAAAACTGGCTGGAATCTCTCCCGGCTACCGAAGGGGAAGAGGATGTATATATACCCGAGGTAAATCGCATGCTAAGCGACATCAGCATGGGTATGATCTCCGGTGTGGGCATCATGATGATCTTCCAAAAACAGGTCATCGGGCAGATCTATGTTTTCCGCAACTACCGAGGGGTTTTTTCTATCAATGATCGAATTCTTTTAAGCAGTTTTGCCAACCAGGCAGCCATTGCCGTGCGAAATGCCAGGCTGTATAACGAAACCCGCGATCAATCTCTGCGTCTGGAAGGTCTCCTTGATTCTGTCGCAGATGGTATATTGATCCTGACTCCTAATTTGATCGTCGAACGGGTCAACTCTTCTTTGGAACGCCTTCTGAATGCCACGGAAGCCGAGTTGGTTGGGAAGTCTTACGCCCAAATCTTTCAATGGGCTAAACCACCTTTGAACATTCCCCTGACCGAAGCCGTTACCAATATTTGGCAGGAATCTTCGGAAAACCATCTTTATATTGAAGGCGATTTGCGGCTGAAAGGTTCCCAAAAGATTCTGCCGGTTGGAATCACGTTTGGACCGCTCTTTTCTGCTGAAGGGAAACTCCTCAATATCATTGCCTCAGTCCGTGATATCACCCGCTTCAGAACTGCGGAAGAGATGAAGAGCAGTTTTATCTCCGTAGTCAGCCATGAGTTAAAAACCCCGATTGCATTAATTAAAGGCTATGTCAGCACTCTTCGCAGAGATGACGTGCAATGGGATCGGGAGGTAGTGGATGAGAGTTTGGCAGTTATCGAAGAAGAAGCAGACCACCTAACAGAAATGGTGGAGGATTTGCTGGATGCCACCCGCTTGCAAGCCGGCGGCATTACACTTAAAAAATCTGAGGTGTCCATCCCCGAGATCGCCAAACATCTGGTTTCCCGCTTTTCTGTTCAATCTTCTTCTCACACTCTCCTGTCGGATCTTCCAGATGATTTCCCCACGCTGATTGCGGATGAAGACCGCATCCGCCAGGTGCTTTCTAACCTGATTAGCAATTCCATCAAGTACTCGCCCGGGGGCGAAATTCGCATCAGTGGGAAAATACGCCCAAGGGACGTGGTAGTGTGTGTCAGTGACCAAGGCAAGGGTTTTGACCCAAGAGATCTGCCTTTTGTGTTTGACCGCTTCTACCGCTCGGAAGAAGCTGCCCGAACTACCAAGGGCACAGGGTTGGGCTTATACCTTTGCCGGTCGATTGTGCAAGCCCATGGAGGAAAAATTTGGGTGGATGAGAATTACAAGCAGGGCTCAAGAGTGTGTTTCTCGCTGCCTCGCACTCTTGAATTGCCCGGCCCGAGATAAAGCCGCCTATGAACCCAGAGGCACTTCTTCCTGACGGGTTTTCCTTGCACCACCTGCCAACTACACTTTCTACCAATGACGATTGTTTTGCCCTCGCCGAGGCAGGTTCAGCAGATGGCTGTGTAGTCGTGGCGGATGAGCAAACCCATGGGCGTGGGCGTCTAGGCCGCGATTGGTTTTCCACCCCTTGCGCCTCCCTGACCTTCAGCTTGCTTGTCAGACCTACCCACACAGAAAGCCCATACATTTCCCGCTTTACTGCCCTTGGTGGTCTGGCACTGGTCCAGGTACTCCGGGAGCACTATCATCTTCCAGCTCTGATCAAATGGCCAAATGATGTCCTGATCCGTGAACGTAAAGTGTGTGGAATTCTGACCGAGACAACCTGGCAGGATTCCCAGCCGCTGGCAGTGATACTTGGCATAGGGATCAATCTTGACCAGGCTGCCCTGCCTAAAGCAGAAGACCTGGCTTACCCTGCCACCAGCCTGACAGCCGAAATCGGCACTTGCCCGGATCGCTGGGAGCTGCTTGGAAGATTTCTATCCCAAATCCAAATCCTGCGTCAGCAGCTTTGTGGGGATTCTTTCATCCAGGATTGGAATAACCACTTGATTTTTATTGGGGATTGGGTGGAGATCAAGAATCAAGGCGAAATGGGTCAGTTTCGCCTTGTGGAAGTCTGTTTAGATGGTGCTTTGCTGGTGGAAGACAGTTCTGGCACCCGGCGGAAGATCTATTCGGGTGAAGTTTCCACCTGAGTGCTTTCTTCGGATGGGCTTTCAGCTTCAGTAGGAATACGAGCAACTGCTGCCAGCGTATCGCCTTCGTCCAGATCCATTACCTTTACACCTTGAGTAGCCCGCCCCTGAATCGAGATGGAAGCCACATTGATACGGAGGACAATCCCGCCACTGGATATCAGAGTAATCTCATCGTCCTCTTGGACCACACGTGCCTGAGATAGCGCTCCAATTTGCGTGCTGACTGCCTGGCTGATGGTGGTCACGCCCAAAGTACCCCTCGTTTTAGGAATATATTCTTCCAAATGGGTCCGCTTACCAAAACCTTTTTCGGTCAGGACCAGCAGGAAGCCATTGGGTTCCACCACTTCCATGGATGCCAAGGTATCTTCACGCATGCGGATTCCGGTCACGCCCATGGTAGTGCGACCGGTCGGGCGGATCTGGCGTTCGGAGAAGCGCAGGGCTTTGCCTTTGCGCGTCACCAGAATGACGTCGTCCTTGCCACTGGTCAAGCAGACCCAGCCCAGTTCATCACCCTCATCCAGTTTGATGGCAATCAGCCCGGATGGGCGAACACTTTCAAATTTTTCCAGGGCGATGCGCTTGACCCGGCCACGGCAGGTTGCCATGGTGCAGTACTCGGCTTTCTTGAAGTCCGGAACGGAAAGTAAAGCAGTAATACTTTCATCCGGTTCCAGGTTGATAATATTGACCAACGGAATGCCACGTCCCTGTCGGCTTTCTTCCGGCATCTCAAATACTCGCTCGGAGTAAACCTTGCCCTTGTTTGTGAAGAATAATAAGGTTCCCAAAGTGTTGCAGCGGATGAAAAAAACCACTTCATCCTCACCGCGCATGGTCTGACCCATCACACCGCGGCCACCACGCCCCTGTGAGCGGTAAGCACTGTCGGAAACCCGCTTAATATAGCCCCTTTGGGTGATAGAAACAAACACAGGTTCATCTTGTACCAGAGATTCATCCGAGAGGTCCATATCCAAGTCTGGGGCAATGCGGGTGCGGCGTTCATCACCGTATTTTAAAGCAATATCGTTCAGGTCTGCCCGGATCACTTCCAGGATCTTATGTGGGCTTGCCAGCAAGTTTTCCAACTCAGTGATCTGAACCATCAAAGCCTGATGTTCATCCTCGATCTTTTGGCGCTCCAGGGCTGCCAAGCGGCGCAATTGCATATCCAAGATGGCTTGTGCCTGCACCTCAGTCAAATTGAAGTTTTCCATCAAACGCGTCTTGGCAGTATCAGCATCGGCAGATTCACGGATAGTCTTAATGACTGCGTCCAGATTTGCCAGGGCAATCAGAAGTCCGTCCAGAATGTGAGCCCGTTTTTTGGCTTTATCCAGTTCAAACAAGGTCCGCCGTGTGATGACAACCTGGCGATGTTCCAGATAGTGCACCAGAGCCCGCTTGAGCGTCAACATACGCGGCTCTCCATCAACCAGTGCCAGCAACTGCACTCCGAAAGTAGACTGCAAAGGCGTAAATTTGTATAACTGGTTGAGCACCTTCTTGGGCTGGGTGCCACGCTTGAGTTCAATTACTATGCGCATACCGCGGCGGTCGGATTCATCCCGCATATCAGAAATGGCATCCAAGCGACCCGCACGTGCCAATTCGGCAATCCGTTCAATTAAACTGGTCTTGTTGAGCTGATAGGGAATCTCAGTAATGGTAATGGCAAAGCGTCCGGTTTTGGATTCTTCAATCACAGCCGTTCCGCGCATGATCAGGCGTCCGCGGCCGGTGCTGTAGGCTTGGCGGATGCCTTCATCCCCAACAATAATTCCACCGGTAGGGAAGTCCGGACCTGGCAGGACTTGCATTAATTCTTCGACGCTGACTTCATCAACTTCATCAAAGCGGTCAATCAGCATGTTGAGGGCGGCAACCAATTCTCGCAGGTTGTGCGGTGGGATGTTGGTAGCCATGCCAACAGCAATGCCGTTAGAGCCATTCATCAGCAGGCCTGGCATGCGGGCAGGCAGGACTTCCGGTTCCTGCAAGGAACCGTCAAAGTTGTCTACAAAGTCAACTGTGTCTTTATCCAAGTCTTGCAGCATTTCTTCGGCTACCTTTGACAGACGAGCTTCGGTGTAACGCATGGCAGCCGGGGAATCACCGTCTATTGAGCCGAAGTTTCCCTGCCCTTCAACCAAAGTGTAACGCATTGAAAAGTCTTGCGCCATGCGTGCCATGGCTTCATAGACAGATGCATCGCCGTGGGGGTGGTATTTGCCCAGCACTTCACCCACTATTCTGGCAGATTTTTTATAGGAGGAATTGGAGTGGATACCCAAGTCTTGCATGGCATAGAGAATGCGGCGGTGGACGGGTTTGAGGCCGTCTCGCACATCAGGCAAGGCGCGCGCTACAATTACGCTCATGGCATAATCGAGATAGGCTGAGCGCATCTGCCCGTCTATATCCACATGTTGCAAGCTGCCGGCGTTATTATCCAGCGGAATTTCAGGGAGGTCAGTTTCGTCGGTCATTGGGTCTTTCCGGCTCTGTTCGAGGTTTTCTTTATAATCTTCATAACCTTGTTATTATACCCCCGGGGTAGGTATTTCGCTATTCGGCTGTCATCCAAAGCCGGTCAACCTGGGCACTCCGAAATCCTGTGCAGATATAAATCCTGACAATTTACCTTCCTGCTTTAATTATTTCTCTGACAGTATGCCTGGGAGAATTCTCCTTTATGATTAACCACGGCAGGCTTACGGGGTTTTTCTCGCTTTAACTGGAATAAAAAAGGTTGACCATTTTTATGATCAACCTCGGTCCTCGAATTCTGGAGAATCAGTTAATCGGGCAGCCCGGGATATTATTGAAGGTCAGCGCGCACCACCATGAAGCAGGCATGAAGGTCAACACCAAGGCAATGATCACCAGACAAATGATCAGGATGATCAAGAAGGTCATGAACCAGCCTCTTTTCTTCTTGGCTTTGACAACCTGCGGAGCTTGAGCGATTGGCTGCTGGGGAATGGGTGCCTGCACAGGAGTGTAAGTCTGTGCAGCCGGGGGAATGGTGGCTTGCTCGGCAATTTCAGGCTCGTACAAGCTGTTCTCCACCTTTGGGGCAGTCTCAACCCCGACTTTGGTAGGTTCTGTGGCAGCTTCCTTGATCTCAAAGCTCATCACGGTATTTTCAGCCAGCGTGATCAGGTCGCCATTCCGAAGCACTTGGGGTACTGAGATGCGGGCGCCATTGACAAAGGTTCCATTGGTTGAGCCAAGGTCTTCGATAAAAACGCCTTCCGGTTTGCGTAAAAAGCGGGCGTGCCGACGAGAAATTTCGGGGTCTGGCACCGGCAGATCGTTGGTCAGGTCACGACCAAGATTAACTTCATCTTTCTCGATATAGTAACTAGAACCGGGTATAGGTCCCGATCGCATAACGACGAGGAATTTTTGTTCAGACATGGTTGCTCCTAAAGTTCTGGATCAGATGACTAAAAACAATTCTAGTTTACTGAGTTAATCCAATTATGTCAATTGAAATCAAGGAATCCCTCAACCCACTGCATTGATTGAGATTTGCAGCAAAGTGATGTAGCTTTTCTTAAATATTGATTTTACAAGTTAAGCTTAAAATGTTGGGGACCGCTGTGAAGGGTAAGGAAGGATATAGATAAAATTGTCTGCTCAACCCGACTTACTTCTGTGCTGATTAGCAAGGCGTTTCAACTTAGCCTTGATATTAAAATTACGGATTTCCCCATCCAGTGTTTAACCCCCTCACTTCTAAACTTGACAGTATTCTATTTAAGTTGTAGACTCCAAATTAGAAAAAGGAGAAAAATATGAAAAAAGCGATAGTAATGTTATTTACAACAGCAATGCTATTTGTTTTGGTTCCCAGCGTAATCGCCGCACCATTGGGGAACAGTATCGTTACCCCTGACGTGCCGCTTGATTGTGGTGTTTGGCCTGACTTGCCCTACAAATCCGGTTCAGTCGTCGTCGGCACAGGCGAAGTCTCCTGTGCTACAGCCCATCAAAATCTCCGCGTGGTGGCAGGGATTAGAGATTCAAGCGGGCGCTACTGGTCAGTTGAGCGCCAGTGTTACAATACGGATTATTGTTCTGTGAGCGCTTCGCTCAGTTACGTTTCCGGAAGGCAATGGCAGACAGATGTTTCAGGATATGTCGGGTCCTGGAATGCTTATTACAGTTCATACTGGCTCAGTATCCAATAACTCTGCTCGCAGCTTAACCACCTTTCAGATCCAACAAAAATTAGTCTATGAATCTACAAGGAGTAAAAATATGAAAACCAAGAAAATTACCGCGCTCGTGGTTTGTATCGTATTGCTCGTCACGGGCGTCTACCTGACAAAAAACGCCAATATTTCCCATGCCCAGTCCACTTCGCCTGAAGGATATCCCGCCACAGTCTCTGTCCAGAATTTCTCGGCTGAAGGAGAAAAGGTGGAATTAGGCATCATGGACGCCTCCGCCAGTCAGGATACTTTAACTCTTTCCCTGACCATGTCTGGTGTGGATTATGACGACGCTGACGGTTTTGAATCTATGGTCTGCACCCCCTACCTGTCCATTGATGAACACGTCCCCGCCAGGTTTACCTCACGCGAGGTGGTAAAAGGGAACCCTACTCAGGTGATTTATACTTATACCCTGAGCGGTAATTCTTACCAAAATCTGAATATCAATATGGATTGGACCATCGGTCCCTGTGATCCGGCTTTTGATGAATCCAGTGTGAAGCCGGCACAGAACCCGCTGCTGACCAACTACAATTTTGAATTCAACGTTCCTGTAAATGAATCCTGACACTTAGCAAATCAGAGGCGGCTTCTGCAGCCTTACGACAATCTGTCAGATAACCCCATTGAGTTTTCAATCAACGCCTCAATGGGGTATTTTTTATGGGTTGAAATACCTGCTTGGTTTGTCTGGCAAACCAAGAATTTAACCAACCCTGATACAATATCCCTATGCGCACACCCCAACTTGACCTCCATCGCCTCTACAGTCATTTTAACCAGCCTGTTACGACTCTAGACTGCGGTCTCATCTGCGCTTCTCACAACCCCAATCATAAGCCGTTCTGCTGTGATATCTGCTACGCCGTTCCGGTGGCTTACCGCCAGGAATGGGACTTTCTCAAGCGGCATACCTCCCTTTGGCATCCTTGGCGCGGGGATGAATGCTCTTCCGAAAAGACCGATCCAGCCGCCCTCCAAAAAGACATCCCGGAGCATATGTGCCTGCTGTCGTGCCAAGGGCCCAAAGATTGCCAGCGCGAATACCGCAGCGTCACCTGCCGGCAATTCCCCTTCTTCCCGTATATCACCTCAGACGACCGTTTTATTGGTCTGGCTTACCACTGGGATTTTGAACCCTACTGCTGGGTTATCAGCAACTTGGCGGCGGTGACAGCGGATTTTCGTCGGGAATTTATCGATACTTACGACTCGCTCCTGATCGAATACCCCGAGGATTACGACAGCTACTACTACCTCTCCGAAGATATGCGCTCGGAATTTATGAAACGCCGGCGCCGCATCCCCATCTTGCACCGTGATGGCAACTTTTACCTGCTTAGCCCCAAATCGGAAAGCATGCGGCGGGTGACGCCCGACCAATTCAGGAAGTTTGCGCCTTATCAATTCCTTAAATGATAAAACCCCCGCCAGAATAGGCAGGGGTAGTTCCAGATTAATTGTTCTTATCTGCGGTTGTTGGAGCCGCGGTTTCCACCTCGGTTAGAGCCGTAACTTGAGCGGCCGCCGCTGGAACCGTAGCTGGGGCGATCGCCATAAGCTGGTCGTTCTTCACGTGGTTTGGCGACATTGACCGTCAAAGGTCGGCCTTCCACTTCTTTCCCGTTCAACAGTGCGATAGCTTTTTCTGACTCTGCCTGGTTGCTCATGGTTATAAAAGCAAACCCCTTTGGTCGACCGCTAAAACGGTCTTTGATAACATCAACGGCTTCTACCGTTCCTGCTTCACTGAACAGCATCCGCAGCGTTTCTTCAGTTGTGTCATACGACAAATTACCTACATACAATTTAGATTCCAAGATATTCCTTTACATTCACTAGTGCAAATTGTGTAACAAAAAAGCTGCCATCGTTACAACTCAGATGGTGGCTTTGAAATACACACATTCGCGATTATAAGATTTTTTTATTATATCACAGATTGAGATTTGGGTAGGAATTTTACAGGGTTGTCAGAGCAAAGTGATAATGTCCTAAATGAGCAAAATAGAAATGTCCTAAATTAATATTAGGGATTATGAAATGGACCATCACAATGAGCGCTAAAGAATTAGAAAGAAAGAGCCAAATAGAGAAAGCTGTGGACAAACGCGTCACCCAAAAGGAAGCCGCCGAAAAGTTAGGAATCAGTGAAAGACAAATGCGGCGGCTGATCCAGCAATTCAAAAAAGATGGGGCGGCAGGAATAGTCTCCAAGGAACGAGGCGTGCCAAGCAACCGAAAAATACCTGAAGGAGTTGAGAAGCAAGCCATGGTGTTTATCACCAAGCCCATGCTGAGAGACTTCGGACCGACCCTGATGACAGAAAAGCTTGAGCAGATGGAAAGGATCTGCTTGAGCAAAGAGACAGTACGTCGATTGATGATCGAAGTTGGCATTCATCAGGCAAAGACAAGGAAGCCTGTGAAAATACACTATATGCGCGAGCGTCGGACTTGTCGGGGAGAGTTAGTGCAAATTGATGGTTCGAAGCACGCCTGGCTGGAAGATCGGGCCCAAAAAGCGACCTTGCTGGTTTTTATTGATGATGCCACCAGTGAGATAGTGGCTCTGGAATTTGTGGAAGAAGAAAGCTTCTTTGCCTATGGAGAAGTCTGCAAGCGTTATTTTCGGGAAGTGGGCTTGCCTATGAGCTTCTATAGTGATCGTTTTAGCGTCTTTCGCGCTAATGGCTCAAAAAACCTTGCCTATGAACCTGTGACCCAATTCCAACGCGCTCTGAGCGTGCTGGATGTAAAACTCATTTGTGCAAGCTCCCCAGAGGCAAAAGGGCGGGTGGAACGAGCCAATGCAACCTTACAGGATCGTTTGGTCAAAGAAATGCGGCTGAAAGGTATTTGTACGTATGCACAAGCCAATGCTTACCTGCCAGAGTTCATTCAGGAATATAACCACAGATTCGCTGTACGGGCTGCATCAGATTATGACGCACATCGCCAGTTAGATTTGGAAGAGGACCTGGATTTCCTGTTCTCGATTCACGACACCAGACAAATCTCTAAAACCCTGACCATCCATTACCAGAACAAGGTGTATCAGATTGTGACAACCCATCAGCCTTATTTTTATGCGAAACAAGAGGTTCTCATTACAAAGAACCCTTCCGGTGAGATCTCAGCCTGGTTTCATGGAAACAAACTGGAACTGAAGCAGATACATTCTTATCCAAAGCAGGGTGTGGTCGTTTCATACAAGTCAGCAGATGCGAAACCA